>NZ_QICZ01000003.1:0-167051 GCF_003201065.1 Pantoea sp. JKS000250 | reverse complement strand
GTAATCTGAACCAGTATCTGAGTATTCTGCGCAGAGCGCTTGCGGCTTATGGTTGTGAAAATCTGATTATCACCATTCCGAAAATCGGCATCCGACTAAATACTGACATCAAAATTGAACATAAACACTCCCCGGCTGTGGTTGTGGGGAAGCTTCAGGCTGATGAAATGCCTGAGGAAAATGTTGATTCCAGCCAGGATAGCCACTCACTATCATCCGATCGAGTTATCTCACACAAGTCTGTTAAAAAATCTTTTTTTAACTTCAGACAGGTCATAGTCGCCCTTATCATGCTGATGTTGCTGGGAGGTGCTTTCTGGTACATCACTTCAGGGGATCCTGCTGAAAAGAATTCCTCTATGAGTACCATCAAACTGGAAGGCGGCTGCGAGGCGGTCATTATTCAGGGGCTGGATGTTTTTGAGCAAAAGTCACTGGATAAGCAGATTCTGGAAATCCTTAAAGAGAATAATCAATCCTGTGTATCAGGACGACGCATCTATTTCGATAAAAACACGGCATTCACAACTAAAGATTATGGCAGGACCATTCTTTCCGCCTGTAACCTAAACAGCAGTGGCCATATCGTTTCCTGCGAAAACTTCTATTATCTTGACTGGAGACCGCTTTGAAACGGAACGCTACCCTCACGCTGACGATAACCCTGGCTGTGATGCTGCTGCTGGTCTTCGCGGGAATTAATTACGTAAAGCCCCGGCCTGACGATCTGCCTTTCCGCTGCTCAGCATTCAGCCGCTATGATCTTAGCCGTCATGATGATCAAAAGATTGAGTTTGTTGTTTCTCAGGATTTACGTTTTATTGATTCTAAGTTCGGCTATCTATTAATGAATGGGCAGGTTACTTTTGGTGATAAGGTGACCATCCTTAATCGACGTATTGCACTGAGTGCCGGTAATAAAATCGATAGCGACACTTATCGCTACAAATTAAGAACGACCATTACTTCAACTAACGACACTACACCGGATGCTGTGTTTAATCTTCTCCTGGCAGAGATCACACTCGATCCTGGTTATCTGCAACTGGATATCACGCAAATTGATAAAAAAACTTATCTGGTCGGCGGGCCGCTCTCCTATCTTTTCACCTGCCAGCGTTACTAAACGCAGTAACTGATTACTGAAACGCAAACCGGAAGAGTTAACTCCCTTCCGGTTTTTTTATCTGTACACGACTGATTACCAGGTACGGAAACTCTTTAGCGTATCTGAGAACAACTGAAGATCTGCTGCGGTAATAGGACTCGCCTTCGACAGAGAGAAAATCAATATGTCTTCCATATTAAGCGTGAATAAAGCTTGTTTCTGATAAAGACGAAGATTATCTGGTCGCAGGAAATCATAACTGATCATGATTCCCGTAGTCAGGTTGTCCCCCAAAACCACTGGCTGATGGACTTCCTGTTGCCAGTCTTTCATCTGCTTTTGCAGGATAGCGAGCTGGCTAAGGATATACTCTTCCGGGTTGTTATGGTCGCCTAACTTATCACGGGAAATAGTGATTGGTGGCAGAACAGATCGTGTATCAGCTAGCGTATTCAGTGTTCGCTCGCAGTAGCCTTCCGGCAAGGTAATTGTGCCTTCAGTGAAGCGGCAAATAGTCTTATCCATGGTTAATCTCCGTTTCATTATGGGTTTTTGTCTGGCCAAATAACTGCTCTGCCGTGACTTCGCTGAGCTTACCGTTATTTAACAGGACGATTTTGTCGGCACTGCGGATAGTTTCCGGACGGTGTGCAATGATGATTCTGGTGATCTTCATCTGTTTAATTGCGTTGTTGATCTGGGCTTCGTTATAGATATCCAGATGACTGGTGGCCTCATCCAGTACCAGGATTTTAGGTTCGCGATAGAGTGCGCGCGCCAGCAGAATACGTTGTAGCTGGCCACCTGATAAAAACGAGCCCATATCACCTACAAGGCTTTGATAATTCATCGGCATTTTCATGATATCGCCATGAATCTGAGCCAGACGGGCCACGCGGGTAATTTTTGCGTGATCGGGTTCGTTATCAAAGAAGCTGATGTTCTCGCTGATTGAGCCTGAAAAGAGAATGTCATCCTGCATTACGCAGCCGATGCGATTACGGTGATGTTCAAGTCCGGTCTGAGTGATGTCCATGCCACCCACGGTGATGGTGCCTTCTTCCGGGTGTAGCAGGCCAAGAATAAGTTTGGCCATCGTAGTTTTACCCTGGCCGGATGGCCCCACGATGGCAAGACTTTCACCCGCTTTAATCTCCAGATTTGCACCATCGACAACCCAGGGTTCAGTCGGCGCATAACGAAAACGGAGATTGATAAGCTTGATATCCTGCGGTACGTCTGTCTCCTTGTCGGTTTCCTTACTAACCAGACCTGGATTGCCCTCAGAACTGACTTCTGTTTCAGACAGAACAATATCGGCAAGGCGTTCACCATGCATTCTCAGCATACGGAAATCGATGATGGCATTGATCAAACCTGAACCGCGACTCATGAATTGATCTGAAAAGCTGATAAAGGCGGTCAGCATACCGGCAGAGAAGTTGCCATCCAAAACTTGCAGGGCAGCAAGCCAGACCAGAACCACACGGCCCACTGAGGTTAGCAGTCCCTGAGCCGAACCGAACAGGATGTTGAGCTTCTGAATCACGATGCCTTTATTGGTGGTATCCACCAGAAAGTTCATGTAAGCCGAGAGTCGGGGTACCTGTTTATTATTGGTTTTAACCGCCTGGATCCCGCGCAGCGTTTCAAGCAGAGACGACTGGGTACGGGCCGAGCTGATGATTTGTTCTTCATTGGCGCGGCGAACCGGATCGTAGGCCATAAAACGCAGCAGTGCATAGGCGAGAAAAAGTCCAATGACCAGCCACGCCAGTTGCGCGTTATAGATGAAAAGCATCACTACCGTAACGATTGACATGACACCGTCCAGTACGGTGCTGATGAAACGGGAAGTCAGTGTACTCTGAATCGTATTAAGCGAACCGTAACGAGAAAGAATGTCTCCAACGTGGCGTGATTCGAACCATTCCAGCGGCAGCTTTAACATATGGTGACAAACGTTTATGGTCCACTGCACACTAAGCTGGCTTGAGAACCAGCTCATTACCCATGAACGCAACGCTGTAACGATAGTCTGAAACAGCGCGATCATGATAAAGCCCACACCGAGCAGCGACAGTAACGAATAGTCAGCAGAAACCAGCACCATATCCATCACCCACTGCATAAAGAAGGGACCGAGGACGCCGAATAGCTCCAGTGCGATTGAGAGGATGAGCACCTGAGTAAAGGCAGACTTTACCCCGGTCACGCTGCCCACCAGCTTCATCATTGAGATGCTTTCTTTCTCTTCTTTTACTTCAAAGGTGGAAGAGGGAACCAGCTCCAGCGCGACACCGGTAAAGGCGGTCGATGCTTCTTTAAAGGTCAGTTCGCGGATCCCACGCGCGGGATCGTGAATGGTGATTTTATTGCCGCGTACTTTCTTCAATACCACAAAGTGGTTCAGTTCCCAGTGAAGAATGCAGGGCATGCGCAGTTTAGACAGCTCTTCCATTTCCACTCGCAGTGCGCGGGAAGTCATATTGAGCTGTTGTGCCATAGCGATGACATCAGCCAGTGTGGCGCCTTTGAGCGATGTAGCGAACTGACGACGTAACGTGATCATGTCGATCTGATGGCCGTGATAATTAGCTATCATGCCAAGACAAGCCAGACCACACTCCGCTGCCTGTGACTGACGAATCATCGGTAAGCGGTTAAACCATTTGAAATTGAGTTTCTCTAATAACAACACAGAACAGACCTTATAAATCAGAGAGAAATTTTGTGTCCCAGCGCGAAAATCGGCTCCAGTACCCATTCATAGAGACGACGTTTGTCAACAATAAAGTCGGCATCCAGCGCCATACCTGGCTTCAGTTTTTCATTCTGCGAATAAGCAGAAATAGTTTGTTTATCCAGAGAGACCAGAACCCGGTACTGCTGTTCCTGAACATTGTTTTTACCGGTTAAGGTGGTGACTTCCTGAGGCGAGAGGGCGGTTCGAGAGACCTCGATCACCTTGCCATATTGTTGGCCAAATTTCTGATAAGGAAAGGCTTTATAGCGCAGCACGACACGCTGACCTGGCTGGATAAAGCCAATTGATTGCGTATTGACCATGATGCGGGCAACAAGGTTGGTATTGTTAGGCAGAATCGCGATGGCCGACTGACCGGCGTTCAGCATCTGACCATTTTTGACCATGATCATGCCGACATAACCACTCTTCGGCGCACGAAGCTCAATGGATCGGCGCGCTTCATTCTCTGCCATTGACTGACGGTTATCTGCCAGTTGCCGCTCGATGTCGTTGCGTTTTTTCTCATCATCCAGCGGCTTTTCATGCAGTTGCTGCTCCGCCTGAACAATTTTTTGCGACGTGTCCAGCAGCTGACGCTGGTACTCCTGGTAACGTGCCTGGCTGTCGAGCAGATTGGATTCCTGTTCTTCCAGCTGACGGTTTGAGGCGTACCCCTCCAGGTGCATAGCGTTGAGTTTATCCAGTTGCAATTTCGCTAACGCCACCTGTTTGCGGCGGTGTGACAGCTGAAGTCTCAGCTGTTCCTGCTGGAGTTTCAGACTGGCGATAGTGTCGGATAACCCTTTCATTTCGACGTCATGCAATTTTGCAAGCGTCTGAAGATCCTGCTGAAGTCGTTCCCGCTGAGCCACCAGGTTTTCGGCGATAACCTGACGTGTCTGTCCCATCTGTGTTGAGACTTCGGATGACAACACCATAAGAACATCATCTTTTTTGACCAGTTGTCCCTCTTTAACCGGAATATCCACTACGGTTGCGCTTACAGGAGGAGGAACGACTAACATGCCATTCTCAGGCAGCAGTTCTCCGGTAGAAGATTCATATTTCGTATAGCTGCCGAAAATGAAAAACAGGGTTGTAACGGCAGTAATAAAAATCACCACAGAAATAACAAGCCAGCGATAGGGCGGACAATAAAGTGCCACGATGCCCAGGTTACCCCGATTAGCGGCATCAAGCGCCTCCTGACGAAAGAGTGATTGTTCCATTTATAGATTCATCATGATTAAGGGATTAACGGCACTGAAAAAAATTCAGCATGTCGAGCGATAACGATCCAGTGCTTTGCGCCAGATTGATTAGGGCATTGAGATAACTTAGGCGTGCTTCAGCCTGATCTTTGAGTGCGGTGTAATATTTTTGCTGAGCATCCAGTTCATCATTAACGGTGCGGAAGCCCATTTCACGGCCATACTGGACCGACACCACTTTTTCACGTGCTGAGTCGACGGCATTCTTTTGAGCACTGATTAAGGCCTTGCCATTGGTCAGGCTAAGCCAGGCAGAACGGGTATCGGTTGCCGCCTTGCGTTGTGCTTCCATCGTGGAATACTTTGCTGCCTGACGACGATAAGCTGCTTCAAAGGATTGTGAAACCTGACTGCCGCCGGCAAACAATGGAACAGAAACGTTTACGCCATATTGGAGGTTATTACTCTTTGAGTTCGTCCCGAAGATTGCGTCATACAGGATATTGTCGTCGTCGTCATTACGACTCCAGTTCTTGCCGTATCGCGCATAGAGCGAGACCACTGGCATGTGCGCGCCGTCAGCCGCAAGAACATCTGCGTCTGCCTGATCATTCTGAAAAAGCGCAATTTTAATATCAGTATTACGCTGCTGGCTGGCATTAATTGCATCGGTCAGAGAAGAATAAGGCGATGCTTTCAGGCACTGAAAATTCACCGGTTCTACAGTGTCCGGGCTGATACCTGATAAACGGCGAAATGCCTCGCCTGCCAGCAATAGCTGATTGCCAGCTTCTATTTCCTTAGCCTGTGCCAGAGCGTAGTTAGCTTTTGCCTCGTCCAGTTCAGTGCGGGTATTCTGCCCATTGATTAACCCGGTCTGAAGTTTTTGCTCTTGTTGCTTAAAGTTATGGCTGGCGGCTTTGGCAGCCTGTAAAACTTCCTGCTGATAAAGCACTGTAAAATAAGCATTGCTAATAGCGCTAAGTAATTTCTCTTCAGCCTGTTTTGCCTGTGCTTCAGCAGTGTTGGCAATAGCAACACCTTTACGCCATCCGGCATATTTACTCATATCAAATAGTGGTTGTCTGACGCTGAGATCGTAACTGTGGTTGGTTACCCCACTCTGATATTTCTTATCAGGCTGTTCCTGACGATCCCAGTTTCCTTCCAGAGTTAATGTTGGCAACATTCCGGCCATGCCTTGCCAGTATTTTTGTTTATCTGCTGAACTGGTCATCTGACTGGATTGTAATGCTGAGTCATAGCTCAATGCAGCCTGAGCAGCTTGCTGCAGGTTGGTTGCAGATGTGAAAAATGGAGTACAGGTTAGTGCCAGTAATGCAATATTCTGATTATGAAATTTCATGATTTTCGCTGTATATAAAAATTTTGTGCCAGGTGATTAAATGAGTTCCTGTGCAAAAACATACTTAATCAAATCTGTGTTTGATTGCAGCTGTAGCTTACGCATGGCGTTGTATTTCTGTGTTGCAACGGTGCTTATGCTACGTTTACGTGCTTTTGCTATCTCCATCAGGCTATATCCAATGGCGAATAATCGAATGACCTCTACTTCTGACGGCGACAAAAGTGTTTGTGCCGGATCTGCGGGTGCAGAGAGCATTAAATTCCTCATCTGTTCTGAGTAGTATATTCCTGTATTGGATGAGCAAACCCAATTGAATGCTTTGACCAAATCACGAATGTCGTCTCGCTTGTGTACGATGGCATTAACCGGGATTTGCAATATACTTTTCAAAATAGCCTGACTGTTTTGTGCAGTAAAAATAATAGTTTTTAAGTCCGGGTTTTTCTTATGTATCTGTTCTATTTTTTTTACGCCATTAACATCGTTACGCTCAAAATTAAAGCAGAAGTCCGTTATTAATATATCTGGCATATCCTCTCTGATAACAGACAGCAAATGATCAGCTTCAACCGGATAAGAAATAATATCAAGTTCTGAAAACTCCTTTACAAGTATGTTTTGGATGGAGTAAAAAATAAATGGACTTTCATCTGATACACCAAGCCTGAGCTTACTTTTTTCCTTAGGTTTATTCACAGATAATCCTTTTCTGTAGATAAATGTGAAGAAGGGCTCCGCAGAGCCCTGCTGATTACTGGTAACTAAGCGTATACGTTGCTACTGCATTGGCCGAGCCGGGATTTATTTTCGTCGCCGTCTGATAATAACGTGCATAGAGTGGCACTGTGATTAAGGCAGATGAGAGCGGGTAAGTCGCAATGTTAAACGGTGTAGCGAGTGCTATCGGCTGCTGATTTTCATTGAGGATTTGTACACCGACACCACTCGCTGTTGAGGCCGAGTTAAGTGCCACCACACCCAAATCCGATAATCCGCTAGACGCATCACCATCCAACTGCATCATCACATCAAACGAACCCGAAAGAAGTGCCTCACAGTTAAGCTGAATATTAAACGCGGTTGTAGCGCTAGTCTGGCCGATTCCTGATCCTAAACCGCTAGTAGGGTTCGTGGTGTAACTACCTAATGGCACAGGCAGATTGGTATCACCGGCGACTGAGCATGTCTGATCTTTAACTGTGATACCTGTTTTAATATTAGTGAAGTTGAATGATACATCTTTACCTGATACTAACGAACCAACATCAAAAGCGTTTACATAGCTCTTTAGAGAAGTCGATGCTGACATAGAGTTGGAGGTCTTTACAATCTGATAGGGTACGTTGATTGAGACATCTGTATAGGAGCCCACGGTTCCGCCGCTGGTTAAGGCATAAGTACTAATCATGATACCGGTTGCAATACTTGCGGCATCGGTACTCATCTCTCCGCCATAGCCAGTATATAACGTCAATCCATAACCCAGGGCACCCGCGTCAATCGCCTTGCGCTTAAAATAGACCTCACCGCTTAATCCATCTGCGTACTGCTGCAAATTATCCAGAGCACATTTAAAGTTAGCGGTTGCTGTACCGCTATAAACGATCGTACCCACCGGCACAGCAGCTGAAATATTAATGCCCAATGAGCTCACATCAACTAACGATGTACTTGATGTTATTTTACACGTCAGTGTCACATCCGTTGATGTACCCGCTGCATTAACATTAAAACTAGCTATCAGCATCAGACTTAACATTAATGAAACTGAGCCAATGAGGCGCATTATTTTCTTTCCTGAAATTAAAAACATGATGTTACCTCATTAACCCTGTGTATCTTTATTGTCGGTATTAGAAGCGTACCGTACCGGCTGCATTTGATCGCTACTGCAGGTTGTCGTTAATCTCGCCAGTGTCTGATTTTCACTGGACTGAACGGCACCAGATTCAAGGTTAACCAGGCACTTGTCATTTGCCGTTTTCCCCCATGAAACATGCAGACGGCTGACATCTTTATTCAGCCTGACGTAAATCTGACCACCCTGTGAAACAGTAGTCACCAGATTGCCATTTTCATCATTAACTGATGCACCAAATGGTAAGGCATTGCCATTAGGCTGATTTGCCCTTATTAAAAGTGGTTTTCCCTTACTGGTTTTATAGTCCAGTCTGACGACAGCACCTTCAACAGGAATAACTCGCTGTTGAGTTGATTCCAGCTCAACATCAAGTGGAATACCTTTTGGATCAATCGCCAGTTCATTTATTCTGTACGGATTAAGATTAGGTACAATTGCTCTGCCGCTTCCGTCCAGCACTATGTTGGGATAACCGTACACGCGGGCACCTGCTGCATCATCGGCGCTTACTACAGCATACGTTGTCGACTGATAAGCACTAAAGTTAATGCTATCAGGTAACGCAATAACTGTTCCACTGGCGCCTGCCGAGGCTGAATAATAGTTTTCACCCTTAGTATATGCTGCTGTCAGCATGCTGTAAGGTGAGCGATATTGACCACCGATCGAACCTGATTTTTTATTATCGATATCGCGTGCAGCACCTACGTTATAGCTAAATTGATCATTCTCACCTAGTACACCATTAAGTGCAGTTTGAGCAGTTACACCCTCTTTATTATGTGTGGCGCTTCCAGTTACATAATTTTTACTTTCACTACCAAGTGGTATAGAGAAGTCGAGTGAGAGTTGCGTGTCATGCCCGCCGGTTGAATATAATAATCGGTTTGCTGACAATGTATAGGACACGCGACCAATTCTATTATTATAGCCTAACTGAAATTGGGTGTTTGTACCGGTGCTGTTCCAGTAATTTTGAACGAAACCAGTAAGATAGATATTCCCATATGACTCCCCAAAATTTTGGCTGGCAGTCAGTGAAAAGCGTTGTTTAGGCCGGGAGAGATAATTTGTCCCGTTGGTTTTATTCTTTTTGTAATAGTTATTAATTTGCAGTGCATTGTCATAGCTGTAATAGCCTGATGACGAAAATCTATACGCTGCGAGGGTAAAGTTGGTGTCAGTCTGAGAAACTTTTTTACTGTAGGTCGCACGATAGCTCACACCCTGCTTTTTCTCATCGCCATATTTTGTCTGAGCACCAGTGATATCAAGAGAGATAGCGCCGATCGGTAACCCAAATGCACCGCCTAACAGCGCAGAGATATAGTTGTCTGATCCCAGCACACCGGTATAACCGGTCAGACTATTGGTAAAGCCATGCTGAATGGTGCCCTGATAAACAGAAGGCGTATAAGCCATGTTGTCTTTACGCGACACACCTCCCGTCACAGAGTAGAACGTCATACCCGGGCGCTTCAGTCTCGTCATGGCTGCATAAGGAACTGAAAAACGCGTTTCGCTGCCGTCAGCTTCTTTTACAGTGACATCTAAGTCGCCACCGTAGCCGGTAGGGTAGAGGTCGGAGATATTAAAGGGGCCTGGCGAAACGGTTGTCTCATAAATTTTACTACCGTTTTGCGATACAGTTACCTGAGCATTAGTACGTGCAACGCCACGAATTTCTGGTGCGTAACCACGTTGTGAATCAGGCCACATTTGATCGACAGTCGATATCTGCGCACCCCGGAAAGCGAGGGTATCAAAGAGCTCGCCACTCGTATTACCTTCACCTAACAGTAAGCGTGATTTCAGTTGCGGGATATCACGCTGAACATAGGTGTTGATGGCATTATAATGATGAGACTCCTTACCTTGCTGGCGTCGCCAGCTTAATGAGCCATCATGACGAAACATCCAGCCGCCAAGGTTAAAACCTGCCAGCGCCCTGCCATAAAAAGAGTCATATTCACGTCCGTCGTTAACAGAGCGATAATAGTTGGTGTCATAGTTAAGTGTTAACGCCGTTTCGCCCTTATCCCAGAATTCTGGAGCGACATAGCCACGTGCTGAGCGCAGCAAATAAATCTGTGGAATTGAGATGTCCATCTGCATATCAGCGGAGTTGATTGCGGCATGACTCTCCTTAACCACATCTTCCAGTGCTATACATTGCTTACCTGAACGTAACTCTTCAGCTTGCTCAGAGCTGAAGACTGTATCTTTAATGGAAAGGCTTTTTACCAGATCATAAGAAAGACAGGCTTTAGTACCGGCTCCCTCACGCACAACCTGAACATTCTCCCGACTAATCTGACGGCCATTCAAAAAGATATCCAGCGTGTAGACGCCGGGATCAATGGGGTTACCAGTTGCGTAGCGGGAAACGTCTACTTTTACACCAGCTAAATTTTTTACAAATGATTCATCGAAATCATAAGCAGTTTCAGCAATCGCTGACTGAGTTGCTGCGGTCAGGAACAGCGCCAAAAAAGAGCGATAAAAAGTTTTGCCAGTTGGTTTATTAAAAAATACCGTCCTTGCCATCATAATTTCCCCTGGATAATTATCAAAAGCTACTCGTTTATTTTGCTTTCAACCTTACGTGCTGCACCAAAGTCGTCCAGATACTGATAATTAAATGTTGTTTTTATTTGACTTGTGCTCATGCCTTTTAACGGGAACTCTTTTGTTTCGCCTGGTGCCAGCATTTCCCCTTTTTCACTGACTAATTTATGACCTGCGTTATCTTCTGCATTAATCTGTGAGACGTTAACGTAGAAAGGTGAGTTGTTAGTTGCGGAAAGAAAATTAGGTTTTTGACCGTGACGCCATACCAGTCCTGACGCAGCTTTATTGGCCTGGGCTGTATCAAACTGAACTGGACGATAAAAAATCTTGATGCGACTCCGGATTGCCATTTGCAGCTGGTTCTGATTAGCCAGACTTTTATCACGAGGAGGTATATCAAGGACATTAAGCCAGAAGATAGACTCTTTGTCGGTGGGCAGACTGGCGCCCGTAAAAACAATCCGTAACGTTTGTCCTTTATTCGCCTCCATACGGAAAACCGGAGGTAATAAAACGAAAGGAACATTTATTTTATCTACTGCTTCGTCAGGATTTCCGTCATCAACCCATGCCTGAACAAGCGCGGGATGATCGCCGCGATTATCCAGACGAACGGTAACCTCTTTCTCGGAAGCGGGGTAGATTACCCGGGTACCAATGATGGTCACACTGGCAAAGGCAGACGAAGTCATTGCGCAAGTGAGCAAACAGGAGATCAGAAATTTAAAACTTTTTTTTTTCATGATATTAACTGAAGTGATGAAAGGAGAAGAGTGGTGAGGGCATTGCCCTCACCATAATCAATTACAGGTAATTGATTGAATAGTTTACTGTTGACGCAACGGTACCCGCTTCTGCAGCAGCAGTTGCATAGTACTGAGCTGAGTAAGACAGGGTGCCAGCTCCTGCAGTCAGAGCGACAGTTGCAGGAGAGGTAGACTGTTCAGTGCTGCCTGCATTGATGGCGTTGTTAGCGCTGTCCAGAAGTTGCAGATCAACACCTGTAGCAGTACCCGTGTTAGTCAGGCGACCATTGGCGTTCACACCAGCGCCCTGCTCAAAGTAAGCGTAGACATCGCCAGTTGTTGCGGAGCAGTCGCTCAGCGCCAGAGTAAAGCGAGTGTTGCCCGCAACGGCACCTGCCGCATTTAATACACCGGCTGCTACTTTCGGCAGGGTAACGGTGGCAGTACTGCTTCCGCCGTTAACGCTTACGGTACAGGTCTGAGATGCAATGGTGCCGGTGAAGTTAATTGTGCCATCTGAAGCTTCTGCTGCACTAACCTGTGCCGCTGCCAGCAGCAGACCCATAGCAACCATGGATACCTTTTTCATATACTTTCCTTTGTATAAAATAGTGAACAACATTTAATTATGAGCGATTGATTTTTATGACAAGCGCTCATTCCTTCCCGGAAGTCTGTCGCCTTCCTGGTAAATCAGAACATCAGCAGGCCGAAAACTACGGCCGCAGCAACACCGACAATACCCATGCCAAAAGCAGTACCGCTAACCGGGTTAGCCTCTGGTATTGATTCCGGACGTACCCACTCAGTTTTTTCTTTGGAGCTTCCGCCAATCTGTTTAAAGAAATCTAAAATGACGGAAGTTAATGAGCCGCCACTAACGCCGTCAATTTCATTTGTTTTCAATTCACGCATGATTTTTCCTTATGCAGTAATTACACCTGTTCCCAGGTCAAGCTGGTTTTCAACAATATTATTGAACCAGCCTGCAGTTGTTTCCCAGCCATTCATCGCGCCATAAAGTGCGCCATCGACCAGCCCCACAACGGCACCCACGATCAGACCAACACCGCCAGAGATAATACCAACGCCCAGGACGCCGCCCGCGCTACCGCCGCTCATGGCCCATTTAAGACCGAAAGCAGTAATACCTGCAGCTGCACCTACAACGACTGAACCGATGAAATCAAAAAAACCTGCGCCTGAAACGGTCTGCATTTCAACAGATGTTAACTCTCTCATTTATATCTCCAGGATTAATCAGTTGTTCAATTATTCAGTAATGAATTTTTTAAAATGCCGCTTCAAGCGAACGGCGCTATTAGATTCTTAGGCCATAAAAAATAAAATAGCAAAATATCCATAATTGATATTTGGTGCGGTTTTTACTGGCTATAGAAGTTATGATTTCATTACATTTTTTTTACATTCATTGTAATTTAGTTTGATGGGGTAAGATTATTCATCTTATCGATAAGTTATTTCTTTTCATATTTTTATGGTTGTCTTTCGTTGAGGTGGAACTATCAATTTCAGACGGTGAGAATGGTACGCATTCTGCGATGTAAAGGCTTTGAAAATAATCTATGGGCTTTTCTTAAATCAGTCTGATTCGGAATAAGTTAGCTTCATATGAAGTGTAAAGTAAAATCCGGGTGCTTAAAGGTATGTCCTGTATTGGCTTAAAATTCTTATTAATTGTCAAAAGTTAGAATATAAATCTATATATATATCATTTGTCGATTTAAATGTCTGTTATGACAATTCTATGGTTTAATTTATGCCATCAGGAGCTGTGTTGTTTTTTTTATTTTTACGGGAGAATTAACAATCATTATATTATGAGTAAACATGTGAAGATTATTACGGGTTTTTAAAATGCTAATGCGTACTTGTTTGTTTTAATACAGTGATTTTATAACATTAATGTTCATATGGTTATGATTGATTCCTTTTTTAAGAAAAAAGTTATAACCCCATCAGTAAGTCTCTACTTGTTAGTTTGAACTACTGATTAAATGGCTTTAAAGCGGTGAAATATCTGGTTGTGATGCCATTCTCTGGCTTAATGATCTTCCTTTTTGCATGTTTGTGGTGTTGAATTTTATCGCAATGGTTTTACTATAGTGAAACCAATAACGACCTCTTCTATGGCTTATAATGGGGGGGGCAGAGATAAGAAATACACCAGGCGAAATAAAGAGACTATAACAAACGGATTTTTACTAATTTTTCTACTAATCACTAACTTCGTGTTAGTTAGATTGAGTTAATTATTATGTATAGAGTGACTGAGAATCATGAGCGGATCATCGATGCGCTAGCCGGGTACACCCAGGTTGCTAATCCAGATGAGATTTCACGTGGTAAACGTCGTTATCATCTCACTAAAGATAATGTACGCCGGGTAATGTTCATTCTTGATGGTGACTTCCTGCTGAAATTAAAGAGTGAAAATAAGGTCTTAAATATCCTGTCTGCTCCCTTTGTTGTCGGTGTCACACCGGCACTCGATGAACCTCCTGTCTATCTGGAAAGAATCGATTATGGGAAGGTCAGTTTCATCGATTACGATGTGTTCTGGCGACTGGTATTTGAGAAGGACCTCTTTAACGATGCCATGTCCATTCTTTCTGGCCAGTACTCAGACCTGATGAACTACATTCAGCTACCCAAGAATAACTCACATGATGAAGTGATTTCTTTAATTGGCCGCTGGGAAAAATTGCCACCGCATCTTAAGAAGCGCTTTTCGGCACTTTACCTGATTGAAAACAGTTCTCATCTTTCAAAAAGCTCCATTTGCAGAGTTTTGAAAGAATTAAAAGAGAAAGGTGAGCTTACCCTGGTTAACGGCAAGTTTACCTGAGTCTATTTTTATTTAACTTTTGGGATGCTTAAGGGAAAATGGATTTTAAAGTCGTTTGTACAAATGAGAACTACTTCTTTCGGCTGGGCATCTCCAAAATTATTGAGGAGGCACTGTTATCAGATACGCCAGTAGAATTCTTACCCGCCTATGACTCAAAAAATTTATGTCAGGCGGACTTTATACTCATTAGTGTTGCACAGTGGCGCCTTTATATGTGTCAGCCTGCCTACCGGGATAGGAAACCCGGTAGCATTTTAATAGTCTTTGTTGACGATATTGAAGACATTATTACTGAGCATTTGCCTCTTTGCTATCGTTCTTTGATTATCATTTCGCACAGGGATTCTGTTCGCGATATTGCTGATAAAATCATCCGGTTCTGGCTGGGAAATCAGGGGAGGGCCAAAGGATTTGTACCCACGGATTGCTCGCATTGCGATTTTGCGCGTATTACAGTAGTCCAGCTGCAGGTGCTAAGTTTTCTCAAGAAAGGGTATAGCGTGGGGCAGACAGCTAAACGCCTGAATCTGTCCGCTAAAACAATTTATGCACATAAATACAATGTCATGAAGAAGTTTTCGCTAAGTGGTGATATGGCCTTTAACGCCTTTATCAATGATCTGACATTGCTTGAGCTTTATAAGGGTGTTATTGAGTCTGGAAGATTTTAACTCCTTATGCATCCCATAGGTGAGTGGTCCTGCGAATTAAAGATTTAATTCTGATGCCCGGATTTTCTATGATGCATAACGGCATTCACAGGTAGCCTTAAGGCCGTTAAGGGTTGATAAGTTTATGTAAGAAAAGAACCACGAAAATAATCAATTCCTGGCATCCCCTTTAAAAGGGTAACGGCAATCATGTCAGGGATAGTTACTTATATTTACAGTAACTATGCGGTTGCTGCACCCGTACTTCAACTCTCGATGCGTTTCAGTCAGGCGTGGGTAGCCGTTATCCTTCTCAGCCTGCGCCGAGACTCAAAGAAACGCACATAAGTATGCAGAAATCTCCCTGACAAACTCGTGAATACTCATCCGGATTGCTAAACAGTATTTGAAATCAACACTGTTGAAAGATAATGACTTTCAGCCATTATCCGTGCAGGGGTATAACCTTTGTACCATTTACTCCTGCAAACGTTAGGTTAACTGAGACTCCTGATACGTTAAAACAAGTAAAAAAGCCAGCGCCACCGCTGGCTTTTTTATATTTTCAGATAATTATTTCAGGATATAAACATGATCTACGTTGATTTCGCTGTAGCCATCATCCCTATCAACTTCACCGCTGACCCGTACCTTTTTACCAATCAGATAGCGATCATCATCATCGTCTATATCGACACGGATGCTGCCAGTCGGGTCTTTTAACCAGTAGTGATCATCATCGGCCCTGCCAGTGATCGTTCCCGTGAGCGTAACCTGACGATCTTCGCGCAGGGTTTTCGCCTCTGCAACCGTGACCTCCTGCCGGGCATATACCGAGCCTGAGCTGATGAGGGCCAGTATCATCCATAATATTTTCTTCATTTACACGTTTCCTTTAACACCCATCCTTTGTCGGTTTATTTATTAAAAACTAAAACGATAGCCGGCGTTGACCTGGCGCTGGTTGAAGCGATTTCCATTCACCATATCTCCTTCGATAAAAAGGGTATGGTTACTGATTTGCGCACTGACACCGATACCGTTATTCCAGCCATTACCTTTAAACGAGAGACGCTCATCTGAACCATTCAGAGCATAAGCAGCATCCCCGTCAAACTCGCGCAAAACACCTGTTTTGACATAAGTATTGAGTTTGTAGTTGTTCTGATTGACTTCATAACCTGCCAGTACGCTGGCTCTTCCCATCATCGATTTGTAACTTGAGAGATTAATGTTGAGGCCATTCGACGCCTGCAAAGAGGTTCCATCCTGATGACCGGCAGTCAGCTGAAGCTGTGGTTCCAGGTAGAAGCCAGTAAGTTCGTCAGAGAAGCTGAACTTCTTCCCGGCTTCGAGTGATCCACTCAGGCCTGATGAGACACCCTGTCCGGATACGCGATTATTCTGGGTATCGCTGACATCGAATTGATTTCTCAGGCGGTTGAATTTCAGTACGACATCCAGGTAGAAGTCCGCGTCATTCAGCCATGTGCCGTAGATACCAAAATGTTCAGATTTGGTAGTCCCATCGCCAGTACGATAATGAGGTGAGCCCTCAGTTGCTCCCATGAACAAGCCCAGATAGATCGGCAGATCATCGGACAGGCGTTTATCTACCCCAAACTGATAGCCTGTATAATTCATGCTGAAGTTGCTCAGCTTGCCATTGGCAAAACCACTGAAACGCCCATCCATTCCGCGCAGCCAGACATTGCCGCCCGTCTTTCCCTGGCGCACATCACCCATGCGCTGCATCAGAGTCTGCATTTCGGCATAATTCATCAGATAACCGATGTTAAGGAAGTTGGCACCTGCATTCGCTGTGCTGGTGATGGTTGAATTATTTTGTCCTGATGGCGTCGTGGGTGTCGTGGCATCCGAAGCGGAGGCGGGCTGAACAGGGCGATCTTCTGCTGGTATTACAGCCTGTTCGTCCGCTGCGGGCGTTTCAGGTGTTTTTGGAGATGAGAGAACCCAGTTAGTACCCTGTTTGTTAACCGAATAGACATAGCCGCCCAGTTCAACGTCGGTGTTGCCCCTGAAAGTCGCGATACCATCGGTAGTCTCAACAACGGTTAGTACTTCATTACCTGTGGTAATGGCACTGCCGCGGTTCAGAATATTCAGACCGTACTCACCTGCGCTGCTTTTGGTCACCACGATTTTGTCGCCAGTATTATTTACCCCTTCACCATCGCCGACCAGATTGGTACGAAGGGTAAAGTTGCCGCTACCGCTCAGGTTAGCAATGGTCAGAGTGGAGTAGGTCGCATCGTCTGTTGCTGCAGAAAGGTCTGTCAGTGAGTTATTTAATGTCAGGTTATCAAGATTTGATGTTTGACTAACGTTCCATGTGCTGTTGGTGAGGCTGACGTTTAAATGACCGCCATTCACATTATCGCTGGCAGCACTACCGGACCACAGTGAACCCGGCTCTAAATTAATGTCAATCAGACCTCCCAGCGATACCACGCTGCCGGTGATATCCGCTTTACCCTGAGAAGTAATAATGCCCGGTTCAAACCCTTCGGCGTAAAGTGTTGCTATTGCTACTCCGTCCGGAGAGGCCATATCGATAGAGAGATCGCCTGTCAGATTGGTCTGGCCACCATTCCAGGCGACAACACCTATTCCTGTATCAGGCCCGGTGATGCTGATGTCTTCGCCATTAATCACGCCTCCCCCCAGAGACCATAGGCCTCTGCTGACCATATCTGATTGTTTAAGAACCATATCTGTGTTTGCCAGATTGATCACTGCACCTGTCGATTGGGCGGATGCGCCATAACCACCAGACTGAATGGTGTTGCGTTCCTCTTCACTACCTGAAAAGTTGAGGGTGGCATTATTATCCATCGCAACAAGGCCGCCAGTCTGTGCTGAAGAGATCACGCTGCCTGCGCCGACATTTATCAGGCTATTTTCTCTGGCTGAAATGCCAGGAGAAGTCGTGCCAGATGTGCTGATTGTCAGATGATCGGCAGTCAGTTCACCCAGGCTCCAGATGCCTGCAGAAGTCTTACCTGTGGTGATAATGGTTGAGTGGCTGCCCAAATCAACCGAGCCATTATCCTGAATATTGATGCCCTGCGAGGCATCGCCCAGAGTATTAATGGTCAGCGCTTCCGCTTTAAGCGTTGCGGCACCATTAATCGCATCACCGGTCAGTGTGTCCACCTGTACACCATGACTGTTGGTCCCGTTGGTCTGTATACTACTGTCACTGCCTAGATCAACGTTTGAGCCGTAACCGCTGACGCGCAGTGCAATACCGTTGGTGCCCTGGGTACTGATACTTGATGCTTCTGCCTGCAACGAGGATTGATTGCTTACAACCACCCCCTCTGCGTAAGCAATACCTGATCCAATCGATGTGACGGAGCTACCTGATCCCAGATTGGCAGTAACCTGCTTTCCACTGAGCTCCATCGCCACTGCGGATATTCCTGAAACATTGAGAATTAATTTATCAGCAGTAAAGTGACTGTTCGCAGCCTGGATGAAAATTCCCTTAGCGTAATGCTCAGGGTCTTTCACCGTAACTGTGCTGCCCGAACCGGCTGTCACTTCAGCAGCGGTTGCACCTGTTACAAGAATGCCATAATAACCACCGCCAGATGACTGATCGGCGATTAATGTGGTGCCATCTGCCAGCGTAATATCTCCGCCTCTCTGGCTTCCGACAACTGCAGCTGAACTGACCAGAGGCAACATACCCATTCCACCGGCCAGTATCATCGCTTTTACGCGTTTATTTAAGTCAGTATTATTATTCATATCTGTGACTCTTCCTTAAGGTTTTATTAAAGGGCCTGGGGGGCTGTGAAAATGTTAAACAGGCATGCCATTTCGCACTTCATACGCTCTTTTGGCCCGATACGAATTAAACGCCTTGTTAATTAAATCCATTAATTACAGCATATTTACTAAGGGCGGCAGGATTATGCAGGTCAGGCGTTAATTATGTAAAGAGAGTGAAAGCATGCATCTTTTGACAAGAGGTTAAAAGAACCGAAGTGTCATAAAGGAATTTTCATTTAAAATTAAGCTTATGTGTTAGCTGTCACTCGGGAAGTCTTGTTATTTATTATTACAGTCATTCTCATTTGAGGTTTGTTTATTGGTTCTCGCAGGTCAATAATGAGAGTGCTGGTAGCAATAGGTGTTGTTAAGAGAGGGTTTAGCGCGTAGGTGCTATCATTATTACATGCTCAGATACACACCAGATTTTTCCATAAACGGGCAAGAAAGGAATCTGAAGCGATGGCCTATGAAAAACGTATGACGGCGAGCGTATTAATTAATGCGCTAATGCGCTAATGCGCTTTGTGCCATAGCCTTGTGAGCATAAGAAATGAAGTCTCACCTACCTGAAATTGATCCTGAGAGAGGGTTATATGAAAATCATGAACAGAATAACAGTCTGCTCCCTGATGCTGGCCACGCTACAAATTAGTGCCTGCATGCCCCATCATGCCGAGCCACAGCGCCTGACAATGCGGAATCCTGCAAGTCAATGGTGCCTGCAGCGTGGCGGCCAGCAGGTAAAGGATGAATCATTGAGCACCAGCACACTCTACTGTCTGTTACCTTCAGGAGAAAGGATTGAGCAGTGGGCATTGTATCATCGCGATCACCCGCAATAATCACTTTTCAATTTCTCTGCCAGCAAAGTTTTCAAAATCATTTTATATGAAAAGATAATTACCATGAGGTTCTGTCTGAGCAAAATGTAGGCAACTTCTTTGCAGAACGCCGGATCATTCATCTTAGACCTTTTTCAGGACTACCAGGATTCATGGTGCCGTTCTTACTCCATGAATGGGGTTACCGCGTGTTTCATTTGAACCAGACGGGGAATTAGTTACTCCCATGAATGATATAGAGTATTATTTTCACTAAGAAGAACAAGCTTTTTAGATAAAAAATTTAAGGTTGATAAAAGGCCAGTTCTTAAGTAATAAATAATTTTTTATCAGGAATTGTTATTTGTTATACCTATCCTGAGCTCATTTGGTAAGTGTTCTGGTGCTTTTTTAAGAGTTTTATTAAATAAGAAATTTTCAATCCATTTTGGCAATGGGTTTTTATAGTCTTTCAATTCAAAGAGTTATCATGAGTTTTACATTAACCTAACTCAATTGTTTGATTTGAGTCAATATTTATATAGAACTTGGATTCTGTTGGCGATTGTCATAATGATACTATTTCATTAGTTAAGGTATTTTTCTTAAATAATAATAGCCTCATGAGGATAATCTATTGAAACATTTTGGAAGCGCAGCGTTATATTGCACCTTCTTTATCTGCACTGAATCCTATGCCGGCATCATGCTTAACGATATTGATGTTCAGGATTATCGTGATTTTGCTGAAAATCTGGGGGGGTATAATGTGGGGCGGGTGAACGCCCCCGTTTACAGAAAAGATGGCTCACTCTCTGGCTATCTTGATTTTACGATGCCTGATTTTGGCGGTGTATCCTCTCTGGGCTACGCTACACTTATATCACCTTCATATGTTGTCAGTGTAAAACATAATACTGGCTATAAAACGGTAGCATTTGGTAATGGAGCTCAATACGCCACGACTTATAATCTCATCAATCGTAATGAACTGAGCTCACAGGATTTTCATGCACCACGACTCAATAAGGTAGTTACGGAGGCTGCACCATACAGCTATGTAAATAAATCGGAATTTATTGCGAACTATAAATCACGCTACTCCTGGTATACCCGGGTTGGTACCGGAACGCAGGAACAAATCAATGACGCCCAGACAGAGCGTATCCAGCTGGCTGGAGCTTATAAATGGAAGTCAGGCGGTACTATCAGTGCGGATAATGTGCGCGAAAAATCTTATAATTCCTATCTGCGTTATTTTAACCTGGGGCCTGACGATGCTGGAACTACACCGCTATCGATTGGCGCAAACGCCGGAGATAGTGGTAGTCCGGTATTTGCCTGGGATGAAATTGAACAGCTTTGGAAGCTGGTTGCCGTCCATGTAGGTTATGATTACGATGGTGGTCTTTATAAAAAACGTGCAATCGCAGGCTATATTCCGGCTGACTTTATCGCTTCAGTGCAGGCTGCTAACACCTCACCTGATGTTGTCGATGTCGCCGGCAATGGAACAATTTTTTGGGACAAGTCCGCTATAACGCAATATGGCACATCCTGGTCCTGGACGGGCCTGAATTCGACCTATGCGTCAGCCGCACCCTCTTCAGCCACCACAGCAGAACTTGATGCGACCAAAGACCTTCGCTTCAATGGCGCTGGCGGTCTGATTACCCTGAATACACCGATTAATATGGGAGCAGGTAAACTCCAGTTCTCCAACAATTATACTGTTGCTTCAGCTGAAGGAGCGAATGCAACCTGGGCTGGCGGCGGCGTTGAGGTTGACGCGGATAAAGAGGTCCTGTGGCAGGTTAATGGCCTGTCAGGCGATGCCTTGCATAAAATCGGAGCCGGGACACTGCATATCAATGCCGTGGGCAAAAATTCGGGTTCGCTTAACGTGGGCGAGGGTACCGTTATTCTTGACCAGCAAGCTGATGTCTCAGGCAATAAACAAGCTTTTTCTTCCATCACTCTGGTTAGTGGCCGACCCACTGTAGTACTGAATGATCAAAATCAGGTTGCGACTGACCAGATCTTCTTTGGCTATCGCGGCGGTCGCTTAGATGTAAATGGTAACACGATTAATTTTACTAAAATTAATCATACTGACAGTGGGGCGCGACTGGTTAACCATAGCCAGGATGCATCCACGGTAAATCTTAATGGTTACCACTTTGAAGATATTAGCATTAACACTCTCGATACTAATAATCGTAATGGAACTCCGGGGTCAATTTACGCATATAAAAAAGCGAATAAACCTACTGAATATTTTCAACTCCAGAAAAGCAAATACGTCTATTATCCCCAGTCTAAAAAGACGACATCGGAATGGACCTACCTGGGGACAGATCTGGATGAAGCGATTAATCACCGTCTTACACAGTTAAACGTTCAGCTGTTTCGTGGTTTCTTTGGTGAAACGCTGGAAAATGAGCTTAATGGAGTGATGAATGTTAATGTTCTTCCTGAACAAGCTTCAGCACTTACGGCACTAACCGGTGGTATGAATCTGAACGGTAACTTGAGTGTGGAAAAGGGTACCACTGTTCTCTCAGGCCAGCCTGTCGCACACGCGGGGGGCGTAGTGTTTGATGACGACTGGAACACTTCGCTTTTCAAAGCCAATCAAATCAATGTTGGCACCGGTGCGCATTTTCAGGTGGGAGAATATGCTGGCGTGAAAGCCAACATTGTTGCTGCTGATTCGTCAACACTCTCTTTTGGCTACAACGATAGCGACCTGGCAGGCGAGAAAAGCTGGCGTTGCTATTCTGCCATCTATTCTGATGATGTTTCCTGCAGTCAGCCATTGCGAAGCGCGGATGCACTGGCACTGCTGCCCGCCAGCGAAGTGGAAGGCGATGTTCAGCTGGCTAACAATGCCTCACTTTATCTTGGTAAGGTTAACTATCAGGGGGCCGTGACATCAACAGGCAGCAGCCTTATGACGCTGGATGCCAATGCGAACTGGACGATGACCGGCAACAGTAATGTCAGTTCACTTCTGGCGAAACGTGATTCGACACTTTCAATGGTGCCTTCAGGCAACTGGAGCGCCAAAACACTGAATGTCGATACGCTGGATGCGACCGGGTTAAATCTGATGTTAGGCGTTAAACCCGCAACACTGGAAAGCGACAAACTGATTGTAAAAAATTCGGTGAGTGGTGGCGACAACCTGCTGGACGTAAGTCTGCTAATCGGAAGTGAGGAGAAAGTTGCGCTGACGCAGGATCTGGTGATGGTTGATGCACCTGCTGGCACGTCGCACAGCTATTTCTCTTTTGCAGACAGCTACAGCGGATTCAGCGTTTACACCCCCAATTACCAGGTGAAAGACGATAACGACCGTGTTTTGTGGGTGCTGGAAAGTAACAAGTCGGCTGAGCCAGAAGTCACGCCTGAGCCGGAACCGACGCCAGTACCGGAAGTCACGCCTGAGCCAGAACCGACGCCAGCGCCGGAAGTGACCCCTGAGCCGGAAGTCACGCCAGCGCCGGAAGTCACGCCAGCGCCGGAAGTCACGCCTGAGCCGGAACCGACGCCAGCGCCGGAAGTGACCCCTGAGCCAGAACCGACGCCAGCGCCGGAAGTCACGCCTGAGCCGGAACCGACACCAGTGCCGCAAGTTACCCCTGAGCCAGAAGTAACGCCAGCGCCAGCGCCTGCTACAGACGCTTCGTCAGCGGATAATGCTACTGCTGAGCAAGCTGCTGAAGAAAAAGCGAAAGAGGAAGCAGCGAAAGCAGAAGAGGAAGCCAAAAAGCCGGCGTTCAATCCGGATGACTGGTTCTCTGTTTACGACAACCTGCCATTGATCCAGCGCACGCGTGCCTTAATCGCCTCGCGGCAGTACATTTTCAGTGAAGCGGTCAGTCAGTTGCATAACCGCACTGACAGTCTGCGCGCCGCGCCAGAAAGCAGCGGATCATGGGCAACAATAGAGCAGAAAAAAGGGCATTTTCTTGGACTCGACGTCAACCAGCAAACACTGAATGTGGGCTGGGATACCCGCAGCGATAAGCAAACAGCCGGTATCAGCGCCAGTTATACGCAGGGTGAGGTAAAAGGGGAGGGTCATGAAAAGCATCGACTGGCTACTGTCGGTGCATTTTATTCCTGGCAGGCTGATGCCGGATGGTTCTTTGATGCGGCCAGTCGTTATATGTATCTGAATCAGGAGATAACGCTGGATCCTGCTTTAAATATTAATGGCATGAAAAAGGACAGCCATATGCTGGCAGGCAGCCTGCGCACTGGCTATGAGTTTGCGCTGGCTAACGATACTCTGTTTATCTCACCGTTTGTTGGTGTGACCGCTGGTGTCATGTCCGGCTATACCCTGAAAGGGGAAGATGCGTCAGTTTCGTTAAGTTCATCCACACCTTACTTCACCAGCAGCGGGTTCATGGTGCAGAAACGCGGTCTGGGCGCATTAATGCCGAATATTAACGTCAATGCCAGTCTGGCCTATCAGTATTCACCTGGTAATAATGGCTCCACAACCACACTTTCCGATCGTCAGTCAAACCGGCAATACAGCGCCTGGTCAGATAACCGTTATCGTGGCAGTGTAGGGCTGGAAGGTATTGTCGCGCCTGGCCTTTCACTAAATGCGAAAGTAGAGAGCAGTTTGGGTGGTGAATTTAAAACGGATTACAGTGGTATGATCGGCCTGTCATATCACTTCTGATATCCGTGTCTGAATAATATCAGAGCATCACTGCATGAAGGGGTGATGCTCTGACTTATCGATACATTATCCCTGCTGGGAAATGTCAGTCTGCGGACGTCACTGTAAGACGAAAAAGGATAATCAGCAGTGCAGTAATTTTTCAGCGGATAATATATTAATGTTAATTTTTTCTGCTGATTTCAGCGTCAGCAAACTAATCGCCAGACTTCCGCAGGCACTTCGTTGTAAGTCTCATTCATTATTAGTTCGGCTTTGCGATGGTCGTATGCGCCCTCAAAAGAAGAGAGATCGTCAGAAGGAAGTTTTTTCCGCATATAGCTTGTCACGATATCCAGGATATCGGTTGACGGGCAGTTTCTTAACTTATTCAGATAGTAGATTTTGTTCATAATTTTTTTGCTGAAGTTAACCTGTAAAAATGAGCTTATGCGCGGTCTTAACTTTAACTAAGCTGACTCGCTGTGCTATCGATGCTGCCAGTAAAATAAATAATAACCTGACAACTGATATACGTGTGTCCTTACGCACTGGATGCGTTCAGATGCGCAGTGTCGCCTCTGACGCTTCACTGACCTGGCTAAGCGGAAGGTTAAACAATCAGTCTTGACCTTATTGAGTTTATAATTTATTGTTTTTTTAATGTTTTTACTGCAGTCCTGCCGTAATCCCATATCAGATTAAACAGATAAGCATAAACCAGAAAAAACAGCACCAATCCACATTCCAGTTTCAGCGCTGCGAGTAGCGTAATATCCAGCCACCATGCTGCAAAAGGTATCAATACGAATAACAGACCTGCCTCAAATAAAACGGCATGGAGACATCTTATTCGCCAGTCTTTTTTAAATCCGATTTGCAGCTGAACGCTGTCAAAAACCAGGTTGAACAGATAGTTCCATCCCATTGCCAGCGTTGATGAAACTATAGTCAACAGTGCCGACTGCGAAGGTGCTGCCGAGGCAAAATTAATCAGAATGATGAATACCAGGATATTAGCAACGACTTCGAAAATAACGGCGTGCAGCACTCTTTCTGTGGTGGTGCGCACCGGAGATAAACACTGTTCCAAACCACGCTCTCATTAATCCGCCAGGCACCGTTACCGGTGGAGATAAAATTCAGGATAACCTACTGCTCAGTCCGCTTATATTCAAAGCGCTGGACGTTTCCCTGCCTCAAACCGATGAGAATTTAGCATCGCACTGTCATAAAGTGAAAGCGTAACGGGAAACTACCCATAAAAATCCAGGCAGGCTTGATATTTATCAAACCTTATACAAAACGTGCTTTATCAGTGATGCGCCTTAGCATACCAGCTCCTGAATTACTCATTCTGTTCAACGAACCGGGTCCAGAATGGTTAATCTGGAAAGTTTTTCACTGCATGCGGTGATGGTCTGTCGGATTCGAGGCGATGATAACAACTCAGAAATGGAGTGGAATATTAAAATAACAAATTGAGTGTATATAGATTTATATTTTAATATTTATGGGATGGGCAGTTTTAAAAACTGTATGTCGGCGTTTTTTGACGTTCTGAGGCGATTGCAATACAGAAGTGCAGAGTAAAAGTGAGGCTGCATGAGTTTAAAAGTGGTTTGTCCGCTGTGCCATTATCAATAGCCTAAACAGATTCAACGGCTGGCATCTATAACGAAAATGCGGCCCCCGGTGGAGAGTATGAGGTGTTGGTTTGCTTCATAACGCGTTCTCGGCTGTATAAATCATGAAGTCTACTTTTCCACTGGCATACTCATCGGGTTTCACTTTCTGCTCCAGATAATTCAGCATCAGCTGTACCGCCAACTGAGCATGCTGCCGGGTATTCTGATCCAGCGTCAGCGCAACGCTCTGTTGCGCCATCAGCTTGCGTGTCGTGGCGTAAAGTTCATGGGTGACCCAGACGCACTGATTCAGCTGGCGATGCCGTGCCAGCGCCTGTCCGATTTCGGTATTCCCCAGCCCGGTGTTGTAAATTCCCAACAGATTTCCGCTCCGAACCAGCTGTTCCTCCAGCAACTTACTGATTATGTTGCGATTTTCCTGAGCGGCCAGAACTTCACGCAGCTGAAGATGGGGATAGCGTTCAGTCATCAGCGTGCAAAATCCTTCAATGCGCTGACGATGCGCGCTGTAATCCCTGTGACCACTGATCATCACTACCTCACCTGGCTGATGCAGCATTTTACCCATAAGCTGAGCGGCGGTGCGTCCTGCCTGCAGCTGGTTGATCCCGACATGACAGAGCCGGGCAGCACCAGGCAAATCGGTGACCAGCGAGATCACAGGTACACCACGCACCTGGCAATGTTCCAGCGCCTCATAAATCGCCGGATGCTCATGTGCAAAAACGATCAGTCCATCCCGTGTCTCTGCTCCCTGTCTGATAAGCCTGGCCAGTCGCCCGGGCTGTGCTTCCGGAACAAAGGTGCGATGCAGCGTTAACCGGCGATAGCCCAGATGCGAGGCGACCTCTGTAAAATCCTGCGCCAGTTGCTTAAAGAAAAACGAATCGTTGCTGCTCAGCAGCAGTTCTATCTGCCACGGATGACGATGCTCTTCAGGCAGGATACGCTTCAGACCTATTTCCCGTGCTGCCTGTAGTACTCTGTGAACCGTCTCCGGCGCGACGCCGCCACGTTCATTAAGCACCCGATCCACGGTTGCCAGTCCCACACCTGCCCGTCGGGCGACCTCTTTCAGCGACATGCCGCTCTCCTCTGAGGTAAACACCTCAAAACATCATGCCGTAAGTGTAAAACGCCGCGTTATCCTGCCGGTGCAGCTTTCTGCCGGACTATGATGGAGTTCAAATAAATGAATAAAAAGCAACGTGTTGCCCTGCTGGGGTGTGGCTTTATTGGTGAAGTTCATGCCGCGAATCTTCAGGCCCATCCCGGAGTAGAGCTGGTGTGGGTGGCGGATGCGGAACCGTCGCGCGCTGCCGACTTTGCGACCCGCTATGATGCCCGGGTCGCGTCCGTGACTGAAGCGATAAACGATCCGCAAATTGACATGGTGCTTATCGCCAGCGCGACGCCAACCCATGCGGATTTGCTTGAAGCCGCTGCCCGCGCCGGTAAAGCAATCTACTGTGAAAAGCCGGTCGATCTCTCTCTTGAGCGTGCCCGTAAGGCCGTGGCTAACGTCCTCCCTTACAACGTGCCGGTCACGGTGGGGTTTAATCGCCGTTTTGATGTCAGCCATCAGCAGCTAAAGCAGCAACTCCGTGAGGGGCGGATTGGTCCGGCAGAACTGATTCAGATGGTCTGCCGTTCTTCGTCCATGCCGCCGCTGGCCTATCTTCAGGCGTCCGGCGGTCAGATGCGCGATCAGGCTATCCACTTTTTTGACCTGCTGCGCTGGCTGACAGAAGAAGAGGTAACGGAAGTGGCGGCGATGGGGGCCGCGCTGGCACTACCTTTGATCGGCGAATTCGCTGACGTGGATACCAGCACGCTGCTGTTGCGGCTGCAGAGCGGGGCGCTGGCACAGCTCGATAATGCCCGCCGCACCGGCTATGGCTATGACGAACGCATCAGTGTGATGGGGGCAAACGGCATGCTGGAATCGGCCTCCCAGCCGCAGCGCGGAGTCAGCTGTTATCAGGGCGCGCAGATTCAGCAGCCTGGGCTGCTGCCAGACTGGTTCAGCCGGGTGCAGCCAACCTATTATGCTCATCTGGATGCATTTATCCGAACGCTGAACGGGGAGCAGGTTGGGGATCTGCCTGGTCTGGAGGATGGCCTCAGGGCACAGGCGATTGCGGAAGCCGCGGTGATGTCCCTGACGGAAAGGCGTTTCTGTCAGGTGGAAAACGTGCTGATCTGATTCGGCATGGCAGGCGGACAAAAAATAAGTTTATTTTTATTGAATAGAAACCGGTGCTGAGCTGTTTACCGATTGTGAGGAATACCGCGATCTGAAGTCTGTTATTAATGACCATCCCGAGGTCTTATGTGGCAGGGAAGAGCGAAAAATCACTTACAGTCACCTCTGTCCGCACCATGAGGAACACCTGGCGTACGGCTATGCGTTATCGCATAACCGTGACATGACAGATAAGCTGGTGCAGTAAACCAGCTTGCGCTGGAACGCAGCGCGCAGTTCATGCCGGGCACTCGTATTGACCGATGGCTTTTCCCGAACCTTTACGTCATCTGGATCAGCGACTTACGGGCGCGAAAGGTGAGACAGGTACAGGTACAGACATTCCTTAATCCCGACGCGCTAGCGGCGTCCACCGCTGAAACATGACAGGCAGCGCTTACCTAATCCGGCGGCATGCGCAGCGGTGACGGTCAGCGCGGCTCTCTGACCTGCGCTGCAATCTTAAGCGCAATATTTACCCGATCGTCAACTACCCCGACCAGCCGATCCATACCGAAGGCGGAGCGAGAGATGGCGGTGGAAGCATGCAGTGCCAGCAAGCGAGAGGCAGGAACGAGCGTCTTCCCGCTGTCCAGTGAGGCCAGCATCACCACCGGCCGGCTGACAGCTTTAATCGTCAGCGTGCCAAAAATCCGGTAATTACCGTCACCCAGCGCAGCCACGCGACTGCTGACGAAATGAATCTGCGGGTAGCGCTCTGCATCAAAAAACAGATCACTTTTCAGTTGCCAGGTTAACAGGCTGTTCGAGGCGACCAGCGTTCCCACCGGAATATTCACTTCAATACGATCGTCACGATCTTCATCAGGATTAAGCGTAACCATGTCGGTCACGCCCTGCAGTCTGGCCTGCGAAAAGTCATGTCCAAAGGCACGCCACGAAAGGCCAATCGACGTTTTATCGGGGGTAATGGCATAGGTTACCGGCGCGGCACAGAGCGCCGGGCTGATCAGGGCAAACAGAGTGCATAAACAGGCAGCACGTATCATCACTTTTTCTCTTTCATAAAGACCAAACGTTAACGCCTGAAACCACGATTTTATTCGCACTGCTTTTACCATAGAGGCACAGATAATCTGAAAGATATTAACTGACTGTCACCTCAGATTCACCAAAATGTAATGATTATTCCGGGGGCGGAACATTAATAACAGGAAATATTAAGAATACATTAAGGCGACTTTATTAATCTGTCATTTTACTGAAATCCTGACTGGAGTCAGGTGATGACGTTGAGGCGGCAATTCACCATCTGAAATTATATTTTATAATCAGTTAGTTACGTTTTTATCCTGCGCGGGAACTGATGTCAGTCGAGCTATGTCTGAGCTGACAACAGGCCGGGTCTGCTGTTTTATAAACAAAATATCAATAAATCAAAAAGAGTTGAGTGCCGGGGGAATATTATTGAAATAATAGTGAACTTTTCAGGAATCCATTAACTGAATCCCTGTTGATTTTATTGTAATTAAACCTATTCATTTAATGTTCAGTTAACTTTCATACGTTAGCTTGTATTAGCAGTCCGGTAACCTTAATTCCATAACGGGAAACCTGTTATGACTTATCTGCCTGCCAGACATTGATAAATCGCTATTACAGTTCTTTTCCGGCGTTGTATCCGATTAACAACGCGCGACAGTTTATGGGTTTGATTTGCAGGAGTTTTAGCATGGATTTTTTGCCATTTTCCCGCCCTTCATTCGGTGATGAGGAGCAGGCTGCTGTTAAAGCGGTATTCGACTCCGGATGGATAACAACCGGGGCGAAATGCGCCGAACTGGAGCAGGCCTTTGTTCAGCTGACCGGCAACCAGCATGCCATTGCAGTGAGCTCGGCTACTGCCGGGATGCATGTCACGCTGATGGCGATGGGGCTCGGGCCTGGCGATGAGGTGATCACGCCATCCATGACCTGGGTTTCAACCCTGAACCTGATTACGCTGCTGGGTGCCACGCCCGTCATGATTGATGTGGATCCGGACAACCTGATGGTGACGCCGGAACGGATAGCTCAGGCTATTACGCCACGCACCCGCGCCATTATTCCGGTGCATTACGCCGGTGCGCCCGCCGATATCGCACCGATCTATCAACTGGCTGAGCAGCATGGCATTGCCATTATTGAAGATGCGGCTCACGCGGTGGGCACGACTTATCACGACAGGCCGGTCGGGCATCGCGGCACGGCAATCTTTTCGTTTCACGCCATCAAAAACATCACCTGCGCGGAAGGCGGCCTGGTCGTGACCGATGACGCCGCTCTCGCCGATCGTATCCGCAGCCTGAAGTTTCATGGCCTTGCTGTGGATGCATTTGATCGTCAGACCCAGGGGCGTCTGCCGCAGGCGGAAGTGATGATGCCGGGCTTCAAATACAATCTGCCCGATATCAGCGCAGCCATTGCGCTGGTACAGTTACAGAAACTGCCAGGTTTTATTGCCCGCCGCCGTGAGATTGCTGAACGCTATCTTGAGGCGCTGTGCTCGCTGCCTTTTACGCCACTTTCACGGCCAGAGTGGCCGCATCAGCATGCCTGGCACCTGTTTATTATCCGCATTGATGAACAACGCTGCGGCCTGTCCCGTGATGCCTTTATGCAGGCGCTGAAGACGCGGGACATCGGCAGCGGCCTGCATTTCCGTGCAGCGCATACCCACAAATATTACCGCGAGCGCTATCCCGATCTGCGTCTGCCCGCCAGTGATCGTAACAGCCAGCAGATGTGTTCAATTCCGCTGTTTCCATCCATGACGGATCAGGATGTTGAACGCGTGATTCAGGCTTTACATGACATTGCCGGAGCCTGAGATGCGCGATATCAAACCGATCAATATGCTGTCCGTGGTGATCCCTGTCTATAACGAGCAGGAGAGTTTGCCGGAGCTGCTGCAGCGCACCAGCGCCGCCTGCGACACCATCAACCTTGAATATGAAATTCTGCTGGTGGATGACGGCAGCAGTGACCGCTCTGCCGAACTGATTGAACAGGCCGCCACCGTTCCCGGCAGCCGGATAACCGGCGTGCTGCTCAACCGCAACTATGGTCAGCACTCTGCCATCATGGCCGGGTTCAGCCAGGTCCGTGGCGATCTGATTATTACCCTTGATGCCGATCTGCAGAACCCGCCGGAAGAGATCCCGCGGCTGGTCGAGGCTGCGCGTCAGGGGTATGACGTTGTGGGCACCGTCCGGCAGCAGCGCCAGGACACCTGGTTCCGTCGTAAGGCCTCGCGCACGCTCAACCACCTGATTCAGCGGGTCACCGGCAAAGCAATGGGGGATTATGGCTGCATGCTGCGCGCCTACCGCCGCCACATCGTCGAGGCGATGCTCAACTGCCACGAACGCAGCACCTTTATTCCGATTCTGGCCAATACCTTTGCCCGTCACACCATCGAGCTACCGGTGATCCACGCCGAACGCGCTTTTGGCGATTCGAAATACAGCTTTATGCGCCTGATCAACCTGATGTACGACCTGGTGACCTGCCTGACCACTACGCCGCTGCGACTGCTTAGCGTGGTCGGCAGCCTGATTGCGCTCTCCGGCTTTGCTTTCTCACTGGTGCTAATCGTATTGCGACTCTTTTTTGGTGCGGCCTGGGCGGGTGATGGCGTCTTCGTGTTGTTCGCCGTGCTGTTCATGTTTATCGGTGCCCAGTTTGTGGGTATGGGACTGCTCGGGGAGTACATCGGGCGCATTTATAACGACGTTCGCGCGCGTCCGCGCTATTTCGTTCAACGCATTGTTCAGGCTCCTGAAGAGCCTTCAGTACAGGATACTCAATCATGAAGACCGTTGTTTTCGCCTATCACGACATGGGCTGTGTCGGCATCAATGCCCTGCTGAATGCAGGCTATGAGATCACCGCCATTTTCACGCACAACGACGTGGCGACCGAAAATAACTTTTTCGGCTCGGTAGCCCGCCTGGCGGCAGAGCACGGTATTCCGGTTTATGCACCGGACGAGGCGAATCATCCGATCTGGCTTGACCGCATCCGTACCATGGCACCAGAGATGATCTTCTCCTTCTACTATCGCCATCTGCTGAGCGATGAGATCCTGCAATGCGCTCAGAAGGGGGCCTTTAACCTGCATGGCTCCCTGCTGCCTAAATACCGCGGCCGGGCACCGCTGAACTGGGCGCTGGTCAATGGCGAGCGAGAAACCGGCGTCACGCTGCATCGCATGGTGAAGCGCGCTGATGCCGGTAATATTCTGGCGCAGCAGAAAGTGGCCATTGACGATCAGGACAATGCGCTGACGCTGCATCGCAAGCTGACCCAGGCCGCAGAGCAGTTGCTGAGCGACGTATTGCCTCGCCTGCGTCAGGGTGAGGTCAGTGAGTGGCCACAGGATGAGAGCCAGGCAACCCGCGTGGGCGGTCGCACGGCCGAAGATGGCCGCATTGACTGGAATCAGCCTGCTGCGACGATTCACAATCTGGTCAGAGCGGTCACCGATCCCTGGCCTGGCGCATTCGCCTTTGCCGGTTCGGTTAAATTTATCGTCTGGAAGAGCCGGGTTCATCCGCAGCAGCAGCAGGCGAAACCGGGTACGGTCATCTCTAAACAGCCGTTCCTGATCGCCTGCGGCGAAGGCGCACTGGAAATCCAGACCGGACAGTCTGAGCATGGCGTTTACATGAACGGCAGTCAGCTGGCGCAGAGCCTGGGCATGGTGCCTGGCGCATTGCTCTATTCAAAGCCGCAGTCGGTGCTGCAGCGCCGTACCCGCGTGCTGATCCTGGGTGTTAACGGCTTTATCGGTAACCATCTCACCGAGCGGTTGCTACAGGATGAACATTTCGAAGTCTACGGCCTGGATATCAGTTCAGACGCTATCAGCCGCTTCCTGGAGCATCCGCGCTTCCATTTTGTCGAAGGGGATATCGCGATCCACTCTGAATGGATTGAGTATCACATCAAAAAATGTGACGTCATCCTGCCGCTGGTGGCGATTGCGACGCCGATTGAGTACACCCGCAACCCACTGCGCGTGTTTGAACTCGATTTCGAAGAGAACCTGAAAATCATTCGCGACTGCGTGAAGTATCAGAAGCGCATCATTTTCCCGTCTACCTCTGAGGTCTACGGCATGTGTACCGATGCCAGTTTCGATGAGGATACCTCTAATCTGGTGGTCGGGCCGATCAACAAACAGCGCTGGATCTACTCCGTATCGAAACAGCTGCTGGACCGCGTGATCTGGGCATATGGCGAAAAAGAGGGGCTGCGTTTTACCCTGTTCCGTCCCTTCAACTGGATGGGACCGCGTCTGGATAACCTCAATGCGGCACGCATCGGCAGCTCCCGTGCGATCACTCAGCTGATCCTCAACCTGGTAGAAGGTTCGCCGATTAAGCTGATCGACGGCGGCAAACAGAAGCGCTGCTTTACCGATATTCAGGATGGCGTGGAAGCGCTGTTCCGCATTATCGAAAACAAGCAGCAGAATTGTGATGGTCAGATCATCAATATCGGTAACCCGGACAATGAAGCCAGTATCAAAGAGCTGGCCGAGCAGCTGCTGGAAAGCTTTGAGCGTCATCCGCTGCGCAGCCAGTTTCCGCCGTTTGCCGGTTTCCGGGAAGTGGAGAGCAGCAGCTACTACGGCAAAGGCTATCAGGATGTAGAGCACCGCAAACCCGCTATCCGCAATGCGCGTCGTTTGCTGGGCTGGACGCCGACCGTCACGATGGATGTCACTATCGACAACACGCTCGACTTCTTCCTGCGCACCGTCGAGCAACAGGCTGACAAGTGATGAAGAAGATCGGTCTGCGGATTGACGTAGATACCTGGCGCGGCACGAAGCAGGGGGTGCCGGCGCTGCTTGAGCTGTTCCGGCGTCATGCGGTGCGGGGCAGCTTTTTCTTCAGCGTGGGACCGGACAACATGGGCCGCCATCTCTGGCGGCTGGTGAAACCGGCGTTTCTCATGAAGATGCTGCGTTCCCGTGCCGCATCGCTCTATGGCTGGGACATTCTGCTCGCCGGCACGGCCTGGCCGGGAAAGCAGATGGGACGCGGCCTGCGGCAAATCATGCAGGACGCCACACGTCAGCATGAAGTTGGTCTGCACGCCTGGGACCACTTTGCCTGGCAGACCTGGGCGGGCGTCTGGCCGCAGGATAAGCTGGTGGAGCAGATAGCGCGCGGCACCGAAACGCTGAGTGAGATCCTCGGTCACCCGGTCAGCTGCTCGGCCGTTGCAGGCTGGCGCGCTGATGGCCGGGTGATCGCCGCCAAACAGGACTTCGGCTTTCACTACAACAGCGACTGTCGGGGCAGCGGCCCGTTCCGGCCCCTGCTGCCTGATGGGCAGATCGGCACGGTACAGATCCCGGTAACGCTGCCCACATGGGATGAAGTGGTTGGCCGCGAGGTCAGCGCAGAAGGGTATAACGACTACATTCTGGCGAAGATGCTCGCGTCTGATGAGGGCGCGGTTTACACCATACATGCCGAAGTCGAGGGGATCATCGGCTACCCGGACTTTGACCGGCTGCTGGATGCTGCAGAACGTAACGGCATCCAGTTCTGTCCGTTAGGCGAGCTGCTGCCCGACGATCTCAGCATGTTACCGGTAGGCAGGGTCGTCAGAGGCGAAATCCCCGGACGGGAAGGGTGGCTGGGTTGCCAGCAACTGACTGAAGAGGCGAACTAGTGCGGATACGTAACAACACGATGTGGGTGCTTTTTTTCAGCTTCTTTATTCTCTATTACCTTATCCCGCCAGTGTTCCGCGATCTCTGGCAACCGGATGAGACCCGCTATGCGGAGATCAGCCGGGAGATGCTGGCGACCGGTAACTGGATCACGCCGCACTTCTTTGGCCTGCGCTATTTTGAAAAACCGATTGCGGGTTACTGGATTAACTCGCTGGGTCAGTGGCTGTTTGGCCACAACAATTTTGGCGTGCGGGCGGGTTCGATATTCTCCACTGCTATCACCGCGGCGCTGATCTTCTGGCTCGGCAGGCGGATATTTGGTTCGGCGCGTACCGCCGCGGTCGGCACCCTGATGTTCCTCAGTTCGCTGCTGGTCTACGGCGTGGGCACCTATGCGGTGCTCGATCCTATGCTGATGCTCTGGCTGGCGGCGGCGATGTGCAGCTTCTGGCTGGCGACGGAGGCTACCGGACGAACTGGCCGTGTGGGCGGTTATCTGCTGCTGGGTCTCGCCTGCGGCATGGGATTTATGACCAAAGGCTTTCTGGCACTGGCGGTTCCGGTGCTGGCGATTCTGCCGTGGGCGATCTGGCGCAAGAGACTTCCGGAGCTGCTCTGCTTCGGGCCGCTGGCGGTACTTTCAGCCGCAGCGATCAGCGCGCCCTGGGCGCTGGCGATCTATCATCAGGCTCCCGATTTCTGGCACTACTTCTTCTGGGTTGAGCATATCCAGCGCTTTGCGGAAGAGAATGCACAGCACAAGGCACCGTTCTGGTATTACCTGCCGGTTCTGCTGCTGGGCACACTGCCGTGGCTGGCGCTGTTACCGGGCGCGTTAATGACCGGCTGGCGCGAGCGTCAGCAGCATCCGGGCGCGCTTTATCTGCTGAGCTGGACGGTTATGCCGCTGCTGTTTTTCAGCCTGGCAAAGGGCAAGCTGCCGACCTATATTCTGCCCTGCTTTGTGCCGCTGTCGCTGCTGATGGCGCACTATGGGCTGAACGCCGCGCAGCGGGCAGGGCGCGCATTAACCGTCAATGGCTGGCTTAACCTGATTTTCGGCATTCTCACCCTGGCAACGGTGCTGCTGGTGCTGGCGCCCTGGAGCGTGACGCATCATCCGCTGTTCGCCACACACGAGATGCTGAAACTGGCGCTGGGGGCACTGGCGTTTCTTATCTGGGGGCTGGTGGGCGCATACAGCTGCCGATCTTCACAGCGCCGCTGGCTGGCGGCCGCGCTTTGCCCGCTGGGGGTCGCACTGATTATTGGCGCTGCGATCCCGGACAAAATCCGCGACGCTAAACAGCCGCAGCACTTTGTCTCGACGATCAGCGCGCGTCTGGCCTCCAGCCGCTTCATCCTGGCGGACAATCCCGGCGTGGCTTCTGCCGTCGCCTGGCATCTGCAGCGCAGCGATATTGGCTTCTACGACACCAAAGGCGAGCTGGAATATGGGCTGAGCTACCCGGATGCGCAGTCCCGCTTTGTCTCTCAGACGGACTTCGGCGGCTGGCTTGCCGATCATCGCCGCACGGGAAGCGTGTCGCTGCTGTTGCTGGTCGACTCGGTTCACAGCGATATCGGTGAGGATGTGCCGGTGCCTGATGCAGTCTATCGTCAGGGCAGGCTGGTCTGCCTTTACTACGGTCAGATGAAGTAATGCTGCTGCTGATTGTGCTGGTGAGTCTGCTCAGCTGCAGTGCGCAGCTGTGCCAGAAACAGGCGACTCATGCGGCATCGCGCCGGATTCGCCTGAGCTGGATTGGGGTGAGCGTGCTGCTGTTAGGCGTTGCGATGCTCCTCTGGCTGCTGGTACTGCAGCGGGTACCCGTCAGTCAGGCCTATCCCATGCTGAGCCTGAACTTCATTTTCGTTGCGCTGGCCGGCCGCATCCTCTGGCGTGAGAGGTTAACGCTGCGCCAGATTGCCGGTACGCTGCTGGTGGTAACGGGTGTGGCGCTGATGGCGAGTCAGCTATGAAAGGGTATGGATGGGTCGCATGCAGCGTGCTGCTGGTTTCAGCGGCACAGCTGATGATGCGCTGGGCGATGCCGCGGCTGCCCGATGTCAGTAGCCTCACGTCGCTGCCTGCGATTGCCATACTGCCCGCCTTGCTGTTGGTGGCCGGGCTGGGCGCGTATGGTGTCTCGATGCTTTGCTGGATACGGGCGCTGTACTATTTCTCGCTGAACCGGGTCTATCCGCTGCTCAGCCTGAGTTACGTGCTGGTCTGGCTGGTGGCGGTCTGCGTGCCGGTTTTCCATGAGGCGTTCAGCTGGCATAGCCTGGCAGGCGTGGCGATTATTGTTATCGGGCTACTGTGCATTGTAGTTAAGCCCTGAACAAATAAATTAGCGTTTCCACACTGTAAATCCTGGTTATTAACGTTTTCGGGCAAAAATTAATGCCGCCATGATAGGCACATTAGTGTTTTAGTGTTAAATATCCTTTTTGTTATTGTTTTCGGGCAACGGATAAAGGATTCACTATGCTGGTCGGCTTCAGCGCACTGCGCGAACGTTATGCTATCAGACTGGCGCAGCCATTACGCGTTAAGTCAGCTATCGGAACGGTACGCTCTCATCATGAGAGTCAGGGGCAGGTGGAAAATCATTATCCCCCTGGCTATCAGCCGGAAGATGATTTTGCCGGTCACTTTGCCTTCGGTCTCAAATACGAAGAGATTCACCTGGAGTTTTTTGCCCGCCTGTTTACCGCTGTCGGCCCGGAGCCTCTGGAGGCGTGGTGCCGTCAGGAGCCGTTCGGACAGTATGCGCGACGGGCTGGCTTTTTCTATGAATGGCTGACCGGCAACACGCTGCAGGTAACGGATGTCACCAATGGAGGCTATATTGAGGCCATTTCATCCAAAGCCTGTCTGACCCGAACAACAGTAAAGCGCGTCAGACGCTGGCGCATCAATGATAACCTGCCGGGATCGGTGGATTTCTGCCCGCTGGTGCGCAGAACCGCGGCCGTTGAGCAGGCGCTTACGTTCGATCTCCATGATGCCTTAAACGATCTGGATAACGCCTTTGGCGCAGACATTCTGATGCGCACTGCCAGCTGGCTGACATTTAAAGAGTCGCGCGCCAGTTTTCTGATTGAGAAAGAGTCGGATCAGGGTGACCGCATTCAGCGTTTTGCTCACGTTATTGCGCAGTATTGCGGACAGCTTGACGATCCGCTCAGTGATAGCAGCCTGCATACCATACAGCAGGGCATTCTTGGCCAGGACGCACTGGGACTGGGCCTGCGCCGCTCACCCGTGTTTGTCGGGCAGTCGACAATGCGTGAAGATATCGTCCACTATATTGCGCCACACTATGATGATGTTCCTCGCTTCATGCAGGGCCTGAAAGCCTTTGACCTGGCGACACAGGGCGCTGCGCCACTGGCCCGTGCCGCGGTTATTGCGTTTGGCTTCGTCTATATCCATCCGATGCGTGATGGCAATGGTCGCATCCACCGGTTTTTAATCAATGACACGCTGATTCGTGACGGGGCGATACCGGATGGAGTCATCCTGCCGGTCTCAGCCACCATCACCAGCTCGATGGATTTTCGGGTCGGCTACGATCGCACGCTGGACGTGTTCTCGAAACGGCTGATGCGGCGCTATGCGGGCTGCTATCGGTTTGGCGAACTCAAAACTTATGAAGATGGCACGCTGAGCAACTTCAGTTTCAGCGACTATGAGGATGCCCGGTTCGCCTGGCAATATCCCGACTTAACCGAACATGTGCTTTATACCTGCAAAGTAATAGAGCACACCGTCCGAAAAGAGATGGCTGATGAAGCGCGCGTACTGGTGATATTTCAGCGTGCACAGCAGCGCCTGAAGGAAGTCATTGAAATGCCCGATCAGGACGCGAGTCGCATTATTCGTTCGCTGAAGGAAAATGGCTGGCAAATCTCCGGCAAGCTTAAAAAAACGTTCCCGTTGCTGGACGATGCGACGCTGTCCGGGCGTATCGTGGAAGCGGTCAGATCGGCGTTTGAGTCTCAGGCAGACTGACTGCCTGGGTTTCACCGGGAATCCCTGTGCACTATGCTCCGCAGAGCGGTTTGAGCTGTGCGGCCAGCGCCTGGATATCGCTGACAATCAAATCGGGTGCAGGTGCCAGCGGATAAGGGACCTGTCCCTGACGGCTGACAAAAGCGGTTTTCATCCCTGAACGTTTTGCGCCGCCCACATCCCAGCCATGCGCCGCTACCATCATGCACATTGCGGCGGGCTTGCCCATCTCTTTCATTGCCCACTGATAGACTCTGAGATCGGGCTTATAGACCTGCACCTGTTCCACGCTAAGGATGCGGGTGAACAGCGGTACCAGCCCGGCTGAACTGAGCTGTTTTTCTGCCAACGCGGCTGAGGAGTTGGTCAGCGCAACCAGCGTAAATCCCTGCTGCTTCAGGGCAGTTAGTCCTGCGGCAACGTCCGGATGGGCGGGCATCGCTGCAATAATGTCAGCCAGCGGCGTCGCGTCAGCTGGCAGAGTGACGCCGTAACGCGCAGCGGTCATCTTCAGTACCGCTTCGGCAATATCACCAAAGCTGTACCAGCTGCCCGTCACTGACTCGACCAGTGAATGATGCAACAGCGAGGTAAACCAGGCCTCGGCGCGCTCCGGCCTGTTGCCGAGGCGCTGAGCAACAACCTGATTGAGTTCGGTGGTGTCCAGAAGGGTTTCATTGACATCGAAAAACAGGGTGCCGCTACAGGGTTCGGGGTTATGAATGCGGGTCATGGGGGCCTCCGGCTGATGTATTGGGTGTGATTGTGAGGCTTTGTCAGACGCTGTCTGAAGGTAGGACACTGAGGAGGTTTACTCAAGATTTGGGGGCAGCGATAGGTTGAAGGTAGATTGGCAAAACCAGATATAACTTAAGCCTGGAGGTATGGCGCACAATACTAATTATGTTAAATATCAATTAGATACATCAAAGGTGGACTATTTTTCTCAATTCTCAGCTAAACAGCATCTGGATATATCCCATTATAACGTCTGCTCCTTCCCTCCCTGGTGTATGGTTTACACACGAAGAGAATGGTTTATTACCTCTGGAACGGTAAAATCAACAGGGAGAGTAAAAATGGATGCTGCGTTAATTTCAATGATGCGTTCAGGTGGCCGTAACCGGGCATGGGCCGAAACGATGGTCAATATGGAAGCGAGAAAGCTGATAGAAGCCGCTAACGTGATTTCAGGCTTTCATCTGCGCGACAGCCTCACCCGGCTTCAGTTTGTTCAGGAAATCAGGGACGTTGTAGAGAAACAATTTGCCGCAGCACGTCAGGCCAGGACCGATGAAGACTGTATAGCTTGTATAAAAAAACTTCGGGAAGAGACTGAGAACCTTCGTGAGCAGGATCGCTTGCTACGGATGCAGACCGCAAAGCTCATCGCTAAAGTGGATTTTATCCGAGAAAATAACAAAATTGTAGGGTATGTCATCTCTGCCGTACATATCGTTTTGTCCGGGGTTGCCATGTTCGGCGGGATGATCATGATCTCTTCCATGACTCCCATCGGTATGCTGGCCGGTGCCACACTGTTCATTGACGGCGTAAATGGCATATCGAAGGAAGTCAGTCATCTCCGTTACGGCACAGAGTCACACTCTGAAGGAATTTTTGCAGACGGGGCAATGGAAGCTGCGCAGTTCATGGGATTCAGCCCGAACACAGGACTGGCGTTCTACAATGCGGCAACACTGAGTGCCAGCGTTTACAGTGTTTTTGGTCTGGCAAGAAAACCCGTCGCGTGGCGTCTGTTCCGGTGGCTTCCCCGTGACTACTACCGGAAAGTTGACACCATGAGCAGACCAAAATTAACGATGAAAATCGTGGATTATGGCGTCAAAGCGAAAGTGATTTTTGACCTTCTCACGACCGACCAACGTAGCCGTTAATCTCTGTTTGCTCTCTGGTATCGCCAGGACTTATAAGACAACACTGGCGTTTGAACAAAAATGGCAACCGCACAACCGCAGAGAAGCGCAATCCCCCCGGAAAAAACCGTTTCGCTGGAGCCAACAAATAGTAGAAAAATAAATACAGCGAGACAGCACAGCACCACGGTCAGCGCTATTCTGAAGCGTCTGGACAGATCCTGAATGGCATCTCCCAGGGTGCCGCCATAGCTGGCAAGGTTATTATTAACTTTTCGTAGGTCTGCGGGGCTGAAGCCCGAGCGCAGCAGGGCTTCTTCACTTACTCTCATTGCCTTTCGTCCTTAAAATGCTCCTGGAAACACAACAGATATAGCAGAAAGCGGTCTAGTTATCGACCCCCGTCAGTTTACCCCACAACACCCGGCAGACAGAATTCCCGCTGGGAAAGCGTCATCGTCTCCGCGAAAACCGCCATTAAGACCGGGATGTTGCTGGAGTAATAAGACCTGTTAACCAGTCATCGTGTACTGACAGAAGCCGGTTTATCCGGAATGGAAAGCGCCAATTCAGTTAAGAAAAAGCTGCTGAGTATGACGTGCGCGACACCCGGTAGCTTCGGCAAGGTCATGACACGCGATATAAAGCTTCAAACCACAGACAGGCAGTTTTAGTTCTCCTTATCACCACAGCCTGAATGTGGCTTATATCCTGTGCGTCATGATTCAGGGTTTCAGGATAACCTTTGTCCAGCCATTATCCCGGTCGTCAAAATGCTTATAGCCTTCGGGAGCGTCTGCCAGTGCAAGACGATGCGAAATGATCTGCGCCGGATTAGCTCTGCCCTGATGGATAAGCCTTGCGAGCTGGCGGTTGTAGGCTTTCACGTTACACTGGCCGGTCTTCATTGACTGACCTTTAAACCAGAACGTACCAAAATCGAACGGCACTTTGCCCTCTTTAGCCAGTTCGGTTGCCCCGCCGGGATCCTGAGGAACAAAAACGCCTACCGTACCAATACCGCCCGTGGCTTTAGTTGATGCAACAAGGCTGTTCAGCGTGGCGGAGTTATCTTCGTGGCCATGTTTATTGCAGCACTGATAACCCACGCATTCGCAACCGCAATCCGTGCCGCGCCCCTCGGTGAGTTCGAGGATTTTATTGACCGCGTCATCGCCCACGCCATTGATCGCCACTGCACCAAGCTGTTCGGCTAACGCCAGTCTGTCAGGATGGGTATCGACCACAAAGACCTGTGATGCGCCTTTAATCATGGCCGAATGTGCCGCCATTAAGCCGACCGGGCCAGCGCCGTAAATGGCAACACTCTCGCCAGGGCGCAAGCCTGCCAGCTCAGTGGCATGCCAGCCGGTGGGGAAGATGTCGGACAGCATAACGTAGTCTTCCTCCTTTTCTGCCGCATCCGGCGGCAGTACCAGGCAGTTAAAGTCAGCAAAAGGAACACGAAGTAACTCCGCCTGTCCACCCTCCCATTCGCCCATCTCCGCAAAGCCATAGGCGGCACCGGCCGTACCCGGATTTGCCGTAAGACAGTAACCGGTTAACCCCTTCTCGCAGTTTTCACAGAAGCCGCAGCCGACATTAAAGGGCAGGCAGACATAATCACCGACTTTAATCCGATCTACACCGCTACCAATTTCAACAACCTGGCCCAGATTCTCATGGCCGAAGATGCGACCCTGCTCAAAGCTGGTTCGCCCTTCGTACATATGTAAGTCAGAACCGCAGATATTGGTGGTGGTAATACGGACAATCACATCGGTGGGACGAACGATTTTCGGATCCGGGACATCTTTGACTGAAACGTCAAAAGGTCCGTTATAGACAACTGCTTTCATAGTGTTTACCTCACAGGCATGATCAGTTTTGAGGGTGGCGACTGCGTGATGCATTGCTGTCGCCACCTTCTTCGTGATGCTGCTTTTTCAGTCAAATGGCGCGACTGAAGATGTAAGTGTAGAACAGCTTATGGCGCAGTCTGGAAAAAGAAATATCATGTAACTCTATGAAATGTAAAACCGCTTCGCTAAAAAACCGTTCATCTCCCTCTGCCGTTCTGCTTATCCTCATCCTGCTGTAAAGTTCCGGGCTAATGCTGGAACAGGATTAGCGAGGCCGCCTGTTGCTATTTACCGGGCCTGATTATCATCAGATGTCAGGCGGCATTTATCCTGATAAACATCCGCCTGATGTTTGCCTACTTCTTATCCTGTGACCACGTCGCGCTGCGGATATCGACTTTCACCGGCAACAGACCAATCCCGGTAAAGGTATCTGCCAGCGCCTGCTGCTGGGTGAAGACTTCTGGCGTCATCCGCTCTGCGCCAAACGGCATCCTTGCCAGCGCACGCTGCCAGATCGGCTGCGGCAGACCGGTTGAGGTGGACATGATTTTTGCGGCTTCTTCCTGATTTTGATTAGCCCACTGACTCAGTGAACCCAGCTCATCCACCACCTCAGAAGCGATGTGTGGATAGCGCTCCGCGAACTTACGGCTGGCAAGATAGAAGGTGTAGTGCGGCACCAGCCCTTCGGCATTTTTAATCAGCCGCGCGTGGGCGTTTGTTTCCACTTCGGCGTAGTAGGGATCCCAGATGACCCAGGCATCCACCGCGCCGCGCTGGAAAGCGGCGCGCGCATCCGCAGGTGGCAGATAGACCGGCGTAATATCTTTATAGGTCAGCCCTGCCTGCTCCAGCGCGGTGACCAGCAGATAGTTAACGTCAGAGCCTTTGTTCAGCGCCACACGTTTGCCTTTGAGATCCGCCACGCTTTTGATCGGTGAGTCAGCGGGCACCACAATCGCTTCGGTTTTAGGGTTAGCTGGCGAGTGTCCCAGATAAACCAGATCGGCCTGCGCGGCCTGCGCGAACGTCGGTGGCGCGTCGCCGGTAGCGGCCAGATCGATACTGCCGATGTTTAAGCCCTCCAGCATCTGCGGTCCGGCCGGGAACTCAATCCAGTGCACCGCAATACCCTGCTTTTTAAATTCCTGATCCAGCGTGCCGCGATACTTCAGCAGCGCAAAGATATTGGCTTTCTGAAAACCGATGTTCACTGTCTCGGGTTTCTCTGCTGCCTGGGTGCTGAACGCGAAACCCGCCTGGGCGGCAATAATCAAAGCGCTGAGTAAAACTTTTTTCATCTCTCGTTCCTGAGTCTGGTTGTTGTCTGCGCAACATAACAAACGCGGCTTGAAGCGCTTAGCGATGAAATGTTCGATGCTTAGCTAAAAAAACGCTATGGATGCCAGACCGACTCGCGTACGCGAATGGCGCGACTGAATAACCCCAGCGCATAGAAGCGGTCGGCGATAGTCTGCTGTTCCCGGATGATGGCCAGGTTCATTCTTTGGGTCTGATGGCTGCGCCGGGCTAAGGCGTGCATCAGTGAGGTTGCAGAGATGCCGAGTTCCGTTGAGAGCAGCCCGGCAGCTTCAGCACGATGCGCATCAATGTAGCGGCCGGTCTGCTCCAGTGCGCTAAGCAGAACCTGTAACAGATCGCCAGAGTGCGTCGAAAATCCGCGCTCAGCCAGGTAAAACTGATGGTTATTGACCCGGCCTGTGCCATCCGCAATCACCCTGAACTCTCCGCTGTTCTCCGCATCGCTGAGTAACGGATCCCACATCATCCAGGCATCCACCGCGTTGAGATCGCTGGGCGTCAGCGGATATTTAGGCGGGGCATAGACAATACGCACATCATCCAGCGCTAAACCCGCCTCATCCAGAATCTGCAACAACAGATAGTGAACGTTGGAGCCGCGATTCACGGCAATACGTTTGCCTCTGAGATCGCCAATCTGCTTAATCAGGCTGCTGTTCGGCACCAGCAGCGCCACGCTTTGCGGGGCGGCAGGTTCCCAGGCGACATAGACCATGGGACTGTTGCTGGCCTGCGCAAACAAGGGGGGAACTTCACCGGTGGTCCCGAAATCGATCTCCTTATTGCTCAGTGCATGCAGAAGCTGCGGACCCGCAGGAAATTCACTCCACATGACGCTGACACCCTGCCCGGCCAGCTGCTGCTCCAGCGACTGGCGGGCTTTCAGAATGCCAAGGTTGCCAAATTTCTGATAACCAATACGCAGTTCCCGCTCCCGCTCAGGCTGCTGACCGGGAGCAGCATCACGCTGACGCACTGAACCGCGGCGCGGTTTAATCACCCCCAGATGTCCCAGCTGTGTGCGCAATGTATGTCGGCTGATACCCAGCAGCGCGGCCGCCTGTAACTGATTACCCTGGGTGAGTTCCAGCGCATTTTTGACCAGTGCGCCAATAACCCGGGGATAGAGCGGTGTATCACTCTGCTGCATCTGCTGGCGTAAAAACTGATCCAGCGCCTCCTCTCCCTGCGGCAGGTCGCTCCCCGCAAGAGGGCTTAGCCGCAGCTGCTGCGGCGTGACCAGTGAAGTTTTGCTGAGCAGCACGGCGTTGTGCAGCGTGTTCTCCAGTTCACGGATGTTGCCCGGCCAGCTGTAGTTCATCAACACCGCCATGGCTTCGTCACTGAGGCGAAGCTGAGGACGACCAAGACGGCGCGCATAGAGCTGCAGGAAGTGACTGGCCAGCACCGGAATATCTTCGCAGCGCTGGCGCAGCGGCGGCAGTGTGACGCTGGCCACATTCAGCCGGTAATAGAGGTCTTCCCGGAATCGCCGTTCACGGATAGCCACCGCCAGATCCCGGTTGGTCGCGGCAATGACCCGCACATTAACTTTTACCGGCCTGGACGATCCGACGCGGGTAATTTCACGCTCCTGCAGCACGCGTAGCAGCTTCACCTGCAGCGACGGGCTTAGCTCACCAATCTCATCCAGCAGCAGCGTGCCGCCCTCAGCCGCCTCAAACCAGCCACGATGCCTGTCTTGTGCGCCGGTAAAGGCACCCTTCTCATGACCAAACAGCTCCGACTCCGCCAGGCTCTCGGTAAGTGCGCCGCAGTTAACCGCCAGAAAAGGCTGCCGGCTGCGGACGCTGTGGTGATGCAGATAGCGCGCCATCACCTCTTTGCCGGTGCCGGTTTCACCGATGATCAGTACCGTCGCATCGGTGGGCGCGAGCTGATCCAGCACGCTTTTAAAGGCGCGCGATGCGGGGTCAATTAACTCAGGGCTGGATATCTGCATCTCATTTACCGGATGAACGGGAAAACCATGACCATACCGCGCCGCTAACGCCGAAACGAGAGGCGGAACGAGTCAGATTGTTGCCAATGCAGCAGGATGCAACTATGCCTGTTGCGAACGCAGCAGATTAGCGTGTGCCACAAAAACCATAAGTTATTGAATTTTAATAATAAAAATATTTCATCGCAGTGGCACGCATCCTGCTAGAGGCTATATAACAAAAGGGATTAACCCTATATGATAAATTTTAATATCGTTATAAAGGAAGCTGCTAATGAGTCATGCGACACAGGAAAACCTCAACCTCTTCTGGTTTCTGCCTACCCACGGCGACGGGCGCTATCTGGGTACCACCGAAGGCGGCAGAGCAGTCGATTTACCCTATTTACAGCAGGTTGCGCTGGCGGCAGATAATCTGGGCTACTACGGTGTGTTAATCCCGACCGGTAAAAGCTGCGAGGATTCATGGCTGGTCGCCTCGGCACTGGCACCAATCACTAAAAAGCTGCGCTATTTAGTGGCCGTGCGTCCCGGCCTGCAACCGCCCAGCCTGGCGGCGCGGATGGCGGCGACGCTGGACCGTCTCTCCGGCGGCCGGTTGCTGATCAACGTGGTCACGGGTGGTGATCCGGTAGAGAACAAAGGTGACGGCATCTTCCTGAGTCATGAAGAGCGCTATCAGGTGACCAAAGAATTTCTTGAGGTTTACTCCCGCCTGCTGAAAGGCGAGAAGGTAGACTTTGAAGGCGAACATATTCGCGTGGAAGGCGCCGAGCTCCTCTTCCCGCCGGTGCAGGAAGACGGTCCGCCACTCTATTTCGGTGGCTCGTCTGAGGCCGCTATCGACGTTGCGGCGAATCAGATCGACACCTATCTGACGTGGGGCGAGCCGGTTGAACAGGTCGCGGAGAAGCTGGCGGTGGTTCGTCAGCGGGCGCAGGAAAATGGCCGCACGCTCTCTTATGGCATCCGCTTACATGTCATTGTACGTGAAACGGAAGAGGAAGCCTGGGCGGCCGCCGATCGACTGATTTCTCATCTGGATGAAGAAACTATCGCTGCCGCGCAGAAAATCTTTGCCCGCATGGACTCCGCCGGTCAGGCGCGGATGAGTGCCCTGCATCAGGGGTCGCGGGAGAGCCTGCGTATTGGTCCCAATCTCTGGGCGGGCGTTGGTCTGGTGCGCGGCGGTGCAGGAACAGCGCTGGTTGGCAATCCGCAGCAGGTTGCCGATCGCATCCGGGAGTATCAGGCGCTGGGGATCGAAAACTTTATCTTCTCCGGCTATCCGCATCTTGAAGAGGCACACCGCTTTGCTGAGCTGGTAATGCCGTTGTTGCCGCTGGCCGCCAATGCCGAAAAGAAACAGCGCAGCGTCAACACCGGTCCGTTTGGTGAAACTATCGGTGGCGACCGTCGCCCGGCTAAACAGGCCAGCGCCAGCTAGTCAGTTAACAGAAAAAAGGCTCGTTTATGTCACAACAGCAGATTGTCATTATCGGCGGCGGGTTCACCGGCACTGCGCTGGCGATCCATCTGGCCCGCGCTGGCCAGGCGGGATTACAGGTGACGGTGATTGAACCTCGCGCACAGCTGGCGCAGGGCGTGGCATACGGCACCACCGATCCGGCCCACCGCATTAATGTGCCGGCCGGCAGAATGCAGCTTGCCGGTGATGAAGAGGGTGTTTTCGATCGCGATTATCGCGCCTCTGCCGGCTTCAGGGCCGATCCGGAAGCGCTGTGGCATGACGGCAACGTCTACCCGCAACGCGGTGAATTCGGACGCTGGGTCAATGCGCAGTTTGTTCATCAGCAGCAGCACTCACCGGTGAAACTGAGTCATCTGCGTGACAGTGCGCTTGCCTTTAAGAATGGCGTGGTGACCACGGCCTCCGGGCAGCAGATTCATGCCGATCAGGTAGTGCTGGCGATCAGTCATCCCCCGCCGGATCTGCCTGCTCTGCTGAGGCCGCTACAGGGCCATCCGGCTTTGATTGCCAATCCCTGGCAGCGCGACGCGCTGGCGCAGGTCGCCCCTGACGATCGGGTGGCGATTATTGGTTCAGGGCTGACCATGTCCGATGTGGTGGCGTCGCTGCATCTTCAGCAGCACCGTGGAAAGATTACCATCTTCTCACGTCGTGGCCAGCTGCCGCGTGCCAACCTGAGTGGCAACAATGAGACTTACGCCCTGGATTACAGTCAGCCGCAATCCGCGACCGCGCGCGGCTGGCTACAGCGGGTGCGACAGGAGGTTAAACAGGCGGCAGCGCTGAATCTGCCCTGGCAGCTGGTGCTGGATGATATCCGCCGTAACGGTCAGCGCATCTGGCAGAGTCTGTCGCTGCACGAGCAGCAGCGCTTTCTGCATCATCTGCGCCCATGGTGGGATGTTCACCGCTACCGGATTGCGCCGCAGGTGAGTCAGATTCTCAGCCAGCAGCAGGCCAGCGGTCAGCTGACTCTGCTGGCGGCGCGCCTTATCGCCGCTGAATCGGATGGCGCAACGCTCCGGCTGACGCTGCGACTGCGTGGCGCGCAATCGCACAGGCTGGAGGTGGATAAAGTCATTGTCACCACCGGCCCTGCACACAACGCGCTGCTTAACAGCAATGCGCTGCTGCGTCAGCTCCATGGCGATGGCGTTATCCAGCCTGACCCGCTGGCGCTGGGGATACAGGTTAATGCGCTGTCTCAGACGCTGAATGTGAACGGTGAAGCGAATCCCGGACTGTATGTTGCCGGGCCTGCCGCACGGGGTCGCTTTGGCGAGCTGATGGGATTACCGCAGGTGGCGGAACATGCCGAGTCTGTTGCACGGCAACTGCTGAATGCCCTATCCCTGCCTGTCAGCGAGCGATGTCCCGGCTCACTCACTTACTGAATCTTCCTTATAAAACACATATTAAAAGGTGGGCGGCAAGCGATTGCCGCATCCGCTCAGGAGTCGCTATGTCATCGCAACGTGAAATTCGCCTGAATGCTTTCGATATGAACTGTGTTGGTCATCAGTCACCCGGCTTGTGGGCGCATCCGCGTGACCGCTCATGGCAGTATAAAGATCTGGCGTACTGGACCGATTTAGCGCGTCTGCTGGAGCGCGGTAAGTTTGATGGGCTGTTTATTGCTGATGTGCTGGGTGTCTATGACGTGCTCAACGGTAATAATCATGCTGCCATCCGTCAGGCTACACAGGTGCCGGTAAATGATCCGCTGGCGTTAGTCACGCCGATGGCCATGGTGACGGAACACCTGGGCTTTGGCCTGACCGCCTCGCTGTCGTTTGAACACCCCTACCCGTTTGCGCGGCGGATCTCGACTCTCGACCACCTGACCAAAGGCCGTATTGGCTGGAATATTGTCACCTCCTACCTGGAAAGTGGCGCACGCAATATCGGGCATCAGGCTCAGACCGATCACGATGCGCGCTACGACTACGCCGATGAGTATCTGCAGGTTATCTATAAGCTGCTGGAGGGAAGCTGGGAAGACGACGCTGTCCTGCGCGATCATGAACGTCATATATTCAGCGACCCCAACAAAATCCATCCGATTAACCATCAGGGAACGTTTTTCCAGGTGCCGGGTATTCATCTTTGCGAGCCGTCACCGCAGCGCACGCCGGTGCTATACCAGGCCGGTGCCTCCAGCCGCGGTAAGGCCTTTGCAGCGGAGCATGCTGAATGTGTATTTGTCGCGGCACCGTCGAAAGTACTGCTGAAGAAAACTGTGGCAGATATTCGCCGCAGGGCCGCTGAGGCGGGACGTGACCCGCGTTCCATCCTGATCTTCAATCTGCAGACGGTGATTGTGGGTGAAACCGACCTGGCGGCGCAGGCGAAATGGCAGGAGTACAAAAGCTATGTCAGTTACGAAGGCGCGCTGGCGCTCATCTCGGGCTGGACCGGTATCGATTTCGGGCAGTATCAGCCGGATCAGGTACTGAAGCATCTGCATACCAACGCCATTCAGTCGGCGGTTGAAACCTTCTCCACCGCCGATCCCAATCGTCAGTGGACGGTGCAGGGGCTGGCTGACTGGGTGGGCATTGGCGGTTTTGGCCCGTTGCTGGTGGGCAGCGCCGAAACCGTAGCGGATGAACTGCAGAGCTGGGTTGAAGAGACCGACGTTGACGGGTTTAACCTCGCCTACGCCGTGACGCATGAAACCTTTACCGACGTGGTGGAACTGCTGGTGCCGGAACTGCAAAAGCGCGGCGTCTACAAGCAGGATTATCAACCCGGCACGCTGCGTGAAAAGTTGTTCGGAAAGGGACCGCGGCTGGCGTTGCCACATCCGGGTGCCGGTTACCGCCGCCACGCTGACGCAGAAACGCAGATAGATAGCGCTGAAATATCAGGATGAAATCTGCCGGTTAATAGTCTCAGTCATCGCTTTACAGATTTATTAACGACTAAAGAAGCGCGCCGGTTTCAGGCCTGGTAAAGAAAAATGCTTTAATTCGTACCGGATGAATCCTGCTATTCATCCGGCTTCTGCCGTGGTCATCTTTTAATGATTAACTTATTGAATATATTGAAATAGTTATCGTTATTTGTTGGTTGTTAACCATGCCTTAAATGCCTATAAAAACCTCGTTACCTGCTGAATATAATAACGAGGATATGATGAGTACATTAGAGATTGACAACACCCTGACCGCCTCGCCGCCTCACTCCACGCCGGTTCGTTCGGTGAGTGATGTGGCCCGGCTAATCAACAGTAATACGGAGAAAAACAGCTACGCGCGCTGGATTGTGTTCCTGGCGCTGGGCGGTGTATTTCTTGACGCCTACGATCTCACCACGCTCTCCTATGGTATTGACGATGTGGTGAAAGAGTTTGGCTTAACCCCGGTGCTGACCGGATTGGTCACCTCTTCAATTATGATCGGCACCATCATCGGCAATCTGGTCGGCGGCTGGCTCACCGACAAATATGGCCGCTACTCGGTGTTTATGGCGGACATGCTGTTCTTCGTGGTCTCTGCGATAGCTGCCGGTCTGGCGCCCAACGTCTGGGTATTGATTGGCGCGCGTTTTCTGATGGGGGTCGGGGTCGGGATCGATCTGCCGGTTGCCATGGCCTACCTGGCGGAGTTCTCTAAATTCTCCGGCAAAGGCAATAAAGCGTCGCGCCTCGCGGCCTGGTGCCCGATGTGGTATGCCGCGTCATCTGCCTGCTTCTTTATTATTTTTGCGCTCTATTTCCTGTTGCCAGCTGAACACATCGACTGGTTATGGCGCGCCTCGCTGCTGTTTGGCGCGGTACCGGCTCTGCTCATTATCGCGGTGCGCAGCAAGTTCATGAATGAGTCACCGCTGTGGGCCGCCAATCAGGGAGACCTGAGCGGTGCAGTTCGTATCCTGCGCGACTCCTACGGCATTATTGCGCATGAAGAGCAGCCCGAAAAAACCGAAACCGTGAAAGCGGCCCCGAAAGTGAGTTTCCGCGTGCTGTTTCAGAAGCCTTACCTCGAACGCACGATCGTCAGCGCAGTAATGAACGTCTGTATCGCATTTGAGTACACCGCCATTGCTTTCTTCCTGCCCTCTATCCTGGCGCAGTTCCTGGGCGCGGGCGTGTTTGAAACCATCTCCGCCTCACTGGGGCTGAACGCGCTGTTCGCCTTTACCGGCGGCCTGCTGGGGATGCGACTGGCATGGAAGTTCCCTTCCAGGCATGTGGCGATTGCGGGTTTTGCCCTGCAGTTTATCGCGCTGATCTCACTGGCGCTGATCGGTCATCCACAGGCCACTGCCGGCGTGGTGTTTGCCGTGCTGATGCTGGGACTCTGGTTGTTTGCCGAAGGGTTCGGCCCCGGCGCGCAGTTGATGATCTATCCGGCGCTCTCTTATCCGACCCACATTCGTGCGACCGGTGTTGGCTTCAGTCGCTCGCTCTCTGGCATTGGCAGTGCACTGGCGCTATTTATCCTGCCCATTCTGCAGGCCCGTTATGGCACCAACATGTTCTGGATCGTCTCTCTCGCCGCCCTTCTTCCGATTATTTTCCTGTTGATTATCCGGTTTGAACCGACCCGACAGGACATTGATGAACAACCTGTAACAGGAGAAGATCATGTCTGAATTAACCCGTACTGAATTTGCCGCGCTGACCGAACAGTTCCGGCCACTTTTCAGCCGCATTGCTGAAGGCGCCGCCGCACGTGAAATCGATCGTACTCTGCTGCATGAGCCGATCCGCTGGCTGAAAGAGGCGCGGTTTGGCACCCTGCGCATCCCCAAAGAAGAAGGTGGCTTCGGCGTCTCGCTGCCGCAGCTCTTTTCCCTGCTGACCGCGCTGGCCGAAGCGGATTCGAATCTGCCGCAGGCACTGCGCGCGCACTTTGCCTTTATCGAAGATCGTCTGAACCAGCCGGAGAGTGAGGATCGGCGGCGCTGGTTCCGCCGTTTTGTGGATGGCGAGCTGGTGGGCAGTGGCTGGAGTGAAATCGGGGCGGTTAAGCTGGGTGAGGTCAACACCCAGGTCTCACCCGATGCGGGAGAATGGCGGATCAGCGGTGAGAAGTTTTACAGCACCGGCACGCTCTATGCGGACTGGATTGATGTCTATGCGCAGCGCACGGACAACGGCCGCGACGTCATCGCGCTGGTGAACACGCATCAGAATGAGGTGGAACGTGATGACGACTGGGATGGTTTCGGGCAGCGGCTGACCGGCAGTGGCACCACACGCTTTCATCATGCCCGTGTGGAGCAGCCACACGTTTATGATTTCAGTGAGCGCTTTCGCTATCAGACAGCATTTTATCAGCATGTGTTATTAGCCACGCTGGCGGGTATAGGCCGGGCCGTAGTGCGTGATGCGTCACAGGGGGTCGCGCAGCGTAAACGGATTTACAGCCACGGCAATGCGCCCCAGGTTAAGCAGGATGTGCAGGTGCTGCAGGTGGTTGGTCAGATCAGCAGCTGGACCTGGGCCGTTGAAGCCGCCGTTGATCGGGCGACTCACTCACTGCAACGGGCATTTGAACTGCAACTGAGCGGTGCCAATGAAGCGGAGCTTCACGCGGCGAACGTTCAGGCCGAGGTGGAGTCCGCCCGGGCGCAGGTGGTCGCGGTGGAGTTAGTGACGCGTGCCGCCACGGAGTTCTTCAATGCGCTGGGCGCGTCAGATACCCGCGTCAGCAAGGCGCTGGACCGACACTGGCGCAACGCCCGCACGGTGTCGTCACACAATCCGGTGATCTACAAAATCCGCAATGTGGGTGACTGGGAGGTAAACGGCAACGATCCGACGTTTATCTGGCAGATCGGCAACGGCGAAGCGTCATAATACAGCAAGGCCGGGTGATCCCGGCCTTACGCGTTTAGCGGTGGTTTAGCCGTCGCGACAGCCGGTCACCGCACAACTGAAGCAACGTCACCAGCGCGACCAGCACCACAATAACTGTCACCATTACCTGCATATCAAACCGCTGATAACCATAACGATACGCCAGATCCCCCAATCCTCCTGCACCGATGGCGCCGGCCATCGCTGACGCGTTAATCATCGTCACCAGCGTGATGGTAAAACCGCTGACGATGCCAGGCCGCGCTTCCGGCAGCAGCACATGCCAGATAATATGCCAGCGATAAAATCCCATGGCCTGCGCCGCTTCGGTCAGCCCTTTATCAACTTCACGCAGGCTGACCTCCGCAATACGGGCAAAAAACGGGGTGGCCGCCAGGGTAAGCGGTACGACGGCTGCCCAGACGCCATAGGTGGTTCCCACAATCCAGCGGGTAAAGGGAATTAACGCCACCATCAGGATCAGAAATGGGATGGAGCGAAAGAGGTTAACTACCCAGCCCAGCACCCGATTAAGTCGTGGGCTGGGAAAAAGATCGCCGCGTCCGCTGACCACCAGAATCACCGCCATGGGTAAGCCCAGTGCAAGCGCGAGCGCAGAGGAGAAGCCTACCATCAGCAGCGTATCCAGAAAGGCGACCCATAAACGTTCAATAGCCGGTGACATAACCTAATACCTCCAGTCGATCGGCGATGTGCGCCAGTTGAGTTGTCACGGATTGCGCCTCGTGTCGGGCATCCAGCAGGAGCAACAACTGGCCGGTGGGTTTGCTGTCAACCCACTCGATAGCGCTGTAAATCAGGGTGATTTCGCCCGCGATCTCTGCACTCAGCGCACCGATATCGGGTTGTGCACCCTGCCCGGTGTAGCGTAACCGCACCAACAGACGAGATTGATGATGTTGCCGGTGGACAGTCAGGCGTGTGCCGACCGACTCTGGCAGAGCCTGGTGATTCGGGTTCAGCAGCTGGCGCGTCGTCTCCTGCTGCGGGTCGCTATAAACCTGCCAGACCGGGCCGCACTCAATGATTTCACCCTGATCGATTACCGCAACGTTGTGGCAGAGGTCATGAACGACGTCCATCTCATGGGTGATCAGCACAATGGTAATATGGCGTTGCTGATTGATCTTTTTAAGCAGCGCCAGAATTGAGCGTGTCGTTTCGGGGTCGAGTGCTGATGTCGCTTCATCGCATAGCAGCAGTTCCGGATCGTGGACCAGCGCACGTGCAATACCGACGCGCTGTTTCTGTCCACCGGAAAGCTGTGCGGGCCAGGCATGTTGCCGCGCCTCCAGCCCGACCAGCGCCAGCAGCTCATCCACTTTGCGCGCCCGCACGGCAGCAGGCACGCCTGCCACTTTTAGCGGTAGCTCAATATTCTGCCGTACGGTTTTGGCCGACAGCAGATTGAAGTGCTGGAAAATCATGCCGGTGCTGCGCCGCCATTCGACCAGCTGCCGCGCGTTAAGCGCGCTGATATCGATGCCATCGATCACAATGCGTCCGGCAGTCGGTTCTTCCAGACGATTAAGGCAGCGGATGAGCGTCGATTTTCCCGCGCCGCTGCGGCCAATGATGCCGAATATTTCTCCGCGATGGATCCCGAGATCAATATTGCGCAGGGCATCCAAAGACTGGCCGGGATAGCGCTTACTTAATGCTTCAATGATGACGTGTGAGGCACCGCTGGTATGGCGTGTAGCGGCATCGGACAATGCCGACGTCTCAGGGATGCTCAGGCTGACCATGATTACTGGCTCCAGCCTGGCTGATAGAGTTTGCCATAGAAATTGTCGAGGCTGGCGCGGACTACCGGAGAGTGCTGATAGATATCAACAAACTTCGCCAGCCTCGGATCGTCCTGATGACCCTGACGGATTACGAACTGAATGACATATTCCGGGTGCTCCAGCCCGTCGAACAGCAGTGCCTTATTGGGATCAATCGTTTTTGCCAGACGCAGATAGTGTGGATAGCCCTGCGCCAGGTCGACTTCTTCAAGCGAGCGCGAGAGCTGTACCGCTTCCACCTCGATAATTTTCAGCTTTTTAGGGTTACTGACGATGTCATCAACGGTTGCTTTCAGTCCCACAACCGGTTTGAGCGTAATCAGCCCCGCCTTCTGCAGCAGCAATAATCCGCGTGCGCCATTAATCGGATCGTTGGCGATAGCAACGGTGCCGCCTTCGGGAACCTGATCAATCGCGCTGTGTTTTTTGGAATAAAGACCAATGTTATTGATGATGGCTGGTGCATAAGCGACCAGATGGAAGCCGCCGGACTGATTAGCATTCTCCAGAAAAGGCTTGTGCTGGAACAGATTGACGTCGATATCGCCATTTTCTACGCTGACATTTGGGGCAGTCCAGTCGGTAAATTCGACCAGTTCAACATCCAGTCCCTGCTTCTTTGCTTCGGCGACGGCGGTCTCCAGCGGCGGGGCAAACGCGGCGGTGGTGCCCACTTTGAGCGGGCCGGAATAGTTCGCTGCGGTCGCCGCGGCACTGAGGGTCAGCAGCAGACCACCCAGGGCGGCGCGTAGTGTTTCTGAGCGTGTCATGGTGATTCCTTGAGGTTAAATAGATCAATGAGGTCAGGCGGGATGACGCCAGCGAGCCGCCGGATGACGTTCGGGCAGGCGATCCTGCTGGAAAATTTTGTGGCGTAGTGAACCGGGCTGATAAGCCGTTTTATAGCGCCCGCGCTGCTGGAGTTCAGGTACAACTAAATCGATAAAGTCGCGGTAGCTCTGCGGGTTCAGAATGCGGGTCAGATTAAAGCCGTCAATGTCGCCTTCATCCATCCAGTGCAGCAGCGCGTCCGCGACCTGCGCGGGATTTCCAATTATGAGTGGATAGCGACTGCCCATCGCATGCTGCTCCAGCAGGCGACGACGGGTCCAGCCGCTGTAGGCTTTACTGACCGATTCGATAGCCCGGGTCTCCCCGCTGATAACGGGTTCGTCAAGCTCAAAGGCGGCCAGGTCGAGACCAATAGAACTGGAGAAATGGGCAATCCCCGCTTCCGGGCTGGCATATTCAAGATAACTGCGGTGTTTCTCCTGTGCTTCACGCTCTGTCGGGGCGACGATGACGCCGACACCCATGAAGATGCGCAAATCATCTGCACGTCGACCTGCTTCAACTGCGGCCTGTCGCAGCCGCTTAGCCTGTTGGCGCATCGCTGCGGGTGTCGCTGCGTTAACAAAAGTGCATTCGGCATGACGCGCAGCAAACTGAATCCCGCGTGCAGAGGTGCCGGCCTGAAACAGTAACGGCGTACGCTGGGGTGACGGGCTGCTGAGGTGATAGCCTTCAACCTGATAAAATTCACCCTGATGCCTGACCGGATGAATTTTCGTGGCGTCTGCGTAAAGACGATTCGGACGATCGACAACCAGCGCATCATCCTGCCAGCTTCCTTCCCAAAGCTGATAACTGACATCGAGAAACTCATCTGCCTGTGCATAGCGCTCATCGTGTGCCAGCAGCTGTTTGTTTCCCATGGCACGGGCGGCGCTGTCCAGGTAGCCGGTGACGATGTTCCAGCCTATCCGTCCCTGAGTCAGATGGTCGAGTGTGGAAAGACGGCGGGCAAAAGGAAACGGTGCTTCATAACTGAGATTCGCGGTCACGGCGAAGCCAAGATGCTGCGTGACGCCCGCCATAGCCGAAACCAGCATCAGCGGATCGTTGACCGGTAACTGAATCGACTCGCGTGCCGTTAGCGTAATACCCTGCTGATAAACGTCATAGACGCCCAGAATATCCGCAATAAAGAGTCCATCGAACAGTCCGCGTTCCAGCAGGCGTGCCAGATCAGTCCAGTAGGCCAGCGTATTGAACTCGGTTGAACGGTCTTCAGGATGCGTCCACATACCGTGATGAATATGGCCGACACAATTCATGTTAAACGCGTTGAGCAGAACCTGTTTCTGAGTCATAGCGTGCCCCGGCGCGGTGGCAGCACGCCATTGAGCAGGTAATTCCCTATCGCGGGATATTTCCAGCGTACCGGATCGTGCAGGGTATGGGTGCGCGCGTTACGCCAGTGGCGATCAAGGTTATATTCACGCAGGCTGGCGCGTGAACCGCCCAGTTCAAACAGCAAATTAGCCGCTTCCAGTGAGACTTCTGTGGTCCAGGCACGCGCTCTGGCCACCTCCACCGAGGCCAGCGCCACCGTCGCGGCGTCAGACTGCTGTTGCGCGGCGTCGATGGCTGCCCCTGCCTCGGCTAACAGGGCGTCACCGGCGCTCAGTCGCGCCGCCAGACGTCCGGTGCGATCGAGCGTTAAGGGGTCATCAGTGGCACGCGTTACCCCGCTGTCGGGCCAGGGTCGGGCACGCTGGCGCAGAAAATCGAGCATGTCGTTAAATGCGGCGCGTGCAATTCCCTGATCGATAGCGGCGTGCATAATCTGCGCAAAAGGGCCGACGGTCGTCGGCCGCTCAAATGCTGTCTGAAACGGCACCACATCTGCAGCATCCACCGTGACGTTTTCGAAGAGGACGCTGCCGCTGCCTGTGGTGCGCTGACCAAACCCGCTCCAGTCATCAATAACGGTCACACCCGCCTGATGACGTGGCACAAATACCAGTTGCTCTTTATCCTCTTCATCGCGCGCAGCCGTGGGAATGCGGTCAGCAAACAGCGCACCGGTAGCGTAGAACTTGCTGCCGTTGAGAATATTGCACCGAATCTGCGTGGTCCGCTGATGTGCGGCACGGGAGGAGAACTCTGCCAGCGCATTGCCCAGATGCACGCCTGTCAGGACTTCCCGATACAACCTTTGTTTTTGTGATTCACTGCCGTTAACGCGCAGCACTTCCAGCGCGTAGTAGTGATTTTGCGGAACCTGACCAATCGCTGCATCAGCTTCGCTAATCAGCGTGATCACAGAGACGAGTGTGGCGGTTGATACGGCAATGCCTCCGTACGCCTGCGGCACGGTAATCCCCCCTAATCCTGATTGAAACAGGGTCTGCAGAGGGGAATGCGGCAGTCCACGTTCACGATCTCGCGCTGCGGCCCCCTCACGGAACTGCTGCGCCAGTTGCGCAGCCACTTCCAGCGCATGCTGCTCGCTGCGAATAGGGGAAGCGTGCTGTTTGGGCTGAACCTGACTCATTCTTTCTCCTTAAATCCATGCATGACGCGCGGGGTAGATCGCATTGAGGTAGTAATTGCCGATAGCGTGTGTTTTCCAGCGCACCGGGTCGTGCAGCGTGTGAGTGCGCGCATTGCGCCAGTGGCGATCCAGCCCATGCTGCAGGAGCGTGGCGCGACTGCCGCCCCACTCCAACAGTTTTTCACTGGCACGCAGCGCGATGTCAGTGGTCAGCACTTTGGCTTCCGCTACGGCAATAGAGGCGGCTGCGCTGTTTTCCGCTGTCAGTGCCTGCTGATCGAGTGAATCAAGCACCTTTGCGGCCCGGCGCAGTAGGGCATTTGCGGCGCTCAGTTCAGTACTGATACGACCGATGTCAGCAAGGATGTAGGGATCGTCAGCGTTGCGCTCCACGCCTGCGTCCACCCAGGGGCGTGAGCTGCTGCGGACAAACTCCAGCGCATCGTCCAGCGCGCCCTGAGCGATACCGGCATCGATCGCCGCCTGAATCAGTTGCGAGACAGCCCCGCGCAGGGTCGGTTTTTCTTCTGGCGGCAAGGGGATAAGCAATGCAGGATCTACGGCAACCCGATCAAGCCTTACTGTGCCGCTGGCCGTGGTACGCTGACCCATGCCTGACCAGTCATCAATAATCTCTACGCCGTTGGCAGGCAGCGGGATAAAAGCCATTGCAGGCTGGTCACTCTCCTGCAGAGCGGTGGTCACCAGAATGTCTGCGAACAATGCACCGGTAGAATAGAATTTCTCTCCGGTCAGACGGTGTTCCGGACCGTCACTGACCAGCCGTGCCTGAATGTCCCGCGTATGACGGGTGTTCTTCTCGGGGCCCCCATTGCCCAGCCGTTTGCCACTGACCACCGCCTGCAGCAATGTTGTCTGTTGTTGCGGGTTGCCTTCGCCAAGAATGAACTGAATCAGACCAAAGTGATTTTGCGGAATCTGGCCCAGAGAGGGATCGCTGGCTGAGATGATGCGGAATACCTCCGCCACTGTCTGAAAATCCAGTCCCCCACCACCAAAGTGGCGTGGAACACTGATGCTGCCCAGTCCGAGCCGGGTAAACCTGTCGAGAAGGTCGCGGGGGTAAAGTCGTTGCTGATCGCGTTCAATGGCACCAGGTTTCGCCTGTTCAGCCAGCGAATGGGCAGCCTGAATAGCCTGATCGCATCGGGTAATGACGGCTGCCAGGCAAGTCTCGGGAGGATCTGAGATGATTTTCATAGCGCTTCCGGAAAAAGAGACAGGCGTCAAAGCAGATTGGCTGATATTGAGCGCGTCACATTTATTTACGATGAAAGCGATAATAGGCAGTTGGTCAGAACGAAGTAAATAGCGTGGTTATTACAATATTCGCAAAGCTAATTCATAATATGGCTTTGGCTTTTTCAGTTATTTCTGGCTGAGGCAATAAAAAAATTTTTTGACCATAAAAATCAGCCCCTGAAATATTCAGAGGCTGATTTTAAAAAGTCGGTACTAATGTGAAAGAATATTACTTGTTCACTGGCTCTGGCATAGCTGAAGAGTGATGGGTTGAGATTTTCCAGCCCTTGCCATCCCAGACGTAAGTGAAGGTATAACGTGCAGTGACGTGCGTATTATCTTTGAAGGTAAAGGTATAAACGCCGGCATCAATCGCTTTATTACAGCCAATCCGGATAGTGCGGGAATCAATTTTACCGCTCGGACCTTTTTTCAGGAAGTCTTTGAAATAGTCAATGCGTTCCTGGTCTGTCAGGCGCACATGGTTTGAAATAGTTGGCAGCAGCACGGCATCGCTGACATATAACTCAGAGACTTTAGTCGCATCGCCGGTTGCCAGCGTATTATTCCAGGTATCAAACAGGCTGGCTACATCCTGTTCAGACGCTTTGACACAGCTAACCGGCTGTTGTGCCAGTGTAATAGCCGGCGCGCAGGAAAAACCTAAAAGACACAGCGATAATAAACTTTTCTTCATGAAAAAATCCTCTTTTTACCCTGATGAATGCCGGTGTTACTTCAGACGCCGGCATAAAAATGCGCATAATTGATTAGTTCTCAATGACCCCAATATCATCTTATTCATTATTAATCTGCTTCGGTCAGTTCATTAACTGTCCGTCTTATTTTGATTAAAAGCGGATAAAAGGGTGTCACTGCTTCCCATATTCAGGAGTGCAGGATAGCGGCTTGTCATTGCTGGGTGATATTTAAATCTTTAAAATATTGATATTTAGTTTTTTATTCTGACAAATGCTTTCAGAACACTTTTTGATAGTTGGAATGTGGGGTTATCAGTTCGTGACAATAAAGATAATGGTGGGAAAATCTGCTCAACTTACAGGCTAATGATAAATAATGGTCATGCTCGTCCGGAACGTGAATATCATTTTGGATCTTTTCTGGTTTATTTTCAGGCGAGCTTCGTGTTCGATTATTTATGAGCCATTGAAAATCGTCTTATCAATTCAATTCACTATTGCCATTATTTAAGTGAGTAATTTTATTAAGCTGAAGTTGAGAAGGGTTATTCAGACGTCTGGTTCAAATCTCATGCTCTGCACAGCCTGTGTCCTTATGCTAACGCAACCGGTAAATGCGTGGTCAGGATGACAGCCTACCCCACACGATTCTGCGCCAGACTGGTCGGCAAAGATCCTGAAGAAAGGCTACAGATTTATAACTTCGTATAATTGTTCTTATACGAAGTCATGACACAGGAAAATTGACGGGTTATGATAATGGGCAGCAAAGGTAAGGCTGCAAAATGGCAACGCTACGTAAATTCTGACCGGTAATCCCCCTGCTGAATTCTCAGAATTCACGTAGCGCGATCATCGCGTTTTCTGATTAATAAGCGAGCAAAGATGAGTGAGATAGTGCCGTTAACCCGTCTGACGGTTATCCGGAACAGTGATATCACCGAACGGCTCAGACAGTTCGTCCAGGACAAAGAGGCTTTTTCCCCCAATACCTGGCGACAGCTGCTTAGCGTCATGCGAATCTGCAATCAGTGGTCAGAAGATAACCAGCGTACATTTCTGCCGATGAGCGCAGAGGATTTGCGGGACTATCTCTCTTTTCTGGCTGAAAGCGGACGGGCTTCTTCGACCGTCACGTCCCATGCAGCGTTGATTTCGATGTTACACCGTAACGCCGGCTTGCCTGTGCCGAATGGTTCTCCGCTGGTTTTCCGTACCATGAAGAAGATTAACCGGGTTGCCGTTGTGAATGGCGAGCGTGCAGGCCAGGCCGTGCCCTTCAGGCTGACAGACCTGATGGTGCTGGATAAACAGTGGTCAGGTTCTGGTAATCTCCAGGTGCTTCGTGATCTGGCTTTTTTGCATGTCGCCTATGCAACGCTACTGCGTATCAGTGAACTGTCACGGTTGCGGGTGCGTGATGTGATGCGTGCCGGTGATGGCCGTATCATTCTGGATGTGGCGTGGACAAAAACGATTGTGCAGACCGGCGGATTGATCAAGGCGCTCAGCGCTCATTCAACCCGGCGACTTGAAGAGTGGATCGAGGCGTCCGGCCTTTCCGGTCAGCCTGATGCCTGGCTGTTCAATGCCGTACACCGCTCAGGCCGGGTACTGATTACAGAAAAACCGATGAGCACCCGGGCACTGGAACAGATTTTTAATCGTGCCTGGCGAACGGCTGGAAAAGGCAGCGCAGTAAAGGCCAATAAAAATCGCTACACCGGCTGGAGTGGCCACAGTGCCAGGGTGGGCGCAGCTCAGGATATGGCTGATAAAGGCTATCCTGTCGCCCGTATTATGCAGGAAGGCACATGGAAAAAACCGGAGACATTGATGCGTTATATCCGTCATGTGGATGCGCATAAAGGCGCTATGGTGGAGTTCATGGAACAATATGCTGAACCCGATATTCCCGGCTGATGGCTTCATAAAGCGCGAGTTTTGTCGGTTTTCAGGCCAGAGTTATCCACAGAAAAAGTGGACAGCCTGTGTGTAAGCCGGTACGGATTATCGCTGCTGTAAGTCTGTGCCGGGTTCAGGTGGCTGATTTCATTGCTTTCTTGGTGCTGCCATACCACCTGCTGCGAGTCTGTCTCTGAGACAGCCGCTGCCAGTTTAAAAGGAATGGCCGAAACGCGCGGTGTGCCAGGCGAGATTAACTAACACCCTTCACTGATGCTTCTGCTTTATCACTGTCAGTAACAGGACGATCGCGTAACTATCCGCTGCGTCGCTGATAAATCAGCATCGCAACGGATAGCATCGGTGCTTATCGTTACTGCGCGAAGCCTTTCTGTTTATCACAGCTTCCGTGGCAGCCGCGACAACCCCTATTTTCCTCGGTGAGCATAACCGGTATTGCCTGCACTCTGTTTCCCGCTTTACGCAGTGTCAGCAGGATGATTCCATTCAGCACCAGCACACTTATCAGGCAGACTGCACTGAATGCAGGATGCTCGTTAAACGTGACGGTCTGATAAAAGAGTGTCGCCATGGTATAGGCGATATTAAGCCCCCATAAGAATGAGAACATCATCCATTTTTTCCCGGCCTCGCGCGCGATCGCACCCATGACTGAGACACAGGGAACGTAGAGCAGGACAAAGATTAAGTAGCTGTAAGCGGCAAAGCCGCTGCCAAACTTGGCTGACATCACGCCCATCGAACCGGATGCCATCTCACCATCGCCTTTACTGGCATCGATGGGATGGGCCAGCGCATCAATTCTGAATGCAGCCGTCAGGCCCGCCCAGGTCTCCGTCAGCGCCTCTTTCAATTCATCCGCCAGGTTAAAAGTCTGCGGATCAAATACGCTGCTCTGAATCGCCTCCGTGGTGTAAAGGCTGTTAAGCGTACCGACCACGACCTCTTTTGCCATAATGCCGCTCACCAGCCCCACTGTCGCCTGCCAGTTATCCTGCGTCACCCCGATTGGCAGAAGCACAGGCGTGATGGCTTTACTGGTCGCCGCCAGCGCAGAGTGGTTTATGTCATCAACCAGCTGGCCATTGAATGCAAAGCTGCTCAGCACACCAATCAGCATACTTACCAGGATGATGACCTGACCGGCACGCACCACAAACATTTTCAACCGTTGCCAGGTCTGCAGCAGCAGGCTTTTAAGATGAGGCCGGTGATAGACCGGCAACTCCATGATAAACGGTGAAGCTTCGCCACCCAGCAGGGTATGTTTGAGCACCAGTCCGGTCGCAATCGCCACTGCAATGCCCAGCAGATAGAGGGAGAATACCAGGCTGGAACTGTGAGCATCGAAGAATGCCGCAGCGAACACCGCGAAGATTGCCAGCCGCGCGCCGCAGGACATAAAGGGCGCAATCAGTACTGTAAGCAGACGCTCACGCGGCGTGTCCAGCGTCCTTGTACCCATCACCGCCGGCACATTACAGCCAAAGCCGACAATCAGCGGCACAAAAGATTTTCCCGGCAGGCCCAGTGACTGCATCAGCCGATCCATCACAAAGGCGGCGCGCGCCATATAACCTGAATCCTCAAGGAAAGAGAGGAACAGGAACATCAGGCCAATCTGTGGAATGATTGGCAGCACGGTATTGATGCCGGCGCCGAGACCCTGCGCCAGAAAAACCGTCAGCCAGGCCGGGAAGTGACAGACATATCCCAGCCATTGTGCGCCATGAATGAATATCGCCACCGAACTGCCGTCGAACAGTGGCTGAAGTGCGGCTCCAATGTTAATTGAGAGTACAAACATCACATACATCACTGCCAGGAATATCGGAATGCCCAGCCAGCGGTCCAGCACAATGTTATCAATCTGGCGGGTAAGACTTGCCGGGATGGCCTGATGAATGTTACTGACGGCTGCGCAGACCGCGTTAATGGCACGATAGCGATAATCGGCAATCTGTACACCCGTATCGCCACCCGCCCGCTGCATAATCTCAGGCAGGGATGGAAGCAGTTCCGGGCAAAGTTTCTGGCTGTTGATATCGCCTTCCAGCAACTGCAATGCCAGCCAGTATCTTTTCTGCGGAGCCAGCGTCGCGGACATCTGCAGGCTGAGCAGCTCAATCGCAGTTTCAATCGCGGCCGGATATTGCACCCTTTCCGGAGCGCGATAGATATGCGGCTGGTCAATCAGTGCTTTTAGCTGAGCGATACCGTCGCCTTTGGTTGAGGTCAGTGAAACCACCGGACATCCCAGGCGGGCTGACAGCGCTGCGGCATCAATAGTGATGTTCTGGCTTGCAGCAATATCCTGCATGTTCAGGGCGACAATACAGGGTACGCCGAGCTCAAGCAGCTGAAAGGTCAGGAACAGATTACTTTCCAGACTGGAGGCATCGACGACGTTAATCACCACATCGGCGTGATCCTGATAGAGATACTGACAGGCGATGCTCTCATCAATCGAGCTTTCAGCGGATAGCGTAGTCAGCGAGCGAGTGCCAGGCAGGTCGATGAGCCGGACGTCAGACTGTGCAGTGAAGAACTGGCCCTCTTTACGTTCAACCGTGACGCCAGCCCAGTTACCGACCCGCTGGCGGGCACCGGTCAGCTGATTAAACAGCGTGGTTTTGCCGGTGTTGGGATTGCCTATCAACCCGATGGTGATCTTTTTCATCAGACGATCTCCTCCAGAATGATGTCGGCCAGATCACGCTGTCGCACCGCCAGGCTGACACGGCGGGTACGAATCTGAACCGGATCGCCCATAGGTGCCACGCGAATAACCTCCACCACTGCCCCAGGCAGCATGCCCATTGTCAGTAATTTCTGCCGCCAGGCGGAATTTACCGATGGCTGATAACCAAGAATCCGGTAAGTGCTACCCATGTTAATTGCCATACGACGCTCTGCCTCTGATAAAGAAGCTATCATTTTATAAATGATAAGCGTTTCGGTTTTTGATCTGGGATCGCACAGGTAGGGGAAAACCGCTGTTATTGTCAACAACAGCTCAACAGGCAGTTAACTCGTGGATTACCGGAGAGGGTTCAGAAGTCCGTCTTTGTCTTGTACCCAGGTGAGAGCAATATTTTCACCATCTGACGCCTCGCCTGCCGGTGTGTTCATTCGATACGAGCTCAGACGAAAAGCGAGCTGGTCAGCAGAAGGGATGTCATTCTGTTTTGGTGTTTATAAAGCCCGTAACAGAATAGCTTTTTAGTTACATCATTCAATTAAGCTAAAACAACAATTACGGCCCTTTGGGCCGTGCGGGGCGGCTTGCCAATGAGCACTCGGATTTTCAGAACAGCTCGGTTAGTTTTGACTAAAACGCGCATACTTCACAGGAAAACCGGCGATTCAGCTGACAGCATAGAAGTGTGTTGTAACTAATATATCATTTTTCCAGAACTGACTCTGCACCAGCTTTTTTAAGCCGTGAATCCACTGTCTAATCCGGTGTTAAGCCTTGAAGATTTTGTCATCGCTATCTTGCCGGGCAGGTTCCGTAGATATTTATCGCTTACCTTAGAATATCCGCCTGGGAATGTGCATTATAGAAAAGACAGTGACCCGGCTTCAGGTCACTGCCATATCAGTGGTAAATACAGGTTACTTCATGACACGAACAGTTTTCACATCAATTTCAACGCTGTTCCAGTCTTTGTCGACTTCGCCTTCAATGCGCACTTTGTCAGCGGGTGACAATGATTGTCCCATCCAGCGCTTATCGTCGATATCGACATAAATTGTTCCGGTACTATCTTTAAATTCGTAAAGCTCATGCCCAACCTGTCTGATGATATTGCCTTCCAGAACAACCCATGCATCATCCCGCAGTGTTTTAGCCTGGGCGACTGAAGCGACACCCGGTGTCGGGCCTTTAAAACCACCCTGTGAAGAACCCTGCCCTGCCGGATTAATAAATCCTTCCTGCGCAGAAACACCCAGACTCATACCTGCTAATAGCATCGCTAACATAATCTTTTTCATATTTTTATCTCCGTTAAATCTCCAGGATAGTTTACATCGCAGATCTTAACGGGATCTTAAGAAGCTTTATTGTCTGCGCGTGTTTTGAAAATATCACCAGTAATGTGAGTACACTATAAAACCATCAAAATGGCAACCAAAGTTAAATTAATGTTGCTTTCAAAAAATAGCCATCAAAAAACCTTTTAACGAACTCGCTGTAATTAACACCTTATGCAATATGACAATGTCTATAATTAACCCATTCATCCTTCCGCACAAATTACTTAGCCCGCCTGCATATTAGCAGCTATCCTTTGCTGGCATAGATATGTCCCAGTATTAATTTATTCTGTATCGCAGCTTTGCTCATGAAGTATTTTGTACTACTTATAACCACTCTTTTGAGTGGTTTTTCTATGCCTCATGGACGGCGGTGTAAAGCAACTGCAGTACACCACCTGATCGGTTTTTCATAACCTTTCCACCCAAAGGTACAGTTAACAGAAGCTGTGAATGCCGTCAGGACCTGCCTGCGTAAGAAGAATACTAAGACGTTAATTGCCATGCATCGCATTGCGACGCTTATAAAGAATGGGGTTGTAAAAGCCTGCCACTAAAACAGGCTGAAATGAATGGAATTTTCTCAGGCTCACAGCGTAAGCCTGATAATTAACGGATCTTAGTTCAGTCTCTGAGCATCAGCCTCAGCTTCTTTTAACTCCATTTTTGCAGATTCAAGCTTCAGTTTCTTCTCGTCTACCCTGGTACTCTTTTTCCTGATTTTATCGCTGCGGCCATCCGCTTCGGCTTCAGCCAGCTCCTGCTGAGCTTCCTGAAGTTCAAGTTCTGCCTTTTTAACCTTCATCTCGCGTTTACTGACCTCATGAGAGGCACGCTTTGCCTGACGTTCATCAGTGCAATAGGTCTCAACTTTATCACGGGCAATATCGAGTCGTGCTGATTCAGCGCTATTCCCCCGGCTTTTGGCCACCTCAATTTTTGCTGAAATATCTGCCAGCTGATCTTTGCAGGAATCAGTTGCAGCAAATACTGTTAATGGTGACGTGATAAACAATAAAGCAACAACTGCTTTTTTCATAGCCATATTAAATCCTTGTTAAAACAGACTAATCAGAGTGATATTGCCGGTTTACTATAGCGAAGCGATCCAAAGCCACAACATATAATTTGAAACATGAAATTATCACGTCATCAGGGAGTCGTTGTTAAATTGCGGTTTAAATCTCAATAACTTCAGCGGAAATGGCATCATTAAAAATCCAGCATTGCAGCACAGCTTTTTAATGCCTTAACCTTTCAAATAACGAGAAAAATTTTAACAATCCCCTGAGTATCCTGTGAAAATGATCCAGATCATTTTTTTACGCATTCGGCGCGGGACTCCCTGATTGTTATCATATCGTTTAACAAACACAGCTAATAATGCCGCATCTTCTTAAAGAACAACGACTGGAAAGTAAAATGACCTCTTTCAAACATGGCAGAAAATTCGCCAATGCTTTCGTGATGATGGCTGCAGTTATGTCCATTTCCGCCTGCTCTGGCAATTATATCATCTCGACCAATGACGGCCACATGATAACGACGCAGGGTAAACCCATCAGAGATAAAGAAACCGGCATGCTCTCCTATAAAGATGCAGACGGAAACATACATCAGTTGCAGCAGCGCGATGTTAAAGAAATGGTGCAAAAGTAAATCCTTTTAAGCAACGATCCTGATTAATTTCCTAAAATCTCCTGATGTGGAAGAAATAAGCAATGAAAATTTCCTTAATTAGCCTTGGCTTACTGCTGTGTATCTCTTCATCTGCAATGGCCATTGGCCTGAATGCTGAACAAGGTAAAAACACCTCTGCACTGGATGCTGAAATTGGCCGTTCATCCGGCGGACTCTATCTGGACAGCCAGTGGATCAAAAATACGGCAGATGGTGTGCAGATTGGTCAGGCGGGTACCGGTTATAACCTGGAAATCGGTCCTGTGATGCTGACCGCTGGCGTGAAAGCGACTTATATCGGTGGCAAAAAAGGGGATAACGGCGTCGCATTTCCTGTCGGAGGCGGTGTGAAACTCAATCTGCCTGCCGATTTTGCGATTTATGGTGAAGGGTATTCCGCGCCGGAACAGCTGACCAACAGCGTTAAGAATTTTGTGGAAGCAAACGCCGGCATCAGCTGGTCACCTCTAGGTCCGCTGGTTTTAAAAGTGGGCTACCGTTACGCGGGTGTCGACGGTAAAGATGGACGTCCGGGTCATACGCTGATCGATGGTCCCTACATCGGTGGCGGTCTGACATTTTAATGTCAGATAAAAATTTCTTTTTGGCTGGTGAGGAAGCCTATTCAGATAATCAGACTGGCTTCTTTACTGAACAACTTGCCTGAACGCTGGCGGGTATTGCTGAGAAACAGATGATGAAACCTCTAATGCTGATGTTGTTCACTCTTTGTCTGACCGGATGCGTGCAATACAAATGGGTTAAGCCCGATGCATCTGAGCAGCAGGAAACCATAGCGGAAACAGCCTGTCAGGCTCAGGCGCTGCGGGATTTACCGCCTGATAATATCGTCAGCGGTAAATACACCTCGAAAGACAGTAAATATAAAACGACTGATACCGACTACTCAACCAGTGACGCCAATGAAAGTCAGCGCGAGATACTGGTGAAAGATTGCATGTTTAAAAAAGGCTGGCAACAGATTGAGGTTCAGCAATAGCGGTCTGTGAGGCCAGGTCAAAACCTGGCCTTTTCCTGTGAGTTTTACTTGTTCCACTCAGCGTTTATTTCTGCATCATCTTTATGCTGCGCAGAACGCTGACGCCGGCAACGCTCTGAGCAATACAAAACTTCATTCCAGCACTTCTCCCACTTTTTACGCCATGACATCGGTTTGTTACAGGTTTTACAGTAACGAACAGGTAATGACTTTTTATTGCCTTTAAACACTTCAGACCTCTGCAGAAGTAATCATCGCGCTGACGTAAACGCATCAGTTGTCAAGTGTAGCTTAGCCTGCGGTAATTCCTCCCCATCTCTGCGATAGCTACGTGCATGGTGTTCAGATCAGGTAATGCGGATGCCTGTCCTTACCCGCCCAATCCCAGAACGGATTTACAGTGCAAATTTATCATTAGCAACTATTTAAACTTGCGTTGCTCTGCAACCTCAGAATGAACCCTGCATAAGTGAAAATCCACAGGGTTAATTACACCAGGCAACAGTCCAGCGCAGTTCATACCCGCACTGGTCAGGCCGGTTATTGATTACTCTGTTCATCTTTACGTTACGTGGTGGACTTGAAAAAAGAAGAGGTTGTCAAACCACTTATCAAACTGGCCGGGATTGTGCAAATAAACGCTTGATTTAATGAGACTTAATCAATAATCCTGGAGAAAAATGGCATTCAGGCTTGAATCCACAGCCTGTCGTGGGCTTATTAGCTGCAGGCGCTGAATGAACAAAGGGTAAATATTACCGTAAATAATCATTTTAATGGCAGCAGGCAGGCGATGATTCTGCTTAACCCGTATCCATCTGTGTGAGTGCACGGCATTTTTCACGCATATTTAAACCAATCGGCAGACAATTTCGCAGCACTGCTATGCGTTATGTTACGTTCCTGAAAAAAAACAGGGAGGTATAAATAAATTAAACTATTATCATGAACTTACCACTATGATGCTGAATCAGCTTTTTTGACAATAAATTAGCGAAATAATTCATAGCAGGATTTTTACAGCGAAATTACGCACAGCATCATTGCTCTGAGCAGTAGCTGCGTGTGAGCTTTGCAGCTGACGTTATCCTCTTTCTCAGGACAACCATGCGAATAGCGAAGCGACTCCGCTGCCACTGCACAAAAACCAGCACGATTAATCCATAACCCTGCTAAATTACACCCCACGTCTCAGGTAATACGGGTTTTAGCCATTTTGAGTGAAGTGAGTAAAAAAATGGCGTAAATTTACTTTTGTTTAACCAGCATGCGTTAAATAGAGTTTCAACTCTCTCAGAAACAGATTAATATGTTAAGGTTGAACTATTGGTTCTGTATTATGATTCTTCGAAGGCAAGCATTTTAAAAAAAGCAGGTCCGACGAAAAGCATCAGCGTGAATCCGCTCTGTATTTTTATTATCTGAACATGACTATGGTGACTTTGATGAGTGACACTCTCAACAGCTTGAATAATATCCGTACCCTCCGCGCAAATGCTCGCGAGCTTGACCTTGCTGCCCTGGAAGAAATGCTGGAAAAACTGTCGGTTGTGGTCAGTGAGCGACGTGAAGAAGCTCAGGCTTCTGAAGCGGCTAATCGTGAAAAAGCTGAGAAGCTGGCAAAATACCGTGAATTACTGCTGCAGGAAGGTATCGACCCTAACGAACTGTTAAATGGTATGCCGACTGCTCCCGCTGAGAAGAAAAAACGTGCCCCTCGTCCGGCTAAATATCAGTATACCGACGAGAATGGTGACGTTAAGCAGTGGACAGGTCAGGGCCGTACCCCTTCGGCGATTAAATCAGCCATCGATGCAGGTAAATCGCTGGACGATTTTCTGATCTAATTCAGGATGTCTCGATGAGAACCGCCTGACGTTGCTCAGGCGGTTCTTTATCAGCAACAGACGAAAAACACTAACTTCATACTTCCCCTGCCTGTACATACGATGCTTATCCATCTTTATACACAATCATGCACAGACACTAACCTGAATGTAATTTCCGAAATGCTCTGCGCAATTTCGTTGCAGATAAAAGGTTTCATTCACTTACCTTAGCCGTTTTATCAATTTACAACAGACCGGGAAACACGTGCGATGATGATTTCCAACCCGTTCTGCTGGCCAAATGAAAGTTCGGGCGTATTACCATCAGGGTCGCCAAAGAATGCCCGGTAACTAACGGTTATTTCAGACTGCTGCGTAATACCCCTTCGCGACGCGAAATTGCCACCTGTTCATCTATCTCTTCGCGACGGCCGCAGGCTAAGCCAATACGACCAAAAGGCCCCAGCGGCGTACTGTTACTGTTATCTGATTGCACCAGCACCAGAGCAAAAGGTCCGGTCAGTTCTGACAGCCATGCGATTTTCTGCGCGTCCGTAACGCCCGATTCTCGCCGATGTATTACCCGCATCCGGCATAACGGCGATAAAAATCCACGCGCTTTACTGAATCGCGTACCAGTGCAAGATGAGTGGAACCGGTATCGTCTGACATGATCGCTCCCTGTTGAAGTTGAGCGATCATCGTGCCACAGGGCAGTTCAGAATTTCATCATGCGTGCTTAGCCGGACGTTCTTCACACATTACCCGATTGCGCCCTGCCCGTTTCGCACGATACAAAGCCTCATCCGCGCGCTTTATAAGCCCCTGTTTCCCATGCTGTAAATCAGTAGCGAAATACATGGCACAGCCAGCACTCAGGGTGACGTGCTTTTGCGGCAGCTCAGTAGTCATATGCGGAATAGCGAGCCGATTAACGGCTGCGATGTGGTGGCGAGTTGCTTTTCAAGCTCGCGTTGCACTTCGCGCAATGAAAGTTCGGTTTGCAGAAACGTATCGTCAGCCTGCCGCGCCTGCGACAGTGAGAGATTCTCGGCCGTATCCTCAGCTTTACGGACGGTTTCATTCCAGTCTTCCCGCAGCGTCCAAAGATTCAATCCAATTACCGCCACGGTGAGCAATACGCCTGAGAGCATAATGCTTCTCAGCAGCGGCGAAATTTCTGGCGCAGAACCATCATTTTTACGGCGAAACTTCATGCCTTCTTTGATAATCCCTGTTGACTGATTTCAGCACGGTTAGTCAAAAGCACGAATGCAAATCCCCGCAATCCCACTTCGATAATGACAATCCCTATTAAACCAGCAGAATTCGCTTAAATCTTCTCCTCAAATGGCTCAACCAGTATCCATAATGCAGGATTTATAGCGAATTAACCCACATTTAAGCTTCAATTCTCAGGCAGGTAAATGTTACCCTTGCTGGCTGAATAATTTGCACTTTATTGATTAACTTGAGTATTTGAGGAATTTTATGACTAAGAACCTGAGCAGCCTGAATAATATCCGCACGCTTCGTGCAGAGGCGCGCAACATGGCTCTGGATATGCTCGAAGAGTTGCGCCAGAAACTAGAGACCGTGGTAAATGAGCGTCGTGATGAGGAAAACGCACGAGCGGCAGAAGCCCGTGAAAAAGCGGAGAAACTGGCTTTTTATCATGAGCTGTTAATGGAGGAAGGGATCAATCCGGCGGAACTGGTGAATAGCGATGCTATTGCGGTATCCGGGAAAAAGAAACGCGCGAAACGTCCGGCGAAATATCGTTACACCGATGAAAATGGTCAGGTTCGCGACTGGACAGGTCAGGGCCGTACTCCCTCCGTCATTAAGGCGGCGATTGAAAATGGCCAGTCGCTGGATGATTTCCTGCTTTAGCCGCAAGAATTCCTGCCGGAGCACACATTATCTTCCGCCACTCTCGCGTTGTTCATCTCCGGCTGTGGACCGCGAAACGTCCGGCGCCACTCACTGGGAGTGACGCCAAACCGGGATTTGAAACGCTGCCGGAATGAAACAGGCGAATCAAAACCTGCCCTTGCTGCCACGCTTTCAATACTGATACCGGTGGTTTCGAGTAACTGCTGACTATGCTGCAGACGCTCAGCCGTCAGCCACTCACCCAGTGACATGCCCGTCGACTTGTGAAAATGGCGCGTCAGCGTCCGCCTGCTCATACCAAGCGACTGTGACAGGGTGTCGAGATCCTGCGGCTGATGGATAGTCTCTCGCAGGGAGGCCAGCAGCGCATTGATCCTGCCGTCGCGGGTCGTTTCCGGAACCGGCCGCTCAATAAACTGCGCCTGCCCACCTTCACGGTAAGGCGGCACCACCATACGCCTGGCTACCCGATTCGCTACAGCGCTGCCATAGTGCTGACGAATGATGTCCAGACAGCAGTCGATACCCGCCGCGGTGCCGGCAGAGGTGATCAGACGATCGTCCCGGGTATAAAGGGCATTGCTGTCGAGGTGAACCTGTGGAAAGCGTTCGCTGAAATCGCGCTCAAATTCCCAGTGTGTGGCAGCCCGATGCTGATCAAGCAGGCCTGCATAAGCCAGTACGTAAGTGCCCAGACAAAGCCCGACCACCTCTGCGCCACGCTGCCAGGCAGCCAGGCAGCCAGGCAGCCAGGCAGCTACCAGCTTATCCAGCAGCGCCTGCGACGGTTTTTCAGCCGGATTATGCCAGTATGGCACAATAATGATATCGGCCCGGTCGAGCAGACCGAGCCCATTTGCCACCATGATTGACAGTCCCATCTCTGAGATCACCGGGCCTGATTTTTCTGCGCAGATATCAATCTGAAACAGATCCTGCTGCGGCAGAGCAGAGCCGAACAGAATGCAGGGAACTGAAAAATGAAACGGACTTAAACCGGCTGTTGCCAGCACCGCGACGTTCAGAGCAGTCATCTTATCCCCTTTTTGTGAAACGCATGATTGAGCCCTTACCGCGTAGCTGTGCCGGTTCAGGACGACGATGCTCAGAACGTCATTGCTTCACCATCTTCCGGGATCAGTACCCGGTCGGCAATACCCTGTTCCAGGGTGTAAGCGCGCAGTTCAGCGCGTGTCAGCAGACAATGGTTAATCGCTTCCATGTGCGAAGTCACCAGAGTCGCTTCAGGCAGAATATGGAGGGTGCGCAGCGTATCCTCCTTTCCCATAATAATGGGGCCATAGAGATCGTTAGTCGCATTGCCGGCATAGATTACCACGACCTGCGGCTAAAAACGTTGCAGCGTTCTGACATAAGGTTTAACCCAGACGGTATCCCCGGCAATGTAGAGCGTTTTTTCGGACGGATGGGTAAACACCAGACCGCAGGCATCGCCCAGAATATCGCCCATGACTTTGTCGGCATACAACGCATTGCTGCCATGCTGACCCTCCGTTTTGTGGATCGTCAGGCCGTCAACAAACGGATTTTCATCCTGCAGCACCCGAACATGTGCAAAACCCTGCGAACGAATCAGCGCTGCATCACGTTCATTCTGGCTGTAGATCATCATCGTCTTTGGTATCAGCTGCTGCGCGGCCTCGTCCCAGTGGTCCATATGTGTATGGGTGACAATCACTGCGTCTACCGCCAGCAGTGCCTCAACCGGGAGAGGCAGTTCAGCCATGGGATTGCGCAGATGGGGACGGGCATTACCGGCAAAGCTCGGCCACGCGTCTTTATCTGCCAGCAACGGATCGATCAGGAATTTTTTGCCTGCATACTCCAGCAGCAGTGTGGCATTACGAATCTGGGTCAGTTTCATTTTGTGCTCCGCAAAGGGTCTCTTTAACATCAGGCAGGCTTACAGGCTGCGATAAGTTCACTTTACGGTACTCTCTGACCTGCGCGTGACAGGCTCACAGGACAGTGTTCGATGGATTCGGGCCACTTTTGAATGTATCGCTGAATGGAGTCTGAGGGTGATGGAAGAAAGGGCATGACCTGAGTGTGAAACGAATTATCAGGATCAGGGCTGACAACATGAGGACATAAAAAATGCCGCAGCAAGCTGCGGCATGTCATCTCAGGTTCGCATCAGAAATCGGCTTTCAGAACTACACGGTAATTAGCTTTGCCGGCGCGGACGTGATCCAGCGCTTTATTGATGTCTGACATCGGGAAGAACTCAACCTGTGGCGCAATATCTGCACGCGAAGCGAGTCGCAGCAGCGAGCGCAGCTGGCCTGGTGAGCCGGTTGACGAACCGGTTACCGCTTTGTCGCCCAGGATCAGATCAAACGCGCTGACTTCAATTGGCTTCATCACGGCACCCACGGTGTGGAATTTACCCTGAGGCGCCAGCGCGGCGAAATAAGGTTTCCAGTCCAGGTCGACTGCCACGGTGCTCAGGATCAGATCAAAACGACCCGCCTGTTTCTTCAGGGCTTCAGGATCACGGCTGTTAACCACTTCATCCGCACCCATATCCAGAATCGACTGCTTCTTATCCGGCGTTGAACTGAAGGCCACGACTTCGGCACCCATCGCGTGCAGGAGTTTGATCGCGATATGGCCCAGACCGCCGATACCGATCACGCCAACACGGCTGGTCGCCGTAATGTTGCTCATCAGCAGCGGTTTAAATACGGTAATACCGCCGCACAGCAGCGGACCGGCGCTGGCCGCATCCAGTTTTTCCGGCAGCGGGATAACCCATTGCCAGTCGGCGCGCAGCTTCTCGGCAAAACCACCCTTATTCATGATGGTTGGGATGCTGCCCTGCTGACAGTTAACCTGCTCGCCGTTGATACAGGCATCGCAGTGCTGACAGCTTTTAGCTGTCCAGCCGATTCCTACACGCTGGCCGATTGAGAGACCTTTGCTTTTAGCCGCTTCGCCAAGGGCAGAGACGCGGCCAATCACTTCATGTCCTGCAATCACCGGGAACTGAGAGATGCCCCACTCGTTATCGATCATCGACAGATCTGAGTGGCAGACGCCACAATATTCGACCTGGACTTCGACTTCTTCGGCTGCCAGTTCGGCGGCATCGTACTCATAGAGTTCAAGGGCCTGGCCAGCCTGCATGGCTGCATAACTTTTGATTTTCATTAGTACCTCTGCGTGGTTAATCACCGACAAGTGTAACAACTGAAAGCCTGCCTTGCCTGGCCGTTACGCTTACACCGCACTTTTTTGTCTTTTATGCTGATAAATCAGCCTTTAACCTGCGCCCCGGAAAGCGTTTGTAACACTTTGAGCTGCGCGACCGCTTCCTGCATCGCATCCATTCCCTGCGTCAGTTCACGCAGGCTGCCGAGATGCTTCGCAATGTCGGCGCGCTCATGTCGGGTCTGCTGATTCATGGCCGCCAGCGTATCGGCCGCGCTGATACTGCGCTCCGCCATCTGTGCAGCCGTCTGCGCCGAGTCACTGGCCACCAGCCGGATACGTGAGATGGTGATGACCGCCTCGCCAATGTTACTCGCCGTGGCTTCGGCCTGTTCTTTCGACGAATGTGCCAGACGACGAACTTCACCCGCGACTACCGCAAAGCCGCGGCCGGCCTCGCCTGCGCGTGCTGCTTCGACGGCGGCATTCAACGCCAGGATGTTGGTCTGGAAAGCAATATTGCTGATGCCATGTGTAATCTCATTAATGCCATTCGAGATTTTTTCCAGATCGTCCAGCCCTTCATCCAGCCGGCCCTGCGCCTGCTGACTCTCAGTGGCGATGTTGCTGATGTTACGGATACTGCTTTCTGCAAGGCTCAGCGTTTCTCCCTGGCTATGCGTCGCCGTTTCGAGTACCGGTAACGCCTCCATCAGCGGCGTCAGCGCCTGCTGATAGTTGATAACCCGATCCAGCACCCGCGTCTGAATGGTGTTCAGCGCTTCCCAGCGGCGTAACGCGCGCTGCGCGTAATGGGCCGCATAGCCGGCATACTCCACCGGGAACTGGCTCATCGCTTTGACGTCATGATTGAAAAACACCAGCGCAGAAAGCGTCTGGTTGATAGGCACGCCCAGGATTTCACCAAAGCTGGAAAAACCGGCGGCGGCAATCCCTTTGAAGAAATGAGCATTGTGCAGCTTATCGGCATTACCGACACGACGCAGGATACAGTCGTTCATCAGAATCGCCGCGGGTTTGCCGTGCCGGGCGGTAAAAGCCTGCCATTCCTGCTGTGTCGCCTGTTTAAAGTCTTTTTCTTCCATCAGGAACAGCCGATCGCCAAACTCAAGGTCACAGAAAAACTGCACGCCACCCGATTCAATTTTGGCGATTGAGCGAATAAAGTATTCGCCGCCGACTTTGACACCAAAGGTCAGCCCCTTCAGGCGTTCAGTCAGCTGCGCCTCGGTGCAGTTAAGATGCTCACACAGCGACGCCACAAACGGCTGCTGCTGTCCCTGGCGGTTAAACACGGAAGTGACCGTACGCGCAATCGGATCGGCTTCAGCAATCAGCCAGCTCTGCTCGCGTGGCGTGAAGTTCTGGCTTTTGAACGGTGCAAAGGATTTTCCTGCTGCTATCTGGCAGAACACGATGACGGCCTTGCCCTGCAGCACCCTGCCACCCGCACCAATCCAGGTGCCATCAAAGGTAATTTTGCCACCGGCTGAACCGCCAATCGCCAGGCACGGGAAGCGCCCGCTGTTATACCAGGCCTGCATCAGAAAGCCTTCTGACGCCGACAGGCCGTCGCAGTAAATCATCGCAAAAGTCCGATCGGCCGAGAGCGGCATCCGCACCTGTAACCGCATCAGCTCCTGCTGGATGGCGGTGATACGCTGACTGGCGGTCTGCGTATCGGCAACATGCAGATCGACAATGTGCGTTTCATGGCTGGCGATCAACGTGTCGGGCAGCCAGAGATAGCTTCCTTCCGGGCCATTGCCATCACAGTAGGTGCTTTGCGATCGGCTGCTGCTCAGCGCACCATTGGAGGAAAGCGTCAGTACCGTCAGATCGGGGGTGTTAAAGCGCTGCCAGGCCTGGCTGACCCGCTGAAAATCGGCTTCAGGCGGAACAAATGTCATCAGAATGCCGCCCGCGTGCGAGCTTAAACCAATGGAGGAGAGTGAATCAGGCAATGCACGACAATCCCAGGTGCCATTCGCTGGCTGGCTGCTACGCCTGAGACGGGCAACAGGCAGGCGTCTTTTGATCGTCTTAATGATCGACATATTATTATTTTCACTTTTATAGGAGTAACTTGCGCTTAAATTCGCGCTTTCTGGTGTGTAGAAGGAGGGCTAAATGCAGGTCCGTTCGCGTTCAGAACTCGTCGCTGAGTGCCGGGTTCATCATTGAGTGGCGCGCTCAACGCCATTGGGTTATCGCCACCAGCGGGAAAACCTTTAGCGATTGCTGCAGTTGGTTTAATGAATGAAGTTGTTACATTTTAGTAGCATAAAATAAGCCGGGACAGGACTGTGGCGGGCAGATGTAAAGCTGTGCTGGTGACTGATGATTACTTTTTGCGATGCAGACTCATCCGTTTTTAAGGACCTGGGTCTCTTTTATTGTGGCTGTCGGAAAAAGAGAGCGCTCAGAAGGTTATTCTGCCGCCTTCACGCGTCTCTCTTCATCAGGCCACTTCACCGCTAAAAAATGAGCAGCGCTCTACTCATTATGCACTCTGCTCCTGCCAGTGCCGCTCGCAGCGCTCCCGTGCTTCCGCAGGCAAATCGCGTAAATCGGGCAGCGTATCGCCGGAACCGTAGCCCATTGATCCCGTCGCTTCCTGCTGTTCATCCTGCGCGGCGAAGCTGATTTTTTCCTCCAGTTTCTGCCAGCCATCGCCCTGCTGTCGTGAGATCACAGCAAAAGTGGGCGTCTGTGCATCATCGCCGTAGATTTCATATTTCTGCTTCTGCTCGTCAGAACCAAACTCAAGCGTGTCGATTAATGTCGCGTCGCTCATAGCATTCTCCTTTTTCGTCAGGCCTTTAAGCGTAGTTCATCGGTCTTTGCCCTGCTGCGGCGAACGGGCAGCCGAAGTTTAATCTCTGACTTATCAAGGTATTAACGCTGTGCATTTGCATAAACGAAGCGGTCGACTAAGCTTCCTGGTGTGACTAGCTAGTCCTTTTTATCTAATGGAACATTGATATGAGGTCTTCCTATGACACAACAGAAATACAGAGGTGGTGCCGGTAATTTTGCCAACGATCCAGAACGTGCGAGTGAAGCTGGCAGTGCAGGAGGCAAGGTCAGTGGGGGCAATTTCAAAAACGATCATGAAAAAGCCAGGGAAGCCGGTCGGAAAGGAGGCAAGATTAGTCGCCGTCCTTCTAAGTAATTCTGAATAAAGCGCTTTAGGACGTTTTACGCCATGGAGTGGCATCTCTTCTGAATGAATTCACGACGATGTTCATCCCTTATATCTCTCTGCCATTAAATACTTTTACGCTATTTCACCTCTCCGTTATTCGTGACCCGAATAGCAGGTCTGACGGAACGCTTTATTTTCAGTCGCAGGAGCCGTAATTTCAGCCCGCCGGTCCTGTCCGACAGACGAGCTGAGAGGGTTATTTTGCGTCACGATGCCGGGTCAGGTAGTGCTTCACCAGCACAAAGAACAGCGGAACGAAAAACAGAGCCAGCACGGTACCCGCCAGCGTGCCGCCAATGATACCGGTACCGATGGCGATGCGGCTGTTGGCACCGGCACCGGTCGCCACCGCCAGCGGGATCACCCCGGCGATAAAGGCCAGTGAGGTCATCATAATCGGTCGCAGGCGGGTTCGCGCCGCCAGCAACGCCGCAGCACTCAGCGAACTGCCCCGACGCACCGCATCCTCGGCAAATTCGATAATCAGTATCGCATTTTTGGACGTCAGCCCGACCGTGGTCAGTAACGCCACCTGGAAGTAGATATCGTTGCTTAATCCGCGCAGCGCCACGGCCAGCACCGTACCCAGTACACCGAGTGGCACCGCTAACAGCACGGAGAACGGCACCGTCCAGCTCTCATACAGCGCCGCCAGACAGAGGAAAACCACCAGAATCGAGATCGCATAAAGCGTGGTCGACTGCCCGCCGGCCTGCTTCTCCTGCAGCGAAAGTCCGCTCCACGCACCCGTCGTGCCTGCCGGTAGTTCATTCGCCAGCCGCTCAATGGTGTTCATGGCATCACCAGAGCTGAAGCCTTCGGCGTTTTGTCCCTGGATTTCATAGGAGGCAGAACCGTTGTAGCGGTTAAGACTTTCCGGCCCCATGGTCCAGCGGGTCGAAGCAAATGCGGAGAACGGCGTCATGGTGCCCTCACTGTTACGGATGTACCACTTATCCAGATCCGATGGCGCAGAGCGATACTGACCATCGCCCTGCAGATAAACGCGTTTCACCCGGCCACGATCGATAAAGTCATTAATGTAGGCTCCGCCCCAGGCGCTGGTCAGCGTGTCGGTCACATCATCCAGCTGAAGTCCAAGCGCCACCGCTTTGCTGGTATCGATATCAATCTGCAACTGCGGTGTCTGTGGCAGGATATTCGCCCGCACACCGATCAGATCCGGGCTTTGTGCGGCGCTCTGTAACAGCTGATCGCGCAGGCTGCCCAGCTGCTCACGCGTAGTGCCACCACTGGCCAGCAGCTCATAGGTGAAACCATTATTCTGCCCCAGCCCCGGCACCGACGGCGGCGTCAGCGCAAAGATCTGTGCATCCCGAATCGATGCAAGCGCATAGGTGGCGCGTCCGGCAATCGCTTCAGCAGAGTTCTCACTGCCGGGTCGCTGGTCCCAGTTTTTAAGCTTGATAAACGCCATACCGGCATTCTGCGCTGCGCCGCTGAAGTTAAAGCCGTTGATGGTAAAGACCACATCAATGTTCTGTTTCTCCTCCATCAGAAACCAGTCAACGATCTGCTTATTGACGGCCTCGGTGCGGCTGGCCGTAGCGCCCGCCGGCAACGTCGCCTGAAGCATAATGCTGCCCTGATCTTCAGTCGGCAGGAAACTACCCGGCAGTCGGGTGAACATGACAAACAGTACCACGCCCATTGCGGCGTAGAGTGACACCATGATGAGCGGACGACGCAACGTTCTCACCACTTTGTGACGATACTGACGCTCGGTGGCAGCATAAAAGCGGTTAAATCCGCCAAAGAAGCCTTTGCGATGGGGTGCTGTTGGCCGCAGCAGCATGCCACATAGCGCAGGCGTCAGGGTCAGCGCCACCACCACAGAGAAGGTCATGGCGGCTATGATAGTCACGGAGAACTGCCGGTAGATCACGCCAGTTGAGCCTGCGAAAAAGGCCATAGGCAGAAAGACAGCGGAAAGCACCAGCGCAATAGCCACCAGCGCACCGGAGATCTCTTTCATCGACTTTTCAGTTGCCTCACGCGCCGGCAGACCTTCGTCATGCATAATGCGCTCGACGTTTTCCACCACCACGATCGCATCATCCACCAGCAGGCCGATGGCCAGCACCATCGCAAACAGCGTCAGAGTATTGATGGTATAGCCGCACAGCGCCAGCACGCCAAAGGTGCCAAGCAGAACGACCGGCACCGCCAGCGCCGGTATCAGCGTGGCGCGGATGTTCTGCAGGAACAGGTACATCACCACCACCACCAGTGCGATCGCCTCGATCAGGGTGATGACCACATCCTCAACGGAGATTTTGATGAAATCGGTGCTATCGAGGGCATAGGCCACTTCGTAACCTTCCGGCATAGAATGGCGATATTCTTCAACTTTGTTTTTGACCAGCGTCGCAGTGGCAAGCGCATTCGCACCCGGTGCCAGCATTACGCCGACCCCCGCCGCAGGATGCCCGTTGAGTCGGGTGGTCATGTCATAAGATTCGCCGCCCAGCTCCACCCGCGCCACATCCCCTACCCGCACGATGGCACCGCTTTTATCACTTTTAACAATGATGTTGCGGAATTGCTCAGGTGTCTGCAGTCGCGACTGCGCTCGGACCGTGGCGGTGAGTTGCTGATTATCGGGCGATGGCAGGCCGCCGATTTTACCGGCTGAGACCTGAATGTTCTGCGAGCGTATCGCCGCAGACACGTCGGAGGGCTGCAATGCATAAGAGTTTAGCTTGAAGGGATCGAGCCAGATGCGCATCGCGTACTGGCCGCCGAACACCTGGATGTCACCGACGCCTTCAGTCCTGGCCAGCGGCTCCTGCATATTACTGACCAGCCAGTCGCCGATATCGGTGCTGTTGCTTTTACCTGTCGTGTCATACAGCCCCATCACCAGCAGGAAGTTCGACTGTGATTTGGTCACGGTGACGCCAAGCTGCTGCACCTCGCTGGGCAGACGTGAGAGCGCCTGCTGCACCTTGTTCTGCACCTGCACCTGTGCGGTATCCGGATCGGTGCCCTGACTGAAAGTGACGGTGACCGACACATTCCCCTGCGAGCTGCTGCTGGAGGTAAAATAGAGCAGATTATCCAGCCCGGTCAGCTGCTGCTCAATCACCTGAGTGACGCTGTTCTCCAGCGTCTCCGCAGAGGCACCGGTGTAAGTTGCACTAATATTCACCGAGGGCGGAGCAACATCGGGATATTGTTCAACCGGCAGCAGTGTAATAGAGAGCGCGCCAAGCAACATAATTAAAATGGCAACAACCCATGCGAAGACGGGGCGATAAATAAAAAAGCGAGAAAACATCAGCGGGATCTCTTCCTTTGGGGCGGGTGCAAGACCTGCATTCCTGCAGGTCAACAAACTGCGTTGATTATAGGTTGTTACATCCGGTTAAACATCCTGACGTTATCTTTTCCTGAACCGGGCCGATCGCGACATTGTGCCGCCAGTTCGCTTTGTAGCAGCCAGAACGGGTCACTTCCGGCGTGGTTGCCAAAAACCTCGGTGTGGCACGAATCTGATGATGCACTGAGCAAAATGGTCATCCCTGACTATCCTGAAATAAAGGATATTAACCAGGAGAGAACAATGAAATTTTTCTACTTCGTTTCTCTTATCGCCTCTGCTCTCTATTTACTGATCTTCCTGCCCAAACTCCGCACCCGCCGTGAACCTATTGCCTACTGGGGATGCTGGATTTATCTGGGAGCTAACGCGATTTTCTGGGCGGTTTATGGCGTGCGGCACTACATTTAGCGTGGAATTTAAAGCAAAGCGGTAAATAATCATGTTTCTTACGCCATGCTGCTGATAGGTAAGGCTGGCGCGGGTAACAGGATAAGTTTTCAGTCGCGGGTAGTTGCCGGTGATCGCTTTAAGCTTGTCAGCCTTTCTTCCCACGTAACAGGAGAATTTCTCCTCGGGTTCCGTTGTGGGATATAGTGGCTGCACTATCGTGAACACACCTCTGCAAAACAGGTAATAACTGCAATGGCTCTGATCCCCAAAAACTATTCGCGGCTGGAAAGCGGCTACCGTGAGAAAGCACTTAAAATCTATCCGTGGGTGTGTGGGCGCTGCTCACGAGAATTTGTTTATTCAAATCTGCGCGAGCTGACGGTTCACCATATCGATCACGACCACACTAATAATCCGGAAGATGGCAGCAACTGGGAATTGTTGTGTCTCTATTGTCACGATCACGAGCACTCAAAGTACACTGAGGCTGACCAGTATGGCACCCGCGTGGTGGCTGGCGAGGATGCACAAAAAGATGTGGGTGAAGCGACCTACAATCCGTTTGCTGACCTGAAGTCGATGCTGAATAAGAAGAAGTAACCGCTGAATGTTGAGCCTGTCAGGACAACAACGAGCTGACAGGCTCAGCCCCGTTCCGGACCTGCCGCATAAAAATCGCCCTGCAACCGGCAGGCCCGCGTTGCGCTATCCAGATCCAGACAGAGATCGACATCCTCCTGAAATCCGCGCTGTTGAAGTTCCAGGGCTGAAGCGCATTCGCGAAGAGATAACAGATTCAGCTGCCGCCAGGCGGCAACCGCGCCTGCTGCTTCAGGGGAGCAACGGTCATGCCCGATGGCTGCAATAATGCCACCGGCTGCAGCATAGTCCTCTATGGCCGGGCGAAGCGTGCCATCGGGCCAGCGCTCTCCACAGGGGATAACCAGAATACGCCCGAAGTTGCGACAGGCCTTTGCTGTCTGCGTGAGATTCCTGAAACAGCCGCTGAATACAGTGACGCCCGCAACCCTATCACGGGCCAGGAATGAAATCGCTGATCCATTGGGAGACGGCAGAACCAGCTTCTCGCCCTGTTCTATTTTCTGAATCGAGGCCGGAGAGAGACTAAAACCGCCTGCGTCAGACAGTCTGTCGTAGCTGGCGAGTCGTGCGCCGATGTTGTTTGCAAAACCGATGGCAGATGCATCTTTCCATGGATAAGGATAAACCTGTGCTCCGTTATCGACCGCCAGGCTGACACAGGTAGAGAAGGACATCACATCGACGATAATGATGCACTCCACGTCTTTTGCCGCGTAGCGGACAGCAGCATCGCCCCACTCAAGACGAACGTTAAATCTCTCCTGATCCCACCATTGCATATCTCATCCTCCGTTACAGCCTGTCAGGTGTGCGCCGCTCAATCCACGACACGCCATTGGCGGGTCATCCCCAGTTAAGTTATCAGCAGAGTTAAAGTACATTGAAGTTATTACCGACACTAAAAATTGAGGGCCAGTAACCTGGCCTTGTATAGTTAGTCAGGGCTTCAGACTTTTCAATAATAACCAGAGCGCAGAATGATGATTTCAAAAGAGAATGCAGAACACTATAGCTGGGGGGACGGGTGTGATGGCTGGTATCTGATGAACCGCAAAGATATGTTAGTCATTCATGAAAAAATGCCGCCCGGCACCCGTGAAAAAAGACACTATCATGCTTCATCCCGGCAGTTTTTCTTTGTTCTTCAGGGCGTGCTGTCGATGGAACTGGAGGGCGAAGTGCATGATATCAGTGCGCAACAGGGAATCGAAATTCCGCCACACGCTAAACACCAGGCCAGAAATAACAGCGATGCGCCAGTAGAATTTATTGTAATTTCTCATCCGACAACACGAGGCGATCGTACTGACCTCCCCTGATCGGCCAGCAGCGCCGGGCAATGGCGCTGTCTCATGATGTGTACAGATACCGGCTGAACGATAGTTTAAATACCAGAACGGCTTATTAATTTGTGCGGTAATAACGACCCGTTATATTTACCCGACTCCCGCTACGCTAATAATACCGTTGTGAATATTCTTTTTTTAGCGTACAGATGGAAATATTAACCGTAATGACTTTACCTGCAAGAAATCAAATTATTTAGATACCACAGAATCACCACCGCATTATTATTATTTTATAACAATACGTTACTTAAAATCCATTTATTGCCAGTCATAACAGCTTTGCTGTTCCTGATAAATTTCCCAGGGGATCGCACACGGCCGTCCCGTTTATTATTGCGTGACCCTCACGCTTATTTCATACCAGAAAAACAGAGCGCACGGCCACACCGAAACATTTTGAGAAAAAATTTCGCTGAATAATAGCCAGAATCCACGTTGCTGTTCCTTTTTATGTACCAGGCTTAGCCAATAACAATAGAGACAATGTGGAGCATTATGAAAGAGCAAAATCGCACAAATGGCATCGCCCCTTATGGTGGTGCCGCCGGTGGCTGGGGCGCACTAAAGGCGGTTGCCGATGCGATCCGTGGCCAGATGTCAGTAAAGCAGGATGTGATTGCCCTGTTTAAAGTTAATCAGCCGCAGGGCTTTGACTGTCCGGGCTGTGCCTGGCCCGACCCGCAGCATGCCTCATCCTTTGAGTTCTGCGAAAACGGCGCAAAAGCCGTCTCGTGGGAAGCCACCAGCAAGCGCACCACTCCGGAATTTTTTGCTGCTCATACCGTGACCGAACTGTGGGAGCGCAGCGCACTGCATCTGGAGGGCGAGGGACGGCTGACCCATCCCATGAAGTACGATCCCACTACCGACACCTATCAGCCCATCGAGTGGGAGACGGCATTCCAGGAGATTGGTGAGCATCTGCGTAGCTATGAGGATCCCGATAGCGTGGAGTTCTATACGTCGGGCCGCGCCTCAAATGAAGCGGCGTTTCTGTGGCAGCTCTTCGCCCGCGAATATGGCACCAACAATTTCCCCGACTGCTCAAACATGTGTCATGAACCGACCAGCGTCGGACTGCCGGAGTCGATTGGCGTCGGCAAAGGTACGGTAGAGCTGGAGGATTTTGACCACTGCGATCTGGTGCTCTGCATCGGTCATAACCCTGGCACCAACCATCCACGCATGCTCGGCACGCTGCGGGAAGTCTCTAAGCGCGGTGCCACCATTGTGGCGATCAACCCGCTGCGTGAGCGCGGGCTGGAACGCTTTACCTCGCCGCAGAGTCCGATTGAGATGCTCTCAATGAGCTCTACTGAGCTGGCTTCGACCTATTACAAAGTGCGGGTGGGCGGCGACGCGGCGATGCTCAAAGGCGTGATGAAGATCCTGCTCACCCTGCACGAGGAGGCATTGAGCCATGGCAAACCCGGCGTCATCGATGAAGCGTTTATTAACGAGCACACCGAAGGCTTTGATGCCCTGAAAGCTGACCTGGAAAGCACCGACTGGGCGCACATCCTCAAAGTCTCCGGCATGGCGCGTGAGGAGATCCAGCATATCGCCCGGCTCTACGCCAGCGCTGAACGGACCATCATCTGTTATGGCATGGGCATTACCCAGCATCAGTACGGCACGCAGAACGTCCAGCAAATCGCGAACCTGCTGCTGATGCGCGGCAACATCGGTAAGCCGGGTGCGGGGATCTGTCCGTTACGCGGTCACTCCAATGTTCAGGGTGACCGCACAGTGGGCATCACTGAGATCCCGCCGAAGTCGCTGCTGGATAGCATTGAAAAGGTCTTTGGTTTCCGTCCGCCACAGGAACATGGTCACGGCGCTGTCGAGGCGATCAAGGCGATGCGCGATGGTAAAGCCAAAGCGCTGCTCTGTCTGGGCGGTAACCTGGCAGAGGCAATCTCCGATCCACAGGTGACATTCCCGGCCATGCGTAATTTAGATCTGGTAGTGCATATGGCCACCAAGCTGAATCGCTCACACCTGTTACTCGGAAAACATAACTATCTGCTGCCGGTGCTGGGCCGGACTGAGACCGATGTTCAGGCGACCGGCGCGCAAAGTGTGACCGTTGAAGATTCCATGTCGATGGTACACGCCTCGCGCGGTTCGCTGAACCCGGCTTCACCCCATCTGAAATCTGAACCGGCGCTGGTCGCCTCACTCGCTAAGGCAACCCTGCCAGACAGCGTGGTTGACTGGTCAGCCATGGTCGCCGATTACAGCCGTATCCGTGATGCCATTGAAGCCGTGTTCCCGGCTTTCGAAAACTTCAACGAGCGGATTAAGCATCCGGGTGGTTTCCGGCTCCATAACGCCGCATCAGAACGCGTCTGGCTCACGCCTTCCGGTCGTGCGCAATTTAAAGTAATGCAGGGCATCAACGAAGATCCCCGCTCGCTGAAGTGCCATGATCTGGTGCTCACCACCCTGCGCAGTCACGATCAGTACAACACCACGCTGTACGGACTGAATGACCGCTATCGTGGCGTGACGGGCCGCCGCGATGTGCTGTTTATCAATGCGGAAGAGGCGGAGAAACGAGAGCTGCGGGTGGGTGACCGTGTCGATCTCATGGCGCTGGATCCGGAGGGTAATCCCACCTCGCGTCAGATGAAAAACCTGACCATCGTGATTATTGATATGGCACCAGGTTCAGTCGGCGCTTACTACCCGGAGGCCAATGTGATGGTTCCGCTCGATAGCCACGATACCAAAAGCGGCATTCCCGCCTATAAAAGTATTCCGATTGCTATGACGCGCGTAACCGACGAGACGCACACCACCTCAGGTATTCTTCGCTAGTCTGACTTGCAAGAGAGTTAATATTGCCAGCGTGGCCGGTGTTCCGGTCACGCTGTTTTTGCTTGTCGGCCTGCCGGCACCCTTTTTTCGGCCCTCCAGCTGTTTTATCACCCGTAAAGCACCCCGCGCGAAGTAACCCGAACGGCAGCATCGTATACACTGATGTGCTGAAAACAGCTCTATAAACGATCGTCTCTTTTTTGCCTGCGCTGACGTTCAGCGCCCTACCGGAAGACTGCCATGTTTCACCTGATTTTCAGCTTACCCAGCTGGTATGTTATTGCGCGCGTCATCATTCCCTTATCCCTGCCACTGGCCATCAAGATCCTGCTCTCCGCACTGGTTTTACTGGCCTCACAATATCTGCTGGTAAGCCGCTTTACGTCGGGCGGTATTTTCTCCGCCGAAATGCCTCGCATTATTATCATCCTGTTTAACTGGGCGTACAGCACCGTGCTGCTGCTGGCGCTGCTCCAGATGCTGATGGATGCGGTAATGCTGATCGCGCTGCTGTTGCGGCATCCGCTGGAGCTGGTGCCCGGTGTTCGCTATCTGGCTGTGGTGCTGGCGATGGTGATGGCTGCCGTTGGGGTACAGCAGGCGATACGCGTGCCGCCAGTCAAAGAGGTAACACTGGTCCTGCCCAACCTGCCCGCTGAGTTCGAGGGCTATCAGTTGTTGCAGCTGACTGACCTGCATATCACCCGGTTGTTTAATGCGGCCTGGACCGCCGCGATGGTTGAGCGCGCGATGTCTCTCAACGCCGATCTGATTGTGGTAACGGGCGATGTGATCGATGGCAGCCTGGAACACAGGCGGCATGACGTCGCGCCGCTGCGTGGGCTGGCAGCCCGTGATGGCGTATGGGCGATTACCGGTAACCACGAATATTTCTTCCATCAGACAGTCTGGACGGCCCACCTGGCGTCACTGGGGCTGCAGCCGCTGCTCAACAGCCATACCGTCATCCAGCGCGGTGCGGAAAAGCTGGTGATTGCCGGTCTGCCAGATGCCTCCGCACCCGGCAGAAATGCAACCGGCCCCGACCTGGCCCGCGCGCTGGCGCAGGCACCTGAAAACGCACCGGTGATCCTGCTGGATCATCAGCCGCGCAATGCCCGTCAGAACGCGGCTCAGGGCGTGGATGTGCAGCTTTCAGGGCATACGCATGGCGGGCTGATTATCGGACTGGACCGGCTGTTTGCTAAACCCAACGCCGGGTTTGTGTCCGGGCTTTATCAGGTTGGCGGAATGCAGCTCTATGTGAATAACGGCACGGCACTCTGGCCGGGCATGGCGGTCAGGCTGGGCCGCCCCTCCGAACTGACGCGGATTACGCTGCGCCGCCAGCGGTAATCGCGTGACGAAATTACGTCAGGAAAGTGCGGTTTTCGCAGGTGTGCATAAGCTTGAGTGAGACAAAGGAGATCACCATGACGATGTTATGTACCGCCTGCGGGACGGCTTATCCCTCTGATGCCCCGAATCAGCACTGTAAAATCTGTGAGGATGAACGTCAGTACGTTCCGGCTGCGGGTCAGGGCTGGATCGCGTTTGACGCGCTGCGCACCAGCCACGCGAATAAGTGGACGGCCCACAGCGATGCATTGTTAAGTCTTAAAACGGTGCCTGAATTTGCCATTAATCAGCGTGCCTTTTTGCTGCGTACGCCGCACGGCAACGTGCTCTGGGATTGCATCGCTAACCTTGATGACGCCACGTACACGCTAATCGCGGCGCTGGGCGGCATTGATGCTATCGCAATTTCTCATCCGCACTACTACACCACCATGCAGGAGTGGGCAGAGGCGTTTAATGCGCCCCTGCATCTGCATGCCCGAGATCGGCAATGGATTGTCCGGGAAAGCCCGTATATCCGGTTCTGGGAGGGGGATTCACTGGCGCTGATGCCGGGTGTAACGTTGTTACGGCTGGGCGGCCACTTTCCAGGTGGCAGCGTGCTGCACTGGGACGAGGGCGAAGGGGTGATGCTGGCGGGTGATATCATTCAGGTCACGCCGGGTGCGCATGGCGTGTCGTTTATGTGGAGCTACCCAAATATGCTGCCACTGTCAGCCGCCACAGTAGGCGACATCCTGCATCGGCTTGATGACGTAACATTCAGGCAGCTTTATGGCGCGTTTGAAGGTCAGGAAATTCGTGAGCAGGCGAAAGAGAAAGTGATGCGGTCGGGAGAAACTTATCTGGCCTGTCTGCAGGATCATCAGGCGTAGCAGGCGTTGAGAGAATAACAGCCGCCCACAGGTGGCGGCTGTTTTAACACTATTATGCTGTCTGGAACACCGCAACCATGGTACGTAACTGCCCTGCGCGTGCGGCAAGCTCATCAGCAGAGGAGGCCGACTCTTCCACCAGCACGGCGTTCTGCTGCGTCACCTGATCCATCTGGTTCACCGCAATATTGACCTGCGAAATGCCACTGCTCTGCTCCTCAGATGAAGAAGAGATATCACGCATCAGCTGAGAGGTCTGTTCAATGGCACTGACGCTCTGCTTCACTTTGTCGCCTGCGTTCTGCGCCATCGCAATCCCTTCCTGCGCGTGACAGACCGACTGCTCAATCAGGCTCTTGATCTCTTTTGCTGCACTGGCTGAACGCTGGGCCAGCGCCCGCACTTCGGATGCGACAACCGCAAAACCTTTGCCCTGCTCACCGGCGCGCGCCGCTTCAACCGCTGCGTTTAGTGCCAGAATATTGGTCTGGAAAGCGATGCTGTCGATCACGGAGGTGATCTCTTCAATCTGACCCGAACTGCCGCGGATTTTGTGCATGGTCTGCATCACGGAATCCATCGCCGCGCCGCTTAACAGTGCCGCCTGCGTCGCTGATTCTGCGCGATCAGAAGCAAAGCGGGTGTTATCCGCATTCTGCTGAATAATTGATGCCAGCTGTTCCATACTGGCCGCTGTTTCAGCCAGTGAAGCCGCCTGCTGTTCGGTGCGCGACGAAAGATCACCATTGCCTCGGGCAATCTCTTCTGAAGAGTTGGCAATGGTGGCGGCGTTACCTTTGATATCCGAAACCAGCTGGGCAAGACGCTGCTGCATCCGCATCAGCGCATTCAGCAGTTCAGCCATTTCATTACTGCCGGAAATCGTCAGCTGTGCTGTCAGATCGCCCGCCGCGACGCGACTGGCCACTTCGACCGCTTCTTTGACCGGGCGGGTCACAGAGCGGGTGATCATAGCTGCCAGCAGGATGGACAGCACGGCAATCGCCAGCAAACCCGCCAGCAGCAGATACTGTGCCTGACGACGCGTATCAATCTGCGATTGCAGTAACGCCTGCAAACGGGCGCTGCTCTGGGTACTCAGCATGCCGTAGCGGTTGATCGCCTCAGTTAAGACCCGTACATATTCAACCGGGGTAATGCTGACCTGTCCGGTTACAATGGCACCCTCAGCCAGCTGTAATGCACTCAGGGCCTGCTGTTTCGCATTCTCCGCCAGGTCACCAAAGGTCGTCTTAAGATCGGGTTCAATCATGAACACCTTATCCATATTGCCGCTGAACTGTGATAAGGCCGTTTTGCCATTATCTATCTGAAATGCCAGACGACTGCGATCGGCATCCGATGCTTTACCGCTGGCAATTAGCGAAGCACCATTGCCGCGAATCTGACCCAGGGTTTCAGTGAGCAGCGGCAGACGGCTGTAAATACTGACGATCAACTGATAGGTGTTTAAATCGGCATCCAGCGAGAGCTGATAAAAATCCAGTACATCCTGACTGGTGTCCAGGAGCACCTGGATCAGATGAGTATGCCGCGTCAGACTGCTCGCCAGGGTCAGCCGGCCGCCATTGAGATCTTCCTGCAGTTGACGCCACTCCTGATTAACCTGCTCAAGGCGCTTTAATGGCTGAGCCTGCTCATCGCTCTGACGCAAATCGGCAGCAATGCTGTCAGATAAGCTATTGATCTGTGAGACCAGGGCCAGGCGCGGCGGATTATCCATTTTGTTCTGGCCAATCGCTATAGCGCTTTCCGCCCGATGGCGCTGCAGCAGGTTCAGCAACTGCAGGACTTTTTTCTCAACCGGAATACCGGTGAGTTCGACTTTTTTGGTATCAATAAGCTGGTTGCCTGTCTGAATAAACAGAAAGGTAGGTAAAATAAATAACACCAGTGCAAAGGCTCCCAGTAACAGGAATTTTGCTGGCAAATTAATCCGGTCGAGTATTTTTTTCATTCTTTTCCGCTCTGATGTGTGGGGCGTGCAGGTGAGTAGTGCACAAAATTGCGCGTGTCATATTATTTTTACCCTTTCTTTGACATAGCCAGAGACGCCTCATGCAGCGCAATAACGCTATGAAGAAAGGGGTTTGGTATGAAATTTCAGAAATGCATATCGCAGCAGAAAGGAGTATAGATTGCGGTACGTTATTTTACAGTGAATAAAATGACGATATTTACTGCAAGCTTCACCTAAGCTAAATCTAAAAATACTTATAAATATCAATAACATAAAATAATAATGCACATATCAGCATTTTTAGTCGTAAGCCTGACTTCAGCATCACCGTTATGAAAATAAAGAAATTCAAGTTAATGCATCTATCGCCGATAACAGACATCCGCACTGTATCGAATCAATCTCCATTACGCTATTAACCCTGACGAACTCTTTTTTTGTATATATCGATACAGTTTCACCTCACTCTAAAGAGTTAATTTGATCAGCATATTTTAAAAATGAAATCGATTTCATTTCATTTTTATTTAAATAAAAATTATTCTTATTTCGCTCATAAAAGATAAAAAAAAGCCCCCACAGTGTGGAGGCCATGATTTTACTGCTCAGCGATTAGAAACTTTCCCAGTTCGCCTGAGTCATGTCGACGGTGTGGCGCGCAGGCTGCTTCGCCTGCAATACCGGACGGCGTACACCAGCGGGCTGTTGCGACTGCGCAACACGCTGGTTGCTCTCCAGTGTAAAGGTCGCTACCAGCCCTGACAGCGTCTCTGCCTGCTCCTGCAGGGATTTAGAGGCGGATGAAGCCTCTTCTACCAGTGAGGCGTTCTGTTGCGTCACCTCATCCATCTGGCCAATCGCCTGATGAACCTGCTCAATGCCTTTGCTCTGCTCAGACGTCGCCGCGGCGATTTCATTGACCAGATCGGCTACCTGCTGAATCGCCTGACGGACATTTTCACTGTTTGATCCCACGCCGTTGGCCTGCTCTAAACCGTGCTCCACCTGTAAAACCGATGTTGAGATAAGGTCTTTGATTTCACGTGCGGCAGACGAGGAACGCTGCGCCAGATTACGCACTTCAGATGCGACCACAGCAAAGCCGCGACCATGTTCACCTGCACGTGCTGCTTCGACTGCCGCATTCAGTGCCAGAATATTGGTCTGGAAGGCGATGCCTTCGATCAGCCCGGTGATTTCAGAAATTTTTGCTGAGCTGGCGCGAATTTCATCCATGGTGTTGAGCATCTGCTTCACTGACGTGCCATTCTGGATCGACATGTGATTGGCGTTATTTGCCAGGCTGCTGGCCTGATGCGCGCCTTCTGAGTTCTGACGAACCGTTTCGCTCAGCGTCGCCATGCTGGCTGCTGTCTGCTCAAGAGATGCCGCCTGCTCTTCAGTACGCGCGGAAAGGTCTTCGTTACCTGCAGCAATCTGCGTGGATCCGGCACTGACCGATTGCGCGGCGTGACTGACCGAAAGCAGCGTGCCGGAAACGCGTGACAGCAACTGGTTAAACGCCATCGCCGTTTTGCCGATCTCATCCTTACTACTGACTTCAGCGGTATGGGTCAGGTCAAGCGTATGACTCACCTGCGTCATGGTGTTGACGATGCCTGAGAGGCTCTTTTTAATGCCAAGGATCACCTTAGCGGAGAAACCGGCCAGCAGCAGAACAAGCAGCAGCGAACCACCAGACATCGCCCACAGCGTCTGCGAATAAATGCGCTTATTCTCAGCCCTGAGCTGTTCGCCAATTTCAATATTCAGCTGAATCTGACGGGTGAAATCCGCCTCCATTTTACGGGTAGCGGCCCCTATACCATTATCACTCTGCAGTAAGGGTAGTGAGACAGCATCATTCTGAGCGCGAGAGGCGGCAAGAAATGCTGGCAATGCGCTGCGAACCGCATCCAGATTTTTATAGGCCTGCTCGGTCATCGCTTTATCTTCATCATTGGAGATGTCATTCGCCATATAATAATCATTCAATGACTTAACCTGCTGAAGCAGATTTTCAATGCGCTCTTCCGCAGCAGGGAGTTTTGTCGCATCGGTAGTGCTCTGGTGGCGATAAAGAGCAATGCCTATCTGATTGGTCACACTGATCGATTTGTTGAGATCGCGAATGCTGGGTATCGCATTCATCTGTACGTATTCAAAACGGGATTGAAAGCCCGAAATCACTGATAAAGAAATAATCACCAGCGCAATCAGTGACATTGCAAGCAGTGAGAAAATCAATACCAGACGCTGTGTAATAGTCATAAACGTCCCCTGGAGAGAAAATAAGTGTGAACCTGGTTTGAACTGGATTATTTTTATCGGCTTTCGTCCACGGGGCTTTAATCAATCGTGGAGGATATATTTTTTTATTTTTACTTGCGTCTCTAACAGAGTGAACTACCTCACGATGTTCTCAGTTATCGATCCCCTTTCATTTTTCCCCTTTAACAACGCATGTCGACAAGAATCTGCCTGCCTGCTTACACGATATTTACATAACCCGATGGTCAGGATCAGGATTAAGATGCTGTCCGTTGGGATCTGATAATTAGCCTGCTAATTCAACAGGATCGCTGACGATAATTGTTGTAAAGAGGCACGTCTGCATCATGAAAAAGGGCAACAGATCCTGCAACATCAGTGCTGCGAATAGCAGGCGTTGCCGGAGACGAACATTCGAAATGTGGGCGTGTCATCAGATTAAATGATAGGTGTAAACGTGGGCGGGTGAACCCTAACGGCACATCTCTGAGATTTTAGCCATTTGTGTCAGGGCCAGATTAAAGCAGGAAATTCACTGGCGGAATACTGATTGTGGTCTATGCTCACTGGCCCGACCAGGCTTAAGTCTGTCGCGCAGCAATAACGTTTACAATAAAAAAGGTAGTTCTCATGGATTTAGCCACATTTGAAACCAGAACCGGTCTTTGGCCACACATGCAATTTACGGATGTTGAATATGAAGAGTGCAGTGCTGGCTTTGAAATCTACGCCATTGATGTCAGCCGCCAGACGAAGAGCAAGCTGTTTATCTGTCGCGTCACAACAGAACAGCAGGCAGCGTCGCTGACGGCGCAGTTCAAAGAGTGGCTGCCAAAGTTAAAGCTTAAAAAGCGTAAAGTTGCGCTCAACCTGGCACGCATGGCCTGCGAGAAGAGCTATCCTGCTAATCCTAACTATCAGGATCGGTCAGATATGGGTCGTCAGTCGTCCAGGCTCTGAAGCCATTCAGTCAGCATCCGCCAGAGCAGCGTGGCTGAAATACCTGCACTGTAGTGTTATTTTCCGTTCTGCGGCGCGTGTTAACTGCGCGCCGCAGGCATCTGAAACAACCGACACTCACCAGGCTCAACAGAAATATCACTGAAGGTAGTGATATGCATCTCGATCCAGGTATTTGCGGCTCGCAGTGTATGAGGTGCGTTGCGCTGTTGCAGCTCCGCCACAAAATCCCGGGTGCTGACGGTAAACTGACCGGCATCATCCTGTCTTGTCGCCTCTCTGAAAGCATGCCAGATCTCATCATCCTGTGACATCACATTGACTCCACAACGGCTTTTGTTTGAAATAGTACTGTGTTTATGAACAGTATAATTAATCCGTCAGGCGGTCAAGTCTGCATTCACATGCTTTGGATGCCGGAATTATGGCCATTAATAGCCGTAGCCGCAGGCAGATCAGGACTTTAATCCTAATCTTAGTAATCGTTTTCATATCCAATTAACTGACTGATCCTGCTCATTATTTTACATTGTAAGCATTTTAATTATTTGATATCTAACTAAAAAAAGGGTTAACCGCAGCGGAAATAACAGCGGTTTTGCCCTATCTTTAAATGGCTCTGCAACGAAATCCACTTCTGTTTCAGAGTGATCTGACTCCTACCCTTGCCCCCTTTTATAGGGGGGCACTTTTTCAGTTACCGCAGATGTCGACACGCAGTTAACTCTGCAGGCGAGTAATGTTTACGCGTACCGGTTAAACCTGCTGAAGACGTTAAGATTGCGACTGGAAAAGTGGTGGATTTGTAACCTGATAATTCAATGGCTGTGCTGATATTATCAAAAGCCCAAACCAGTTGATTGAATATCAGGACAATTTCCTGAAATATCAGAGAAACTGATTTTTACCCGCGTAATAATCCCACCAGAACAACATGGTAAGGAGAATATAAAGCGCGTAATAATCAGGCACGAACCGAATAACCGGCGCCTCACCAGGGATGTCGTGACGTTATAATAATGCGCTATATCCGCTCTTCGCCCCCGCTTTTGCGGGGGCTTTTCTTTTATCTCTGCTTATTCGCCGGTTTATTATTGAGACGCCATCTGACATGTGTGTGCTTAATGCCTGAAGTATTTCCCTGCCCTATGCCCGGTTTGATGCCGCAAGCAGAACGATATATTGGCCGCAGTTATGCCCTTAACCATCAATATTTCTGTGGTATGGTTAATCAGTAACTTCCTGCCATGTGAGTCTGCTTATGCTCTCCACCCTGATTTACCGTAGCCAGCTTGCGGGTTCGGTCTCGCCAGAGAAGCTTAAAGCGCTGGTGGAGCGCGCCAGCATCAAAAACGCTGAAGCTGAAGTCACCGGAATATTGCTCTATGACGGGCAGCATTTTTTTCAGGTGCTTGAAGGGAGCGTCGAGAACGTTCACACAGTTTTCCAGCATATCAGTCGGGATGATCGGCATTTTAATCTGATTGAACTGATGCGAGACTATGCCCCTGCACGTCGCTTTGGTCATGCCGGTATGGCCTTATTTGATTTACGTGACTATCAGAAACATACCGTCGTGGAAGCCCTGCTTAAACGGGTCACCCTGACTGATGAACGAATCAGACATGACCGGGTAGTGAAGTTCCTGCGTTCTTTTGTCGAAGGCAGAGATAAAGAGACGTTTATCGGGATTGCCCCTGCCAGCGAGTGGACACTGACTACGCCCCTTACCGTCAGCGCCCTGCCACCCCTGCAGCCTGCAGCGGATCAGCGCTGTGAATTTGCGCTTCAGCCTATCGTAGACGCAGCGAATCGCCGGATTGTCTCCTGCGAAGCCCTGATACGCGGTCTTCAGGGCGCACCACCCGCAGACTACTTTTCACAGCTGCCGGAAGGCGAGCGTTATCAGGCGGATCTCCATTCCAAAACCTATGCGTTTCAGCTGGCCAGACATCTCGGCCTGCGGGAGCAGACGCTCTCCGTCAACCTGCTGCCCATGTCGCTGGTGGTGATCGACGATGCGGTTGAACATCTCATTCAGCAGATCAGGCAACAGGGATTGCGCCCTGAGCAGGTGGTGGTTGAGGTGACTGAAGATGAGGTCATCTCCCGCTTCGATGCCTTTCAGTTTGCTGTGCGCCAGCTGAAAGCAGCCGGAATCAGCCTGGCCCTTGATGATTTCGGTGCCGGTTTCGCAGGCCTGTCGCTGCTCGCCGATTTCCAGCCCGACAAAGTTAAGATCGATCGCAAGCTGATTACCGATATTCATCGCAGCGGCCCGCGTCAGGCGATTGTGCTGGCCATCCTTAAATGCTGCCAGGCGCTGGAAATTACGGTCATTGCGGAAGGCGTGGAGAAAATTGAAGAGTGGCTCTGGCTGGAAGGTGCCGGGGTCCGTTATTACCAGGGCTTTCTGTTTGCCCGCCCTGCCCTTAATGCTCAGCCTGCCGTGAGCTGGCCTGCACGACGCCCGTGATTTCCCCGGCAGAAATACCTCCCTGCCTGCCCTTTTGCTCATAGTTTGAAGCGGCTCACACCGCTTCGCTGCAAAAAGCAAAAGCTGTGCCATGCTTGATCCATCTGACAGCCTTCTGGCAGGACAGATATTCATCAGGTCCCTGGATAACAACCGGAATTGGGAGAATCACCATGAACGAAGATCGCATTGGCGGCAACTGGAAGCAGTTCAAAGGTAAGGTCAAGGAAAAATGGGGTGATCTTACGGATGATGATATGACCGTTGTAGAAGGGAAGCGCGATCAGCTGGTCGGTAAAATTCAGGAACGCTACGGCTACGAGAAAGACCGTGCCGAAAAAGAAGTAAAAGAGTGGGAAGATTCCAACAAGTACCACTGGTAAAGCGTTCTTAATCGCCGGGCGTCTCTGCGCCCGGCACCTGCCCGTCAGCCCTTCTCTCCGTCTGTTCATTTACTCTCTGACACCTCTGTACCTGTTGCAGGGACAGATTATGGAAATGATTGTTTCTTTATTTATTCCTGGCGCGCATAATGCGGCCATCTTTCCCGATCATGGGATTGCAACGCTTCCCGGATATCAACTATGCCTCACCACTCTACCGACACCGTATGTGGTCTCGTCGGTGTTCTTCCTGAAACCCTGCGTCGCTGGCGCCGGGCCGGGCTGATCACACCGCCTGGCCCTGCTGGCTATTCAGATCAGCAGCTCACGCGCGCGCTCTGCGTTCGTGAAATGACATCAGGAGGCCATACGCTGTTTGATATCCATGCTGCCCTTAACTGGCCCAGCGTCACGCTGCCCGGCGGCTGGGCCTGCCGGGAAGAGGATATGTTGCAACTGCTGGCGAACAATCCGGACGCAGATGTTGAACGTGAACTACAGATGATGAATACCGACTACTGTGGTGATGACTATGTTAATCGCTATCTGCGGCCGCTCAACCTCTGGCTGCGTTCTGACCTCAGCGAAGGAGCAGCCCAGCGTCAGCAGCGTTTTCATAGTGCCGTCATCGGCCAGTGGGAGCGCCTGTCGCTGGCCGCACGGCGACGCAGCACCGTACCACTGTTTCTTGAAGCGGTCAGCGTAACGGATGAAACCGAGATCTGGATGGAGGCGATACGGCTCAACGGACAGGGCTTTCGGGTTGAAGTCGCAGCGGCCGCATGCGGTGTTCCCGCTGTAGCGCATCGCCGCTTTGAGCATCATCTGATGTGGTGTGGCGATGGTATCAGTGCATCGATGAAGGCGGCATTTCACGCCAGCCTGGAGGCGGGTGATCCTGTTATGCTGACCGGAACAAATACTGGCGTGCAATCGCCCGTCTGCCCGATGTCTGCCAGCGCCTGATGCGGTTGACCTTCTTCCCTGCCAGCAGTTAAAAGGGCGGAAACAGCCTTAGCCGCTTCCGCCCTGTTCACATTACTGATGTTCCAGCGTTCGTGGTCCGCCGATCGCAATCGGGATACGACGCGGTTTCTCGCTCTCCGGTATTTCCTGGATCAAATCAATGCTGAGTAAACCGTCCGCCAGGCTGGCGCCGGTCACCTTCATGTGCTCCGGAATCGAAAAGCTTAGCTGGAAATCGTGCCGGGAAATGCCGCGATGGATCCAGCTGCTGTTCTCCTGCCGAGCTTCGCCGGACGACTCCCCGGATGCATCATCCCGGTGACCTGCCACGCAAAGCCGGCCGCCACGTAGTTCTATCTCCAGCTCATGCTCTTTCCAGCCGGGTACGCTGACGGTCAGCGCGTAGCGGTTATCCTCAACCCGCTGCAGATCGTAAGCGGGAACTGACGTCACCGGCTTGTCGCCAGTCAGCTGGCTGAACAATTTATCGATACGGCTAAAACGGTCTGAAAAGACAGAATCCGTCAGCGAAGGAAAAACAGAAAACTGTTGTACAGACATGGTGATAATCTCCTGAACAGGTTCATCCAAAAGTTCATCTGACCGGTATGATATTCCCGATCATCGCTAAAGTAGGGATCAGTTGTCCGCTTTCAAGTAGCTTAATAGATTTTTTTTAACGTGACTGTACGGCCGGTTATCACAGAAATACATTTCAGGGTATTAACTGAGCCGTTACTTTTTGCTCTGAGGCGCAAGAGTGAAATGGGGATGGCAACCCGCCAGTAATAACAGCAGTTCATATTCACCCTGACTGAGTAGCGTCGGATTACCTGCCGCTTCTTTGGTTTGCCAGACTCTCAGGCTAAGATCAAAACGCTCAGCGGCGCTCTGTTGTGAGAGGCCAGCGGCAAGACGAAGTTCACGTACATTACTCTGGACAACCACAGGCGGCTTGGGGGGACGATTAACCAAACAAACACTCCTTCAACATGATTAAAAACGCAAAAGCACAGCGCTTCGCCAGCAATTAAAGCGAAGCGGCCTGAAAGCGCTCACAGCGAAAAGACCAGAGAATAATTGACTATTTTGCTTAAATGTCAAATTTCAGATTCAACAATTAAGCGAAATTTTTCTGTAAGCGAAGCGGCATATTTCGTCCTCGCAGTACTTTTCCTATTTCCTTAGAATGCTTTATTTCTTCCGCCAGGAATTATCCTGTTATTTGACTTAAGGACCATTCAGGGATTAATCCGCTACCTCAATGCCGCTTTCTTCATCAGGATAGATGTTTAGCCTGAGGTTCCTGTTCAGGCTGCATCATTGAAACCAGAGGAGGATAATAAATGAAAAATCCCATCCAGCGTCGCTCACCCGACGATCTGTCGCATGTGGAAATTCGTGAGCAGTGGCAAATCACCTACTGGACTCAGGAGCTGAGGACAACCCAGGAAAGGCTGACACGCGCGATCCGAGAAAGCGGCGCGCGGACCGAACAGGTGCGTGACTGGCTGGAACAGAACCCGCCCCCACGCCGCCCGGCTCAATCTCTGAATGGCATCAAACGTTAAGCTGATTGCTGACAGAAACGCTGTGTTAACGCCGGCCTTGCGGTGGATTGGCCTGCATCAGCCGGGAGCACGCTGACAGGTCATCTCTGCCGGTCCGGGTTTCTGCCCGGCTTTTGCGTTGTGTTTGAAGAGGTTATCCCGCTGAGTAGTCTGCGCATAACGATCCTGCCTCCGGCATCATGACTGTTCCCCCTGAAAACCAACTTAGAAATAATAGTAACCATCCTGAATGCTTATTGATTTTCTGCCCGGGAATAAACCTTAACAGCGCTGCTGCGCCGGGCTGAAAATATAAAAGGTAAATAATCAGGCACCGCTTCGATTAAATTTTCGAATCGTAAATATCGCCTTTATGCGTTAAAGAAAATATTAAGAGACACCCGCCGCATAGTCCCTTATCATCAGGATGAAAATAAAAAAATACGCTATATTTCCTGCCGCCCGAATGAAATTTCGCTCCGGACAGTTTTCTTTTTTCGCTCCGTAATCAGCCGGTGCGGAGGTTACACACACATGCTCAAGAATCTAAACGGCGACAATGAACGCCGAAGTCGTGCTTTGCAGGCACTGCGTGACCCTGACGAAAGTCGCGATGACGTTCTGCGAAAATTTGTCCGGTTAGCCAGTCAGGCCCTGGGCATACCGGGAAGCTTTATCTCTGTGCTGGATGACGAGTTCCAGACCGTACGGGCGTCACATAACTTTGATCTGCAACGTTCAACGCGTGGGGATTCACTCTGCCGTCATGTGGTAGACAGCGACAGCGCAGTGATCGTCCCGGATACCTATCACGATGCGCGTTTCGTGACGCATCCGCTGATCACCGGCTCACCTTTTATTCGCTTTTATGCCGGTGTGCCTCTGAAAACCCGCGACGGCATTATTCTGGGCACGCTCTGTGTTACCGACACCGAGCCGCATGCGTTTGCCGTTGAGCAGGTGACGACATTAACGCTGCTCTCCACGCTGGTCATGTCCTTTCTTGAAGCCTGGCATTCCGCTGGTTTTTGCGATCCGGTGACCGGATTGCCTAACCGTCAGCGCCTGATACGTGATTTACAATATCTGGCCGTGGCGGGTGACACCACGCCACGCCGTCTGGTGCTGATTGATTGCATCGACATGTCACGTGCTTATGAACTGGCCCGCACCATGGGAATGAATCCGGTTGAAAGCCTGCTGAAGGATATGGCTACCCTGCTGCCGCTGCGCCTGCGCCCGGCGGTGGGTGAGATGATCTACACCGTGGCCACAGGGCGGTTTGCCATTCTGACCCGTGCTGATAGCAGACTGAGTGCAGCCTGGGTCGCCGGTCGCCTGGAAGGTATCAGTGCAGACATGGATGAGGGGCTGTCAGTTGCACTGACGCCTCATACCGGTGAGGCGGCCTTTGTTGCCGGCAGCATGTCAGCGTCGGAAGTGTTACGCCGCGCGGTCAGCGCGCTGAATGAAGCTGTCGGGCGCGGACTGCCCTCTCAGCGTTTTGATATTGAGGCGGAAACACAGCGCTCAGAAGATTTCCTGCTGATGACCGATCTGAAAACCGCTTTGCGCGATAACATCGGGCTTTATATGGTCTATCAGCCTAAGATTTGCCTGCAGAGTGGCAAACCGGTGGGCCTGGAAGCGCTCATCCGCTGGCGACATCCCAGCAGAGGGGAACTTTCACCTGCCGCCTTTATTCCGCTGGCTGAGCAGACCGATCTGCTCTCGGTGCTCACCGCCTGGATTATCGATCAGGCCGTTGAACGTCTCAGACGACTGCGTAATAACTGTATTCAGTTGCCACTGACCATCAACGTCAGCGTACGCGATTTTGCATGCGAGGGATTTGCATCCGCGCTGGAAAGCAAAATGCTGAAGTCTAAGCTTCCGACTTCGCTGCTGGGCATCGAATGCCTGGAGACAGAACGTATCCTGGAAAGCCCCACCGCCCTTCGCGGACTGGAGATGCTCAGAGAACGGGGATTCACGATTTCACTCGATGATTTTGGCGCAGGCTACAGCAATATCAGCTATCTGCGCCGTATGCCGCTCGATGTTATCAAGCTGGATCGCTCTCTGATCAGTGAACTCTCTTCAGATACGGCTTCACGCATTATTGCCCGCAGCATTATCGCCATGCTCAAAGAGCTGGACTATACGGTGGTGGCAGAAGGCGTTGAGTGTCCTGACGCCGTGACATCCCTGACAGAATATGGCTGCGATCAGGCTCAGGGCTATTTCTATTCCAGGCCATTAAACGAAGAGGCGCTGGATCACTGGCTTCACTGGAAATTGCGTGGTGAGTGTCATTAAACCTGCAGGCTATACCTGTGTGAACATTGCGCTTATGTCACTGCTGAGCTGCGGATTAACTTTCCGCTAAAGCCACAAGGCCGCCCTGATGGCGGTCTTATTTATGATGCACTGAAATGAGCTTCTCTGCGGAGATCCAGCAGCATTATTACCATTAAGGTAACTGAATTCAGATCTGCCAATTTGCCGCTTCGCTTAGTGCCACCTGCTCTGGTGCAGTCTGTGCGACAGTAACCAAGTAAAGGTGAAACATTTTTTGATCAATGTTAGCGTGTCCGCAACAATCACGTAAAACGGAGCTGCACATGCTTACCACCATAATCTATCGCAGCCATATTTCAGAGGACTTTCCGGTCAGAACCCTACCGGAAATGGTCGACAACGCCAGCAAAATCAATACTACCCACGGTGTAACCGGTATCCTGTTATTCAACGGCACCCATTTCTTCCAGTTACTTGAAGGCCCGGAAGCGGGCATTCAGGCCGTTTATCAGCGAATCTGTGCCGATCGCCGGCATCATAATGTGGTGGAGTTAATGCGCGACTATGCGCCTTCCCGACGTTTTGGTAATGCGGGCATGTCGCTGTTTGATCTGCGCGAACACGATCGCTCATCACTGCTGCAGGCGGTGCTGGACAAAGGTACGTCTAAATATCGCCTGACCTATGATGATCGGGCACTGCAATTCCTGCGTACTTTTGTTGAGTCACGCGAGAAAGAAAACTACTACGAGGTTCTGCCGCCAGGTTACTGGGAGTTTATTTCAGAGCACACTAATGTGCCGGATTCCTGTCCGGAGACAGAAGGGGTGAGCTTCCGGCCGGTGGTCGATCCACTGGCGCGTCAGGTGACCGCCATTGAAGCTGTCACCCTGCGTCCGGCGCTGACCGGTGAAATTTCCGGCGACCGGCTTTATGTTGACGATCTGGAAACCGTGAAGAAAACCTTTGCCCACGCTGGCCTGGTTTGTCCCGATGGTATGACGCTCTACGTGAGTCTGCTGCCAATGACGCTGATTGTCATACCCGACGCCGTTGAGCACATTGTGGCAGCCATTCAGCAGGCGGGTCTGGTGCCGGAGCAGGTGGTTATTGGTGTGAGTGAAACCGGCGTGATTTCACAGCTGGATGCGTTCTCTGAAGCCGTACGCGCGTTAAAAGCGTTCGGGATCAGCCTGTCTATCGACAATTTTGGAGACGGCTCCGCGGGATTGTCATTGCTGACTCATATTCAGCCTGACCGTATCCGTATCGATGCCGGTATCACCCGCGACGTTCATCGCAGTGGGCCAAAGCAGGCGGTGGTGCAGGCAATCATCAAGTGCTGCTCAGCGCTGGAGATCACCGTTATCGCGGCTGGGATCGTACAGGCTGAAGAGTGGATGTGGCTGGAAGCTGCAGGTGTGATCAATTTCCAGGGTACGCTGTTCGCATCTGCGGGCCGCTATGAGGCCCAATCGGTCGCCTGGCCGGAATATCGCGAAGCGATGTAACCGTACGCGGTCTTAATAATTTTAAAGCGGTACGCCAGCGAGCGGCCGCTTTTTTCATTTATGGCCGTGCCGACTCTCAGGAAAAGGCATGATTAACAGGCCCTCCCTACTCCCCTTTATTTATCTGCGCATTCTAAGCTTCTTTTGTAAATCCTGGACGCGATACTGCATTTTTGAATGAGTTTCTGACGCATTTCCGGCATACATTTTCTGATAACCACTATAGCGAGTAACGCTTACAGGTTAACCACTATAGGAAGTAAATCTGAGATTGAACTGCACTATCAGGGTATAGAATGTGACAAATATCCACTATAGCGAGCAAAGGTGCGCCCGAAGCGTTTATGACAACCACTGTAGCCAGTATGTTGCGCAATATTCATCCGGATTATGCCGATAAATCACTCAGGCAGACGATAAACGCTCAGATAACCACTGTAGCGAGTACCTGCTCACCTCTGTTCTCAGATGATAACCACTGTATCGAGTAAGTGATCCAGAAAGAGGAGCCTAAGATTATCTATGCTCAACAGTGCACCACGCACGACTTCCATGCGGCATAACCACTATAGCGAGTGAAAAGGTCGTGTGAGGAGGTGCATGTAGCTTGAACGGAGTGATAGCCCTGCCCTGTTTTGCGCTGTTATTCGCTAAAATAGCTTTGTTCTGTTGACGAAATCATTCTGCTCATCCTGTAACACAACCACTGTAGCGAGTGCCTGGCTGACCTTACCTGCTAAGCTAATTTTTTGTTCTCATCATGCTATGAGAGATAAATATTGATAGTAAGCACTCACTTTAACTAGCTAAATGTCATTAACAGGCAGAGTAAAATGATACTGCTAACCACTATAGCGAGTAATATCGCCCCTCAATCCAAAAAAATAACCACTGTAGCGAGAATGTTGTAAGAACCGTGTCTGTCACCTGATCATTATCTGAACGCATCAGCCAATAAATCTCCAGAAAACCACTGTAGCGTGTAAATCTTTTGGGCAGAATGAGGCAAACCAGGATGAGATAGCCATTTCAGAATGGCGATAACCACTGTAGCGAGTAAAACCGAAGAGCTCAATATCGCCTGCGGAACACGTCAGATGGCATTGGGAGGAGAATCCGCATTCTGTTAACCAGACCTGACTAACCACTATAGAGAGTGATAAACACGATAACGCCTTATTGCAGCGTTTACAGTGAAGCCACGTACTGGCTAACCACTACGAGAAGTAGATCTCTTGTGAAGTCCAATGCACCCTCTGGGTCCGGGAGGCGGAATGGAAGACCACAGCAAATTGCAGGATGTTTTCAGGCAAGCGCATCTGGATATTGATGCTCTTTCGGAAAGGGGCTAACCACTATAGCGAGTAATCTAACTCGCTATAGTGGTTAGGGCTGTCAGATACCCTTAAACAGCCCATCTCTCGCTATAGTGGTTAGCAGGCTGCAGGATGGGTCAGCCATGAACTGTGTGGTGAACAGGCATCTAACGCTTTTTCTGTTTCCTGATTTTATTCAGTAACTCTTTTTCCTCACGCGATACCATGACAAGTTCACTGCTTTCATCTTCACCCACCGGTTCAGGCAGATTGACATCAATAATAGTGGGATCGTTGTCCATATCGTCAAACTCGTCCATCTCATCATCGATCAGGCCTGCCTTGCTGAGCGGCAGTTCGGCCGGGCGCAGCTTGGGGTGACGGTAATGGACCCAGAAGTATACGGAAGAGCCGCGGCGGGTCTCGGTATAATCGAGATAACCAATCTCTTTTAACTGCTCCATCGCTTTCCTGACTGTCGCATTCTGGGTGATCACGCGCGACGTAAGGTTAAGCCTTGCACGCAGGCGTGCCATGGATATTGGTGCAGGCTTAGGCGGAAGGCTTTCAATGAACGTATAAAGCGCCTGAGCGGACTCTTTGCGTGCCAGCTCGTTAATAGCCTTAAGCTGCAGCAGAACCTTTCTGTCGAACTGATACAGCTCAAAGATTTTGGGATCAGCCTGTAAGGTCACCGTGTCCTTTTTGACGCTGTATTTGGCGGACTGCACCAGATGCGTTGTGTAGTTCTCTCCGCCCTTGCTGGTAAAAGTCAGGGTATTAGACGCAATCCGCGTCAGCGAAGCGTCCAGACGGCTCCTGAGCTTCGATGAGAGGCGCGCAGAAGGTATGCCGCAGAGTTTTGCAAATTCTACGAACGAGAGCGTTACTGTGTCTCCCAGACACTCATGCGTGGCGAATGCGCGAATGATCCCAACCCAGGTCTTAAAATCATTATCCATATCCAGCCGGGCACCCAGAATCTTGATGTTGTCATACCCTTCCGATCTGACCAGAGATAACTGTTTCAGATCCTGAGTCACATCCATCGCATTCATCTGGTTTTTCTGACTACGCGCTGTGGATTTCAGCGTTGGAACAAACAAGCCGAGACGCATCAACGCGACTGGCTGCACGGTGTTATTACTGTTGGGCGTTAGAGTAACAACTTCGCCTGTACGCTTGTCTGTTTCGCTAAACGCATCAGCTATGTTCAGGATATCTGGTTCTTTTCTTGGCATTAGGAAGATCCGTAATGTGAACAGGCGAGAGCCGCTGTTACTCAATACAGTGGATACTAGCACTCACTATAGCGGTTAATCTACTTGCCATAGTGGTTATTTATCTCGATACAGTGGTTGTTTTACTCGCTACAGTGGTTAGCTAACCTTCTTTATCGCAGTGATACCAGGGGCTGAGGCTCCACGGGGATCTTTAAGGAACTTAAAAAGGATCTTATGTGGATCTGTTATTGGATCTGCTCGGTGGATAACCCGTTAAAAAAGCCTACCCCCCGGTTAATCAGAATCTCCGTTTTTATCCTGTTTCCTTGGCAAAGACTCTAAAACTGCAGCGGGTGTGCTCAATCGGGGGTTATGCACATGAAAAAGTGTTATCTACTCGCTACAGTGGTTGTTGAGTACTCGCCAGCGCGGTTGCTTTACTCGCTATAGTGGTTATTGTGCTCTCTGCAGTGGTTGTTCTTCTCGCTACAGTGGATACCAACACCCTTTCAGACCTTGTGCTGCGTGGCTTCAAAGCCTGTTGGGATCTGTTAAGGATCTCAATTTGATCTATTGAGGATCGACCAATTGGATCTGGCCTGTGAATAACGGGGATAAAACAGACACGATTCAGCAATAACCAAAGCTGAGATCAAACGGGTTTTCAACTGCAGATACGAGATGAAGAATTCTATAAGCAAGTTCTGAGCGAGTTATTAGGTGTGGGAGCAATCTGTTGCTGACAAGGCAAAGCATTTAATCGGGTATGTGCCAATAACCATAAAGAGATTAAGGTTTTAAGCCCAAAGTGAATATCTCCAAGCTCTTCAAATAAACGTTCATGAGTAAAGAACAGATTTTCACCATGAATTTAATGATTTATCTATCTGATAAACGAGTGATTTTTCCATATTTTCATAGTGAAAACACCCTGCTTATGATCTCAGAAATAACGTTTCAAGAGGTTGAAGATGGACTCATTAAGTCCAACTGGCTCCTGAATGAATTCAGACAGCGATAAGTTAGCGTAGCAATTGATACTTTTCCCCAACCTGATAAATCCAGCTCATAAAGAAATTTGTTATGCATAGTCTCATCATCAGGTAACTGCATACGATCGTTTATCACGAGGGAAAAAGAAAGTTGGTTTTCATACCCGTACACTTACCGAACAGACGATGTTTAAATTATGCGGATTTCCTTTTGCTGCTTATGCGGCGTCTTACTGGTTATTACTATCTGGCCTGTTACTCTCAATCCCCTGCCCTATTCACAGATCTCAATGTTTCATCACAGTATTCATGAAACCGCTAAAGCTAACACTATAAATAAAATATCTTTATGGGGATCAAAGTCAGTCAGCGATAAGAATAGAATCTCTGTCAGATGCAGTGACAAATGCTGCAGGACTCTGTGAGAAGCATCCACACAGACTATAAACAAATCGTAATTGAAAGTTATAAGAGGATATGAATTTCTGACAAGCTTACGACCAGCACCATTTCTTAGAGGAACAGACAGATTCTGTCCTGCCTATGCAGGAGCTGTAACTCCAATACGCATATAATCATTTTTCGTGTAGAAGCTCACAGCCCGATAGTTGATGTATAGGGTTTCAGCCTGGCTCGATACATCTCCTCTCTTTTGCAGATTTATTAAGAAAGTGAGTAAAGCATCGCATCCTATAGCTTTGCCTTTATAGACTTTCTAGAAGAAGTCATGTCTACGCCTGGCTCTTAGCAAAGCTTACATTGCTGACAGATCGGCTCCGGGCCAGAAAAGAAATTCTTCGATTTCGATTGCGATGATCTTAAAAGTCAGAAAAGGTTAGTTTGGTAATGTATAAGGCTGATATCTGTTCTTTTGAGGGAGCAAGGTTTTATTATCAAAAAGAGAGTACTGCCAGGGTGACCACTTAGACTTTCCACTAACGTTAAGCCACTATTTATAGTTAAAAGAATACTTTATAAAAACCCATTTTCGCTGCAGATTTTCACCAAGCAAATATTCTCGTAAGATATTGATATAAATAGATATATATAAAATTTTCATGATGAAAACACCATGATCAGCGTCTGATATAAGGGCCACGATTGCCGACTGGGCATTTCTGCCATCACAAAAGTAAAACGAATATCGCGCACTACCCTCCGCCATCCATTATCAAACTCAACCCTGATGCCTGTTCAACATACTCAAACTGAATGGACTACGGCCACAGAGCTCAAGAGATCCTCTTTTACAGCTGACCATAAATTTTCGAAAACCATTCCACCACCTGAGACAAAAAATCCAGGTTTTTGGCATTTTCCTAAAAAATTGGCAGGTGTGCGCTTTTTGTGTAGTATGCAAAAAACATTAACGCAGAGGGTCTTATGAAGCGCGATTATGGTGGAGTGCTGGAGATGGCAACACGTGCCAACTCCATGTTACATGGACTCAGTGACCACATTGAGCAGCAGCGTCAGGAATTTAACCAGACAGGTTTTTACCAGACTTTCTCCCGCAATGCTGTTGCTAATATGCCACTGCTGAGTAAGCACGCTGTCGTCGCTGCAATTAGTGATATGGAAGCAGCAGGATACCAGTTTGGTAAAAAGCAAACCGGCAGTACATCGCAATATGCCCTGACCATTCAGAACGTCGTCGACATTTATCAGCATCGTAAAGTACCAAAATATCGCGATCGGCATGATGGCCCCTTTGTCGTGTTTGTTGTCAGCCTTAAAGGCGGTGTCTCTAAAACCGTCAGCACCGTCACGCTGGCTCACGGTATGCGCGCCCATCCTTCTATGCTGCACAATGACCTGCGCATACTGGTTATTGACCTGGATCCCCAGGCGTCAAGCACGATGTTCCTGAGCCATACCAACAGTGTCGGTTCAGTACTGGAAACAGCAGCGCAGGCTATGCTCAACGATCTGGATGCAGACCAGCTTCGCGAGCAGTTTATTAAACCTACCGTCATGCCCGGCGTTGACGTTATCCCGGCCTCAATCGACGATGGGTTCGTTGCCAGCGACTGGGAAGAACTGGTTGCTGAACATCTGCCCGGCGTTGCCCCCTCAGAAGTCCTTCGCCGTAATGTGATCGACCGTCTGGCAGGTGACTACGATTTTATCTTCCTTGATACCGGCCCTCATCTTGATTCCTTTATGCTGAATGCGATCGCGGCCAGCGATGTGCTGCTGACACCGACGCCGCCGGCACAGGTCGATTTCCACTCCACCATGAAGTACCTGACGCGCCTGCCAGAAATGCTGGAGCGTATTGAGGCTGAAGGTATCGAACCGCGGCTCAAAGCTAATATTGGCTTTATGTCTAAAATGACCTCCAAGCATGATCACCTGACGTCACAAAGTTATGCCCGTGAGGTATTTACCAAATCGATGCTGGACTGCGGCTTACCGCGTCTTGATGGATTTGAGCGTTGTGGCGAATCCTTTGACACGGTGATCAGTGCCAACCCCGCTTCCTATCCGGGCAGCGCAGACGCCCTGCGAAAAGCCAAATATGAAGCCGAGCAGTTCTCAAGGGCTGTGTTTGATCGCATCGAATATATCAGGAGTACCCTGTGAGCAAACCGATACAGCGCATTGGCCGCAAGTTCGGCGATTCTGCTATTGCGAACATGATCGACAGCAGCAGCCAGTCGCGCACTTTTACACTGAAGTCAGGTGCGAAGGCGACCTTTGTACGCCAGCTGATCCTGCATGACGATATTGAAACCCGAACCAGCGTTGACCCGAAAATCAATGGACGTGATCAGAGCACGCTGACGCCTGAATCGCTGCAGGAAATCACGCGTACGATTACACTGCAGCAATTTTTCCCGGCCATAGGTCGCGTGAACGGTGACCGAATTGAGATCATGGATGGCTCGCGCCGTCGCGCTGCCTGTATTCTTTCCGGGGCCAGTCTGGAAGTGCTGGTCACCGCGGATGAACTGAGCCTTAGCGATGCGCGTCAGCTGGCTGCTGATATTCAGACGGCGAAAGAGCATAACCTGCGTGAATTAGGGCTGCGCTTTATGCTGATGAATGAAAGTGGCATGAGCAAATCAGACATTGCTAAAGCGGAAGGTATCTCAAATGCTAAGGTCTCCCGTGCATTTCAGGCCGCATCCGTACCCGCTGAGTTTATCGAACTCTTCCCGGTCGTTTCTGAGCTGACCCTTCAGGATTATCAGTTGCTGCTTGATGTCTGGGAGGAGGCGAAAGCGGAAGCGATTGATGTCGCCGGACTGGTCAGCGAAATTCAGCAAAAGCTGGAGGCAGATGATGCACTGCAAAACGCTAATGCAGACGAGAAGAAGAGCGCAATCCTGAATGGCTTCAAAAGCGCCCGTCGTCAGTTAAAAAAACCAGCACCGGTCAGTAAAACGGTGACGGAAAAGCTGGCAACGTTTACTACGGCCAATACCTATGCGCGTCGTAAAACCAATGATGAGAAGCGCACCGTGCAGTACGAATTCAGTCGTCTGCCGAAAGAGATTGCTGAACAGATTGATGCGTCGATCAGACAGATACTCTCTACGCTTAAATAATCTTCATCACACATTACTGACAATGGAACCGGCCGCTGCGCCGGTTTTTTTATTCCTGCTCTCTAATCATGAAACTCCTCTGCTAATCACATATCACTTAAACATGTTAACGCTTGAAGCTGACGCCATTTAGCGTTATAGCTAAAACGGTTTAGCTTTCAGGTTTAATCAGAGGAGTTTTTTATGTCTGTTCGCGTATGGTGCCTCGGGGATGCCGTGGTCGATTTGCTACCCGAAATGCCGGGTAGCCTGATGCAGTGTCCGGGCGGAGCACCCGCTAATGTCGCCGTTGGCATTGCCCGCCTGCAGGGAAACAGCGGTTTTATCGGACGGGTGGGTGCCGATCCGTTTGGTGAATTTATGCGGCAGACGCTCAGTGAAGAAAATGTTGATACGGCCTGCATGATTGCCGATTCACAGCATCGCACATCAACCGTGGTGGTCGGGCTGGATGAGCAGGGCGAGCGCTCCTTTACCTTTATGGTTCGGCCCAGTGCCGACCTGTTTCTTGAACCGTCAGATCTGCCCGAGTTTCATCGCGGGGAATGGCTGCACTGCTGTTCCATTGCCTTAGCGGCGGAACCCTCTCGTACGGCGACGCTGACCGCCATGAAACAAATCCGCGCGGCAGGCGGCCATGTCAGCTTCGATTTAAATCTGCGGGAAGATCTCTGGCCCGACACGGCACTCCTCCATGCGGTGGTGAACGAAGCCCTCAGTCATACGGACGTGGTGAAACTCTCTGACGAAGAGCTCGATTTTCTTAGTCCGGGTCAGAAAGCAGCTGTCAGCATGCCTCAACTGGCCGCCAAATTCAGCATTCGCCTGTTACTGGTGACACGGGGCAGGGAAGGGGTGATGGCCTGTTATCAGGGCCAGATAACCCACCATGCCACCACGCCCGTTGACAGCGTCGATACTACCGGTGCAGGTGATGCCTTTGTAGCCGGGTTACTCTGGGAGCTGGCCAAGTCGGGTCTGCCTGTAAACGAATCACAACTTGCCAGCTATCTGGTGACTGCGCAGCGCTGTGGCGCACTTGCAACCACGGCGAAAGGAGCCATGACAGCACTTCCCTGGCGCCACCAGCTGGACGATCTGGCCGGCTAATCATCCTGTAATGCCCCTGTTTTGGGAGCTATCTCACAATCACTAAACCGGTTTAGCTATTTTCATTGCAGAGGGAAATTACCCGTGGCTATGATTTGCGCCTAAACCGGTTTAGCAAAAAATACCGGTGATGATAGCTTCTCCTCAGGGATATAAAAAAATGAAAAAAAGCACGTTAGCCGTCGCCCTCACTGCAATATTCCTTTCCACATCCGTCTGGGCCGATCCCAGCATGAGCAGCATCGAAGCCCGCCTTGCGGCGATGGAGCAGCGCCTGCAGGCTGCCGAGCAGCGGGCGAATGCCGCTGAAAGCCGCGCAGAGGTCGCCGAAAAACAGGCTCAGATGGCTGAAAGGCAAGCTCATCAGCTGGCAGCGGTGCAGCAGCAGACCCAGACCTCTGCCGCTGAGGTCGCGCAGCGCACTACGAAACCGGAACAAAAATCTGCCGATGAAGGTGGCTTTGAGTTCCACGGTTATGCCCGCTCAGGATTATTGATGAACAGCTCCGCCGCCAGAACTCAGGGTGGCCCGACCGTAACTCCGGCTGGAGAAACCGGCGGTCACGTTGGGCGTCTGGGTAATGAGCCGGATACCTACGTTGAGCTCAACCTTGAACATAAGCAGACGCTGGACAATGGCGCCACCACCCGCTTCAAAGCGATGCTGGCCGATGGACAGCGCACTTATAACGACTGGACGGCCGCCAGCAGCGATCTCAACCTGCGTCAGGCGTTTGTCGAGCTGGGACAGCTTCCCACTTTCAGCGGTGCGTTCGATAACGCAACGGTCTGGGCCGGTAAGCGTTTTGATCGTGATAACTTCGATATTCACTGGATCGACTCCGATGTGGTCTTCCTTGCCGGAACCGGTGCCGGTATCTACGACATGACATGGAGCGATCAGGCACGCAGCAACATCTCGCTTTATGGCCGTACCTTTGGTGACATCGAAAACAATGAAAACACCGCGCAGAACTACATCCTGTCGCTGAATAACTTTGTCGGCCCGGTGCAGATGATGGTCAGCGGTATGCGGGCGAAAGATAACGACGATCGCCGGGATATTGACGGTCTCCGTGTCAAAAGCGATGCGGCAGAAACCGGCGTCCATGCGCTGCTGGGCCTGCATAACGATAGTTTTTATGGGCTGACAGAAGGCACGTCGAAAACGGCCCTGCTCTACGGTCATGGCCTGGGCGCTGAGGTGAAGTCGATTGGTTCTGACGGCGCACTGCTACCGGAAGCGGATACCTGGCGGCTGGCGAGTTACGGTACGACGCCTCTTGGCGGTGGCTGGCACATTGCGCCCGCTTTACTGGCACAGCGCAGTGACGATCGCTATGTCAAAGGTGACAGCTATGACTGGGCGACAGTCAACCTCCGGCTGATTCAGGAAATCACGCAGAACTTCGAGATGCAGTATGAAGGCTCTTATCAGTACATGGATCTGCGTCCGGAAGGCTACAACAACCGTAACGCGGTCAGCGGCAGCTTCACCAAACTCACCGTTGCGCCAACCCTGAAAGCCGGTGATGTCGGCGACTTCCTTAAACGTCCGGAGATTCGTCTGTTTGCCACCTGGATGAACTGGGATCACCGGCTGGATAACTATGCCAGTGACGACGCGTTCGGCAGCAAAGGCTTCGATGCCGGCGGCGAATGGAACTTCGGCATACAGATGGAAACCTGGTTCTGATCGGGCGGCCCCGGCTGCCGGGGCCTGAACGTCACGCGGATAAAAACATAACAAGAGTGAGGTATGTATGGACTATGTAAAAATATCGCGGGCCCTGCTGCCCCTGCTGGGTGGCAAAGAGAACATTGCCAGTGCGGCTCACTGTGCGACGCGGCTACGGCTGGTGCTGGCAGATGATGAAAAAGCGGACACTACCGCGGTTGGCCGGATTGAGGGCGTTAAAGGCTGCTTCCGCAACGCCGGACAGCTTCAGGTTATCTTCGGTACCGGTGTGGTAAACAAGGTCTACGCCGCTTTTATCGCCGAAGCTGGCATTAGCGAATCGAGCAAGTCTGAGGCTGCTGATATTGCCGCCCGCAAGCTCAATCCTTTCCAGCGTATCGCTCGTCTGCTGTCGAACATTTTTGTGCCGATCATTCCGGCTATTGTGGCGTCGGGTCTGTTGATGGGCCTGCTGGGGATGGTTAAAACCTACGGCTGGGTCAATCCGGAAAATGCGCTCTACATCATGCTGGATATGTGCAGCTCAGCGGCCTTTATTATCCTGCCGATCCTGATTGGTTTTACGGCGGCACGCGAGTTTGGCGGCAACCCATTTCTGGGCGCGACGCTGGGCGGCATTCTGACGCACCCGGCGCTGACCAACGCCTGGGGCGTCGCCGCCGGTTTCCACACCATGAACTTCTTCGGCATTGAAGTGGCGATGATTGGCTATCAGGGTACGGTATTCCCGGTGCTGCTGGCGGTATGGTTTATGAGCATGCTGGAAAAGCAGCTGCGTCGGGTGATCCCGGATGCGCTCGATCTTATTCTGACCCCGTTCCTGACGGTGATTATCTCAGGCTTCATTGCGCTGCTGATTATCGGTCCGGCGGGCCGTATGCTGGGCGATGGGATCTCTTTTGTGCTCAGCACCCTGATTGCTCACGCTGGCTGGCTGGCGGGACTGGTATTTGGCGGGCTCTACTCGGTGATTGTTATTACCGGCGTGCATCACAGCTTCCATGCGATTGAGGCGGGACTGCTGGGTAACCCGTCTATCGGGGTTAACTTTCTGCTGCCTATCTGGGCGATGGCGAACGTTGCTCAGGGCGGGGCCTGTCTGGCGGTGTGGTTTAAAACCCGCGATGCGAAGATCAAAGCAATTTCGCTGCCCTCGGCGTTTTCAGCACTGCTGGGGATCACCGAGGCGGCTATCTTTGGTATCAACCTGCGGTTTATGAAACCCTTTATCGCGGGTCTGGTGGGCGGCGCGCTGGGCGGTGCCTGGGTGGTATCGGTCCATGTCTATATGACGGCGGTCGGGCTGACCGGTCTGCCGGGCATGGCGATTGTTAAGGCGGGTTCTCTGCTCAATTATGTCATTGGCGTCGCCATCGCGTTCACCACCGCGTTTGTGATCTCTTATCTGCTCAAATACAAAACGGACTCTGAATAATGGCCTCATCAACACGTCTTGCCGCCATTCTGCAGGCGGTGATGCAGGGGATGCCAAAGGCGCTCAGCGACAGCCACTATCCCGGCTGGCATCTGGCACCGGTTACCGGACTGCTTAACGATCCCAACGGCTTCATCCATTTCGACGGTCACTATCATCTCTTCTACCAGTGGAACGCGCTGGGCTGTGCGCATCAGCATAAATGCTGGGGGCACTGGCGCTCAGCCGATCTGCTGCACTGGGAGCATCAGCCCATCGCGCTGATGCCGGATGAGGAGTATGACCGCAGTGGCTGCTACTCCGGCAGCGCGGTCGACGATAACGGCGTACTGACACTGGTCTACACCGGCAACGTAAAATTTGATGATGGCTCGCGCACGGCGTGGCAGTGCCTGGCGCAGCAAAACAGAGCGGGCGGTTTTGACAAGCTCGGTCCGGTCATCGCCGTGCCGGAGGGGTATACCGGCCACGTTCGCGATCCCAAAGTTTGGCGTCACGACGATCGCTGGTACATGGTGCTGGCGGCGCAGAATACGCAGCGGCAGGGCAGGGTGCTGCTGCTGCGTTCTGACAATCTGCGGGAGTGGCAGAATCCCGGCGAGATTGCGGGCAGCGGACTGGGCGGGCTGGATGCCGCGGGTTATATGTGGGAGTGCCCGGACATGTTCACGCTCGGAGACAGCACCTATCTGATCTGCTGTCCGCAGGGTGTTGCGCCCGAAGAGAAGCGCTTTCTGAACAGTCACGCCTGTGCCTGGCTGAGTGGCGACCTGGATTATCAGCAGCCTGCATACCAGCACGGCCCGCTGAACGAAATGGATGCCGGCTTTGAATTTTATGCTCCGCAAACCACGCTGACCGCGGATGGCCGGCGGCTGCTGGTGGGCTGGATGGGGACGCCAGACGGTGAAGAGATGGCCCAGCCAACCGTGGCGCAGGGCTGGATCCACCAGATGACCTGTCTGCGCGAGCTGAGCTCACGTAACGGGCGGCTCTGTCAGCAGCCCATCGCGGAACTGCAGGCGTTGCGCAAGCACGAGCAGCACTATCAGGGCCGTGCTGATGATACGCCACCGATCGGCGCACAGCGGCTGGAGCTTGAGCTTGAGAGCCAGGGCGACATCGAACTCAATTTCGCCGATACCCTGATCCTGACGTGGCAGCACAACGAACTGCGGCTTGCCCGTCGCAGCCTGATGTCGGGTGAATGGACGTATCGTTACTGGACCGGGGCAGCCCGCCGGTTACAGATTCTGTGTGACCACTCCAGCGTTGAGATCTTCATCAACGACGGGGAAGGGGTGATGAGCAGCCGATATTTTCCGGACCAGCCGGCGCTGCTGACTCTGCGCGGGCGCGCAGAACTGCAGGCGCGCTACTGGTCGTTACGTCGCTGCATGGTAGAATAAGCCCTTGTTTCCCTAACCGATGCCTTGCCGTGAGAAAAACAAAACGCGTTACCATCAGTGATATCGCCGGGCTGGCCGGGGTTTCAAAAGCCACTGCCAGCCTGGTGCTCAACGGCCGTGGCGAAGAGTTACGGGTCGCGAAGGAGACGCGTGAGCGGGTGCTGAGGCTGGCCCGCGAACACCATTATCAGCCCAGTATCCATGCGCGGATGTTGCACGACGCCCGCAGTCATACGCTGGGGCTGGTAGTACCGGAGATCACCAACCACGGTTTTGCAGCTTTCTCTCATGCGCTGGAAAATCTCTGCCGTGCGGCGGGTCTGCAGTTGCTGATCGCCTGTACCGACGAAAATGCCGGTCAGGAACGGGTCGTGGTCAACAATCTGGTGGCGCGTCAGGTCGACGGCCTGATTGTTGCCTCCAGTATGCTGACTGACAGCGACTATGTCAGCCTCAGCGAACAGCTGCCGGTGCTGCTGTTTGACCGCCACATGAACAACACGACGCTGCCCTGGGTCATCACCGACTCCGTGACGCCCACCGCTGAGCTGGTTGAAAAGCTGGCGCGCGCCTGTCCGGAGGAGATCTACTTTATGGGCGGACAGTCCGATCTTTCTCCGACTCAGGATCGTCTGGCGGGATTCAGAGAGGGGCTGGCGCGGGCCGGTGTAACGCTGCAGCCGGAGTGGGTAATCCAGGGGAACTACCATCCCGGCAGCGGTTACGAGATGTTTGCCGCACTATGTCAGCGGCTGGGGCGTCCACCTAAAGCAATTTTCACTGCCGCCTGCGGCCTGCTGGAAGGGGTACTGCGCTACATGAGTGAGCATCACCTGCTGACCGGCGATATCCGCATCGCCAGTTTTGATGACCACTATCTCTATGATTCACTCTCGATTCCTGTCGACACCGTAGAGCAGAATGTTCCGGCGCTCGCGCAGGCCTGTTTTTCTATGCTGACCACGATGATCGCCGGAAATGATCCAGCAGACAGCCAGCTGGTGCTGCCCGCTACGTTGCGCCTGCGCGGCTAATCGCCGGGCGCTTCTGGCCCCGGCGGCTTCACCACTTGACCGGCAGGGCGCTGACACCACGCAGGTTGGCTCTGTGATTGCGGCGAACCCCGGCGGTTACCGGCCGCATTGCTGGCAGTCGGGTCAGCAATACCTCCAGCGCCACCTCCATTTCCGCCAGTGCCAGCCGGTAGCCCATACAGTGATGTATCCCGGCACCAAATGCCAGGTTGCGTCCCTCATGTCGCCGGATATTGACCCGCTCCGGCGAGGTAAAGACAAGCGGGTCGTGATTGGCTGCGCCCAGACTCAGAAAAAAGCGTGTTCCTGGCGGAATGAGCTGGCCTGCCACCTCAATTTCTTCCAGCGTCGTGCGGTACAGCATCTGGACCGAACTGTCGTAACGCAGACACTCCGCTATGGCATCAGGTATCAGCGCATGATTCTGTTTCAGGCAAGCCAGTTCCTGCGGATGGTCATGCAGAGCCAGGAGAGTATTGCAGAGCATATTTGAGGTGGTCTCATGGCCGGCAATAAACAGCAGTATCACATTGGCGATGATCTCATCGTGACTTAGCCGGTCGCCATCGCTGCTGCTGCGCAGAAAAAGGGACACCAGATCGCTGGCCGTGCTGTCACGCCGGGCGACGATCATTGCGCTGAAGTAACGCTCCAGTACGGCAAACGCATCGGCGGCTTCCAGCAGATCCGACTGGCTGATTTGCGGGTCGAAAACTTTGACCAGAACTGACGTGAGCCGACCCAGTTCAGGCGCGTCAGACTCAGCGAGATTCAGCATCCTGCAGATAATGCGTACCGGTAACGGAAAGGCGAATGCCTGGGCCAGATCGCAGTCGCGACGACCTGCCAGCGCATCCATCAGCTCGTTGGCTACCGCCAGCGCCATCTCCCGGAGGGGTTTAACTTCCCGGGCGCTGAATGCCTTCATAACCAGTCCTCTTAACCGGTTGTGCTCCGGCGGATTCAGCACCAGAAACATTCTGCTGATGCCCTGAAACAGCGGCATGTCGGCTGCGGCATCTCCAAATCTTAGCCTGACACTTTCCATATAATTCTTGCCGACCCGCCGATCGTTCAGCAGTGCTTCCACCACCGCATGGCTCCCGCTGATGATGATCTTATCCCCGGCAGGAATAAGCGGGCCCTGTCGATGCAGTTTTCGATAAAGGGGAAACGGATTGTCAGTGTATTTGGGGTTCATCAGTTCATGAAGCTGCATAGCTCACTCCACGGCTTAAGGACTAATGCGAGCGCTGAATGCGGGCGAGAGAAGCGAAAAGGTTGTTTTTATCACTTTCGCTGAGGTGGGGTGCCGTGAGCTGTGACATCAGAAACGCTTTGTCCTCCTGCGAGAAGCTGCCGGTCATCAGGCGCTGGCTGATCGCAGCCAGGAGCTGGGTATCCAGCTGTTCAATCTGCTGCCGGGTCCCGGCCAGATCGGTGACGGGTACGTCACTCTCGGGTGCTGAAAGCCAGTCAGCCCGATAGCGATACTGAATCGCTTTGCTGACGTTCATCAGAGCATGGACAAAAGGCTCCACCGATTGAGGTTCAAGTCCTGCCTGCTGCGCGTTATGCAGCATCTTTTCCAGAACAACCTGCTCACGAGGCAGATCCTCAACGGGTAAATGATGCTGCGCTTTATAACCCGCCACAGCCTTCATGACCTGCATGCGTTCATTTAATGCGGTGGAAAGCGCGTCGAGTGATACGGAAGAAACCGAACCTGCGAAAACGTTGCTGCACATGAACAGTGAAGAGAGAAAAACTGCCACATATTGCGTCATTGGCCTGCTCCATAAATGAAAATTGGCACTAATTTACACATGAAAAAATAACTTATTGTGATTATTTTGTTTTCAAAATGTGAACAGGCAGAGGTGTCTGCTTAGCGTTTACAGGGATCTGATTCTGATGTGTTTTTTTCACTTTACGTTCATAAAAAATTCATATCAACATGGAATTATGGCGGGTTAATTCAGGTTCAGCTTTACGGTGACAGGCGCTTATCATCAGTGTTTCAGCGTCCGGGAATAAGTGGGATTTTTGCCAGAATTCAGGAAAGGTCCCGCCGGGCGGCAGCGCCGCCCGAATCGGTTTATGTGTTTTCAGGGCACGAACACGGCGCGAACGCAGCCCTCTTCTTTGTGTTTAAATATCTCATAGCCTCGTGGGGCCTCTTCCAGTGGAAGACGATGTGTCGCCATAAAAGCCGGGTTCAGCTCATTTCTGGCAACATGCTCCAGCAGATGATGCATGTAGCGTTGCCCGTGCTGCTGGGCGGTACGGATGGTCAGGCTTTTATTAATCATCAGCCCCAGCGGGAACTTATCCATCACGCCATATACCCTCAGAATCGCGATGTTGCCGCCTTTACGGCAGGCATATAACGCCTGGCGCAAGGCTGCACCGACATCCGTTTCCAGATGCAGCATCTGTTTGGTCTTGTCATAGACCTGACTTAATCCTTCACCGCGGGCTTCCATGCCGACAGCATCAATACAGCTGTCCGGGCCGCGCCCGCCGGTTAACGCCAGCAGCGCTTCGTTGACGTCCACCTCGGTGTAATCCAGCGTTATGCTGCCTGCGAAGTCGCGTGCCATGGCCAGCCGTTCAGGATAGCGATCGATACCGATGACCTGATGCGCGCCCATCAGCCAGGCGCTTTGCTGTGCCATCAGTCCGACACCGCCACAACCCCAGACCACCACGGTGTCACCGGGATGAATATTACAGAAGTCGGCACCCATATAACCGGTCGGCGTCGCATCAGAGAGGAACAGCGCCTGCTCATCGGTTACGCCTTCGGGCACGACGAAGCAATCATTGTCGGCAAAGGGCACACGAACATACTCTGCGTGTGAGCCTGCATAACCGCCAAACGCGTGGCTGTAAGCGTAAATGCCGCCCGTGGCATGACCGAGCACTGTTTCACCTTTCTCCCACTGCGGATGCGTATTGTCACAGCAGGAGGGCAACTGATGCTGGCAATACCAGCAGGAACCACAGGAGATGAAAGAGGGCACTACGACCCGATCGCCACGCCGGATATTTTTTATCGCACGGCCAACTTCAACTACCTCACCCATGAATTCATGACCCAGAATATCGCCTTCACGCATACTCGGGATCAGGCCGTCAATGACGTGCAGATCGGAGCCGCAGGTGGTGGTGAGCCTGACGCGAATAATGGCATCATGAGGATTGAGCAGACCGGGGTCGGCTACGGTTTCAACACTTAAATCGTTGACGCCATTCCAGCAGAGTGCGCGCATTTATTTCTCCTTATCCTGACGTCCGGCATGACGACCCGCAGGCTGCCCGTTCAGGCCAGGAATTTCACCGGTTTCAGCCAGGCTTTTAAAGCGATATAACGCTTTGCTGGCCACCTCTTTTGGCAGCAGATCAAATAACGTCGTTACCTTTTTTCCCAGTGCGCCACCCGGCGGCGTGAACTGCAGAGTCAGAGCCAGCTCGGTGCCCCATTCCCCCGGCGCCGGGCGAAGGCGCAGTGCACCTTCGTTAGGAATGTCTGCATCCTCAAGCGAGCGCCAGGCAATAACTTCGCCTGGTTGTGCTTCGACAATGCGGGTATCCCAGCGGTAGTGCTTACCCAGCGGGCCCTCAATCTGCCAGTGTGCATCGCTTTTATTGACCGGCGTCACGCTGGCAAAGTGGCTCATAATGCGGGGCAGGGTATCGGGCTCAAGTCACAGGTTAAAAAGCTCGGTAGCGGGCAGCCCCACGGTAATCCAGCGCCGTAGTGTGAGGGTATTGTCACTGGCGGTAGTCAGAGATGTTGTCGTCAAAACGTCCTCCGACAGTTCTCTCCGTGGCACAAAATCACTGATTTTGAGTGATGAACAGCAGGCGGAATTTTGCGAGCGAAGCCGCGCCCTGCAGGTCATCTCAGCAAGGCTATAAAGCTTCTGCGATGCATGCCGGGTTATGCGCACAGTAAGGCGTCATGCCTGTCGGATAATCGGTATAATACGTGCCGCCGGTTTCATCATTTTTAGCACCAAAAAGAGGCAGATATGTCTGTAACTGAAACGTCAGCCAGTGGTGAAAATGTCGCGGAACTCGTCGGAACCCTGGAAAAACAGGCGGCAAATCGTGCGGATGCCAACTGGTACAACGGTCTGAAAAGCAGCACCAGAATCGCACTGGAAAAAATTAATCATGCGGTTGAAGCAAAGTGGATTAGCGCAGCAGAGGGTCTGAACCTGAAGCAGCGCGTTTACAGCATTCAGGATAAATTGATTGAGCTGGCGCTGTGGTGATTTAAATGGCCCGGCGCTCCGCCCGTAAATCAGCGGGGGTAAAAAAGTGATATTTCAGCACACAGCGCCGTCCGGCATTTTGCGCGCTTCGCAGAGACGGCGTATTGCCGGGCAGAATGGTGCCGGTCAGCATCGCATCATGACCGCAGTAATGGTGAAGCTGCTGCAGCAAACGCTGCTGAGCGCGTGCAGCGAGTCCACGGCCCTGATACGCCGGCAGAATCACCTCATCCATAATCTGAAATCCTTCAATAAAGGCCAGTCGGCGCGGCACACAAATCATCAGCCCCGCCACCATGCCCTGCCAGAGGATCAGAAACACATGCCCCCCGGCAATATCGTCCCGTAATTCCTGCCTGCTGGTGGCCATCAGCTGATCCCGCAGATGCGGCAGCGTGTGCCAGCTGGCACGATAAGCGCGGTTAATGGCGGAGCTACAGAGGGAATAATCTTTCCGGCAGGCCGTAATCAGCGAAATCTCATCGTCGTGAGACGCGGAGTGTAAGCCTGGAATGCTGAGGTAAATCAGCTGATCGGTTATACCAATATCAGGATCCGTGGCCGGCAGCAGAATACGCATCTTCAGCGGCCTGATCGTTTGCCACTCACGCATGATGGCGGCTGCGGCTGCGTAATCCAGTGCGCCATCACGGGCCACGATCTCAATAAAAGGCTGAGCGGGGTCGCCCCCCAGATAGCGCGGGCCGGTGAGAAAACGCTGGCCGTTAATCGTCAGTTCGCGCTGCAAAAACGTGTGCTGGGGCAGGCTGGTTTCACGCCAGGGAAAGGCGGCGGAGAAGTGATGATCGTGGCACCGGGCCTGCTGCTGCGCCAGCCAGCGGGTAAGCCAGTCGCTGAGACATTCAGATGAGACAGGCACAGTACGGTAGAGCGATACCATATAATTCAGCATAAGATTCCTTATTGCCCGCCGTCAGTAATCTCCTGCCTCTCTGCGTACACGATATAACCGTGCCGATAAGGCTGCTGAGAGTGTAAACGATGCGTTCGCTTTATGACCATCACCATCGCATCGGTCAGCACGAATTTTTTGGCGTTTCATGAAGGTGCCGGTCCTGCCGCGCGCGCGGTCTCATGCCTCAAATGCAGTCAGATAAACGTCATCCTCCTGCGCGCTTATTATTTCCGCCGGCTTGCTGATTAAAAAAAAGAGCATTTCCCCGGCTTTTGGCACGTTACGCAAACATGGTCAAATTAATTGATACAATAGAGCTAAGTTGCCCGAAAATTAAATGAAAAATAAAGTATTTGTTTTTTACGTAAATATTACGGAATCAGATAATCGGCGGACGGTAAATGGATTATGCTAAACAGGCTGTTCAATAATTATAAAATATACGATCTTTTTAACTCCGGGGGGGCACATGGTCCATATTGATTTATGTACCAAAGAGGGCGTTATGAAGGCTTATGCTTTCCAGACGCCCATGCAGGCGATGATCCTGCTGGATAAAATTAAAAATGATGAATTTCAGTGGCTTAATCTGGAGTGGGAAGGGTGTCGCTTTACCTGCCCGCATCAGTTTATTAAAAGACTCAGCAGCCGTTCTTATATTAAGTCGTTCTGGCGTTAATCCGACCGTAATGAGTAATCCTGTGCCTGACTGCGTATTCACAACGCAGATTTCATTTAGCTTTTTTACGGGAATTTCATTCATGATGATAAACGGGGCAGATTCTGCCCCGTTATTTTTCGTGCCTGCAGCACCTCATGCTGGCGCTTAGTAATAATAAGGCGTCTCACCTGAGCCGGTCGCGGCTTAATCCGTTTCATTATTACTGCTTAATTATTTTCGGCTGCTGTTTATCCGTGCCTGAGAAATGCTCAACAAAGCCTTATGCAAGCCCGTACGGATTTGTCCTGCGCCCGGCAATGCAGCGTGATCCACTGTAAATCCTCTTCTGTTCTTCCCTTGACGTTAAGCATCAACTGTTACACTGAGGTGATACTTCATTCGGATCCCGACTGCAATGTTCCATGAAAAAATGCGCCTTCGTTCGCTGCTGACTCTGCTTTCCATTGGGGGCGTCATTCTGACCTCGGGTCTGCTGCTGAGTGCGCTGCTACTGTTTCAGAAGGCTAATATAGAAGACAGCCTGCTTGAAGGAAACATTGCCTATGCCCGCAAACTGGCCGATACCACTGATCGTTACCTGACAACAGCACAACGGGAACTGGCCTGGAGTGCATCGCAGATCAAGGGCCTTAGCGATCTGAAACAGCTAAAAGCAGAGGCCGATCGTCTGCGCATGCAGTCAGGCTTTTTCAACTCGGTGGTGGTGGTTAACCACGATGCCATTATTGCGGCAACCTCACCGGATAGCCTGAATCTGACAGGCATGAAACTTCACTCAGCAGCCAGTCTGCAGGCTATTGCCACCCGTAAGCCCTTTATCTCAGCGCCCTTTACCTCTGCCGCCGGAAACTATGTGGTGTTTTTATCTCAGCCGCTGTTCAGCGAAGAAGGGGGCTATCTGGGCTATATCGGCGGCACCATTTATCTTAAAAAACAGAGCATGCTGAGTGAGATCCTTAGCCAGCATTTTTATACCAAAGGCTCGACGGTCAGCGTGGTCAGCAATGAGGGGCTGATTATTTTCAGTCATGATCCGGCGCTCGTCGGAACGAAGATGCTGCTGAGCCTGGCGCTGCAGAAGCGTCTGTCCACTACGGAAAGTGGATATTTTACCCTGGAAAATGGGGGGCAAAACTTTCTGACCGGCTATGGCACGCTGCATAAAACCGGCTGGAATGTGTTTATTACCGGCACCTCTGAAACGGTCAGGCATATTCTGCTGCGCACGGCAGAAAGCGCCATCTGGTTCGTTCTGGGCATTATTCTCGTAACGGCTGGCGTGATTGCTTTTATGGCTGGACGGATCGCTTCGCCACTGGAAAAGCTGGCGGACAGAGTGCGGGATGGCGGCAGCGAAGCACAGGCGGAGTCACTCGCCACTGTCAAAACCTGGTATTACGAGGCTGACCGGCTCAAAGAAGCGGTGCAGGCGCATCGCCATGCCGTGGCAGGCCATCTGGCTGCGCTTAACGATGAAGCAATGACCGATCCGCTGACCGGGCTCTGCAACCGTCGCGGATTTTCGGCGCTGGCGGCGCAGGCAGACAGTGAGCATGAACAGTGTGTCATCGCGATTGATATTGACCATTTCAAGAAGATCAATGACTGGTATGGGCATGACGCGGGCGATGCGGTCCTGGTGAGCCTGGCGGCGTTGCTGCGTCAGGCCTGCCGAACCGGCGATATCGTCAGCCGGTTTGGTGGCGAGGAGTTTATACTGCTGCTGCCGGACACGACGCTGGCCAATGCAGCCCGCACCGCGGAACGCATCCGCGAGACCGTCTGCGCTACCACCTTCCCGTTCGTCGGGACGATGACCATATCAGCAGGCGTGGCTTCACGTGATGACCAGAGTCGCGATCGTGAGGCGCTGTTGCGCCGGGCGGATGAAGCGCTTTACGAAGCGAAAGCGGCCGGACGCAATACGGTTATCATTTCCGGGCAGGACGGATTCAGTACGCCTGAGTCTGCCAGATAAGATTGCGGGGCAGGGAAGACAGAATCAGCACTTACTGCGTAATCGCCAGCCGAGCCACTCATCCAGCGCTGCTTCCGGCAGCGGCCTGGAGTAGAAAAATCCCTGAGCCTGGTCGCAGCCGAACTCGGTCAGCGCCGTAACGGTTTCCGCATTCTCCACGCCTTCGGCCAGCACCATGTAATCAAGGTCTTTGAGCATTGCAATGATACTGCGGGCAATGACGCGCGATGCGGTGTCAGACGAAATTTCACTGATCAGTGAGCGGTCCAGCTTGATCACATCCAGCGGCATGCGCCGCAGATAACTGATGTTACTGTAGCCGGTCCCGAAGTCATCCAGTGAAATACCAAATCCCCGTAGCTTCAGCATCTCAAGCCCCTGCATCGCGGTGGGGCTTTCCAGAATCCGTTCTGTTTCCAGACACTCAATGCCCAGCAGTGAAACCGGCAGCTTCGCTCTTAGCATCTGTTCTTCCAGTTCGTCAGCAAAACCGTCACGGGAAAAATCGCTGCTGCTGACGTTAATGGTGATGGGCAGCTGAATATAGCTGTCGCGAAGACGGGACAAACGGGCGATGGCGTGCTCTGTGACCCAGGCGGTCAGCTCTGTAAGCAGTTGGGTTTGCCCGGCAACGGGCAAAAACTGCGCAGGTGAAAGCTCGCCGCGCTGCGGATGCTGCCAGCGGATCAGCGCTTCCAGTCCTATCGGCTTACCGCTGTGAAGGCAGATTTTCGGCTGCCAGGCGAGCCATAACCCTTTATCCTGGCGTATAGCAGTGGCCAGGTCATGCATCAGGGTGAAATCCTGGGTATGGTGCGTATCAGTGGCTTCACTGAACGGCATTGAGGCAACGTTGCGGGTAATGGCTTCGTGCAACGCGCTGACTGCACGCCGCAGAATCTCCTGGGCAGGCATCTCACCCGTGTTGAAACTTGCCTCACCGGTGTGGGTCATCAGCGCAACCGATAGCCCATCACCCAGATCGGCGCTGATCCCGGCCAGCTTATTGGCCACCCAGCTGGCAGTGAGTCTGCTCTCCTGCCGTGTCAGCAGGGCAAAGCGTCCGGTTGCTACGGTGTAAAGCATTTCTCCCGGGGCTGGGCGCAGACGCAGCGGCAGCAGTGTTGCCATATCCTTCAGCAGACTTTCAACCGGCCCCATGCCCATTGAGCGCGCCAGCTCGTAAGCACGCGGCATATCAATACAGTCAATCAGCACCAGCCGCCGTGGCGTGGTGTCGCCGGAGGCGGCAAGGAACTGCAGGTCGCGGATCAGACGCTGACGATTGGGCAGGCCGGTTACCGGGTCGGCAAAGCCAGCCGAGTACCAGGCGTCAAGAAAAGACATCACCAGCGCGGCCAGCATTTTCAGCATCGCCACCTGATCGTCACTGAAGCGATGAGGTGCCGTGTCGGTCACGCAGAGTGTACCGAGAATCAGACCGGTACTGCTTTTAAGCGGCACGCCAGCATAGAAACGGATAAAAGGCGCGCCTGTAATCAGCTTATGGGCAGCAAAACGGCTATCCAGCAGAGTATCGGGCACCACTACTGTACTGTCACTGTCCACGGCGTGCCGGCAGAGCGAGTCCTGTCGCGTGGATTGAGTCAGTGTGAAATTGTGCGCCGCTTTGACGTGCTGCATCTCATCATCCAGAACGGAGATAAAGCTGCCGGGAATGCCAATGGCCTGGCTGGCCAGCCGGACGAACTGTCGCAACACATCGTCACGACTCTCGTCGTTACTGCGCAGCGCGTGCAGGGTTCGCGTACGGCAATCGTCGCCGCCGCTAAGGCTCATAAGCATGGATTCCTCCGCGCCGGCTGGTTACGGAGCGAAACTAAACAGAAAAATTGAAGGTTATAGCGTCATGACTACAGTCTATTTCTGTAAAAAGAAAGAGCCATGACGATTTATTTTTTATTACATTGCCTGCCAGTCCTGATCAGAATAGCAAATCCTTTTTCTTTAACGAAATATTTTATGAATGACGATTCTGTTATTTTGTCGTTAAAAACTTTTAATTTCTGGAATACCCTGCCAGGATAGTAAGCACAAACATAGTGCACTATATAATAACGCATTAAAGTAGATGACATAACTTATTTTTGTTTGATTTTAACTACACCAATGACAACATCGGGGAAAACCTCATGAACTCACTCAGGCATTTCACTATTCGCCGCGTTGTGCTGTGGATAATGATCGTCTCACTGGGCGTGGTCGCGCTGGCAGGTGGCTACAGCAGTCAGATTGTGCGGGATATTTATCGTCAGACCGATCGCTCAGCAGTTCTGACGCAGCAACTGAGTTTTCTTACGCACAGCGCTCTTGTTATGCAGGCTGGAACAGCCGCAGACAAAAACGCCCTGGTCGCCTTAACCCCGGCCAGTGCTGACTGGGATAGCTTTCGCGCAGCACTTACGACCTCACCCTCAGAGTATGCAACGGTTACCCGTGCGAAGCTGGATAGCGTGACGCAGCAGCTGGCGCAAAATCAGGCCGTTCTTAACGCCGACCGGCGTCAGCTCGAGCGCATACTGCTGGCGGCACTGCTGGCAGCCTTCGCGTTGCTGCTGTTTTGCGACCGCTATCTGGTCGTCCATCTGGTGCGTCCGGTGGGTAAAATCCGCGGGCATTTAAAAATTATTGCCGGAGGTGACCTGACGCGCGAGCCGGAAGATCTGGGTCGCAACTGCGTCGGGCAGCTGGTGCCGCTGGTTAAAGAGATGCAGCACAGTCTGTTGCAGACGGTTAGCGCTATTCACGACAACGCAGCCATTCTTCATCGTGAGGCTGGCGACATCGCAGCGGGTAATGCCGATCTCTCTGACCGGACCTCCACTCAGGCCGCTGCGCTGGAGCAGACCGCCGCCAGCATGGAAGAGATCACGGTTACCGTGCGTCATAATGCACAGAATGCCCGAGAAGCGCGTGAACTGGCCGCCAGCACCACGAATACAACCCATCAGGGCGTGGAGCTGGTTCAGCGGGTGTCGGCAGCCATCACCAGCATCGCGCAGGGATCAGAGAAAATCCAGCAGTTCACCGCCACCATCAATGGCATCGCATTTCAGACCAATATTCTGGCGCTCAACGCCGCTGTAGAAGCCGCGCGTGCGGGCGAGCAGGGCCGCGGTTTCGCGGTGGTTGCCAGTGAGGTACGTTCACTGGCCCAGCGAAGTGCTGCGGCCTCCAGAGAGATCGAAGAGCTGATAGCCGATACCGTGGCACGCGTGGATGATGGCCGGCGGGCGGCAGAGAGTGCCGGAACGACTATGGAAGCCGTACTGCGCGGTGTCGGCGGCGTCAATGAGCTGATTGGACAGATTGCGCTGGCCTCGGATGAGCAGAGCAAAGGGATTGCCCAGGTCACCGTGGCGGTGGCTGAACTTGACCGCGTTACGCAGCAGAACGCGACGCTGGTCCAGCAGGTTTCGGCAACGGCAGGCAGCCTTAGCGGACAGACTGAAATGCTGGGCAGCGTTATTACCCGCTTCACCCTGCCACCGCAGGTTGTCGGGATAGTGAACTGACATTTGCATCGATTAAACACACGCGGCCGTGGATTCCGGTCAGGCATAGCCTGACCGGCTATTTTATTCATCTGCAGATAACGGCTCTGTAAAGTAAAATAACGGTTAATAATTGCGCTCTTTTATTTCTGAATGAAAAAAGTCATCTTTTTCAGGCGGTGATGAATGTTAATCATTACCTGATCATAATCACTATTCAGAAGGGCGAGGGTTATTCTCAGCGGTGCAATAATTATCCGTTTCACGAATTAAATATAATTACAGTTAATCTCTGTGGTTTTACCTGAGCTTTACGCTTTCCTGACGATTACGGATCGCTGCGCATTTAAAACTTAACTCAAATTTATGTATTGGATGCAGGCGGATTCGGTTGCCTGACCATCTCACCGGGGCACCGTATGCGGAGCGTTTCATATGGGAAATCAGATTTTACAGCGGCCTGTTGCCGTCCAGCATAACGTGCGTGAGCTGCGCCTTGCGGCGGGTCTTTCGCAGGAGATTGCAGCCGAACGTTTCGACCTTAGCCAGCGCGTCTGGCAGACTAAAGAAGCATCCAAAAACCCTGCGCTGCTCAGCCAGGGAGAATATGAACTGCTGATGCTGCTGGCGGGAGAGCATCCGCACTACGAACTGGTTCCAAAGCTTAAAAAGTAAGGCGTTCTGCCGCTTTTTCCCCTGAAGTTAACGTATTTCAGGCCGATATAAAGAGCTAAGCGAAGCGCATTAATTCGCGCATCTTATCTGCTCTGGCAGGATTGTCCTGGCACGGTCCGCTATTAACCGCCGAACCGTCACGACCGCACTGCCCGGCATAACGTATTAACCGGCATCCCGCTGTCTGCGATGCCGGTATTATCGGACTCGTTGCAGCTGGTTTTTGTTGCAGAGTTCACTGACGGGCCTTTCTTCCGGTAGCGGGTCGGCAGCCAGTTCTGCGCGTCCTGTCTGATTGAACGTGTCCTCTTCATGCTGCGTCATGCCGGCCACAGCAGATAACATCAGAGGGGATTTACGCTGAAACGCCCAGTTTATCATGATGCCGAGGCGGCTCGCCTTGATGCACTTAAGCAGTATCATCTGATGGATTCACCGCCGACCGATGCGCTGGATCGCCTTACCACGCTTGCTGCGCGACTGTTCCGCGTACCGGTGGCTTTTGTATCGCTAATCGATGAGAAGCGACAGTTTTTCGCTTCCCGTTACGGTCTGAACATTTCCGGTACGTCGCGCAACGTCGCCTTCTGCCACCATACGCTAGCGCAGGGCGATATCCTGTGTGTGCCCGATACGCTGAAAGATCCCCGCTTCCGCGATAGTCCGCTGGTTCATGGCTACCCCTTTATCCGCTTTTATGCCGGGATCCCGCTCTCGACGCCGGATGGTCATCACATTGGCACCGTCTGCCTGACCGACAGTCATCCGCGCGAGCCGCTGACTGCAGAGGATCGGACGCATCTGACCGATATTGCTGCGCTGGTGATGGATCGCATGGAGATGCATCGTCTGGAGTTACTGCGCTACACCAGTCAGCAGCGTCTTCAGGCAATCTCATCCACCTCACCCGACGCCATTGTCTGTACCGACCTGCGGCGCGGCATCACCTTCTGGAATCCGGCAGCCACTGCTCTCTTCGGCTACAGCGCAGAGGAGATGAGAGGTCAGTATGTCAGCGAGCTGATCCCGGCGCGCTGCCAGACTGACTACCGTAACGAGCTGGCCCGGATTACCTCAGACGAAGCAGCTATCTCTCATCCTCGTTCGTTGCAGATATGGGGCGTCACGCGTGACGGCCGTGAATTCCCGGCAGAAGTCTCATTTTCGGGCTGGCGTGAAGAGGGCGAGCGGCTGGTGGGCATGATCATCCGCGACGTTACAGCCCGCTATGAAAGTGAGGCGCGGCTCTGTGAGCTGGCTTCTCTGGATATGCTGACACGACTCGCCAGCCGTAGCGCGTTCATGGATCAGGTGGGGCAGCTGACCAAAGCGGGTGTTCCCTATACGTTACTGATGACCGATCTCGATGGTTTTAAAGAGGTGAACGATACGCTGGGACATGCAGCTGGCGATGCGCTGCTGTGTCACGTGGCCGAGCAGATTCGTGCAGTGTGTGCCGGTGCCGTGACGGCTGCGCGGCTGGGCGGTGATGAATTTGTGATCCTGCTGGCGGGCGGCAGCGCAGAGGCAGCGATTACGGCGGAAAAACTGATTGTGGCCGTACAGACGCCGTTCCGCTACCACGACTCGCCGGTTGTGGTCGGTGCCAGTACCGGCATCGCTTCCTACCCGGAACACGGTCGCGATCCCTCAGCGGTGATGTCCGCTGCTGATCTGGCACTTTATCGTGCCAAAGCCTCAGGCAAAGGCTGCAGTATCCTGTTTAAGCCTGCGTTTCGTGAAGCGGAGCAGCAGCGCCGCCGTTTTGAACGCGAACTGGAAACGGCGGTGCGGCAGCAGCAGTTCACACTTTACTATCAGCCCCGCTTCGACGTGGAAAGCGGAAAACTGGCTGGCTGCGAGACGCTAGTACGCTGGCAGCACCCGACACGCGGATTGCTGTTGCCTGCCGACTTCATCAGCATGCTGGTTAAAAGCCCGCTTTCCGTAACGCTGGGGGAATGGATTATCCGCAGTGCTCTGGCACAGGTCCGGCAGTGGCAGGTGCGATCGCCTGAGCTTCGTGTCAGCATCAATCTGTTTCCGCGTCAGCTGACAGGGAACAGCCTGGAAACCGTTATAAGTGAGAGTGCCGGCGGCGATGCGGGTTTTGTTGAGCTGGAAGTGGATGAGCCTCTGCTGGCTGTGCTGGTGCAGGATATGCCGGTTCAGGTTGAAGCGGTGCGCCGGACCGGTGCCTCATTTATCATTGATCATTATGGACGCACGCTGGGGGCCATTAATTTGCTGCGCCACAGCTTTGTGGCAGGTTTCAAAATCGACAAGTCGCTGACGCACGAGCTGAACTCCAGCATGCGGGTGCGAATGATGTTCCGATCTATCACCGCACTCGGCAAAAGTCTGGGTATTCGGGTGGCTGCTGAAGGGGTTGAAGACAAAGAGCAGATTGCCTTTGTCACGTCGGCCGGATGTCACATTATGCAGGGTAATGGCCTGTGCCGGCCACTGACACCGGCGGACTTTGAAGCGATGCTGTACGGCGAGGAGCATTCTGTGCCCGCTGTTGCCAGCGGTTACGATGTCACATCCCCCTGAACATTCTGACCCTGACAGCAGAAGAGAGGGGACAATCGACGCCTGTCAGTCTGGCTTTCCGGGTCGGTAATCCTGTTTCAGCAATCCGAAAATCCAGTCATCGTGCCACTGGCCATCGAGGAAGAAATTCTGCCGCAGAGTGCCTTCCTGAATAAAGCCCGCGGAGATCAGCGTACGTCGCGAGGCGACATTGCCTGCCGTCACCGTTGCGGTCATTTTGCGGTAACCCTGTTGCTCAAAGCAGATGGCGATAGTGGCATGCAGCGACTCGCTGCCGTAGCCTTTGCCCTGCGCGTGGGCAGCCAGAATAAAACCAAATTCCGCAATGCCCTCTCCGCGATCAATAAACCCGCAGAAGCCAGCCGGAAGACCCGTCGCTTTTTCCTCAATGACCAGGCACAGCCAGTGTGTGCAGCCTTTGTACCGGGCTGGCAGGCGCACGTCGAATGACAGGGTTCGGATCTCTTCAGCGCTGCGCGGATCGCTGATGTACTTCATCACCGATCTGTCCTGACTGACCGCAAGATAAAAAGGCCAGTCTTCCTGGCTCAGTGGCCGATAGGTCAGGCGCGGCGAGGTCACTTTAACGCGCATTTCTGGCCGGACTTCAGCGGGCTTTTCATCAGACATAGTGCAATTCCCTGCGGACAAGACGGTAAGGTGATGGCGCAAAAATAGCACAGAGCGGCTGACTGGCGCGACTTTGCGAGGCGTTCCGCAATCCCGCGGCTGTCTTACTCTTCCGCGGTATTGCCCGGCGAGTCGCGGGTCATATTTTCCTGCCAGAGCAGAGCGGACAGGCCATCTGCTCACATCATTGCTACGCTTTTAGCCAGATGGCTGACATTGTCCCTGATGAGAGTAATTTCCAATGGATCTGAAAAGCTTTGAAACAGCCAGCTGGGCAGCACTGGCAGAGGCTGTCGCCGATCCGCAGGCCGGATTTCGTTATCTGACGCTCGCTACCGTGGATGCTGCACAACGGCCTCAGGCGCGCACGGTGGTCCTGCGCGAGTGCCATGACGTTCGCCGGATGCTGACCTTTCATACCGATGTGCGTAGTCCGAAGTGGCTGGAGATGGCAGCGAACCCCCAGGTTACCGTGCTGGGATATTGCCATGAGCGTCACCTGCAGCTACGGCTGGTGGGACAGGCTGAATGTTATGCCGCGGGAAGTGCAGTTGCCCGTGACGCCTGGCGCACGTTACCGCAGCACACGCGCCAGACTTACATAGGCGGGCCGCCGGGAGAAGCGCTGGCCCCCGCTCATGAGCTACCGGACGCGTCGACAGCAGAAACGGGCGAATCACGTTTTGGCGTGGTGATTGTGCAGGTCAGCATGCTGGATGCGTATCAGCTTCAGCGCAATGAGAATCAGCGTGCGCTGTTTCACTATTCCGCCCATGGCGAACGGCAGGAAAGCGGATGGATCAATCCCTGAGGTGAGGCACGTCAGGCGTGCTCACTGCCCGATCCCGTCTCTTTCGCTCATCTGAAAGCTGAGATTTCACTGTTATTCACCCTGTGATCCTCTATTTATCTGCCGCATCGCTTATCCGATTTTAGCGCCACGTTATCTTCACATCGCGGCATATTTCTGCTTTTTTCTTTCCTTTATCATTGTTTGTGCCAGGCTTTAACTAACCGAAAAGCAGTCACTTATGCTCAAGGTCAGGGAAAGTACCAATGATCGCTCTGTTTCACAGGCAGGTTAACTATGAACAATCAACCTCCTGAAAAACCAGGGTCAGAGGGTAGCGAACAGGTCTTAAGTCTGGCGGAGGAAACCGTTGAGGTCTCGAAACAGCGGGTCATCGACGGTCATGTCAGGGTTACCCGCCAGGTCACTGAACATCAGCAGAAAATTGCGCTGATGCTCCGGCAGCAGACGGCGGATATTCAACGTATTCCTAAATCGGAGCGGCTGACTGAGATGCCGGCGATTCGTGAAGAAAATGGCGTCCTGATTATTCCGATTGTCGAAGAGGAGGTCGAGATCGTCCGTCATCTGGTGCTGAAAGAGGAGTGGCACATTCGCAAAGTCGTCAGCGAGGTGGAGACAGAGCAGATTGTCTCTCTGCGCCGGCAGCAGGCTCATCTGACCCGAATACCCTGTTCAGAGCCGTCCGAATCCATCACCGAGGAACACAACATGGCGCGTGAAACAATCGTAACAATGTTCAGCAATATCTCACTGGCAGAAGGTGCAAAGCGTAACCTGATTAAGGCCGGGTTCCTGGATGATGACATTGATATCATCTCCGGTGAACGGCTGCGTACTGAAGGTCATGAAGCCCGTCATCCGGGATTCTGGCAGCGCCTGTTTGGCAACACGCTGGAAGAGGATCAGGCCGAAGTCTATGAGGATGCGATGCGTACCGGCGGTGTGGTGCTGTCGCTGCGGGCCGATGAGGATGAGTTGCCGCGCGCACTGGGCATTCTGGATGCACATGAAGAGCTGACTGAACGCAGTGCCGCGTTGCCTGATGACTATGCGCCCGATGATGGCCTGACAGCGCCTGCCAGCGGCACGCTTCAGGAAAACGGTGCCATCGATCCGCTCCATACCGATCCTGTCCATCGCGGCGCGGCGCGTACAGCTCTGACCGGTGATGAGAGTGACGAGGATGTGCTGCGTCTGGCCGAAGAGCGACTGGAAGTAGGTAAACGACTGGTCAGCGAAGGATCAACCCGCGTGCGCCGCTACACTGTTACGGATCGGGTGTCTGAAAACGTCTCTCTGCATGAGCAGCATGCGGAAATATTCCGTCGTCCGGTGAACGAAACGGGCTCACCGGACCAGGTTGACTGGTCCGAGAAAACGGTTGAAGTGGAAGAGACGCATGAGCAGCCGGTCGTCAATAAGACTGCGCAGATCATCGAAGAAGTGGTGCTGCGCAAAGAGGCCAGCGATCGGGTCGAGACCATCAATGACTCGGTGCGTCGTCAGGAAGTGGATATTGATCATGCTCGTGCCGACCATCTCAATGCAGATCCGGTGACCGGGAATCCTGCCGCGACCGATCCGCTGCTGGAAAGCACGCGTCAGGCGCGCGCTGACCACGACAGCCGTCCGGTAACGCCAGGCAGCGAACCCGCCCATAAAGAGGGTTTCGTGGAAAAAGCCGGGGATAAAATTGCTGAAGCAAAAGATAAGGTCGAAGACAAGTTTAAAAAGCCATAACGCTGACGTTCATCTTTCAGGCCTGAAAAAACCCGTCGCTGACGGGTTTTTTTGCGTGCAGAGCACGTTTTGAATGAAATCTGCGGCGCGGGATCGCCTTTCAGTTTTTTTCGCCCGGAATGGCACTTATCTGTGCCGACCTGCCAGCGTAACGTTCATAAATGGATCTGAACACATGGACGCCATTCTTATGCTCATGGGCTTTGTTTCTGCAAGCACGCAATGACATAGCCATCATCTTGAGATAAAACGACGTACGACAGGGTAAATGCAAATAGGGTGGAAATGTGATGACTTATAAAATCAAACCGATTCACAGTGAAGCAGATTATGAAGCCGCTCTGGCCGCCGTATCTCCCCTGTTCGACAATCAGCCAGAACCGGGAAGTGAAGTTGGTGACTTTCTGGAAGTTATGATCCTGCTTATTGAAAAATATGAACAGGAACATTATCCGATTGAGGCACCTGATCCGGTGGAGGCAATTAAATTCCGCATGGAACAGATGGGGCTGACAGCGAAAGACCTGGTGCCGGCAATTGGACGCCCGAACCGCGTCTATAAGGTACTGAATCATAAGCGTGCGCTGACGCTGCCTATGATCCGGAACCTGCATAAAATGTTCAATATTCCGCTCGCGTCACTCTTGGGCGCAGCTCAATCCGAAAGGATAAGCGTCCGGTAACTAAAGCCCGCCCTGTGTGGGCTTTTTTATGTGCTGTTCTTTGCACATCCCTGAATCAGCCGACCCCGCGTTGTGCAGACTAAAATCCCTGACTACCCTTGCTGGTGTTTCTGTCCCGTAATGGGCCAGATAGCCCGAAAGCCGGGTCAGCCTCTGCAATTTTCAGTCATTAACGGCAGATGATCGTTAGTCTGCCGTGCATCATCAAACAGGGACATCATGACAGAACAAGATAACGCCCATACTTATCGCGCTGATGAGCACATTGATCCTTATGTCTCGGTACAGGGTGCAAGAACACATAATCTCAAAGATGTATCGCTGCGGTTTCCCCGTAATGCCATGGTGGTGTTCACGGGGGTTTCAGGCTCCGGAAAATCCTCACTCGCCTTTGATACGCTTTATGCAGAAGCCCAGCGCCGGTTTATCGAGTCGGTTTCACCCCATGCCCGTCGCCTGATCGATCAGGCCGCTGCGCCGGATGTGGATAATATTGACGGACTCCCGCCTGCGGTGGCGCTTCAGCAGAGCCGGGCTGGCGCGCAGGAGCGTTCAACGGTAGGCAGCCTGACCCGAATTTCCGTCACGCTGCGCCTGTTGTTCTCCCGTGCGGGTACAAGGCCTGACGGTGTGCCGTTTATGACCGCCGATTATTTCTCGCCTAACAATCCTGAAGGTGCCTGTCCGCATTGCCAGGGGCTGGGACGGGTTCATACCGTCAGAACCGAGGCGATGGTGCCGGACAGGTCACTGAGCATCCGGCAGGGCGCCATAGCTTCATGGCCGCGGGGCTGGCATAACAAAAATCTGCGCAGCATCCTTGAGACGCTCGGCTACGATGTCGATGCCCCCTGGGATACGCTTTCAGCCCGCGACCAGCAGTGGATACTGCTGACTGACGAGCAGCCATCAGTGCCGATTTTTATGGGTCTGAACGCTGAACAGCGTGAAAAAGCCCTGGCGGCTGGCGAAGAGCCCGCTTATACCGGTACCTACACCAGCGCAGCAAAAATCGTATTACAGAGCTATTCCAATGGCAGCGAGACGACGAAAAAACGGCTGGCGCGCTTTGTCACGGTCACGCCCTGTTCAGCGTGTCACGGCAAAAGGTTAAACCGGAACGCGCTGTCCGTGACCTTTGCCGGTTATGACATTGCCAGTCTGAGTGAGTTGTCGGTTTCTGAACTTGCTGAACGGCTGAGGCCTTATGCAGACGGTTCATCATCAGATCTGCCTGCCGAGGCGGCACTGCGGGAGGCCGTCATCCGGATGGCGTCAGATATCTGCATGCGGCTTGAACAGCTTGAGACGCTGGGACTTGGGCATCTGGCTCCGGGACGCCGCACCACGCTGCTCTCATCCGGCGAGTTGCAGCGCGTACGTCTGGCCACCCAGCTGATATCGCGGCTGTTTGGCGTGCTTTACGTGCTGGATGAGCCTTCTGCTGGTTTGCATCCAGAGGATGTCAAAGCGCTGCTCGCATCCCTCAGGAATCTTGTGCGTGCAGGTAACTCGCTGGTGGTCGTTGAACATAATATTGATCTCATCGCCGAGGCGGACTGGCTCATCGAAGTCGGTCCCGGTCCGGGAACGCATGGTGGTGAGATCGTTTATAACGGTGAACCGGCAGGCCTTAAAGACGTCAGTGCCTCACCGACCTCAGGCTATCTCTTTTCCCGCAGCTATACCGGGCTGCGCCAGCGCCAGCCCGCGGAGAGCTGGCTCAGGCTTGAGCAGGTCCATTGCAACAATATTATCGGCGTGGATATCGCCATCCCACTGGCGAGAATGACGGCGGTTACCGGCGTTTCCGGCTCAGGCAAATCGACGCTGCTGAATCGCGTTCTTCCGGAAATGCTCGGACGTTTTGACAAAACATCTGACAGTGAAGAGGGTGAAGAAGAGGACCTGGTGCCGGACGTTAAAGGTCAGGTTCTCAGCGGAAATGACGCCATTGGCCGTCTGGTCAGAATCGATCAGCGCCCTATCGGGCGGACGCCACGCTCCAATCTGGCCACCTATACCGGCTTTTTCGATATCGTCCGCCGGCTGTTTGCAGAGACCCCCGAGGCGAAAGCCCGAGGTTTCAGCGCCAGCCGGTTTTCCTTCAATCTGCCCGCGGGTCGCTGTCCTGCGTGCGAGGGTCAGGGACAGATTTCGATTGAGCTTCTCTTTATGCCCAGCGCCACCGCAACCTGCTCGGTCTGTGCGGGAAGCCGCTACAACCCCGAAACGCTAGAGGTGAAGTGGAACGACCTGACCATAGCGGATGTGCTTGATCTTACCGTAGACGATGCCACCAGGGTGTTTGACGGGTACGACGGGATCCAGCGTTCCCTGTCGGCACTGCGATCTCTGGGGCTGGGATACCTGACGCTGGGTCAGCCCGCCACGGAGCTCTCTGGCGGTGAGTGTCAGCGCATCAAGCTCGCCTGGGAGCTGCAACGCGTCCAGCGCACAGCCACGCTCTATCTTCTTGATGAACCGTCAACCGGGTTGCACCCATCCGACATGGACAAACTGCTGATTGTGCTGAATGAACTGGTAACGCGCGGCCACACCGTCGTGATGGCGGAACACACAATGCGTATTGTGGCAGAGGCGGACTGGGTGATTGATCTGGGGCCCGGTTCGGGGCTGAAGGGCGGAAAGATTGTCTCGTCCGGTACGCCGGAAGCGGTCAGCACATCCGCAGAGAGTCTGACTGCGCCATGGCTTTCCGCACAGCTTAAAAAGAGGGCGGGCGATCCGGCGTAACAGGATTGCGGTGGATGACGACGCCGCTGAAACAGGCGCAAGATAAGGGCTCAGGGGTAAACTCCTGAGCCCGTCAATAATGATAGCGGCATAAGGCGATTGACAGAGCATCCCCACTGACGGCACAGACCCGCCGGGCTTCTGCGGACCTGGACAGTTTTACGCAATCACATTCCTGTCAGTCCCGTCACCGCTTCGCAGGCTTTCGATAGCATCCATCAATCTGCGGGCATTCCTGGGCGATCGCAGTAGCCAGTCCGTCTCTTCCAGTGAGTTATATTCTTCAGTCGACATCAGCACGCAGGACTCACCGTTCCGGCGAATGATCATTACTGGCGCTTTATCTTCTGCCGTCTGAATCATCGTGGCAGAAAGATTCCGTCGGGCTTCGCCGAAAATGATGGCTTTCATAAAGACCTCCGCAGTGAATAAAACAAACCATTGTACAATGAAAAGCCGGGCTTTCGCTTTTACCCAGGCACGGGGAAAGAAAGAACGTCTATTCAGTTCCGGTCAGAGCAAACTGGCACATCACATTCGGATTCACGGACGTCGACGCATTCATTCTCAACCTCGGGGGTTATCATTGATGGTAATGTTTAAACCGCCACACCCAGGCAGCCTGATAGCGGAATATCTGGAAGATAATGACATCAGTTTGCGCAGTCTGGCTAAACAGCTGGGCGTTTCGGCGGCATCGCTGAGCAAAGTGGCAGGCGGAAAAGCTTCCGTCAGCCCGGAAATGGCTGTATGTCTGGAAGCAGGCCTGGGTATTGCGGCGCGGCTCTGGTTATCCATGCAGGCTGCATGCTATCTGCACAAGGCACGAGAAACGACAGACGTTTCCGGCGTGCCTCTGCATCCGGGGCTCGTGACGTCCCTGAGGCGCGACGGGACGGCTTAATCCTCGCTCTTAGGTGGCTGTCCTCATCACCATTACGGAGTTTATCCCATCAGCGCAGCGGCGCATTTACCTGCAACGCATCCAACTCGCGCGCATCGTGACTGCAGAAAAAGGTGATTTCGCCGCCGCGCTGGCAGGAGAGCTCGCGCAGTCGCTGCTGGTTGTGCCGTCTGGCCACATTATCCATGCCCATCATCCACTGGTAAAAGCGCAGTCCCGGCGTGCAGTGGCGCGTCGGCTGTCGCATTTCGCCGCGGTAAAACCAGGCGTCGCCGCCGTGCAGCAGCCAGCCATCGGGTTGCTGAATCGCAATGCCCGCGTGACCCGGCGTATGGCCCGCCAGCGGCACCAGCAAAATCTCCGGTGGTAAATCCCGCAGGCGATTTACCGCCTCAAAACCAAACCATGTTTCCCCCTGCGGCTGATAGGTTTCCCAGTTGCCGATCCCGCCCCATTGTCCGGGACGATAGCGCTCGCGCGACAGCCAGCTATGACGCTGGTGGGCAGTATCGACCTCCTGCTGCAACAGATGGATGCGCGCCTGCGGAAAATCGGTCAGTCCGCCAGCATGATCAAAATCAAGATGGGTCAGAATAATATGCCGCACATCGTCAGCCCGAAAGCCCAGTGCCTTCACCTGTGACAAGGCGGTGAGATCGTCACGCCGCTGAATATTGTTTAAGGCGCGGAAAAAGCCCGAGAGGCGACTGCCGGGCGTATGGATATCCTGCCGCCCAAAGCCAGTATCGACCAGCACCAGCCCGTCGCGATCTGTCTCAATCAGCAGGCAGTGACAGACCAGGTGCGCTTTCAGGCCTTTACTGAATCCATCATAGAACGCGCCGCCCAGCGGGCACATACAACCACAGTTAAGGTGGTGAATTTTCATAGGGCCTCCATAGGGTCATCGGCAAAATCTCTGAGAGACTACGGCCTGTCTGGCGCGCAGCACATCAGCCTGGCTATAGAGTGTAGAGCGGGTTGCAACAACAGGCGGAGCGGTGAAGCGGATAACCGGGCAAAAAAAGCCGGTTATCCGCCAGAAAGCAGAGAATTAACTGTGGAACAGCGGGAAAGCACCGGTCAGCAAACCGCCTGCCATCAATACCAGACTGACCAGAATGCCCCACTTGATGGCAAAACGCTGGTGGTCACCGATATCGACTTTCGCCAGGCCCACCAGCAGGTAGACCGACGGCACCAGCGGGCTCAGCAGGTGGAACGGCTGACCGACAATGGAAGCACGGGCAATCTCTTCGGCGGTAATGCCATAACTGGCCGCCGTCTGCGCGATAACCGGCAGGATGCCGAAGTAGAAGGCATCATTCGACATAAAGAAGGTGAACGGCAGGCTGACCAGCGCGGTAAACACCGCCAGGTAAGGTCCGAAGCTGGTTGGGATCACGGCCAGCAGACTCTTCGCCATGGCATCCACCATGCCGGTGCCAGAGAGAATACCGGTGAAAATACCGGCGGCAAAAATCAGCGCGGTCACCGCCAGCACGTTACCGGCATGCGAGCTGATACGCGCTTTCTGCTCCTCCAGCGTGGGATAGTTGAGCATCACCGCAATGGCAAACGCCAGCATAAACAGGATCTGAATCGGCATTAAACCAATTACCAGCAGCACCAGCAGCACGGTGGTCAGGATAAAGTTAGGCCAGAACATCTTCGGACGGCGGTTGGCAGCGCACTCTTCGGCATCGCCCAGACCCAGCTCGATATTGTCGAGATGGTGATCTTTCATGGTCATCACGCCTAACCGTTTACGCTCACGCAGGCCAAACAGCACCGCCATCGCGACCAGGCTGACGCAGGCGAGCAGCATCGCGGGCAGCATCGGAATAAAGATGTCGAGCGCATCAATGCGCAGTGCCGCGGCGGCACGCGCCGTCGGTCCACCCCAGGGAGAAAGGTTCATGATGCCGCTGGCGAGGTTGACCAGACAGGTCATCATCAGCACGTTCATGCCCAGCCTGTGATAGAGCGGCAGAAACGCGGCGATAGCGATCATGTAAGTGGTAGAGCTGTCACCATCCAGCGAAACCAGCAGCGTCAGCACCGCGGTGCCGACCAGCACTTTCAGGGGATCGCCGCGCACCAGCCGCAGAATAAAGCGTACCAGTGGGTCAAACAGCCCGGCATCGATCATCAGACCAAAATAGAGAATGGAGAAGGTCAGCATCACACCGGTCGGCGCCAGCTTTTTGACGCCATCCAGCATCATGGCACCCAGTCCGGCATAAAATCCGCCAATCAGCGCAAATATAGTTGGTATCAGGATCAGCGCAATTAAGGCTGACATGCGTTTGGTCATGATCAGATACATGAAGCAAACAACCATGGAAAAACCCAGTATCGTCAGCAAAATAGCAGCCCTCACATTGGCGTAAAAGTAATGAAAAAGTTACATGAAGCCAGGAAAATTCAGGTAATTAGTTAGCGTGGTAACGATTAACCTGTTGTTTTATTTAACCCTGCACTGCAGGATGATAGTAAATAGTTGTCGGGATTTAGCATTTCTTTAACAAGGAAGGGTGATCGCGATCATCTTTAAACGAATCTTAAACGAGTTTGTGTGACTGGGATCAAAGGGTGACGAGGTGTAATCGCGAATGTCGGGCCAGCAGGGTGCGGAATCAGGCGGTTCAGATGGTGAGGAAACAGGATAAACGGCTGAGTCAGGATGCTCAGCCGGATAAGGTATTAGCTGCCTAATAGCTGGATGATCATTTCAGGTGTTTTGTTCGCCATTTTGCTGACGGCAGTCTGGCCCTGCTGAATAATCTGGCTGCGCGCCAGCTGACTCGCTTCTTCAGCATAGTCTGCATCCTGAATGCGGCTGCGAGCCGTAGAGGTATCCACACCCTGTTGTGACAGCACATTACGGTTTGACTCGTAACGATTTATCTTAGCGCCATAGCGCGACTGATAGCCGCTGATCTTCTCCAGCGCCTTATCCAGCGCCTTCATGGTGGTGGAGATGTCACCACTGGTCAGCAGGGTGGTGTTGTTCAGTCCCAGCGTTTTAGTATCTGACGGCGTAGCGGGGATGCTATCCGACTGTATCGGCTGACCATAGTCGGCGCTGGTGATCACTTCGAGAGGACGACTCTCATGTGGCGGCGTTGCAGGCACGCCCTTGGGCTCCGGCAGGTTTCCCCAGGTCAGACTACCGGTGAAGGAGCCGTTGCCCACCACCACCACGATCAAATCTTCGCTGACGGTGTCCAGCGTGATGCGCTCCAGCCGGGTGCCGGTATTAGTGCCGTTGTTGAAATCGCCGCTGGCGACATCTTCATAGCGGTCGCCGTCACCGCTGTAGGTGATGGTCATCCCGTTGTAGCTGCTGCTGTTACTGCCCGCCAGCGCCCAGCTCGGACCGCCTTCCAGCAGCTGAGAGCTGTCATAAGCTGCGCCAGTAGCAAAACCGTTTTTACTGGTCAGCAGGCGCGAATCTGCGGTTGCTGCATCCGTAATGCCTTTGCTGGTCCAGGTGTAATCAGGTGCACTGCCGTCCAGCGGAGTTCCCGCCAGATGTTTACCGTCGCGGGTAAACAACTGGAGATCATCATCCTGACCCAGTGAGTCGATGGTAATGCTTATCGACGTTGAGCCTGCCGGGATATAGGCCAGCGGGATCACACCCGAGGTAAACGAGTAACTCTTGCCCGGCACCGGGAACTTAACGTTGATAGGGTCAACGTTACCCAGTTTCGCAGGCGGCAGATCGGGATTATCCGTTGCCAGCGGATAACGCCCGAAGATCTCGGTGTGATCCGCAACTTCGTTGATGCCGGCCAGAATCTGCTGATATGCACCGTTGACGCTCTGCCGATCCGCGTCTGACAGCGTGCCGTTAGCGGCCTGCACTGACAGCGTGCGCGCCTGGATCAGCAGATCGACGATGGTGCCCAGGCCGCCACTGGCGGTCTGGGAATAGCTGATGGCATCATTAAGGCCGCGTGCCACTACCGCGTCGGCGTTGACATTGGCCGTCATACGGTTGGCAATCGCCTGACCTGCCGCATCGTCTTTGGCACTGTTAATCCGCATCCCTGATGATAGCCGTTCAACCGTTCGTCCCAGAACAGAGTCAGTACCGTACCGCAATTTGTTCGTAATGGCGGCGGTTTCGTTATGGTTGATCGTTAACATGGTCGCTTCGAACAGGGAGAGGAGTCTCTGTTTTATCGGCAGGGTGATAAGCAGCTTTAATCTCTGCGGCGACAAAAACTGAGCAAAAACGGGGTCAGGAGGGCAACCGGCTGATGGGTAACCGCTTTTCAGATAAAATAAATTAACGGTTCAATCCGGTCTGGAGAAAAGCCTGCTGCGCAGAGACGCAGCAGGCGAGAGCAGATCAGTTAAACACCATGCCGCCGTCAATCAACAGAGACTGACCGGTCATATAATCGGAGTCGGGGCTGGCGAGGTAAGCGACGCAGGCGGCTACATCTTCCGGCTCGGAAAGCCGTCCGAGCGTAATGCGTTTTGCAAACTCTTCGGTGCCGTAACCGGCGGGTTTTCCGGCGGCTTCAGAGATCTGCCGGTCGATCTCTTCCCACATCGGGGTTCTGACAATGCCCGGACAGAAGGCGTTGACCGTGATACCGGCGGGTGCCAGATCGCGCGCGGCGGTCTGCGTCAGGCCGCGCACGGCAAACTTACTGGAGCTGTAGACCGCCAGCTCCGGATTGCCGACGTGACCCGCCTGCGAACAGGCGTTAATGATTTTGCCGCCGTGGCCTTCTGCAGCGAACGCTTTAATTGCGGCCTGCATGCCCCAGATTACCCCTTTGACATTGACGTTATAGACCTTGTCGACCACCGCTTCGGTGATCTCAGCAATCGGCGTGGAGGGTGCAATACCGGCGTTGTTGACGATGACATCAAAACCGCCCAGCGTGCGACGCGCCTCTTCAACAGCATCCATCACCTGATCGCGCTGTGAGACATCGACTTTCAGGGCTATCGCTTTGCCGCCCTGCTGGTTAATCTTCTCCGCGACCTGGCGGGCGGTCTCCTGATTGAAATCGGCGACGGCCACCGCCAGCCCATCTTTTGCCAGACGCAGGGCGATCGCTTCACCAATGCCCTGGCCTGCGCCGGTTACCAATGCCACTCTGTTTTTCATCCTGATTTCCTTTTGTGAAATTAAAGAAGCTGACTCAGATGCAGCTGACCCATCAGCAGCGGGTTGTCGGCGTAATCGACCGGCACAGCCACCACGGCAGGACCCTGGACATCCATCGCTTTACGCAGCGTCGGCTCCAGTTCTGCCGCGCTGGTCACCGCAAAGCCCGCAGCGCCAAACGCTTCGGCGTAGGCTTTGAAATCGACCGGGCCAAAATTGACACCAGAGACGCGGTGATATTTTTTCTCTTCCTGCATTGCCACCATGTTGTAGGCGTTATCGACCCAGACGATGTGCAGGATATTGGCTTTTAACCGGACGGCCGTTTCCAGCTCCATGCTGGACTGCAGGAAGCCACCATCCCCTGAAACCGATACCACTTTGCGCTGCGGATCGACCAGCCAGGCACCAATCGCCCACGGCAGCGCCACGCCCATGGTCTGCTGACCGTTGGAGATCATGATCTGGCGGGCACGGAAGCTGTAAAGATAACGGGCAATCCAGATGTGGAAGCTGCCCATATCAACGGTGAGGCTGACGTCGCTGTTAATGATGTCCTGCATAGCGCGCACGATGCGCAGCGGATGCAGGGCAAACTGATTGAGACTGGCACCCTGCATCGCCAGCAGTTTGCGCTGCTGCTGACGATCTTCAAGAATGCTGGCGGCTTCTGATGTCAGCTGCAGCGGCGCGGTAATGCGTGCTGCCAGTTTACGCACCGTGGCAGCGATATCGCCCACCAGCTCGGCGTCCGGCAGGTAGCGGTTGTCGGTCTCTGCCGGAATCACGTCGATGTGAATCAGGGTGGCGTTACCGCTGTTCCACATCGCCGGTTCATATTCTACCGGACTGTAACCGATGGTGATGATCAGGTCAGCCTGTTGCAGCAGCCGGTCACCTGCCTGGTTGTTAAACAGTCCGACGCGACCGGCGAAGCGTGAGAAGTGATCCTGCCTGATCGCGCCCGCCGCCTGATAGGTGCTGGTGACCGGAATATGACTGCGGCTCAGCAGATCGTGAATCGCTTCGCTGTTTTCCGGCTGGCTCGCCATTAATCCCAACAGGATGACCGGATTTTTCGCCCCGGCAATCGCCTGGCTGACCGTGTCAATCATCGCGTCTGGCGCGGCACCCAGCACCGGACGGCCCTTGCTGCTCAGTGCCTTGCCGGTCACCGGCTGGTCGACAATATCCTGCGGCAGGCTGATAAAGGCGCCGCCGCCGCGGCCATGCTCGGCGTGACGAAACGCATTCGACAGGCATTCAGAGAGCGCAGAGGGATCGGTCACTTCAACCGCATATTTGGTGACCGGGCGAAACATGGACACCGTATCCATGCTCTGGTGAACCTGCTTGGCGCTGTCCGAGCGTTTCACCTGGCCGCCGATGGCGACCACCGGATCGCCTTCGCTGGTGGCGGTGGCCATGCCGGTGATCAGGTTGGAGCAGCCCGGCCCGGACGTAACCAGTGCCACACCGGCATTGCCGGTCAGCCGGCCCACTGCGGCGGCCATAAAGGCGGCGTTGGCTTCATGACGAACCGGGATGGTCTGAATGGAGGAATCCAGCAGCGAGTCGAAAACCTTGTCGATCTTTGCGCCAGGGATGCCAAAAACATGCTGCACGCCCTGCGCCTCAAGCTGTGCGACCACCAGGTCAGCGCCGCAGGTCCAGAGTGTGGTATCGGTTGGAGTTTTCATCGTCTTTCCTCTGATTAGCTTTCTACCGCACGGATCGCGGCGTCAAGATTGGCGGGATTCAGGTCGGCATTGAGAAAGTCACTGTCCTGCGGTAAATCCACGACCAGCTTGCTGATGGCACCAAAGGTCAGGGTGCCCTGTTCCAGCGCATAATCGAGAATGTGGCCGCCGCCTTCGCGGTCGTCGGTAATAAAGTGTTCGTGATAGCCCGCTACGTTAATGCCCTGCATATACTGCGGCGTGCGGAAGCCAATCAGCTCGCCCGCGCGTTGGCTGAAGGCAAAGGTCGGCTGATCGCCCAGCACTTCCGGCATGGAGCGGTAGGGACGGCACTGACACGGTACGGTGCGGGTGTCGACGCGGCTGAAACGACCGCTGATGCGCAGCGCGCAGAACTGGTTATCGGAGGTGATTTCGCTGTCGATCACCCGATGGATATCGTCGCGCGACATGGGCCGGTCAAACTCAAACAGGTGCTGCGGCCTGAAAAAGGTCATCACCGCAAACGGGGTTTTCTGTGCCGGATCGGCCGGATGCGCGCTGCCATCTGAGTGCAGCTGATAGACCTTGCTGTCGAACGCAATCATCTCGCCATCCAGCCGGTTAAACGTGCCCAGGCCGAAATCCCCTTTGCGCAGCAGGTCGGCGATACGGACGTTGCCGTCGTAGACGCCGCTCAGCAGCGCACTCATTAAAGATGTCTGATAGATAACGCTTTCTGGTGCATCCTGGGAAAGCGTTAAGACAGTATGTTTTAGTTGATCCTCGCAGGAACAATCAGTTACACAATTGCTCATTTCATGCCTCATCGATTAACCGTTAAGCCGTGTTAACCTAATGGTGAACCGATTCAGTCGGTGGGTCCAATAGCGAAACCTGTTAACTTTGAGACGTTTTTGATATGGAACTGCGCCACCTGCGTTATTTTGTTGCCGTAGCCGAGACGCTTCACTTCACCCGCGCTGCTGAAATGCTGGGGATTTCTCAGCCGCCGCTGAGCCAGCAGATACTGCGGCTGGAGCAGGAGATTGGCACACCGCTGCTGAAGCGGCTGACGCGCGGAGTGGAACTTACTGAAGCGGGGGAAGCGTTTCTGGCGGATGCCCGGCAAATTGTCCAACTGGCCGATCAGGCACTGGAGAACGCGCGCGGGATTGCCCGCGGGATCAGTGGCCAGCTGTCGCTGGGGTTTGCCAGCTCGGTGGCGTTTAATCCGCGCATCTTCACTCTGATCCGTCAGTTTACGGAACGCTATCCGGCGATGGAGCTGCTGACACGCGAAGAGAATATGTCGTTGCTGATGCAGGATCTGCAGGAGGGATTGCTGGATGCTGCCTTTATCCGGCTGCCGTGCGAAAGCAGCAAGGCGTTTAATCTGCGCGTGATCTCCACCGAAAAGATGCTGATTGCGCTTCCGCGCTGCCATCCCCTCAGCGGCACGCCGACAGTCTCGTTGTCCGCGCTGGCGGATGAAACCCTGATAATCTTCCCGCGCGACGTTTCGCCCAGTCTCTATGAGCTGATTGTTACGGCCTGTCTGCGGGCGGGCTTTTCACGCCACACCTTCCAGCAGGCGCCACAGATCACCACCTCATTGGGCATGGTGGCTGCAGGCTGCGGAATTGCGCTGGTGCCGGAGTCGCTGCGCTGCGTCGATAATCCCGAAGTCAGCTTCTGCGATATCGAGAACAACACGCTGTTTACCGACGTGGCGTTTGCCTGGCGTCGGCATCATCCATCAAAAGCGGTGCTGCATCTGCTGGCGCTGCTGGCCGACCCGCCTGCGACACCAGGCGAAGCGGGTTGATAAGCGCCAGCTATTGAACTGAAAACAACAACCAACTGGCGGCGGCGGGGCCGGGATGCCAATAATCACTGCATGACTACATACCGCGTAAGAGTCGGGTATCACAACCCGTCAGCCCTGACATTCAGGCAACTGGATGAAATTCTGGAGCCGCAGCGATTCTGGAGAACAGATTCGGCGGGCGGCCGGTTCCGCTATTTCATGGAGTATGAGTACCAGTCTGACGTGCGCGACCTCTGTTCGGTCTGCTCGCTGGCCTACAGTCAGGCCTGCAAAGTCAGAAAGTGCCCGCTGATTCTGGTTGAGGTGATGAACTGAACGCGTCCGGCGATCCCGCTGCTCTCAGCACGGGATCGCCGGACGTTTTATACAGCCTGCTTTAACCTGAACGTCGCTGCATCAGCAGACTTAACGCGGCGGGCAGCACCGTGAGCGTCACCAGCGTGCCGCTGACCAGACCACCAATAATCGCCAGTGCCATCGGCCCCCAGAACACCTGATGGGCGATAGGGATCATGCCAAGTATCGCGGCACAGGCGGTCAGCAGGATGGGACGCGCCCGGTGATGGGCGGCCTGCCGTATAGCGTCACCAGCAGGCAGTCCGGCGCGGCTGTACGCATCCACTTCACTGATCATAATCACCGCGTTGCGGATGATGATCCCCGCCAGCGCAATAATCCCCAGCAGCGCCACAAACCCCAGCGGTGTGCCTGCCGGCAGCATCGCGGAGACGATGCCGGGCAGGCCAAACGGGGCCATGCTCAGCGCCAGCAGCATACCGAAGAAGCGTTGCAGCTGAATCATCAGCAGGACCAGCATGGCGCAGATCGTCACCGGCAGCAGAGCAAACACCGAACCATTGCCTTTGTCCGATTCCGCCACTACGCCACCTTCTTCAATACCGTATCCGGCAGGCAGTGAGGCGCGCAGGGCGGCGACATCAGGTGCGAGCTGTTGCGAGACCTTTTCAGCCCGTTGACCGGGTGCGATATCGGTCTGTACGGTGATGTAAGAGAGCCGCTGACGGCGCCAGATCACCGGATCATCCACACCCCAGTTCAGGGTCGCTACCTGGCGCAGCGGAATTTTCTGTCCGCTGGCATTGGTGATCATCAATCCTTCCAGCGTCTCCGTGTTCTGCCGCTCGGCGTCATTACTGCGTAGCACCACGTCAATCAGCCGGTTGCGATCGCGCAGAGTGGTCACCACGCTGCCGGACATCAGGGTGTTCAGCGCAGAGGCGATGGTGTCGGACGACAGTCCGGCGGCACGGGCGGCGGTCTGGTTTACGGCCAGCGTCATGACCCGTTCCGGCTCCCCGGCGGTGAGATTCACCTCGCGGGTCAGTGGAGAGCGGGCGATCAGCGCTGCCAGCTCACCGGCAGCCTGCCGCACCCGGCCATTGTCCGGGCCGGTGATACGATATTTCAGCGGCCAGCCCACCGGCGGACCCAGCTCCAGCGGCGAGACCCGCGTCGTGATATCACTGAAATCCGCGGCCAGTTTCTTCTCCAGCCTGCTGCGCAGCCGATCGCGTACCGCCAGATTCTTCGCCACCACCACCAGCTGTGCGATGTTTTCATTATCCAGCAATACATCCATCGGCAGATAGAAGCGTATTGCGCCAGAGCCGACGTAACTGGTGAAGTTCGCCACATCCCGATCGTTGCGCAGCATCTGTTCCAACTGTGCGGTACGGCGCGTGGTTTCCGCCTGGGAAGTACTGGCGGGCAGCGTCAGGCTGACCAGCAGTTCAGGGCGGTCTGACGCCGGGAAAAATTCACCCTGCATAAAGGTGGTGGCGTACAGGCTGACCAGCAGCACCGTCAGCGCTGCGCCAATCGTCATCAGCCGGTGGCGCAGAATGACCTCCAGCAGCCCATGATAGCCGCGCGTCAGTAAGCCCGGCGACTGGTGGGCTTTGATGCGCTTCGCTGACAGCAGCCAGCAGCCGGTGAGCGGCGAGAAGATGACCGCAACCACCCATGAGCAGAGCAGCGCCAGCGTAATCACCACAAACAGCGAGTAGCAATACTCCCCGGCACTGGAGGCGGCGAATCCGACCGGGATGAACCCGGCGATCATCACCAGCGTGCCGGTCAGCATCGGAAAGGCGGTGGTTCTGAATGCATACGTCGCGGCCTGCCACTTACTGTCGCCCGCTTCGAGCCGTGCCACCATCGCCTCGACGGTGATCATGGCGTCATCCACCAGCAGCCCGAGCGCAATAATCAGCGCGCCCAGTGAGATGCGCTGCAGTCCGATGCCCGCCAGCAACATGCCGGTAAAGGTCATCGCCAGTACCAGCGGAATAGCCGCCGCCACCACCAGACCGGCACGCAATCCCAGCGAAACAAAGGAGACAGCTAACACGATGACAACCGCTTCGCCCAGTATCCGCACAAAGCCGCTGACCGCTTGTTTCACCACCGAAGATTGATCGGCGACGCGGGTCATGGTGATGCCGTGCGGTAACTGACCGGCCAGTATCTGCATGCGCTGATTAAGCTGTTTACCGAAATCGAGCATGTTGCCGCTGGCGGCCATGGAAATTGCCAGCCCGATAGCCGGCACGCCGTTAACCCGAAAGGTGGGCGCCGGCGGTTCAGCAGGTTGCAGGCTGATGGTCGCCATATCGGTCAGCGGGATGAAACGCTCCCCGATATGCAGTGTAATCGCCTGCAGGCTTTCGACCGAGGTCAGCGTACCGCTGACCCGCAGCGCGATATTTTCGCGGTCGGTGCGCAGGCTGCCAGCGGGCACCACATCGTTCTGCGCTTTGATGGCGTCGCTGACCTGCTGTAAATCGAGCCCCATGCCGTTCAGCTTGCGTGGGGAAAAGGCTATAACCACCTGCTGTTCCTCTACACCCAGCAGACTGGTTTTGCCTATGTCGGGCAGACTGGCCAGGCTGCGGCGCAGGTTATCAACCCGATCGCGCAGCTCTCTGGCGGTAAAGCCATCCGCCGTGAAACCGTATATTGTCCCGAAGGTATCATCAAACTCGTCGTTAACCGCCGGACCCTGCACACCCTGCGGCAGTGAAGAAGCCACGTCATGCATCTTTTTACGCAGCTGATACCAGATACCGGCCACCTCGGACGGCGGCGTGTCATCGCGCAGGTTGACATAAATGACCGTCTCTCCGGCGCGGGTTTCGCTCTCAACCGCATCCAGCGACGGGATTTCCTGCACCTTCTGTTCCAGCACGTCCGTCAGCAGTTGTACGGTGGAGTTTACGTCAGCTCCGGGCCACCGGGCAGAGATCACGGCGGTCTTGATGGTGAACGCCGGGTCTTCATTACGTGACAGGCGTTCATAACTCAGCACACCCGCCGCCATTACCAGCAGCATGAAAAAGATGACCAGCTGCTGATGCGCCAGCGCCCAGCCGGAAAGGTTAAAGCCAGTCATTTTTTTCATGAGCCCTCCTGCGCCAGTGTCACTTTTTCACCGGGTTGCAGGGTGCCGACACCGGCGGTAACCACGCGCTCGCCTGGCCGGATCCCGGCAGAAACAAAGATTTGCTGTGCGCTGAAGCGGGCCAGCACCACCGGACGAAGCTGTAAGCGTGATGCCGCATCAACCACCAGCAGCGCGGGCTTGTCTGCAAACCGGGTCAGGGCGCTGGCGGGCAGGGCGATAACCGGCGGTTGCGCATCGGGAAGCGTGACGGTGACGGTGGCACCCAGTGCCATCGCCTCGGGTGGCTGATGCATTGAGATGCGCAGCCGCCAGGTACGGGTCTGTGAATCGGCCTGTGGGTTGATGTCACGTATCGTGCCACTGGCCTGGATGTCCGGATCGGCGAGCAGCGTCACCTTCAGAGGAGTCTGGTCGTCAGCTCGCAGCAAAGCAGGCGTTGTCAGATCAAACACCGCATCGCGTGCATCACCGGCTGCCAGCGTCATCACAGTCTGTCCGGCGCTGACCACCTGGCCGGGCTGAACCGGGAGGGCGGTAATCCGGCCTGCGGCGGGCGCAGTGAGCCGGGTCCAGCTGAGATTATCCTGGGCATTTTTCAGTGCTGCTTCGCTGCTGAGACGGCGGGACTGCGCGCTCTGCCAGTCTCCCTCGGCACTGTCCAGCTGGCTGCGGGCGATGGCTCCGCCGGGCATCAGCAGCCGCATCCGGTGGAGGTTAAGCGCGGCGACGCGTTCGGCGGCGCGGGCGCTGTCGAGATCGGCTTGCGCGCTGCTCAGCTGATTACGTGACTGATCGTTTTCCAGCGCGGCCAGGGGTTGCCCGGCGGTGACGCGATCGCCCAGCTCAACCGCGCGGCTCACCACCCGGCCATCCAGCCTGAAGGCCAGTGCAACCTCTTCATGGGCGCGAATTTCACCGGTCAGCACGCGTGACGCGTTGCTGCTGAGCGGCGGGGCAATCACCGTTTTGACCGGGCGGAGTGGGGCGGCTGGCGGGGCAGCATTGTTGTCGCGGCAGCCGGTCATGATGAATACGCCGAGCAGCACGAACACGATCGGCGCGAAAATATGTACACTGAAGAGATGACGCCACACCTGGCGGGCAGCATCCGATAAGAAGTCTGTCATAACCGGGTTCCTTTAATGAGTTGTGCTCATTGAACCCGGCCTGTGTCCAGAAACGTTCCATGAACCATCAAGAAATGGTCAAGTCAGTAAATTTATCCTGCCGGTAGCGTTATCCCAATCAGCAGACCGACGTCGGCAGGCAGCGTGGCGTGCAGCGACCCGCCGTGCGCCTCGATAATCGCTTTGGCGATCGACAGCCCCAGCCCGCTGCCGCCGGAGTGGCGAGCGCGTGAGGAGTCAGCCCGGGTAAAGCGGTCAAACAGCTGCGGCAGGAAGTCTGGCTCTACGCCCTGACCGTAATCACGGAAAGTCAGCGTGGTCGCCTTATCGTTCTGGCTGGCGGTGATCAACAGTGCGCCACCGTCGGCGGCGTAGCGCAGCGCATTTTCACAGATGATGGTTATGACCTGACCCAGGCGAAAGGTATCGGCGCAGAGCAGCAGATCGCCGGGTGCCATTACGCTGATGACGACACCCGACTCTTCTGCCTGTGGCAGCAGCCAGCCTGAACGCTCGCGCAGTAACTCAGAGAGATTAAATCGCTCGCGGTTGAGGGTAAGCTGCCCGGCATCTGCCAGTGACAGCAGATGCAGTTCATCGGTCAGGCGGCTGAGCTGTGTCAGTTGCTTCATGATCATCGCCAGCTGCTGCGGCTCGGCAGGGAAGACGCCGTCCAGAATGCCCTGCAGGCGGCCCATCGCTGCTGTCAATGGTGAGCGGAGTTCGTGTGCCATCGCCACATGCGAGGTGCGCAACTCACGATCGTAGCGCGCCAGCTGTTGTGTCATCTGGTTAAAATCGTCGGTAAAGCGCACCAGCTCCTGTGGGGCTTCTTTCACTACCGCCGCCGTCCGGCCAAATTCTCCTTTCGACACCGCACGCGCCGCCGTCGCCAGCTGGCTGAACTGCGCCGACAGCGGACGGGCGAAACGCAGCGCCATCATCACCATAAACGGGATGGTGACCATTACCAGGACCAGCACGGTCAGCCAGTCAGAGGATGCCAGCGAAGGATCGGAAAATTTGATCCCCCACCACTGATCGACAATCTGATGAAAGCGTGCCGGATCGCTGGCGGGATGATGGCGCAGCTGCGTGAACTCATCGAGCAGCGTGGGCGGCATCCGGTGGTAGACCCAGAACGCCTGCACCGCAAAGCGCAACCACATACAGGCGGCGATGAGGATCACGCTGCCGATAGCCAGAAACAGCACCCGGATGCAGATCCAGCGCCACAGTGAGGTATGTGTATTGTTCTTCATGGCTGTCTGAACCGGTAACCGACGCTGCGTACTGCCGGTAAGACGTCAGAGATGCCTGCAGCCTCCAGTTTACGGCGCAGGTTATAGACGTGGGTATCGACTACACGCTCCAGAGCATCGCTTTCCGGCAGACAGTGCTCCAGCAGAAACAGGCGGGTAAAAGGCCGCGTCGGGGCACGCATCAGCGTGACCAGCAGAGAAAATTCGGTAGGCGTCAGATCCAGGCGGCGCGGTGCATCACTGTCACTATCAACCACGGCGGTAAGTGCCAGTGGATCAACCACCAGACCCGCCCAGCGCAGCGATTCTGCGGCGGGCGCGTGACTCTGGCTGCGGCGCAGCACGGCCTGAACGCGCGCCACGACTTCGCCTGGATGGTAGGGTTTGACCACGTAGTCATCAGCGCCATAGCGCAGTGCGCCAATGCGGTCCGGCGCGTCCCCCATCGCCGTCACCATGATTACCGGGGTATCGTCACGCCGACGCAGCGCGGCCAGCACTTCGGTGCCGTTCATGCCAGGCAGCATGATGTCCAGCAGGATCAGATCGGGCTGCCAGCGTCCTGCAGTTTCCAGCCCGCCGGGTCCGTCACCGGCAATCATGACCTCATAATTTTCACGTTTCAGGTAGGCCTCAAGTACTCCCGCCGCATCCGCGTCATCTTCAATAATCAGTACACGTTTTGACTGCATTTTCGGATCACCTTGACTGTTTCTTCATAAATCCCTGGTCGTTCATTGACACTCGCCTCGCATACTCCGGCCAGTGACGCGGCACTGAATCCCTCAGCTCCGCACCTGATGTGATAATGAGGAAACGTGATGATAACCGGAAAAATAACGCTTCACATGGTCTGTTTTTCGCTGGGGTTAAGTGCCGCTACTGCTATGGCTGATGAGAGTCCCACGCCACCGCCCAGTCTGACGCTGGGCATTGCGGGCATTAATGCCCCGCGCTACAGCGGCGCAGATAAGCAACACTGGCAGCTGATGCCGGTTATTCAGGCGCGCGACGGAGCATTCTTTTTCGACTCGCAAAAAGGCGTTGGATATGACCTGCAGGCGGATAACGGGCTGTATCTGGAACATACGCTGGGCTACGGACTGGGCCGCTCTGACCGCAATTCATCGTGGCGCGACGGTGATGACCGGCTGAGAGGCATGGGGAATATCGACGCAACGGTTAACACCGCGCTGGCGGTGGGCTGGTCGGTTACCCCGTGGTTTGTGGTTGAGGGGAAAGCGACGCTGCCATTAAGTGACAGTCAGGGCGTGCAGTACCGGACGTCTGTAACTCTGATCCCCTGGCAGACCCAGGACGATACGGTGGCACTGCAGGTGGCAGGTCTGGCTGGCGATGCGCGTTATATGAATACCTGGTATGGCGTGAACAGCGAGCAGAGTGCTCGTAGCGGGTTTAAACGCTATAACGCCGCGGGTGGATTTTATGGCACAGACACCAGCCTGACATGGAGTCATCAGTTCACGCCCGCCTGGGCTGCCAGCGTGATCGGCGATTACACCTGGCTGGATAAGCACGCTTCAGATAGCCCCATCGTCGCCCGGCACAATGGCGCCTCGGCCACGCTGGCATTGAGCTACACCTTCTGAATAGCATCATGAAGAAAAGTGAGATGCGTAGCCATCGCCTGTTGCTGGCTGCGCTGATTCTGTTCTATCTGCTGGTTTACGTCCTTCTCGTCGTAGCGCTGAGTCTGTTTGATGCGCCGTTACAGGGATAAGGACATCAATAATAATCACTGCAGGGCTTATAGTTATTAAGTCATCCTGTTACCGAATAAATCAATGCTGATATAGCGGCTGGCAGAAAATAAAAACACCTTGCTAGTGAATGTAATACTGCTAATTAACAGGCGTGGTTTATAAATTTAAACTGAGCCGTTTCATCATTGGTAGGTTGTGCTGAAAAAAACAGGTGATTCAGGAAATGATCGTTTTTTTATAATTCATTATCTCTTATTTATTCCGGTTTCAATCTTGTTGGTGGATGTGGGGAATCATGGTTTTTTTCAGTTCATCAGCGCACATCCTGCTGTTTTTTAACGATATTTATTTTTTATATTAAGGGGTGGCTTATTTTTAATGCATTGATTTTACTTTTAAGAATTTCAGTTAATTCATCATGGGTGTAGGCCATTTTAATTCACAGATAACACAACGATAATATTGCCGTCCGGACTGGGTAAACCATTTTCCCCTGAGCTATCAGTATGTGAAACTTATAGAAAGTAAACCGATGAGAAAGAAAAAAAGCCTTGTACCCCATGACGCGGCATTCCGACAGTTTCTGGCAAATCCGGATGTTGCCAGAGATTTTATGCAGCTGCATCTTCCTGAAGAACTGCGTAAAATCTGCGATCTCGGCACACTTAAGCTTGAATCCGGCTCCTTTTTCGAAGACGATTTGCGGCAATATTTTAGTGACGTTCTGTACAGTCTTAAAACCTCAGCCGGGGACGGCTATATACACGTTCTGATTGAGCATCAATCTACACCTGACAGACATATGGCGTTTCGCCTGATGCGTTATGCGATTGCCGCTATGCAACAGCATCTTGCAGCGGGTCATAAAAAGCTGCCTCTGGTGATACCTGTATTGTTCTACACGGGTAAGCGCTCGCCCTATCCTTATTCGACCCGCTGGTTCGACGAATTTGATGATCCGGTTGTGGCAGAACAACTCTATGGAAGTGCTTTTCCGCTGGTGGACGTCACGGTTATTCCTGATGACGAAATCATGAAGCACCGTAGCATGGCCGCACTGACACTGATGCAGAAGCATATTCATCAACGTGATATGGCTTCGATCATTGACCGTCTGAGTACCTTACTGATGGCCGATTATCTTTCTTCACCCCAGGTATTGGCGCTGATACACTATTTAATGCAGGCAGGTGAATCAGCTGATCACGAAGCTTTCGTTCGCGAACTGGCACAGCGGGTGCCGCAACACGGAGATGCACTGATGACTATTGCACAGCAGCTTGAGCAAAAAGGTATCGCAAAAGGTATAGAAAAAGGCCGCGCTGAAGGTATTGAGCTGGGCGAACAGCGTGGAATGGAGAAAGGCCGCAGTGAAGGTAAGCGCGAAGCCACTCTGGAAATCGCTCGCGTTATGTTACAGCGCGGCCTTGAACGTAAAACCATCATGGAAATGACAGGCCTTTCCTCAGACGATCTGGCTAACATCCAGCATTAAGCCTCTGCGGATAAGACCTGATGACAACTTTTCATTTCAGGGAAAGTTGTCATCAGGTCTTATTGTCCGCCCGGCTGGCGCTGCAGGTAATTCCAGGTTGCACCCAGCATGCCGGAGTCGTTACCGTAGGTTGCGGCATCTATGCGGATATCAGGATCATATTTTGCCAGCTGCTCTCCCAGTTCCTCGAGGAAGGGTTCGCGCTCGGTAATTCCCCCGCCGATAAATACCCTCTGCGGGTCGAACACGCTGAACAGGTTATATAAGCAGGCCGCAAGATCCGCATAAAATTTATTTACCACCTGCTGCGCGGCGTCTTCATTACGATCGTATGCGTCAAAGACATCTTTACCACTGACATCGTCGGCAGGCTTTTCAATAAGCTGGCTGTAATTCTCCCGCAGCGCCGTCATGGTACAGCTCTGGCTTATGGTGTGGCGTTCTATATTGCCGCTGGTGGGACGCGACGTCAGCAGGCAACCAAACTCGCCAGCCCGGTTGCGTCCACCCCGAATCAGTGCGCCATTGCAAAAGGCCGCTCCGCCTAACCCGGTGCCTATCGTCAGCATCAGGAAATCGTTGAGCTTTTTCGCTTTTCCCAGCCACTTTTCAGCCAGCAGCGCACAGTGTGCATCGTTTTCGACGGTAGCAGGCAGGGACGTTTTTTCTGTCAGCCACTGGCTCAGATGAAACTGGTCAAAGTCACGTATGGTGCCGCCCATGGCAATATAACCAGCGTCAGCATCAATATAACCGGGTGTGCTGACGGCAATACCAGCACAACCGGGATTTTTCTCCAGCCAGGCCAGGATTTCATCAAGTATTTTATCGCGTGCGTTATGGGAAATATCAGCACTATCGCTGGTCAGAATATTTCCCTGATCGTCAATCACACCCATTTTTAAAGAGGTACCACCAATATCGAAAGCTGCAATTTTCATCAACGTTCTCTGAAGTTGTTTTCATTCAATTAATTGTAGTGCTGAAAGAAAAGGGCAGACGGCCAGGCGACGGCAATTTTGTCAGGAAAGGTACAGATTTATAAAGCTGATGCTGAAGGGCTGAAGACTGGTGGCAGACAGGAAATAACAGAATGCGCTGTATAGGCTGGATGGTGATGTGATCAGCGACGCTGCCAGTATATCCGGCAGCACCGATTGAGTCGTCAAAATGCCGACATTACCACTTACGTAGCAGAATACTGGCATTGACGCCGCCAAAACCAAATCCGTTCGACATGGCATAGTTCAGCGCGGCAGGTCGGGCTTTAAGCGCCACCAGGTCAAGACTGCCTGCTGCTTTATCGGGATGATAAAGATTCAGTGTTGGCGGAATAAGCTGATGGCGCAGGGCCAGCAGTGTGAATATCGCCTCAACGCCACCCGCCGCACCCAGCAGATGGCCGGTGGCGGATTTGGTTGATGAGATCGCGACCGGCGAATCATCGCCAAAAACGGCGCGAATAGCGGACAGCTCACCGTGATCGCCGACCTGAGTCGAGGTTGCATGAGCATTGATATGCTGAACGTCATCCGGGCTGATACCCGCCTGTCGCAGAGCTAACCTCATTGCCCGCGCAGCGCCACTGCCATCCTCCGGACCCGCCGTAAGATGGTAAGCATCGGCGCTGGTGCCGTAGCCGACAATCTCCGCCAGCGGCGTCGCTCCGCGTGCCTCTGCATGGGCCAGCGACTCAATGACCAGCAGGCCGGCGCCTTCGGCCATGACAAAGCCGCTTCTGTCCCGATCAAACGGGCGTGAGGCGTGGTGCGGCTCATCTTCATATCCTGCGCATAGTGCGCGCGCGGCTGCGAAACAGCCCAGCGTCACGCGATCCAGCGCCGCTTCGGTGCCGCCACAAATCGCAATGTCCGCTTCACCACTTCTGATTAATCTTGCGGCGTCACCAATAGCCTGTACGCCTGCTGCACAGGCAGTAACAGGCGCGCCGAGCGGGCCGGTGAAACCGTGTTTAATTGAGATATGACCGGCTGCCATGTTCGCCAGAAACGAGGGAGCAGTAAAAGGTGAGAGCCTGCGCGGACCACGCGCGTCGGTCGTGCGCACTGCGTCGGCAATCGCACCAAAGCCGCCAACGCCAGAAGCAATGATCGTAGCCGTGCGTTCACGAGCAGACGCATCTTCAGGATGCCAGCCTGCCTGCTTCAGCGCTTCTTCCGCTGCCAGCAGCGCAAACTCAATAAACCGCGACATCTTTTTTCGCTCTTTTAGCGCAATGAACGACTCCGGGTCATATCCGGCCAGCGGATCGTCTTCAATGCTAGGCACGCTGCCCCCCACTGAAATACCGGTTCCTGCGGTGAGCGTATCGGGCAGAACGCGAATACCCGATTCACCCGCCGTTAATCGCTGCCAGACGGTTTCAACGCCACAACCCAGCGGCGAGACGATACCCGCGCCGGTGATGACGATGCGTTGAGATGAGGCTGAATGACTCATGCGGTTGCTCCCGTAGTCAGTCCGGACAGCGAATAAAGTACTGCCGCAGAAAGGTGATGCGCGCCTGAAGCGCGATTAGCGAGACCCTTAGCAGAAGGGTGCGATATGCGAATGCAGGTATGAAAGTGAACAGACAAAGATAAGCTTAGCAGCATCAGGATCCTGAGCGATAATCAGACAGGCCGTTATCTTTGCCTTTGTGACTAATTAAGTCAATAGTCACTTCGTTCAGGGGGCAAGACTGCGTAATACCAGTGCGGCCAGTTGCGTGGAAGCGGCCTCAGCCTCATCGAGGCTGAACTGCAGTAGCACCGGGCTGATATAGGGTCTGATTACCCGATAGATAGCTTCTGCCGCATCGTCAGCCGGAGTTTTACGCTCAAACTCACCCATTTCACGACCCCTGCGCAGGATCTGCTGAATCAGATTCAGAATCCGCTTTTCGTAAGCCATGGCAGAGGGCCAGCGGTCGCGCGACGCGACAGCGGCAATGTCATAGAGTTTACGTTCGTGAAAAAATAGCTCAGTACTGGTGGCGGAAAGCGTCTGAAACAGCCGCCGCAGTTGTTCTGATGCACCTGGAGCATCGGCGATCGCGGTTTCAGCACGCGCTATGATCATCGCCAGTCGGTTTGAACAAATGACTTCGCCAATCGCCTGTTTCGATTCAAAAAACTTGTAGATATAGGCTTTGGAAAAGCCAATAGCCCGGGCAAGATCGGAGACAGTGGTTTTTTCGTAGCCGTAATGCGCAAAGTGCTGCATGGCAGCCTCGACAATCTGGTCACGCACATTGTGATCGGCAGGACCGCGCGTTCCACTGTCCGTTACGGATTGGGTCATTGTGATAGCCTGACAAATTGAAGGTGGGTGATAAATTCAGTGACCACTGTTATGGGTGGTCACATTTTAAGTCCTGCTGCGGCGAAAAGCTATGAATTGCCGCGTAAGAATTATTCTTGCAGGCCGCCAGGCCAGTTACTGCGTTTTATGATTAATTTACTGACGCAGTGTGTCGATGGCGATGTTCCATTGATTGAGCTTGTTGTACAGCGCCGTACGCGAAATACCCAGTAGCTTAGCGGACTGGCGCATATTTCCGCCCTGAGCGCGCAGTGTCTGCAGGATGCAGGCTCGCTCATTATCCTGCAGCAGACTGCTGGCAGACGTAGAGTTTTCAGCATCACTGCGGGTCACCATCGCGGGCGGCAAATCGGCGAGATCGATAATGTGGCTCTGGCAAAGATTGACGATTCGCTCGACCAGATTTTCCAGCTCACGCACGTTGCCAGGCCAGTGCCAGGCCTCAAGAGCGTTCATTGCTTCAGGACTGACCTGCGGAGGCGGTTTATTCAGCCGCTGACACAGCGTGCGGATAAAGGTATTCACCAGATCGGGAATATCGCTTTGCCGTTCACGCAGGGCGGGGATGGTCAGCGAAATGACATTCAGGCGATAGAACAGGTCACGCCGGAAGGCACCCTGTTCGACTGCGCTTTGCAGATCGCAGTGGGTCGCCGCGATAATACGGACATCCACTTTTACCGGATGCGCCGCCCCGATGCGCAGTACTTCACTTTCCTGCAGCACGCGCAGCAGGCTGGTCTGCGCCTCCAGCGGCATCTCGCCAATCTCGTCCAGAAACAGTGTGCCCCCGTCGGCCAGTTCAAACTTGCCTGCCGACCCACCGCGCCGTGAACCGGTAAAGGCACCATCGACGTAGCCGAACAGCTCGCTCTGTACCAGATCACGCGGCAGCGCGCCGCAGTTGACGGCGACAAAGGACTCATGTGCCCGGCTACTGGCATTGTGGATCGCCTGAGCAAACAGTTCTTTGCCGGTTCCGCTTTCACCGGTCAGCAGAACGGTGCTGTCACTGCGACTGCTGGCGCGGGCATCCTGAAGCGCCTGCTGAAGCGTGGGGGCCTGACCGCGTATCATATCAAAGGTATAACTGGCGCTGACGCCGAGAACCCGTCGCGTAATGGCGCGAATGCGCTGGTTTTCCCGAAGCGAGAGGATACGCCCGCCGTCCGGGGCCGGCATCAGCGAGACCAGACAGGAGACGCTGTGCCTGCCATCAGGGCGGAAAACCATCTCACGGTCATTGCAGCAGGGCAGGGTAAGCAGCGAACCAGACTGAGGTTGCAGCAGCTGGTCAATCGAAGCGTTACCGGCATCAAGACCGGCAAAGATCTGACGCGCATAGCGATTCAGCGTTTTGATGCGTCCCTCGCGGTCGCAGACCACCACGCCTTCATTCAGGTTTTCCAGTATCGACTGCTGCTCGGCCAGCAGGCGGCGCAGCGTCAGCTGCTGGCCGATCGCCTCTGCGGCGGCCTGTACCGTTCCCAGCGTATGAGCATTGAAGTTGTCAGGAGTGGCGGTCAGCGTCAGCACGCCAGTCATCTGACCGCTGGCATCCCGGATGGGCGCTGCGGCACACTGCCGGTTACGTTTACGCAGTGCGGTTTTCCAGTTTTCCCCACTCAGCACGTATACCAGCCGCTGCTCGCGCAGGCAGCGCGCGGTGCAGTTCGTGCCCAGAATTTCCTCACGCAGAACGCTGCCAACCGGCGTCAGGTCGCTGCCGCAGAAGCTCAGCACAACGCCCTGAGCATCGGTCAGATTAATGTGTCCATCGGGATTATAGGCCAGCAGATTCTCCATCACGCTATGAGCCACGGCGATCAGCTCGCTGTGATGACTCAGGATAGCGGCCAGCTCTGACGGGGCGACCGGGGTGTAGCAGAAGTGCGTCGGATCGATGTGATGCTCGCGTGAGCGTGCCCAGGATTGCAGAATACTGCGGCGGATCCAGTGTGGCTTTTCACCCTGGATAAACGCCTGCCAGCCGCGCACCAGCTGTGTTTCCCACTGTGCCGCGTCACTGCTGTCCGGCAGGCTGAATATGGCGTCGCTCTCTTCTTTATTTGGCAATAAATCATGCAGCGATTGCATTCCACTCTCCCGACGTCGATGAAATGTCCATTTTAATGACATGTTAAGTTGACATGTACATTTTACTTTCAGTTATGAAGAGGCTTCTGCGAGCGCGTTCACAGAAACACCTGCTTAAAAACTGGCATCCGCTTTGCAACGCTGTTGATAACGCTCACCGGTTAAAAACAACCTGAAAGTTAAGCGGTTATGCGTAAACAAAATCTGAAGTTACTGCTGTTTATCTGACTTACGGCATGACAGAACAGCACGACCTCAGGCTTTGATATCCCGATGTTGTCCGGCGTCACTGAGTCCTGAACGGAACATCCGGCACTGACGGGCCGGCAAAATGGATGGCGCGTTTTGCCGGAACGCACTGAGCCAATGATGCGTTCAGAATCCGGTCGTTTTGCTGCTGAAGTGCAGCCGAACTCCGAACCCTACCCAGCTCTGACGGGCTGACAATAAATGACAGGAGCAGTTATGAGTCTTAAAACGGTACGAGTGGGATTGATTGGCGCTGGCCGCATGGGCAGTTTTCATGCAGAAAACCTGGCGCTACGGGTGCCCGGCGCCCGGCTGACAGCCGTTGCCGATCTGCAGCCTGGCGCAGCGCAGCAACTGGCGGATGGGCTGGGAGTGGAGAAAGCCTATACCGATATCCAGGCGTTGCTTAATGACAGTGAAATAGATGCTGTTGCTATTGCTACACCCGCCCGCACGCATGCTGAACTGGTGATCGCCGCCGCGCAGGCGGGCAAACATATTTTCTGCGAAAAACCGATGGCGGTGACGCTGCAGGAAGCCGATCGGGCTATCGCTGCCGCTGAGGACGCGGGCGTCGTGTTGCAGGTCGGGTTCAATCGTCGGTTCAGTAGGGGCTTCGCCGCAGCCATTGAAGCGATCAGGGCGGGCAACAATGGCACCACCCAGTTAAGCCGCTCTGTGACCCGAGATCCAGGCCTGCGCGATCCGGCCCCGATCCCGCAATGGACCATCTTTCTTGAAACCCTGATCCATGATTTTGACACTCTGCTGCACTTTAATCCGGGGGCGCGACCTGTCGAAGTCTATGCGCTGGCTGATGCACTTGTACGGCCTGATTTTAAAGATAAAGGGTTACTTGATACCTCGGTGGTGACAATTCGCTTTGATAACGGAGCGATAGCCACGGCGGAAGCCAGCTTCCAGGCCGTTTACGGCTATGACGTTCGCGGCGAAGTGTTTGGCAGTAAAGGCATGCTGCAGACAGGCAATATCAATCAGGATAACTGCGTACGCTATCACGCCGACGGTATTGCAATCGCCACCTCCCGGCTGGATACCGATCTACTGCGTGAGGCATATGTTGCTGAAATAACAGAGTTTGCGCGCGCAATTCTGCACGGTGATAAACCGCGTGCGACCGGCACCGATGCGCGCAACGCGCTGGAAATTGCGCTGGCCTGCATTGAATCAGTCAGACAACGTAAACCCATTCTGCTGGGAGCACGCTAATGGCCGGTTATCAGCTGTCAGTCTGTGCCGAGATGGTGTTTCTCGATCTGCCCATTATCGCGCGTGTGGAAAAGATCCATGCGCTGGGATTTGGGGTGGAGATCTGGAACTGGGCTAATAAAGATATCGACGCGCTGGTGGCAACAGGCGCACGTTTTACCTCCATGACAGGCTACCTCACCGGGAACCTGACCGATGATAATGAAATTGCGCAGCTACTGCAAAGCGCAGAAACCTCACTGGCGGTTGCAGAACGTCTGAACTGCCCGCGACTGAATCTGCATGGCACCGGACTGGATGCCAGCGGCCAGGCGGTTCGTCCGATTGAGTTAGTGACCGGCGAGATGTGGCTTAAAGCGGCCGACACCCTGCGCCGTGTGGCTGCACTGGGCGAACAAGCCGGTCGGGTTTTTACCCTCGAAAACCTCAATCTGGCGGTGGATCATCCGGGTACGCCATTTGCGCGAGCTGCCGATACGCTGGCTCTGGTCGAAGCGGTCAGCAGCCCGGCTCTGAAGATGAACCTTGACCTCTATCATGCGCAGATTGGAGAGGGAAATCTGATCGCGCTTATCCGCCGCTGTGGTGACGCCATCGGGGAGATTCAGGTAGCCGATGTGCCGGGCCGGATGCAGCCGGGCACTGGAGAAATTAACTATCGTGCCATCGCCCGTACGCTGAATCACATGGGCTACAGCGGCGTTATTGCGCTGGAGGGTTGGGCCGCAGGTGACAGCGAAACCGCGCTGGCGCAGTTCCGCGATCATTTTACGTTATAAGCGATTCCACCGGGTATTTGCCTGTTGCCCGGTGGTTTACTCAATAAAAATTACCCTACAGGAATACACGATGAAAACCAGAATGTTGTTAGCACTGCTGCTCAGCCTGCTGATTAGCGTTACTGCCTGGGCGAAAACACCAAAAATCGGGGTTGCACTGGCGAATTTCGACCTTAACTTCGTCTCAATTCTGAGAACACAGATGGTGGGTGAGATAAAGGCGCTGAATATGGAGGGGCAGTTTGTCGATGCCAAAGGTGATGTTGCGCTTCAGGTTCAGCAGGTTGAGGATTTTATCAATCAGGGCGTGGATGCAATTATTCTTAATCCGGTTGATACGCAGGGCGTACTGCCGATGGTGAAAGCGGCAGAAGCCGCAGGCATTCCGCTGGTGTTTGTTAACCGCAAGCCGGAAGTGAAACTGCCGGTCAATATGGCCTATGTCGGTTCGGACTCTGCTCTGGGAGGTGAGATGCAGATGGAGGCGCTGGCAAAACAGATGAACTACCGTGGCAATGTCGCTATTTTAATGGGTGCATTATCGAACGAAGAAGCGCGTGAACGGACACGCGCTGTTGAAGCCGTGATCGCTAAATATAAGCAGATGGCGGTGATTGAAAAACAGACCGCACGCTGGCAGCGCAATGAAGCGGTAGACGTGGTGTCGGGATGGCTGCTTAATCAGCGACCCATTGATGCGATTGCTGCAAATAATGATGAAATGGCCATCGGCGCGATCATGGCGCTGAGTCAGGCGAAAAACAGTCACATTCTGGTCGCCGGAATTGATGGTACGCCCGACGGTCAGCAGTTTGTTAAAAATGGAAAGATGACGCTGACAATTTTCCAGGATGCTAAGGGGCAGGCGACAGGAGCGGTTAAGATCGTTAAGGCATTGCTGGATAAACAGAAAGTCGACCCGTTGAACTGGATCCCCTATAAGACCATCACGCAGGCTAATTACCCGGCGTTTGCCGCAGAGAATCAGCCCTGAAAGCCGGAATTAATCACGAGAACGATGCGGCAGGCTGCAGATCTTCATGCCTGTCGCATTTTAATGCCAGTTAAACGTCACCTCTATGCGTTGATTGATTCAGGACTCATTCGTGCTTCTTGAGATCAGCTGAATTATACTGTCGGAAATGAGCGCAAATTCAGTGATTTCTTAATGATTTACATTATCGATGACCAGATTAACTACAATTCAGATGATTGTACGCTGAGCCATATTCCTACTCAGGACACGCTGAGTCTGAGTATTTCATCGGGCCGGCTGTTTGAGCAGTTACTGAATTCCCAGGGAGAAATACTGGCGCGCGAAACCCTGCTGACCGAAGTCTGGGATAAATATGGGCTGCGTGGATCAAACA
>NZ_QICZ01000002.1:0-533229 GCF_003201065.1 Pantoea sp. JKS000250 | reverse complement strand
ACCGCTTAACGTTAATATCATTCATGCTGACGTCGTTGTCGGCACCCTGACGCTGGAAGGCACCGTGACCGGCGCGGTGAGTTTCCTTCAATACTCCTTCATGATCCTCTCTGTCGGGATGCTCTGCGTGCTGATTATTTCGCTGATGCTGAGTGAATTTCTGCATCGGGGTATTATTGCGTCGCTCCGCACCATTACCAGTTCGATTCACTATGTGATTCACTCGGGTGATTTTTCCCTGCGTATTCCGGGTGGCCCGATCAGAGAATTTCAGCTCTTTTCCGATGACCTCAACTCCCTGCTGATGGAGATGCAGTCACTCAAGGCGTCGTTGCTTCGTGACAATCGCTCGCTGGCAGCGAAAGCGCTATCCGATCCGCTGACCGGTCTTGCCAACCGCAGCGCCTTCTCTGCTCGCCTGACTCAACGCCTTGACCAGCCACATGAGCACGAACGCTTTGCGCTGCTGTTTCTGGATGGCGATCGCTTCAAGAGCATCAATGATAACTGGGGTCATGCCGCCGGAGACGAAGTATTAAAAGCGATAGGCTCGCGTCTTTTATCGCTGGCGTCTGAACAGGATTTAGTCGCGCGTTTAGGTGGGGATGAATTTGCCATGCTGGTCAGCAGCCGGACCAGTGAAGCGCAGTTACAGCAGCTTATGCAGCGCATTGACGACACCATCGGGGAACACATTCTTATTGCAGAGGGCATGCCGGTTACGACCTCGGTAACCATTGGCTACGCGTGGTCACAGCCTGGTGATACGGTTGAATCAATCCTCGAACGTGCCGATATGAACATGTACAAAAATAAGCGAAAAAATAGGGCGTAAATATGAAGAGAAACCTTTCCCTGCTATTGCTTACGCTGGCGCTGGTCGGTTGTCAGTCAAAAGCGCGTTTTAGCGACGCGCAAATCGCAGCGATGAAAAGTGCCGGATTCACGCAGAATATGGAAGGCTGGGGGTTAGGCTTATCCGATAAGATCCTGTTTGGTGTGAACGAATCAGAGCTGACACCCTCCAGTAAGCTCACCATTCAGGGGATGGCGAAAAATCTGGCGTCGACCGGTATTCAGCATGTACGCATAGACGGGCACACTGACAATTACGGTAAACCCGATTATAACCAGCAGCTGTCGCTAAAAAGAGCGAACGCGGTCGCGGCTCAGTGGGCGGAAGGCGCGGCGATACCGCGTGAGAATATTGTGACGCGTGGCCTGGGTATGAGTTCACCGGTTGCCAGCAACAACAGCGCGCAGGGTCGTGCGCAGAACCGACGCGTGGCCATTGTCATCACCGCGCCGTAACTATTCAGCGGCCGCATAATTTTGCGGCCCGCATTTAAGATAGTGGATTGCCTGATTAGCCATAGCGGGAAGCGTTACTGAAAAGGGGGAGGGACAGCGAAGTGCACGGTGGAATTCCACCGTGCATTTTTCCTGTCAGCGATAAAACGCTGGTCTGGCTGGCATAGTAACCGGCACGATCCCGCCGGACGTCTGCGCCGCAACGCAGGCATCGGCGGCTACGGCAGCGGCATAGCCATCCCACGCGGAGGGACCGGTCATCTCACCGCTGATGACGTTGTTGATAAAGGCCTGTAACTCCACGTCATAGGCATCGATAAAGCGCTTTTTCCAGTCCGTCAGAATGGTGGTCGAGAGCTTTGCCGCGCTGCGCAGTTGCACCGAAACCGGCTCCGGCAGGCGTGCAATGCCGCTTTCACCCACCACTTCACACTGAATGTCGTAACCATATTCACAGTTCACGAAAATTTCGACATCAATGCGCGCGCCTTTAGTGGTCTCCAGCAGTACGATCTGCGGGTCACGCAGGTGGGACGACGCCTTACGGGTTTTACGCGGGAAGATCACCTGCACGCTGGCATAGTCATCATTCAGCAGCCAGCGCAGCACATCGAGTTCGTGGATCAGCGTGTCGGTGATCGCCATATCGGTGGTGTAGCTGTCACCCACTTCCGGGTTGCGGTGCGCGCAGTGCAGCATTAAAGGCTCACCAATCTCGCCGCTGTCGATCACCGCTTTCAGTGCACGATAGCCACTGTCGTAAGGACGCATAAAGCCGACCTGCACCAGCTGACGTCCCGCTTTGATCTCCGCCTCCACGATATTCATACAGCCCTGCGCGGTAACGGCCAGTGGCTTCTCGCAGAACACCGCTTTGCCCGCCTCAATACAGGCCAGCACAAAGGCTTCATGCGTCGGACCCCAGGAGGTGACCAGCACCGCGTTAACCTGCGGGTCGTTGATCAGATCAATCGCATTGTCATAAATGCGCGCTTCCGGTGTCAGTTCGTCAACAATCTGCTGGCAGTTGTCGCGGTTGATGTCATTGAGTGCCACCACGCGCGCATTCTGTAAAACGGTACTGCAACGGCGGATATGTTCGCGGCCGATTGCGCCGGTGCCGATAACACCAATGTTAATGGTCATAATGATTCCTTACGCTGAGTGGTTTAACAGCTGGATGCTGTTGCGAATTTCGCGGGTGATGTCCGCTTCCTGCCAGCTGTTCATCACCGAGGAGAACGGCTCAAAGGCATAAAGGCCGGTGTAGCCCATCTTCTCCAGCCGCTCGACCTGTTGTTTGCTGCGCAATCTGTCATCTGCGCTGAGCATAATGCGCTCTTCGTCTGTCAACTGACTGACCGGGCGCGGGTCGGTGACGCCGGAGAGGTGAACCAGACCGATTTGCTGAATGTCGATTGCCTGCTCAAAGGTCTGCTCCGCATCCTCAAACAGATGATGATGGAAGGTGTCGATCAGCAAGCGGAACGGCACGCCCGCTTCGCGGATGAGCGTCTGCGCCTGGGTTGCTGAACGTAGTGAGCTTTGTGGAAAGCCGAGCGGCTCAACCAGCCCCTGAATGCCTGCGTCGGCGAACAGCGGGGCCAGTGTTTTCAGCGCTCTGATGGTGTCGGCGGCGCTGATGGGCGTGCCGTCATTGAGTGGGCAGAGCACCAGTGATTCTGCGCCGACAGCCTGCGCATCGCTTAACAGCTGGCGGGCGCGTTGCAGCACCTCTTCATTCAGCTGGTTAAACGGGTAGAGCGCGTTGATGGTGACAATCCGGATGCCTGACTCACGCGCCAGCGCTTTCACCTCATCGCCGCTGAGATCGTCGGTGACGCGTCCGCCGGGCATATCATTGCGTAATTCGACATTGTGAATACCGAGCTGGCTGACCAGTTCAAAAAACTGCGGGATGCTCAGGCTGGGCGCTATTTTACGATTGACGCAAAAACGCGCATTGGGAATATTCAGGCTCATAACAGTTTCCTTAAATTATGGGTGCGGTGTTAAGGGCGATCAGGTCGTCATGCCTCATGACATTTTTTATTTCTTTCACAGCGAGCAGGGGTTATTTGTTGCCGTTATAGAGCGCATAGAAATAGTGCTCGACCTGCTCAAGACTTCTTCCCCGGGTCTCAGGAATAAACTTCACAACAAAAACAGAACCGCCGATGCCGATTGCGGCGAATATAAAGAAGGCACCGGCCAGACCAAATGCGGCTAATAACAACGGGAAGGCCATGGAGATGGCAAAATTCGCAATCCACAGCGAGAAGACTGCGCCGCCCATACAGATGCCGCGCATCCTGGCCGGAAAGATTTCCGACAGCAGCAGCCAGGTGACCGGTGACAGCGCACCCTGCTGGAAGCAGAGAAACAGCAGCATGCCCGCCAGCACCAGATAAGCCCGAACCAGGTTGACTGTGCCGTTGAGATATTCCGGCATCAGCCAGCAGACCAGCCCGATAAAGAACAGGCAGCAGGTGCAACCCATCTGTCCGATTAACACCAGCGGGCGACGGCCCGTTTTGCCGATTAACCAGATGCCGGCCAGCGTCATGACCACGGAGATCACCCCGTTGGCGATGGTGGCGAACAGTGCGGCATCGTTGCTCAGCCCGGCAGCGGTGAGCATGGTGGGCGCGTAATACATGATGGTATTGACACCGGTCAGCTGCTGAATCGCGGCGATGCCAACGCCCAGCAGGAAGATTTTCATCAGCCAAGGGGTCGCGAGATCGCGCAGGCGGCCTTTACCCCGCTGGCGGTTCTCTTCGATGGTTTCTTCAATCTCTTCCAGTTCCCACTCAACATCTTCAGCGGCGCGGGTTTTTTCCAGCACCTCACGCGCAGCCTGGCTGCGGCCTTTCATCACATGCCAGCGTGGGGTTTCAGGCATAAATATCATGCCGATCCAGAGCAGAGCGGCGGGGACTATCGACAGCGCCAGCATCCAGCGCCAGGTATTTTCGCCGCCCCAGATATCGTTAAAGGTGGCGTTTGAGATATAGGCCAGCAGCTGACCGCTGACGATCATTAGCTCCTGCAGGGTGACCAGCTGGCCGCGTTTATTGGCGGGGGCGATCTCTGCGATGTAAACCGGCACGGTGGCCGCGGCACCGCCCACGGCAAAGCCCAGGAACAGGCGCGAGGCGATCATCCAGGTCACATCCGGCGCCAGGGCAGAGCCGATAGCGCCAAAGGCGAAGATCAGCGCCAGCGCAATGATGATGCGGCGTCTGCCCAGGCCATCTGCCAGATGACCGGCCGCCAGCGCGCCAAAGGCGGCACCAAACAGCAGGGAGCTGGTGACCAGGCCGGTGGTAAACGGGGTGAGATGCAAATCGCCGCGCATAAACAGTAGCGCGCCCGAAACTACTCCGGTGTCATAACCAAACAGCAATCCACCCAGGGTAGCGACCAGCGCAATAATCTTCACAAAAGGCTCGGTGCGGGTGGCGCTATTTGGACCGGAGGCCGGGTTCGACGAAATATAAAGTTCTTTTTCCATGAAAACTCCTGGTAATAACAACAAAGACAAAACGTCAGAACATGAAGAAGCCATCACCCTACTGATATTTTTATTTCGGGTTAAATTATATTTGAAACTTAGTTTTCATTATGTGAGTTCAAGCCTTCCGCGCTTTTTATTTTGATGGGATTCCATCAAATCAGAAATAAAGGCATTAAACTTAAAGGGTTTATTTGTGGGGATAAAAGACTGCGGATATTTCGGGCAGGGAAGAATGGGCACGAGTGCCGGGCCGTAAAGAACAGAGGAACAGGGTCAGGATGAAATATCCCAACCATATTAATCAGAAGTAAGCCGGTGTCAGCGAATGGCGAGGGCGTTGAGTGCCGATAATAGAGCATCCACTTTTGGCAGGAACTGTTTGCGGCGTGGCCACACCACGCTCAGCGTCAGCCCGTCGGGCTGTAACTGCGGCATAATAATTTCCAGTTCACCGGCGGCCACGGCGCGCTGAATCAGCCAGGAGGGCATCTGCGCGACACCCAGCCCGGCAATGACTGCCTGAAGCTGAGCATCGACGTCGCCCAGCGCCAGCCGGTAGGGCACGTCGCGCCAGTGGGGCTGGCCATCTTCGGTGGTGAACAGCCAGGGTTTGGTTGTGCCATCCACGCGCTCATAAAGAATGGCAGGATGGTTCAGCAGCGCTGCTTCATTTTCAGGACGGCCCTCCCGGTCAAGATAGGCGGGAGAAGCACAGAACTGCATTTTCTCGCGGCCCATATTACGCCAGCCCAGCGAGGCGGGAAGGTCGGGCGCACCGCCGATCCGCACTGCTACATCCACGCCTTCCTCAAACAGGTCAACAAAGCGATCGGACAAACTCAGGCTCAGTGCCAGTTCCGGATTTTGCTGGCAGAAGGGCATAAGCACCGGCATGACATTGAGGCGTCCAAAGGTGGTGGGTACCGCCAGACGCAGACGGCCGGATGGTATGGTGCGCTGGGCGGCCAGTACCGCCTCGGCTTCGGCCAGATCCTCCAGCACCCGCAGACAGGTCTGATAATAGGCGCTGCCCGCGTCGGTCAGATTCAGGCTACGCGTGGTGCGCTCCAGCAGCCGCGAGCCTAAGCGCGTCTCCAGGCGGCTGACGCTTTTACTGACCGCCGAACCGGTCACGTGCAGACGTTCAGCTGCGGCGGTAAAGCTGCCGCACTCCACGCTGGCGACAAAGGGCAGAATATCTTTGAGGCGATGATCGTGCATCGATTAGTGAACTCAGGTTGAGAATGCTGTGAATAAATGCCAGAGATAAGAACTGAATTCTCTATTAGGCTTAGCATTACGCAAAACGAGGAGAAATCAAATGAAAAAGCACGCTTTGATTGTGGGCATCAGCGGCGTTATTGGTCGCGCACTGGCAGATAAATTACAGCAGGAGGGCTGGCAGGTCAGTGGCCTGTCACGCGGACGTGGTGCAGTACCTGAAGGCGCAACCAGCCTGACCGCCGATCTGACCGATGCAGATGCTGTGCGTGACGCACTGAAAGAGGTCAAACCGGACGCGCTGTTTTTCAGCGTCTGGGCGCGTCAGGAAAATGAGAAAGAGAACATCCGCGTTAACGGCGGCATGGTTCGCAACGTAATTGAAGCACTTGGTGATCGCCTCAAAGGTTCGCACGTCGCGCTGGTGACCGGGCTGAAACACTACCTGGGTCCGTTTGAAGCGTATGGCAAAGGTGCCGTGCCGGTTACGCCGTTCCGTGAAGAGCAGGGGCGTCAGCCGGTCGATAACTTCTACTATGCGCAGGAAGATGAAGTGTTCGCGGGCTCAGAGAAGTATGACTATCGCTGGAGCGTCCACCGTCCGCATACCATCATCGGCTATGCCGTAGGCAACGCGATGAACATGGGTCAGACGCTGGCGGTTTATGCAACATTGTGCAAAGAGAAGGGCTGGCCGTTTATCTTCCCGGGTTCGCCGGAGCAGTGGAACGGGATAGCAGATATGACCGATGCCGGTCTGCTGGCTGAGCAACTGCACTGGGCGGCAACATCACCAAACGCGGCGAATCAGGATTTCAACGCGGTAAACGGTGATGTGTTCCGCTGGAACTGGATGTGGCCAAAACTGGCTGACTATTTCGGTATCGAAGCCGCAGAGTACCCGGCGCAGATGATGCCGCTGGAAAATCGCATGCAGGAAGCTGATAGCGCATGGCGGGCGATTGCAGAACAGCATCAGCTGCGTGAGGCTGATGTCACTAAGCTGGCTTCATGGTGGCATACCGATGCCGACCTGGGCCGCCCCATGGAAGCTTTCACCGACATGAGTAAGAGCCGCAAAGCGGGCTTTACCGGCTACCGCAGTACGCTGGACTCCTTTACGCAGCTGTTTGATAAACTGAAAGCGGAAAAAGTGATTCCGGAATAAACCCAGCAGGCGCCGCATCAGGCGCCTGTTTCGTTTCTGGCAGATAGCTATACTCTGACACCTGATCAGTGAATGGAGGAGTGGATCCTATGGCGACATGTTTCATTATCGGTGCGGCGGGCAAGGTGGGCCAAAAGCTGACCCGTCAGCTGAGCAGCAAAGGTCACACTGTCACGGCATTGCACCGTAAGCCGGAACAGGCTGATACCCTGCAGGCCGCAGGCGCTAAGCCTGTCGCGGGCGATATTCAGCAGCTTAGCGTGACGGCGCTGGTAGCGTTGATGACCGGTCACGACGTGGCGGTCTTTACAGCGGGTGCGGGCGGTGCCGGTATCGCGCTGACCAATGCCATCGACGGTGAAGGGCTGAAGCTGGCTGTCGCCGCCGCAGAACAGGCTGGCGTGTCACGTTTTATACTGGTATCCGCTTTTCCGGATGCGGGCCGCGGTAAAACGCCATCAGAGGGATTTGAGAATTACATGCGGGTGAAGCGTCTGGCGGATGCGGAGCTGGTGGCGCGCAAGCTGGAGTGGGTGATCCTGCGGCCTGGCACGCTGACCGATGAAGCTGGTACGGGTCGGGTGCATGCAGATCTGGCGATCCCCTATGGTGAGATCCCGCGCGAAGATGTGGCGGCGACGCTGGTCGGGCTGATTGAGAATCCGGCGATTAAGTATCAAATCATTGAACTCACCAAAGGCGATGAGCAGATCGATGTGGCGTTGCAGCGGTTGCAGCGGGGTTAACAAGGTCTGATAGCGGCGCTTTTATTTATCTGGAAAGGTCGGGTTGGCTTAGCGGTTTGATTGAGCCTCGCTCAGGGAATACAGTCAGATCGGATAGACGCAAAAACCGCTATCCATGGCACGTTCGGCCCGCGCCGTCCTGGCGCGGGACGCTTTCCTCCTCTGACTGTATTCCCTGCGCATTAAACTTTTTCGTAGCTGCTTGGTTAATACATAGTTCTGTCACTAAGAATGATTCCAGCGCATATACATTATTGCAGTTGAATAGCCCTGATTATGTGACAAAAAAACCCCGAAACCGGGGCTTTTTCTTATCTGACGCAGCTTTTACTTCACGCATTTCGCGCAGTGCGCGCGCTCAATATGCTGGAAGAAGTCATTACCTTTGTCATCGACCAGGATAAACGCAGGGAAGTTCTCCACCTCGATTTTCCAGATCGCTTCCATTCCCAGCTCAGGATACTCCACGCATTCCAGACTCTTGATGCTCTGCTGCGCCAGCACCGCGGCTGGGCCACCGATGCTGCCCAGATAGAAGCCGCCATGTTTATGACAGGCATCCGTCACCTGCTGGCTGCGGTTACCTTTTGCCAGCATGATCTTGCTGCCGCCGTGGGCCTGCAGCAAATCAACGTAGGAGTCCATGCGGCCTGCGGTAGTCGGGCCGAGTGAACCGGATGCATAACCTTCAGGCGTTTTGGCCGGACCGGCGTAATAGACCGGATGATCTTTAATGTACTGCGGTAATCCTTCGCCGTTATCGATGCGCTCTTTGAGTTTGGCATGAGCAATGTCGCGCGCCACGATAATGGTACCGGTCAGTGACAGGCGGGTAGAGACCGGATACGCAGAAAGCTGCGCCAGAATCTGCTCCATTGGACGGTTGAGATCAACCTGTAACACCTCACCTTCGCCCTGCTGACGCAGCGCTTCCGGTATCAGGCGGCCTGGGTTGGCTTCCAGTTTCTCAATCCAGATACCTTCGCGGTTGATCTTCGCTTTGATATTACGGTCAGCCGAGCAGGAGACGCCCATGCCGATCGGGCAGGATGCGCCGTGACGCGGCAGACGGACCACGCGGATGTCGTGCGCGAAATATTTGCCGCCAAACTGCGCGCCAAGGCCGAGCTGCTGCGCCGCTTCCAGCAGTTCCTGCTCCAGCTGAACGTCGCGGAAAGCCTGACCGTGCTCATTGCCTTCGGTTGGTAAGCCGTCGTAATAGTGCGTAGAGGCGAGCTTAACGGTTTTCAGTGTGCTTTCAGCCGATGTGCCGCCGATAACAAACGCAATATGGTAAGGCGGGCAGGCTGCGGTGCCGAGGGTGCGCATTTTATCCACCAGGTAATTTTTCAGCTTGCCGGGGCTCAGCAGCGCTTTGGTTTCCTGATAGAGATAGGTTTTGTTAGCGGAGCCGCCACCTTTAGCGATACAGAGGAATTTATACTCATCGCCATCGACGCTGTAGAGGTCGATCTGCGCCGGCAGGTTAGTGCCGGTGTTCACCTCTTTGTACATATCCAGCGCAGCATTCTGTGAATAGCGCAGGTTGTCTTCGATGTAGGTGTTATAGATACCCTGTGACAGCGCGGCTTCATCGCCGCCACCGGTCCAGACGCGCTGGCCCTTTTTGCCCATGATGATCGCGGTGCCGGTATCCTGACAGGTCGGCAGCACGCCTTTGGCGGCAATTTCAGAGTTTCTTAAAAACTGCAGGGCGACATATTTGTCATTGTCGCTGGCTTCCGGATCTTCAAGGATGGAGGCTACCTGCTGCTGATGGGCCGGACGCAGCATGAAAGAGGCGTCGTGGAAAGCCTGCTGACTCAGCAGCGTCAGCGCCTGCGGGTCGACTTTAAGGATCTCCTGACCCTCAAACTCGGCGACCGAGACATGCTCGCGAGTCAGCAAATAGTATTCAGTATCTTCGTGGGACAGCGGAAAAGGGTTCTGATAGACAAAAGGTTTGTTCGACATTTTTTCTCACTTAATGACCGGCTGAACCTCCGCGGGCAGGCTGCGAGGCGCAACATCATAGGCGAATTCATTGTTTATTATGCTTCCCCGCCGCGGGTGCGGCGGGGAAGTGAAGGAATGGTATCTTATAACGCGTTGATCTGCATGTTGTATCCGTCAGAACATCCACACCATCCACGGATAAGCAATCACCATCATGGAGACCAGGAAGATGGCACCAAAGATGGTACCCAGACGCCAGTAATCTTTAGTCGGCAGATAACCGCTGCCGTAATAAATCGGGCTTGGGCCAGTGCCGTAAGGGGTGATGATGCCCATTACACCCAGAGAGGTACACAGCATCAGGCAGAAGACCGGCATATTGATGCCCGGGATTGAAGCTGCAATGGTCAGCATGGCCGGTAACAGGGCAGTGGTATGCGCGGTGGTACTGGCAAACAGGTAGTGAAGCAGGAAGAAGGCGATTAACAGCACTACGGCTGAAATCTGTGGGTCATAACCCTGCAGCAGCATGCCACCTTCTTTACCTAACCAGGCGATAAAGCCGACACGGGCCAGACCATCAGCCAGCGCCACCAGCGTTGCGAACCAGGCAAAGGTGTTCCAGGCCGGTTTATTGCTGGTAATGTCGTTCCAGTTCAGGACGCCTGTCCAGAGCATCAGTACCACCACCAGCAGGGCAGCCATCGCAGGCTCAATCCATGAGGTGGCGAAAATCCACATCAGCAGGGCACAGACCACGAACACCAGCAGCAGGATTTCGTTACGGGTCAGGCGGCCCAGTTTTTCCAGTTCAGCGATAGCCCATTTCGGCACTTCATCGTTAATTTTGACTTCAGGCGGATAGAACCAGTAAGCCAGCAGCGGCATAGTCAGAATCAGCAGCACACCCAGCGGCAGGAAGGCCAGGAACCACATACCCCATGAGATATCGAAACCGATGATGCTTTTTACCAGCGCCAGTGCCAGCAGGTTAGGTGCCAGCGCTGACAGGAACATTGAGCTGGTAATACAGGCTGCGGTGATGGCAACCCACATCAGATATGAACCGATCTTACGGGCGCTCGGGTCGTTGGGTTTAGAGCCATACAGCGGAGGCAGGTTAGCGATAATAGGATAGATAGTACCGCCACTGCGCGCGGTGTTGGACGGTGTGAAGGGTGCCAGAAGCAAGTCAGCGAAGGTAATGGCATAACCCAGCGTCAGGCTGCGGCGACCCAGATACTTCACCAGAATCAGGGCCAGACGACGACCAAACTGCGTCTTGTCATATCCGGCGGCGAACATAAAGGCACCGAAGATGAGCCAGACGGTGGAGTTGCCGAAACCGCTGACCGCCCACTTAAAGGACTCACTGGCGACTTTGAATTTCGGGTCAGCCAGTTCCGCCGGGCTGAAAAGGACAAACTGACTGAACAGGGCGATAGCGACGACGCCGGTCAGGCCGATGACAGCACCCGGCAGCGGTTCAAAGATCAATCCGACAATCACGCCGACAAAGATGGCGAAGAAGTGCCAGGCATAGGGTTCGAGACCGGCCGGCGTCGGCACCAGCAACAGCAACACGGCAACGATGACTGGCAGCGCCAGCATGATAGCTTTCTTTTTACCCGCCGCCGCAGATGCGGCTTTAGGGGGTTCAGTTACAGCTGAGAGTGGTTTCATAGTATTTTATCTGCAAGTTGAGAAGAATGCGATTTGCGCCCCGGACCTTCACTGATGACTTTCTTATTTATTCTTAATAGTGTGAATAAACCGCGATGCACTGATTTTTTTAATCTGCTGCTGGACTATTGAGCAGCATATTTAAATCCATGTAAATATGATGCGATTTTTGCAAATATAGATTTTGATCCAGATCAAAGAAATTTATTCATTATTCCTCATTTTTAACATTTATTTTTTATTTATATTTCTGGCATCGACATTCTGACAGTTTTGTGAAGCTGATCGACAAATCCCCGGAAGGTCTGAGCCGAAGCATCCATCTTAACACCCTGATCATGAAGGGTAAATTATTTATGTAAATGAATGGTTGATTTTTAGTTACCCATGGTTAACAATTAATATAACTTCACTTCCTGAATTCATCAAATAAAAACTCTGAATCGTTTAAAAGTTAAAAAAGTAAATTTATCGCTTATGAAAGCAAAGAAAAGGGTATATTAGACACATGACATCGGACCACTTAATTAAGCGATAATTTGCGTCCGCTAAAAAAATTTCCAGACTTTTAAATCTTGGAGTTTATCGCAATGAAATCTCTCACCCCCATCCTTAATCCCCTTACCCTGCCTGGCGGCGCTGTGTTGAAAAACCGACTGGTGATGGCCCCCATGACCACCTGTACCGGTTTTTATGATGGAACGGTCACCAGCGAACTGGTCGAATATTACCGCGCACGTGCAGGCAGCATCGGAACCGTGATCGTCGAGTGCTGCTTCATTGATAACCGCGGCCCGGCGTTTCCGGGTGCCATTGCTATCGACAGCGACAACAAAATTCCCGGTCTGAAACGCATCGCGGACGCGATTAAATCTGAAGGCTCTACGGCCATTCTGCAGATCTATCACGGTGGCCGCATGGTCGAGCCGGAACTGATCGGCGGGAAAACACCGGTTGCGCCGAGCGCCATTGCCGCACCGCGTGAAGGGGCAACTAAACCCCTGGCGCTGAGCGCCGAAGAAGTCGAAACCATGATCACCAAATTTGGTGATGCGGTGAACCGTGCTATCAAAGCCGGTTTCGACGGCGTCGAAATTCATGGTGCTAACACCTATCTGATTCAGCAGTTCTATTCTCCGAACTCTAACCAGCGTGATGACAAGTGGGGCGGCAGCCGCGATAACCGCGCACGCTTCCCGCTGGAAGTGCTGGAGATCACCCACAAGATGGCGGAGCGCTTTGCCCATAATTCGTTCATCATCGGCTATCGCTTCTCGCCAGAGGAGATCGAAGTCCCTGGCATCCGCTTTGATGACACTCTCTATCTGCTGGAAAAACTGGCTGCGCGCGGACTCGACTATGTTCACTTCTCTGTCGGTCAGCTGCTGCGCCCGTCCATTGTCGATACGCAGGACCCGACGCCGCTAATCGAGAAATTCGTTGCGATGCGTTCGCCTGTGTTGGCAAAAGTGCCGGTGATTGGTGTGGGCGGCGTGGTGAATAAAGCCGACGCCGAGCTGGCGCTGGAAAAAGGCTACGATCTGGTAGCGATTGGTAAAGCCTGTATCGCCTATCCGAACTGGGCTGACCGCATCATCAATAACGAACATCTCGAACTCTACATCGACAGCAATAAACGCGAAGAGCTGCAGATCCCGGAACCGCTGTGGCGCTTCTCACTGGTTGACGCGATGATCCGCGACATGAGCGAATCGGGCCGCAAATACAAAGCGGGTGTTTACCAGGAGAAAGTGGAAGCCGAAGCGCTGAAGCTGAAAATCAACGTCACACTGGATACCGACCGTATCACCGACATCTCGCTGGTGCCGGACGACACGCTGGATGTGGACTTCACCACCACCTTTGAAAGTCTGCGTAACCGCATTCTGGTGGCTAACAGTCCCCACGTTGATGCGATTACCGGCGCGACTACCCAGAGTGAAGCGCTGAAAAAAGCGGTTTCCCGTGCGCTGACCACCTCCAGCAAAGAGCATGTGATTGAAGAGGGTGGTAACCCTAACGCACCGCAGAACTACGATGTGGTGGTTGTGGGCAGCGGCGGTGCCGGCCTGGCGGCCGCGATTCAGGCGCATGATGAAGGCGCACGCGTGGTCATCATCGAGAAGATGCCGACCATCGGCGGCAACACCATCAAAGCATCTGTGGGCATGAACGCCGCTGAAACCCGTTTCCAGAAACTCAAAGGCATCGAAGACAGCAAAGAGCTGTTTTTTGAGGAGACGCTGAAGGGCGGTCAGTTCAAAAACAATCCGGTGCTGCTGCGTGAGTTTGTTGACCTGGCACCTGAGGCGATAGAATGGCTGGCGGGTAAAGGCATTGAGCTTAACGACATCACCATTACCGGCGGGATGAGCATCGACCGAACTCACCGTCCGGCTGACCGTTCAGCGGTAGGTGGCTTCCTGATTAGCGGCCTGGTAAAAAATATCAACAGCCGCAACATCGAAGTCCTGCTGGAAACCTCGGTTGCTGAGATCCTCTATGAGAATGGCGCAGTCGCGGGCGTGAAAGTAGTCGATGAATATAACGACAGCCGTATCCTGAACGCTAAAAGCGTGATTGTGGCAACCGGTGGCTTCAGTGCGAACCGGGAGCTGGTGGTGAAATACCGTCCTGAACTGGATGGTTTCGTGACTACCAACCACGCAGGCGCGACCGGCAGCGGCATTGCGATGTTGCAAAAAATTGGTGCCGATACCGTGGATATGAAGGAAATCCAGATTCACCCGACCGTTGAGCAGACCACCTCTTATCTGGTCTCTGAATCGATTCGTGGCGGCGGTGCTATCCTTGTCAGTCAGGCCGGTAAGCGTTTCTACAACGAAATGGAAACCCGCGACAAAGTCTCGGCGCAGATTATTGCCCTGCCAGAGAAAAGTGCCTGGATTGTGTTTGACGAGCAGGTGCGTATGAATAACAAAGCGGCTGATGAATATATCGCCAAAGGCTTTGTGGTCAGCGCGCCGACCGTGGCGGAACTGGCGGTAAAACTCAACATGAGTGAGCATCACACGCTGGAAGCGACGCTGGCCCGTTATAACAACTTCGTCATCATGCAGAAAGACGAAGACTTCGGTCGCCAGACTGCGCTGCGTCATCCGCTGAGCGAAGCGCCGTTCTACGCGATTCGTGTCGCACCAGGCGTGCACCATACCATGGGCGGCGTCACCATCGACACCACCACCGCGGTGCTGGACAGCCAGAAACAGGTGATTAACGGTGCCTGGGCGTGTGGCGAGGTGGTTGGCGGCATTCACGGCGCGAACCGTATCGGCGGTAACGCCGTTGCAGATATCATCATCTTCGGTATCCTTGCTGGCGGTAACGCTGCCGCCTACGCCCGACGTTAACGGCAGTCTCCGGCATCCGCATCCTGCGGGTGCCGGTTTTTCCCTATAAAGCAGAGTCGCCTATGTTAACTGATGCGCGTGTCTATGCTTACTCCGCTGTACTAATGGGTTCGCCCATTCTGCTCAAACTCTTCGAAGACAACCAGACGCTTGCCGGACAGGTTTTCCGCCTGATCAAACAGCAGGAGAATCTCTTCACGGTAAATCGCGCGGCATCGGAAGTCATGGCGATTAACCACGCGGCAGGAGAGCATGCGGTGGTCGTCAGTCAGCCCGTGTTTGATTTGATCGCCTGTGCGCATGCGGTGAGTCTGTTGCCCGACAGCCTGTTTAATCTGGCTATCGGTCCGCTGGTGAAGTGCTGGAAAATTGGTTTTCAGGGCCACAGCGTTCCGTCAGAAGCCGATCTTCAGGCGCGCATGACGCTGATTAATCCGCAGGACGTGATCCTTGATGCTGCCACCCGCAGCGTGATGCTGGCACGGCCAGGAATGGAGATTGACCTGGGTGCCATCGCCAAAGGCTATATCGCCGACGTAGTCCAGGCCTTTTTGCGTCAGCAGCAGGTCAGCAGTGCGCTGATCAATCTGGGCGGCAACGTTCAGACAGTGGGCGCGCCGCCTGAAGAGGCGGGCTGGGCAATCGGTCTGAAAAAGCCGTTTGGTAAGGCCGATGCGCTAATCGGTGTCATCGGTGTAAATAACCGCTCGGTCGTGACGTCCGGTATTTATGAGCGCTATTTCGAGCTGGATGAGGTCTGTTATCACCACATCCTGGATCCACAGACCGGTTATCCGCTGGATAACGAGCTGCTGAGCGTGACCGTGATTTCCGAGCGCTCGCTGGATGGCGACATCTATACGACGCTGCTGTACGGGCTGGGCGTTGAAAAGGGTATCGCCTGCCTGGCCGACAAACCGGGCATTGAAGCTATCTTTGTGACCCGTGACAGGCAGATCATCTGCTCGTCACAACGTCACTTTTCGTTTCAGTTACTCGACACGGACTACCGGCTGGTTCACTGACAGTATTGTTTGAGTAAGGTGTGATACTCCGGCTGCAGGCGATAGCGGTAAACCGGACGGCCCGTGACCCCATAATGAATACTGGTGAACAGAATATTAATCTGCGCCAGCCAGATCAGGTATTTACGGCACGAAACGCGCGAGATATTCACTTCCGTCGCCAGTTCGTCGGTAGAGAACTCGGTGCCGGGATGAGCATCGATCCACAGGCACAGGGTACGCAGCGTCTGCGGCGTTAATCCTTTCGGCAGACGTTTCTGTTCGCTGGCACCGGGTGGGTTACCATGCAACAGCTGATCAACGTCCGACTGCTGATAGAACTGATGATTGTCCATCAGCGATTTTTTCTGCCGCCAGCCGGTCAGCGCCTCCTCAAAGCGGGCAAACTGGAAGGGCTTGATCAGATAATCCACTACGCCATAGTTGAGCGAGGTCTTGATCGTGGCGGCATCGGCCGCTGACGAGATGATAATCACGTCAACCGGGCGTCCTGCGCTGCGCAGCTCCGGCAGCAGGTCGAGACCGTTTTCCTGCTGCATATAGATATCCAGCAGGATCAGATCAACCTGTGGTTCAGCCTCGGCCAGCCGCTCTTTGGCCTGCTGTAAGGTTGAGGCCGTGCCGCAGCAGGTGAAGCCTGGGATTTGCCCGATATAACAGCGATTCAGCTCGGCTACCATGGCGTCATCATCGACAACTAACACATTGATCATTGGGTAATCATTCCTCTCTCCCACGGAAGTTGCACTAAAAATTGGGTAAATACACCGGGTTCCGACTCAACACTGACATTACCGCCCAGGCTTTCGGTTTGCTGCTTAACCAGAAACAGTCCGACACCGCGATCGTCACCTTTTGACGAGACGCCGCGCTCAAAAATAGCGTTGAGCTGCGAGCTGTCGATACCTGGCCCGTCATCACTCACTTCGCAGGCTAACCAGCCATTCTGATAATGCAGCATGAGGTGAATTTCCCCTTCGGTTTCCGGATCCAGCGCCTCAAGGGCATTTTCAATTAAATTGCCCAGCACGGTAATCAGAACCGCGCTCTGCTCCTCGCTGCCGCAGTCAGGCAGAAAGCTCGCCTCATCGATAATCAGCTGATGACCTTCATCGGTTACCCGGTTGATTTTGCTGAGCAGGAAACCGGCAATGATCGGCGATTTGATCTTTTGCAGCAGCGAACCGATCTCCGTCTGATAGGCGTTAGCGGTTTTAAGGATGTACTCTTCCATCTGTGCATAATTTTTCATATGCAGCAGGCCCAGAATCACATGCAGCTTATTCATGAACTCATGGGACCGCTCACGTAACGCATCTACATAGTTTACCATGCCGTCCAGACGCTGCATCAGCTGGCTGATTTCGGTCTTATCCCTGAACGTCGTTACCGCGCCGATAATGCGGTCACGACTGCGCACCGGAACGGTATTGCTGATCAGGATGCGATTACCCAGCGTCAGCTCCTGATCGTGCCAGGCTTTGCCTGCATGCAGCGCATCCTGCTGATGACGATGCATGACGCTCTCCTCAGCAATCAGGTCACCGCTTAACGGCATCCTGCGGGTGGTTTCATGCAGTAGCTGCTGAGCCGCGTGGTTAATCAGGCTGACGCGTGACTGATCATCGACCGCAATCACCCCTTCTTTAATAGAATTCAGGATCGCCTGGCGCTGTTCAAACAGGCTGGAGATTTCGTGTGGCTCCAGCCCCAGCAGTATTTTCTTGAGTCGCCTGACCAGAATCAGAATACCCAGCAGCCCGACCACACCACCAAACAGGACGGTCCAGACGATATTCCAGCGGCTCTTTGCAATCTGGGCTGCCACATCATTCAGCGCAATGCCGATTGCTACCACGCCAATCTGCTGATGCTGTGCGTCATAGACCGGCGTAAACACCCGCAGTGCCTCCACCAGCACGCCATGATTAACCGCCACATTTTCCCGGCCACTCAGCGTGGGATAGATGTCATTGCCGACAAAATGTTTGCCGATCACCGCGGCATTGGGATGTGAAAAGCGAATGCCGCGCATGTCCGTCACCACCACAAACAGCAGGCCATTGCGTTTGCGCGCGGCTTCCGCCAGCGGCTGAATCTGGCTGCTGCCGTCTGGCAACAGTAACCCGCGCTGCACTTCCGGGCTGTCTGCCAGCGTTCGCGCCACCGCCATCGCTTTATCTTTAAGATGCGACTGGGCAAAGTTATCAATCTGAACGAAATAGAGCAGATGGACAGCGAGCAGCACGGTAACGATCACCGCAGTCATCATGAGGGTGGTCAGGGTACTGAGTTTCATGGGTCGTTTCGTCACGGCATGTCGGTTCTGTGGTTGGCTTGTCATCGATGTTCAGCACGGGTGGGGGATCGGCTGGAAACATACGCTAACTCACCGCATCAGTACAGTTTTAGCAGTCTGCGCGCGGGCGACAGCGCAATAACAATATTTGGGTTAGGGGATTGTATAATTCAAAGGACACCCTTAATGTGTGATTAAAATATGTGAGCAATCCGGTAGCCTTTTGTAATTAAATTAAGGCTAAATTGCTGTTTTTAATTTTATAACTATTTTCACATTAACTCATAAATAACATTATTTTAAACTTTAAGGACTTTTTTTAACCAGTACCGTCTGAGTTGTAGATTAAAATGATGAATTCAAAGAAAGTTATTCCCACCCTTTCCCTCGCGGCCTTGTTAGTTTCTTCAGCCCTCCACGCTGAAACCTCACCAGAGAAAACCGATGTCCTGTTAATTGGCGGCGGCATTATGAGCGCCTCTATGGGCACCATGCTGGAAGAGCTGCAGCCTGGCTGGAAACAGATCATGGTCGAGAAACTGGATGGCGTGGCGCTGGAATCCTCTAACGGCTGGAATAACGCCGGTACCGGTCACTCTGCTAACATGGAGTTGAACTATACGCCTGAGCGTAAAGACGGCTCGATCGACGTGTCCAAAGCGCTGGAAATCAATGAAGCCTTTATGATTTCACGTCAGTTCTGGAGCTCTCAGATTAAAGAAGGCGTAATGCACGACCCGCGCTCTTTCATCAACTCAACGCCACACATGAGCTTTGTCTGGGGCGACAATGTCGACTTCCTGACCAAACGCTATGCGGCGCTGCAGAAAACTGCGCTGTTCCAGGGGATGAAGTTCTCTACCGATCATAAACAGATCGCGCAGTGGGCACCGCTGGTAATGGAAGGTCGTGATCCCCAGCAGAAAGTGGCCGCTACCTGGACGCCAGTCGGCACCGACGTTAACTACGGTGAAATTACCCGTCAGCTGATCGGCAGCCTGAAGAAGAATGATAACTTCCGTCTGGAAACTTCATCGGAAGTGACCGACTTCAAACGTAACGGCGACAACTCCTGGCACGTCACAATTAAAGATGCCAAAAACGGCAACGAACGTGCGGTTGACGCGAAATATGTCTTTATTGGTGCAGGCGGCGGCGCGCTGAAATTACTGCAGAAGACCGGCATCCCGGAAGCCGATAACTATGCAGGCTTCCCGGTCGGGGGTTCTTTCCTTGTCACCGAAAACAGTGCTATCGCCGATCGTCATCTGGCGAAAGTTTACGGTCAGGCTTCAACCGGTGCACCGCCGATGTCCGTTCCGCATCTGGATACCCGTTATCTGGATGGCAAACGCGTCGTGCTGTTTGGACCCTTTGCGACCTTCTCAACCAAGTTCCTGAAAAACGGCTCGCTGTTTGATCTGCTGAGCACCACCACTACCCATAACATCGTGCCAATGACCGATGTGGGTATGGATAACTTCGATCTGGTAAAGTACCTGATTGGACAGGTGATGCTGAGTGATGAAGATCGCTTCGAATCGCTGAAAGAGTACTACCCGGACGCGAAGAAAGAGGACTGGAAACTGATTCAGGCCGGTCAGCGTGTGCAGATTATCAAGAAAGATGCGGATAAAGGTGGCGTGCTGAAACTGGGAACAGAAATTGTGACCGATCAGCAGAAAACCGTGGCGGCTCTGCTGGGTGCTTCTCCTGGTGCATCAACCGCAGCGCCAATCTCTCTGAGCGTGATGCAGAAACTGTTCCCGGAAGAGTTTAAGTCACCGGAATGGCAGGCGAAGATCCACAAAATGATCCCAGGCTACGGTCAGAAACTGAATGACAACGTGCCGTTGTTGCAGCAGGTCTGGAATGAGACCGCAGCGACCCTGCAGCTGACCACGCCACCCGTGATCAACATGGAAGGCAAAACCGCAGACGCGCCGGCAGCACAGCCTCAGCAGGCTGCGCCTTCAGCGAAACACGACATGGCGCTGTAATAGCAGCCTGATGTGAAAAAAGCCCGCCCAGGTTTATCTGCGCGGGCTTTTTTATTGCTTCATTTTCAGTGTTACTCCGGCGTGTTACCGCGCCACTTGCCCCACGGATCTTCAGCAGGTGGCTGATCGGCTTCTTCAGCCGCTTCGTCGCGTGCTGCCGGTTGCGCGTTTAACGAGGCCAGATAGAGTGCTTCGACTTCAGCGCGCGCCCACGGCGTACGGCGTAAAAACTTCAGGCTCGATTTAACGCTGGGATCGCTTTTAAAGCAGTTAATGTTGATCCGTTTTGCCAGCTCTGCCCAGCCATACTGCGCGACTAAACTGTTTATCTGCATCTCCAGCGTGACGCCATGCAGAGGATCGTTTGAGGTGTGTGCGTTCATCATCTTTCCGCCTGATTCATTCAATGCCGCGTATCCTGACAATCGCACAGCGGTTGTGCAAGAACTGAAGGTGAAAAAGAGCGTGTGGGGGTCTGCAACCGCAGATTTATGTGCCTGAAGTAACGTGACGGGCAGAAGTTTGCGCAGATGAGCAGCGATTGTGCTAATCATAAGCGACTGATGAGGCTTCAAAAGGATCGCCTGCCATGTCTGCTCCTGCTGATAATCTGCTCTCTTCCGCCAGCCGAAAACGTGCTCTGCTTGCCGGTTCGGTCGGTAATTTCATTGAATGGTATGAGTTCGCGGTCTATGGCTTTCTGGCCACGGTGATTGCGCAGAACTTTTTCCGGCTGGAGGGCGAGTCCGCGCTGACCGGGCTGCTGCTGACCTATGCGTCGTTCGCCATCGCCTTTTTCTTCCGTCCGCTGGGTGCCATTGTTTTTGGCCGCATGGGCGATCGCATCGGGCGAAAACCTACACTGATATTTGTATTGATAATGATGACGCTGGCGACAGCCGCTATCGGTCTGGTTCCGACCTATGCCCAACTGGGTATCGTAGCGCCGCTGATCGTTACCGGCCTGCGTATCCTGCAGGGGCTGTTCGCAGGAGGCGAGTATGGCGGGGCGGTGTCGCTGATGACCGAGTTTGCACCACGCGGAAAGCGCGGTCTGTATGGTGCGTGGCAATCCTTCACCGTGGCGCTGGGATTGCTGGCAGGTGCGGGCATAGTGGCATTGCTCTCCGTGCTGCTGACGCCAGAGCAGATGCTGAACTGGGGCTGGCGCATCCCGTTCTTTATCGCACTGCCGCTGGGCGTGCTTGCACTCTGGCTGCGGGTGCAGATGGAAGAGACGCCCGCGTTTGTTCAGCAGCAGGCACAGCCCCAGGCAAAAGTGAACGCCAGCCTGGGTGACACGCTGAAAACGATTCTGCTGGGCATCTGCCGGCTGATGGTGTGGTCGGCGGCAGGTTACACCTGGCTGGTGATCATGCCGACTTATCTGCAGGCATCGCTGCACACCGGATTTAACCAGGCACTGCTGATTGCGGTAATATCGAACCTCGGCTTTGCCGCCACCATTATCCCGGCCGGGATGCTGAGCGACAGGATTGGCCGCCGCGCCGTGATGGTCGCAGCGGCGGTACTGTTGCTGGTGTTCTCTCTGCCGCTGTTAAACGTTTTGCAGGCAGAGAGTACCGGACTGCTGCCCAAAGCGCTGGTGGTCTTTATCGCAGGTGGCGTGGTCGGGTTGCTGGCGGGGCCAGGGCCCGCGATGCTGGCCGAGATGTTTCCGACACGCGTGCGTTACACCGGGCTGGGCCTGGCCTACTCGCTCTCCAACGCGGTCTTTTCCGGCTGCGCCGGATTGATCATTACCAGCCTGATCAAAGAGACCGGTAATCCTGATATTCCCGCCTGGTATGTGATGGCGACTGCGCTGGTCAGTATTGTTGCGTTGATGACGCTGAATAAAGATGATCATCTGCGACTGCTGGATGAGCCGCCGTCGCGCTAAGTTATGTGAGCGGTAAAGGATAATCGGGCAGACTGCCTGTGCATCAGACTGCCTGTTAGCGTGAACGCCCGCGAGGGTGCAGGCGTTGGTTATTCAGAACAGATTAGCGATCCTGCGATGACGATAAACTGAAAACCTGATCGCGCGAGCGGACTTTATCAGCATGGTTATCGGCAATGATAATCACGGCCGCCATAATCAGACCCATAATAATGATGATTAATTTACGCAGCAGCATAAGCCATTACTCCTGATGAATTAATTAACCCAGGTGAATAGCCGTTATTGTAGCTTATTCAAAGAGTTAAGTTGAATATTGGTCTATTATGGCTGAAAGGTAAACGTTATTTTTTGATCGTGATGCGGTTTATCCATATAAGATGAAATAAAGAACTTGTACGGGTTCTATATTAAACGCGCGCTAAACAGAATCATTAAATCCGTCGGTTTCTCTTCCGCGCGTTTGATCAATAAAAATTGAACATACATAGTTTACGTCGTGAGGGCATTGTTAAAAGCGACATGCAGGAGACCGGAATCTGGCTGGCCGGCGGCGGCGAGCTGATTCCGGTGCAGGATTAAGCAGACCTGAGGCTGTGAACCGTTTCGTCTGATTTCCGTGCGTCGGGCGTGGTAGTAAAATCCTGCGCCAGATCGGCAATGATAGCTGCGACGGAACGCACTGATTTTATCATTGAGATGCCGGTGCCTGTTGAAACTACGCCCTTGTCAACATTGCCCAGACGCATCGCCTGCCACAATGCGTGATAGCCATTCATTGCGCTGAACAGCGTTTCACGATCGGCTCCCTGCTCATCAAGCTCTGCCAGCCTGGGGCTGAGCGGGGTGGGTAATGTCCGGTAATACGCGGGCAGGGTGCGGAAAAGAAGCAAATCTTCCGCGCTTGAGGCCACGATGAGTTGCTTTACCTTTTCATCTGCCGGGTTTTCCTGCGCGGTTAAAAACAGGCTACCTATCCAGACGCCTTCTGCGCCTAACGCCAGCGCTGCACGCACGCCACGTACATCACCAATGCCACCGGCCGCCAGCACCGGAATCTTCACACTGTCAGCGATCATGGGGACAATGCTGAATGTACCAATAATGCGTGCGGGTACGGTTCCCCCCTCATCAAATCCGGTAGCGACAATAATATCGGCGCCCAGTTTTTCGGCCTGTTGTGAATTGGCGACATCGGGAGTCAGCGCACGATAAATGATTTTAATGCGGTGCTGTTTTAAGAAATGGAATATTTCGGGATCAAGCAGCTCATTAATTAACACCACCTCAACCTTCTCATCAATAAACATTTCAGCCGTTGGCCGCCAGAAACTCATATCTGGTCCATTGATCAGCGTTGCTCCAAAAGGTTTGTCGGTCAGGCACTTCGTTTTACGAATCTGCTCACGCATGCGTTCCAGCGCATCGAAGCGTGACTCGGGCAGGGTGTCCTGCCCGGCATTTGGGCCAATAATTCCCAACCCCCCTGCGTCAGACACCGCGGCAACAAAGGTTGCATCGGTCAGAAAATACATAGGTGCCTGAATAATGGGAAAGCGAATATTCAGAATTTCCGTCACACGATTTTTCATCGATTTTTTCCTTTTCTGCTGAGCGTATCGCCAGACTTATTTCATTGAACCAGACCGCGTTACCTGATCCCCTGGCCGTTTTATTCTTCACTTCACCGCCAGAACAGGCAGTTTAATAGTTGAAAATATGAAGTAAACGGGCAAAATTGGGCAGGTGTTTGCCATATATGGAAAGATAATGGATCTTAACGCCACGAAGTTATTTATCACCGTTGTTCAGGCAGGCAGCTTCTCTGCCGCAAGTGACCGGACGGGGATCCCCATCTCCACGCTGGTGCGTAAACTCAACGAGCTGGAGCTGGCTCTGGGTGTGCAGCTGCTGGAGCGATCCAAAAAGGGCGTCAGGCCTACATATAAAGGCCAGCAGTTTTTTGAGCAGACGCGCCCGGGTCTGGAGTTACTGGAAGATGCCAGAAAAACGGTGACATCCGCGCACAAACTGGCGGGTAAACTGCGCATATCGGTGCCAGCGGATTTCACGTTATGGTGGGAGTTACTGCATGCGTTTCAGCAACGTTATCCTGATATCAGAGTCTTTTGCCACTCAGGGGAAAGAGTGGTCGACCTCTATGAGGATGGGATTGATGTAGCACTCCGGCTGGGTGCTCTGCATACCGAGGATGTTATTGCCAGACCGGTTATGAATATTGAGGCATGGTTTGTCGCAACCCCCGCGCTGGCTGAACGTTTTGGTCATCCGCAGACGCTGGCGGCCCTGACAACCTGCCCGATAGCCAGCTGGGAAGGGCTTAACAGTGGCTACTTCGAATGGTCTTCCGGTAACGAGACGGTAAAATTTGAGCCATTCTTTTCCTCCAATAGTGCACAGGCTTTGCGCCACTATGCACTCAGCGGTGCCGGCGTATCCCTGTTGTTCGATTTCATGGTTAAAGCGGATGTGGAAAGTGGGAAGCTGGTGCGGCTATTGCCTCAAAGCCCGCCTTATTCGACGCCTTTGCATCTGCTCTATGTGCGACACAAACATCCTTCGGCCATTACGCTCGCGTACCTCGATTTTTGCACTGAATGGATCAGCCAGTACAGGACCTGAGATGAAGAGGCCATGTAACGGAACGGAGGGGACAGGGATGAACAGGTCATCATGATATTAAAAGCAAAAAGCGTGGCAGAAAAATAAAAAGGCGCCCGAAGGCGCCTCTGTGGTGTGAACCGATGTAATGAATTACACCAGCTGCTGTGCCGTCGTTTCCACCAGCGTCAGCAACACTTTGATATCTTCCAGCGTGACCGTTGGGTTCAGCAGGGTCATCTTCAGACAGGTGACGCCATCGTGCTCGGTCACGCCGACGTTAGCGCGGCCTGACTCCAGCAGGGCATCCCCGATGCGCTGGTTCAGCAGGGCGATATCCGCACTGCTGAGGTGCGCCAGATGCGCCGGACGATAACGGAACAGGACGCTGGCGAGCTGCGGTTTCATCACCAGCTCCAGAGCAGGCTGCTCTTTAACGTACTGTGCCACCTGCTGCGCCAGCGTCACACCGTGATCGATGATTTCGGCATACTGCTTCTGACCCAGCGCTTCCAGACCCATCCACAGTTTCAGTGCATCAAAACGACGGGTGGTCTGCAGCGATTTGGAGACCAGATTCGGCACGCCCTGTGCTTCATCAAACTCCGAGTTCAGATAGGCCGCCTGGTAGCGCATCAGCTCATAGTGACGTGCCTCCTTCAGCAGGAAGGCACCGCAGCTGATGGTCTGGAAGAACTGCTTGTGGAAGTCCAGGGTAATGGAGTCGACCAGCTCAATGCCATCCAGATAGTCACGATACTTCTCTGAAAGCAGCAGCGCGCCGCCCCAGGCCGCATCGACGTGCACCCAGATGTTCTCTTCCGCCGCCAGCGCCGCGATTTCACGCAGCGGATCGATTGCACCGGCATCGGTAGTACCCGCCGTGGCAACGATCGCAAGGATGTTTTCGCCGTTAGCTTTAGATGCGGCCAGCTTCTGACGCAGGTCATCCATATCCATGCGGGCAAACTGATCACATTTCACCTGCGTGACGGACTGATAGCCCAGACCCAGCAGCGCCATGTTCTTCTGTACGGAGAAGTGCGCGTTCTCTGAGCAGAATACTTTAATCTTCTTCAGATCGCCGGTTAAGCCATCCTGCTGAACAGAATGTCCCTGACGCGCAAACCAGGCGTCACGCGCCAGCATCAGACCCATCAGGTTGCTCTGGGTGCCGCCGCTGGTGAAGACGCCCGCGTCGCCAGGCTGATAACCCACCTGGGTGCGCAGCCACTCAATCAGCTTCATCTCAATCAGGGTGGCAGACGGTGCCTGATCCCATGAATCCATGCTTTGGTTGGTGGCGTTGATCAGCACTTCCGCCGCCTGGCTGATGACCAGGCTCGGACAGTGCAGATGCGCCACACACTGCGGGTGATGCACCGACAGGCTGTCTTTGAGGAAATACTCAATGGCGCGTTCAATCGCGGCCTGGTTACCCAGGCCCTGAGGATTGAAGTCCAGCGTGATGCGCTCGCGCAGCTCTGCGACGGTTTTTCCCTGATACATCTCAGGTTGTTCCAGCCACTTAACGACGGCCGCGCTACTCTGGGCAATCGCCTGCTGGTAGGCCTCGGTACTCTGTGCTGAGGCCGCCAGAATCGGGTTTAACCGGGACATTGCATTCACTCCACTTAAACTGCTTTCACGCCAGCGGACAGCAGGGCGTTTTCAAATTTATCCAGGAACACGTCCAGTTCTGCATCGGTGATCAGCAGGGAAGGCAGCAGACGTAATACGCTGCCGTGACGTCCGCCACGCTCCAGAATCAGGCCGTTCTCAAAACATTTTTTCTGTACCAGCGCTGACAGCTCGCCGTCTGCCGGGAAGCTGCCCATGTGGTCAGCAGGCTCGTCAGGTTTCACCAGCTCGATGCCGATCATCAGACCCAGACCCCGCACGTTGCCGATAACCGGGTAGCGCTGCTGCAGCTCGCCCAGTTTGCCTTTCAGCCATTCGCCCTGTGCCGCGACTTTGTCAGCGATGTTGTTGTCTTTCAGCAGCTTCAGCGTGGTCAGGCCGGTAGCCATCGCCAGCTGGTTGCCACGGAAGGTGCCGGTGTGGTGACCCGGAGACCAGGCGTCGAACTCTTTCTTAATGCCCAGTACCGCCAGTGGCAGACCGCCGCCGACCGCTTTGGACATTACGATGATGTCTGGCTCGATACCCGCGTGCTCAAAGGCGAAGAATTTACCGGTACGGGCAATACCCGCCTGGACTTCGTCGATGATCAGCAGAATGCCGTGCTCTTTGGTCACTTTGCGGATGCGCTGCAGCCACTCAGCCGGTGCCGGGTTAACCCCGCCTTCACCCTGAACCGCTTCCAGAATCACCGCCGCAGGTTTGCGAACGCCGCTTTCAACGTCATTGATCAGGTTCTCGAAGTAGTAGGTCAGCGCTTTCACGCCCGCTTCACCGCCAATACCCAGCGGGCAGCGATAAAGGTGCGGATAAGGCATGAACTGCACTTCCGGCATCATGCCGTCTACGGCTTCTTTCGGTGACAGGTTGCCGGTGACCGACAGCGCGCCGTGGGTCATACCGTGATAGGCACCTGAGAAGCTGATGATACCGGAACGGCCGGTGTGCTTTTTCGCCAGTTTCAGCGCCGCTTCAACGGCATCTGCGCCGGACGGACCGGTAAACTGCAGGCAGTACTCTTTGCCCTGACCCGGTAATAACGAGAGCAGGTACTCAGAGAACTCATCCTTTAACGGCGTAGTTAAATCGAGAGTATGTAACGGCAAGCCGCTGGTAATGACATGTTGAATGCTCTGCAGAACGTCTGGATGGTTATGACCCAACGCCAGCGTTCCGGCACCGGCAAGACAGTCGAGATACTGATTATTCTCGACGTCGGTGATCCAGACACCCTGAGCTTTCGCAATCGCGAACGGCAATTTGCGAGGATAACTTCGAACGTTTGATTCAAATTCAGCCTGACGGGCTAAATAGGTTTCGTTGGTTGCGTTTAAGTTCTGTGCATTCAAACTATCAATACGGACTTTATCCGTCATCATATCTCTCCTACAACCGGGACGGGCGTAGCGTCACAGTTGAATAAATGAATTAAAATGGGTGGCTATGTGTAAAGCGCGGCCAATATAGGTGTTTTTCAGGTCCGACTCAATGATTAATTTTGTCGGCAGATAACACATTCTTTGCTATAGGAATCAATCAGTTGGTGGGTTTATGACCGCATGCATTATTGCCGCTACGCTAACGTCTTTCTAATAAATGGCGTAAAAACACCAGCTTACCTGTTTCAGCAGGCGCTAAGTCAATGATAATAATCTGTGTAAACAGCTGTTTCCGGCGAAAAACGCTATCAAAAAGGGGGCTTTTCAGACGTAAAAAGCATAAGTCAGCTTAACTGACGAACTCGCATTTATAGCCGCTTAAAACTGCACGCTAATTAAAATAATAAACCTTTCTTTAACATTTAATTAATATATGGCGAAAGGTAAACCGTATTAAGCGGGATTAACGGCATGGCCCCAGGGCAAATTCAACAAACTGGTGGAGGTCTGTCATGGCTTCGCGAGCTTTGGACTCTGAAGGATTTATGGTCAGCAAATCCGCATAGCCATTCAGCATGGCGCTGATTTGCCTGGCGGTGCGGGGAACATCATCACATCGCAGCGTGCCGTCGGTGACACCGTCACGGATTATCCCCTCCATCAGTGCCTGCCACACTTCAGTCATCTCTTCAGCCAGTGCAGCATAAGCAGCATTGTGCGCTGCCGTCTGCCAGAAAGAGGCGTAGAGCTGCCAGGTGGCATCCGGCGCACTCGGCAGATGGCTTTCAAACAGGGTATGCAGCCGCTGACGCGGTGTGAGCACGGCCAGTGTGTCGGCAAAACTTTCAAAATCGACCCGCATAAAGCGTTCCAGCGCCGCCAGGCAGAGTGTCTGCCAGTTGCTGAAGTAGTGGTAAATATGACTGCGTGAAATACCTACCGACTCGGTGAGTTCACGGGTGGTCACTTTTTCGATCCCTTTCTCAATAAACAGCACTATCGCTGCATCCAGGATTTTGGTTCTTAATACCTCAGCCGACTCTTTCATTATTCTCTCTATCACTGCCACGTTGACTTTGAGCAACTGCTCAAATAGACTGCTTTTCGTACTTGAGCAACCGCTCAAGAGTAACTCTATCAGAAACAGAAACTATGTCTTCCTCAAAAACGATCCTGCCCGTTGCGGCTCCCCGCAGCGCTATTCTGACATTAAAAATGCTTGGCCGCCGCCATAGCCGCAAGCTATTCCTCACGCTGCTACTGGTGGTGGCGGAAAACGTCATGTATCTGCTTTATCCGCTGCTGGCGGGCTTCGCTATCAACGCCATACTCTCCGGCAGGACCTGGCATGCGGTGCTCTATGCGGCGATGGTCTTTACCATGTGGGCCATCGGCGCAGCGCGGCGCAGTGTCGATACCCGTACTTTTGCCCGCATCTATGCTGAGCTGGCCGTGCCGGTGATTGTGGCACAGCGCAATGAAAAACAGAGCGCGTCGACGATTGCTGCGCGGGTGGCGCTGTCTCGCGAGTTTGTCGACTTTTTCGAGAAGCATCTGCCGGTGCTGATTACTTCGCTGGCGTCAATGACCGGTGCGGCAGTGATGCTGCTGGCTATCGAGTTCTGGACCGGCGCAGGCTGTCTGGCGATCCTGCTGTTCTTCGCCTGTTTCCTGCCGGGATTTACCCGCAAGAACGATGCGCTGTTTGGCCGTCTTAACAACCGGCTGGAGAAAGAGGTGAGCTTTGTCAGCAACGCGAACGCCGCGTCACTGGGCCGCCACTATGGCGTGCTTGCCAGTCTGCGGATCCGCCTCTCGGATCGGGAAGCGTGCGGCTATCTGGCTATCGGTAGCGTGGCGGCACTACTGTTTGCGGTCACCATCGCGGTGATGTCGGGCCGTGGCGGCATCAATGCCGGTCATATCTATTCGGTAATGACCTATATGTGGATGTTTGCCATGAGCCTGGATGATGGCCCTCAGCTGCTGGAGAAATATTCACAGCTCAAAGACATCGGTCGAAGGGTGAGTACTGGAACGCATTGATTGGCTCGATTCCGCTTCTGCTACGTCTGAATTCGGCTTCCGGCAGCGCTTAAGAGACCGCCGAACTTTCTGGCGGTCGTTCATCTTAAGCATGACGACCCGATTTAATAATCCAGTTCACCCGGCGCGAATGTTTTGAATGCATTATCAGACGGCGTATAGCCCAGCACCTCGCGCGTCTGTGTCAGATCAAAGCGTTTAAAGCGGTTATCGGAAATGCCGTAGCCAATAAAGAAGGTGATGTTCTCTGCCTCGACAGCGCCGGTCAGCAAGCGGACGGCATCATCCGGACTCAGCCATGCGCTGTAATCCCGCGCAGTGTGCTGGCTGTTATCCAGTTTTGCTTCAAACGCTCCGATTCTCAGTGCCACGCAGCTCAGACCCTGCTGGCTGGCATAGAAAGCGCAAAGGGCTTCCCCATAACATTTGGTCACGCCATACAGATTTGCAGGACAGACAGCCATGCCGGGATGTATCTGAACATCTGTCGGATAGCCCTCAATAGTCTGCGCACTGCTGGCAAACACCAGACGACGACAGCGATGCTCTGCGGCAGCCTTCAGTAACCAGGTGGTGGAGAGAATGTTCGCGGGCAGCAGATCGTCGAAACTGGCCTGTGCATCAGGGATACCGGCGAGGTGAATGACGGTATCGACAGGTTCTTCGGCCAGCAACTTCGCCGCCTGATCAGGTTGCGACAAATCCGCTGCGATAAACCGATGCGGGGCGGGGATTGCGTAATCGGGCTCCCGCACATCCGTCAGGATAAATCGGTAGCGATTCTGGGTGGCTGCGAAGAAGGTCCGGCCAATGCGTCCGCTGGCGCCGGTAAGAAGGATCACTCTGGTCGTCATCTGCTGATTCCTGTTCAGTAACCTGTTAAATAAAGACGCGTTAACCGGTCAGTTAAGCAGACATTCCCGACTTAAGCCTGCCTGCTCTCTCTGGATTGTGAGCGGGCACATAACGATTCGCTCGAGACCTGCACAGTGGAAGCCTGCCGCTGGCGCAGCCTTAACTGTGCGTCAGATCACAAAATGGGTTGCTTAGCGCGGCATGACTTTCTATAGTCAAACCGCTTCATCCGGACGGGAACACGTTCTGCTTTCTCCCGCCGGCTCACGTCAGCTTTTCAGTTCAGGCCATTGGGAATCAATTTTGTTAAGAAAAAATCATAAAACCGACGATGCCGGCTTTATCCGCTGGGCATTACTCGCTCTGGCGCTGGGCGGCTTTGGTATCGGAACCGGTGAGTTCATCATGATGGGCCTGCTGCCCGATGTTTCACGCTCTCTGGCGATCACCGAACCGCAGGCGGGCAACGCCATCGCCAGTTACGCGCTGGGTGTGGTGGTGGGCGCACCGTTTATTGCCGTCCTGGCAGCGCGGATGGCGCGTAAATCGCTGCTGCTGATCCTGATGGCGCTGTTCAGCATCGGTAATGTCGCCAGCGCAATGGCCGACAGCTATCACGGGCTGCTAATTGCGCGCTTTCTGACCGGGCTGCCGCACGGCGCTTATTTTGGCGTGGCCTCCCTGGTGGCGGCTTCACTGGTACCGATTGAACGGCGCGGCCGCGCGCTGGCGTCTCTGATGCTGGGCCTGACGGTCGCAACGCTGATTGGTGTGCCGCTGGGCTCGTGGATTGGGCAGCTATTCAGCTGGCACGTGGTGTTCACCTTTGTGGGCGCGATTGGTCTTCTGACCTGCCTGCTGATTGGTCGCTATGTGCCTTACACGCCAGGCGATGCGGATGCACATCCGATGCGCGAACTGGGTGCGCTGAAAAACCCGCAGGTGCTGCTGACCCTGCTGGTGGGCGCGGTCGGCTTTGGCGGCATGTTCGCGATCTTCAGTTACATCGCGCCGACGCTGATTAATATCGCTGGCATCTCTCCTTCACTCATTCCATGGGCGATGGTGGCGTTTGGACTGGGAATGATCATCGGTAATCTGGTCGGTGGCCGTCTGGCTGATGGTGCGGTGCTCAACATTATTGGCTGGACGCTGTTATGGAACGTGCTGGTGATGCTGGCCTTCCCGGTACTGGTTCAGCATGTGGCCACCGGACTGCTGGCGACCTTCCTGATTGGCTCCTGCTCGGTGCTGCTGCCGTCGTTACAGATTCGCCTGATGGATGTCGCCAATGATTCACAAACGCTGGCGGCTGCAATGAACCATTCGGCGTTGAATATCGCCAATGCGATGGGCGCTTATCTCGGTGGCCTGACGGTGTCGCTGGGCTATGGCTGGATCTCCACAGCCTGGGTCGGCGTGGCGCTGGGTGTGGCCGGTCTGATGGTGTTTGTAATGACGGCGCGCCATGCTGCGCGTCAGCAGGTACAGCCAGCCTGACCGAAATAGTGCAGGGCGCAGCGACAGACATGGCCGCTGCGCCGCATTTGCCCGGACCTGAGGTATTATTTTTTTTGCAACGCTAATCACGTCATTTTAATTAATCAGACCATTCAGCAATCATTATCCATCCGACAGCCCTGAAAATTGAAAAGGCTTTAAAAATCAATCAGGGCGCTCCGGACGTCTGGATGTTAAAATTAAATTAAAATAATGTTTGCTTAAGTCGCTCAGGCATGACTTAATAGCGACCTCGGTTTGGAACACAGACCTTATCAAAGCAGTTTTAGTAAAGCAGTCCTCAGTGCAAGCGATATCTCAAGATACCCCTTCTTCATGAGTCTCCTCCTAAAATCCTGGTAAGTAACCTTCTGGAAGACAGGCCATCTTCGCCACTTGTGGCTCATAAATTAAGGAAATATCGATGTCTAATAAAATGACTGGTTTAGTAAAATGGTTTGACGCGGGTAAAGGCTTCGGTTTTATCTCTCCTCAGGACGGCAGCAAAGATGTATTCGTACATTTCTCTGCAATCCAGAGCAACGATTATAAAACTCTGGACGAAGGCCAGCAGGTCGAATTCACTATTGAAAACGGCGCTAAAGGTCCTTCAGCGGCAAACGTAGTTCCTATGTAAGCCTCTGTTATCAATGACGCTTACAATCGCGATGACGGCAATAGCCTGAGCAGATAAGCCTGAATTGATAATAATAAAACCCGCCTTGTGCGGGTTTTTTGCGTTTATGCCTGGCTGAATATATGCGCGATGTCTTCGTCCGCGACAGCGTTTCGCGCGGGCCAGTCTCAGACTGAGCCTGTTCATCTTAAGCTTGCGATCAGCCACTGCTGCAATTCTGTCAGCTCCGCCTGCTGTGCCGGGAAATCGGCAACCAGCTGACTCAGCACGTGCTCCAGTGCATCAGGCCGGTAAGTGACGTTCTGCATTCGCTGGGCCAGCGCTTCGAGTGGCGCGGGATTGAGACTGTCGCTGAAAATCTGACAACGGCTGATCACGCCGCGTTCGACATCGAAGTGAATCTCCACACCGCCCCAGACGAAACGCTGGTCCAGCAGATGTGAGAAGTCAGGTGCCTGACCGAAATTCCAGTCCCAGCTACTCTGCTTTGCGAACTGCTCAGTGAATCCAGGCAGGTCGGGCAGGGCATCGGGAGAGATCATCTCCGGCTCACACTGCTCGCCGAAATGTTCAAAAAATGCGTCCGTTACCGCGGAGCAGATCGCCTGATAGCTGATACCCGGCGTTAACTCCGTCAGATTGGCGACCCTGGCGCGCACTGACGTAATCCCTTTGGCCTGCAGTTTCTTCACATCAGGATTAAGGTAATCTGCCAGCCGGGAAAGATCGGCATCCATCAAAATAGTGCCGTGATGAAAACCGCGATCGGGTGTTTCACGATACGCAGACCCGGAGATTTTGCGCAGTCCGTCAGCGGTGTTCACCACTAAATCGTTACGGCCGGATGCTTCCGCCGGAACACCCAGCGCGTTCAGTGCGCGCAGGATAATAGCAGTTGAAACGCTTTTATCGTACTCCGGCTTGCCGGCCATAAAGGTAAAACAACAGTTGCCGAGGTCGTGAAACACCGCGCCACCGCCGCTGCTGCGACGCGCCAGACGGATGCCATCTTCCGCCATGCGCCGGGTGTTGCACTCTTTCCACGGATTCTGCGCCCGCCCAATGACCACCGTTTCCGCATTCCGCCACAGGAACAGCACCCGCTGGGTGGCGGGCATCTGCCGGAAAATGCACTCTTCGACCGCCAGGTTAAACCAGGGATCACTGGATTCCGATAACAGTAAACGCAGCGTGGACATCATGAACTCCCGTTCCATATGAGAAGCGGCCCATAAAAACAGGGCAGAGCGCAGAAGTCTACCAGCACGAACACGGACCCACATGCCTCTTCATGCCGTGATGCGGCGGCAAAAAAAGATAATCTGCCGTCTGCGGCGCAATCACGGCAGATTGCTGCACAGCATTGTGCCAGTATGTTGTCTGAGTCTGCTGATTTTACAGCTTATTTTCCCTACTGAGATTAAAAACCTTATGAACGCGTCCGCTGGCATAGCGATGAAGATCACAGCTGCGTTGAGCTCCACGCTGATGCTGGCCTGTGTAAAAGGACTGGATGGCGCAATCCCGGTCGGCGAAGTGATCTTTTTCCGCTCTGTGCTGGCACTGGTCCCGCTGCTTATCTGGCTGCGTTTCCAGGGCAGCGTGCTGGAGGGTATTCGCACCCGTAATGTTCGTGGGCATTTTGTGCGCGGCCTTGCCGGAACCGGCGGCCTCTATTTCAGCTATCTGTCACTACTCTACATCTCACTGACCGACGCCACCGCGATTAACTATGCTGCGCCGCTGTTTACCGTGCTGCTGGCGGCACTGCTGCTGCGTGAAAAAGTGCGGCACCATCGCTGGGTGGCGGTCTTTACCGGTTTCAGCGGCATTCTGGTGATGTTTTCCGGGCATCTTTCGCTGACGCAGTCGGCGTCATTCTCGCTCTCCGCGTCGGCGGGCATTCTGCTGGCGCTGATGGCAGCTTTCTGTACCGCCTGCGCACTGGTCCAGATTCGGTTTCTTAACGGCAAAGAGAAGCCGGGTGCCATCGCCTTCTGGTTCGCCGTCACCACAGCGTTAACGTCGCTGATCACGCTGCCGGGCGGCTGGAAAGTGCCGCACGGTAATCAGGTAGCGCTACTGATAGGCTGCGGGCTGCTGGGCGGAATCACGCAGATTCTGATGACCCTGAGCCTGCGGTACGCTGAAGCCTCGTTGCTGGCGCCGTTCGATTACACCACGCTGATCTGGTCTGTCGCGGTGGGCTATCTGTTACTGGGTAATCTGCCGACTACCACTACGGTCATCGGTGCGGTTCTGGTGGTGTGCGGCGGCCTCTATTCAGTGCTTTATGAGCGCTACCATTTTCGTAAATCGCGGTTAGCGGATATCACGACCTGAGCAGATGTCACATCACAATGCTGAATAATGAAAAGATGATAACGTACTGTTACCAGTTTGTGATCGCGGCGAAAGAATAAATGCTTGTAATCGATTACTTTTAAATCCGGCTGAAAGCAATCGATTACTTATTCGTGAGGTTCTCATGATTGCAACGGTGCAGGTGAGTGCAGGTCAGCGGGTGCAGCATAAGCTGCTGGTGCCGCGCCTCTCTCTGATGATGTTTATGCAGTTCTTTATCTGGGGCAGCTGGTCGGTAACGCTGGGGCTGGTGATGACCCGTCACAATATGCCGTTGCTGATTGGGGATGCGTTTTCAGCCGGGCCTATTGCGTCAATTCTCTCGCCGTTTGTGCTCGGTATGCTGGTGGACCGCTTCTTTCCCTCGCAGAAAGTGATGGCCGTGATGAATCTGGCGGGTGCAGCGATTCTCTGGTTCGTGCCGCAGGCACTGATCGCAGAGAACGGCGCGTTGCTAATCGCCCTGTTATTTGGCTATACGCTCTGCTTTATGCCGACGCTGGCGCTCTCGAATAACATCGCCTTTCACAGTCTCGCCAGCAGTGAGAAGAGTTTCCCTATTGTCAGGGTCTTCGGCACCATCGGCTGGATCGTCGCGGGGATCTTTATCGGCGTGACCGGCATTGCGGACAGCGTCGTGGTGTTCCAGCTGGCGGCACTCTGTTCGGTCCTGCTGGCCATTTATAGCCTGACGCTGCCTCACACCCCGGCACCGGCTAAAGGTTTACCGTTAAAAGTCCGCGATCTCTTCTGCGCCGACGCCTTCGCCTTGCTGCGGCTGCGTCATTTCATGGTCTTTGCGCTGTGCGCCACCCTGATCTCCATTCCGCTCGGCACCTACTACGCGTTTACTGCCTCCTGGCTGGCGGATGCCGGTATCCGCGAAGTCAGCACGCTGATGTCGCTGGGCCAGATGTCTGAAATTGCCTTCATGCTGATCATCCCGCTGCTGTTTCGTCGCCTGGGTGTGAAGTACATGCTGCTGATTGGGATGACGGCGTGGTTTGTCCGCTATGCCCTGTTCGCACTGGGCATGAGTGATGAGACGCGCACGCTGATTTACCTCGGCATTCTGCTGCATGGCGTCTGCTATGACTTTTTCTTCGTGGTGGGATTTATTTACACCGATCGGATTGCCGGTGAAAAGGTAAAAGGGCAGGCGCAGAGCATGGTGGTGATGTTCACCTACGGCATAGGCATGCTGCTGGGGTCGCAAATCTCCGGCGCACTCTACAACCATCTGGTGGCAGGTCACGCCAGCGCGCAGAGCTGGGCAATCTTCTGGTGGATCCCTGCGGTTGCCGCTGCGCTGATTGCGATTATCTTCTTCTTCTCGTTTAAATACCGTGATTAGGCGGTAGCGAAAAACAGGAGCTACTGATGAAAACAGTTAAGGGACCGGGCATCTTCCTGTCGCAGTTTATCACCTCGCAGCCGCCGTTTAATTCGCTGGCGGGTCTGGCGGAGTGGGCCGCCGCGCTGGGATATCGGGCGCTGCAGATCCCCTGTCACCAGCCCGCTATTTTCGACCTTGAAAAAGCAGCGGTCAGCCAGACGTATTGCGATGATGTCCGGGGAATGCTGGCCGGTTTCGGACTGGAGATCAGCGAGCTGTCTACCCATCTTGAAGGGCAGCTGGTGGCGGTGAACCCGGTATACGACCTCGCATTTGATAATTTTGCGCCAGCAACACTGCGTGGCGATCCCGCCCGGCGCACCGACTGGGCTATCGCCACGCTGAAGCGTGCGGCGGCGGCCTCGGAAAAACTCGGTCTGCGCGCACACGCGACGTTTTCCGGCTCGCTTGCGTGGCCCTGGTTCTACCCCTGGCCGCCGCACCATGAAGCGCTGTTCGACGAGGCATTCACCGAGCTGGCCCGGCGCTGGCTGCCGGTGCTGGATGTGTTTGAGCATCACGGCGTTGACCTCTGCTATGAGATTCATCCCGGCGAAGACCTGCATGACGGCGTCACGTTTGAGCGTTTTCTGACGGAGGTGAATCATCATCCGCGCTGCAACATTCTGTATGACCCCAGCCATCTGCTGCTGCAACACATCGACTATCTGCAGTTCATCGACCTCTACCATTCGCGTATCAAAGCCTTTCACGTTAAGGATGCTGAATATCAGCTTAACGGGCGCAGCGGCGTCTATGGCGGTTATCAGCCCTGGCTGGCCCGTGCCGGACGCTTTCGCTCGCCGGGCGACGGGCAGATCGACTTCAAGGGTATCTTCAGCAAGCTGGCGCAGTATGACTATGACGGCTGGGCGGTACTGGAGTGGGAGTGCTGCCTGAAGGAGGGCGAAACCGGGGCGCGTGAAGGTGCAGCGTTTATCCGTCGCCATATTATTCCCGTGGCTGACCGCGCGTTTGATGATTTTGCGTTAGCAGAGAACGCCCCATCGGTACGCCACCAGCTGGGTCTGGATCGCAACGCCTGAAATGGCGGTATGGATTCAGCGGATGAGCGGTGAGTCAGCTTTCACGCATTAAACCAGAGGGATCGCTATGTCTGTTCAGAAAATCGCCCGGATGGCGGGTGTTTCAGTTGCCACGGTTTCCAGGGTGCTGAATAACAGCGACAGCGTAAAACCGGCTAATCGTCAGAAGGTGCTCGCGGCTATCGAAGAAAGCCAATATCAGCCCAACCTGCTGGCTCGTCAGCTGCGCACGGCGCGCAGCTCGATGATTCTGGTGCTGGTTTCAGATATCTCTAACCCGTTCTGCGCCGAGGTGGTTAAAGGCATAGAGGCGCACGCCGAGAAAAATGGTTATCGCATCCTGCTGTGCAACTCGGGCGCGGAGATAGAACGCTCACGCTCCAGCCTGCAACTGCTCTCCGGCAAAATGGTGGATGGCATCATTACAATGGATGCCTTCAGCAAGCTGCCGGAGCTGAGTCAGCTGATAGGCGCGGCCCCCTGGGTTCAGTGTGCCGAACATGATGACACCGGCCAGGTCTCCTGCGTCGGTATTGACGATGATGTCGCTGCGCAGTCAGTGGTGCAGTTCCTTGCGGCGCGGGGACGTCAGCGCATCGCATTAATCAATCACGACCTCCGCTACCGATATGCCCGTCTGCGTCAGCAGGGCTACATCCGCCAGCTCAAAGAACAGCACCTGACCTGGCAGGCGATTGCCTGTGCCAGCGAATTAAGCTTCAGCGCGGGTAAAGCGGCGATGGAGCAACTGCTGGCGGACGAAACCGTTCCTGACGCGGTGTTTGCCGTGTCTGATACGCTTGCCGCTGGTGCCATGACGGCGATTCAGCAGGCGGGGTTACGGATACCCGATGATATCGCCGTGGTGGGGTTTGACGGCAGCGAACTGGCTGAAATGGTCTCACCGCCACTGACAACGCTGGCACAGCCCTCAAAGGAGATAGGCCGTCGGGCCTGTGAATTGGTGTTGCAGAAAATCATGTGTCCCGATGCGCCTTCACAATGCGTGATCATGCCGGGTGAGCTGGTGGTGCGGGGTAGCAGCTGAAAGCGTGACCCGTCAGATTTCCCCCCGTTAAACCACGCCTCTATTGTCCACTAAAAGGCGACAGTGATTGCTTTTTAACGCCATTGTGTGACCATCTGGTTTACTTATATGCTGTTTCCATCGAAGGGCATTCGCACTTCCCGAATCAACGAAGGGGCAGAATATGATTGAGCAAAGATTGTCAGAGCAACGTGGCGTGGGCGATCACGGTTGGCTGAATTCACGTCACACCTTCTCTTTTGCAAACTACTGGGACCCAAAACAGGCGGGCTTCTCCGATCTGCTGGTGATCAATGATGATCGTGTCGCTAAAGGACGTGGTTTCGGTGCGCATCCGCACAGCAATATGGAGATCATCTCTTATGTGCTGGAAGGCGCGCTGGAGCACAAAGACTCAATGGGTACCGGCTCGGTGATTGTTCCCGGCGATGTGCAACTGATGAGTGCGGGCAGTGGTGTGACCCACAGTGAGTTCAACCACTCAGGTACTGAGGGCGTGCATTTCTTGCAAATCTGGGTGGTGCCTGCTGAGAAGAACACGCCGCCAGGTTACCAGCAGGTCTCCGTCAGCGAAGCGGATAAACGCGGTAATCTGCGACTGATCATTTCGCCAGAGGGTGAAAACGGGGCATTGCGGGTGCGTCAGGATATTCGCATCTACGCGGGACTGTTCCAGGGCGATGAGCAGCAGACGATCACGCTGCCGGACGATCGCTACGCCTATATTCATGTGGCGCGGGGCAGTGTCCGGGTCAATGGCCTGCAGTTTAATGCCGGAGACGGCGCGCGGGTCCGTGATGAGAAAACGCTGTCGTTCAGTCACGGTGACGGGGCAGAAGTGCTGTTATTCGATCTGCGTCCGAATGAAGTGAATCATCCAACACGTTAAAATGAAAACTGCGCGGCTTTCACCGCGCAGTTTTTTTTCATCACTGCGCGTTAAGAAACGCCAGCAGATCCTGATTCAGCTGATCCTGATGCGTTACCGCGAAACCATGCGGCGCATTGTCATAGACCTTAAGTTCAGCACCCTCAATCATCTCCGCCGCCACTTTGCCGGTGGATTCAAACGGCACGATCTGGTCGTTACTGCCATGAATCACCAGCGTCGGCACATTCACTTTCGCGACGTCAGCACGGAAATCGGTTTCCGCAAACGCGGTAACGCAGTCCACGGTACTTTTTAGCGAGGCCAGCAGCGCGATGTTCAGCGTCTGCGTCATCACGCCATCTGAAACGGTCTGTCCGGCGTTGGTGCCATAAAACGGGGTGGCGAACTCTTTGATAAACTGCGCACGATCTTTGAGCAGACCCTCACGAATTCCCTCGAATACCGACATATCGACACCCTGCGGGTAGTCTGCCGTTTTGCCAAAGATGGGCGTAACGGCACCCAGCAGCACCAGCGCCGCGACGCGATCACTGCCGTAACTGCCGATGTAGCGCGTAACGTCGCCGCCACCCATGGAGAAGCCCACCAGCGTCACGTTTTGCAGGTCAAGATGGGTGATCAGGTCATTAATATCCGAGGCGAAGGTATCGTAGTCGTTACCGATCCAGGGCTGATCGGAGCGACCAAAGCCACGACGGTCAAATGCAATAACCCGATAGCCGTTATCAGCCAGGAATTTCATCTGGCTGTCCCACATATCGGCATCCAGCGGCCAGCCGTGGCTGAACAACACAGGTTTACCGGTGCCCCAGTCCTTGAAGTAGATTTGTGTGCCGTCGGTCGTTTTAAAGGTGCTCATGGTATTGCCCTCTGTATGACGTGATGGATAAAAAGTTGGTGTTACGCCAGTCACACTGGCGCCACCAGATAGCGAACCTCGGGTGAGCACTCGCCCTGATGAAAAGCGAAAACCCGCCGCTCTATTTTTTTGTCGTTGATAGTGTAGCGCTCTTTCTGACGCAGATGCTCGACCCAGGAGCCGACCACAAACGTCTCAACGAAAATGCCGGGCTGCAGGATATCTTCATAAAGTGACCAGTTGATGGCGCCACCGCGGCGTCTGACCCGTCGCATATCCTGCATGCAGACGGTAAAAGCGTGTGCATCATCAATAGTAATCCGGTATTCGTAATTCACCATAACCGGCCCGCGTTCGTGACGAATATCCAGCGCAGGTGCATTGACGCCGTCACCGATCATGTCGAGATTAAGATCGGGATCCTGATCGAGTCGCCAGCGCCAGACGGTGCTGCTGGCCAGCACCATACCCAGCGCCGCGATACAGAGCGACAGCGGAATGCTGAAGTGCGACGCGAGCTGTCCCCAGAGTGCGCTGCCTGCGGTCATAGAGCCAAAGAAGACCGTCAGATAAACCGCCAGCGCACGCGCTTTTACCCATTTCGCCGCGCTGCGCTGTGCGCCGAGATTCAGCGTTGAGAGCACCGCTATCCAGGCGAAGCCGGTAAAGAACTCGAATGCATTCAGCAGCCAGAAGTGCCGCACAAAAGCCAGCGCCAGCATAGTCAGGGCAAAGATCAGACTGGCGAGCACCATCAGGCGATCGGAGCTCAGGCGACGACGCAGACGCGGCAGCAGTACTGCACCGGTAATCGCGCCGACACCGATGCAGGCCAGCATGATGCCGTAGCCACCAGGGCTAAGGCCGAGCTCTCGACGCGCCACCAGCGGCAGTAAAGCCCAGCCTGCGCTGCCAGACAGGAAGAACGCGAAGGTCCGCACCAGCACGTTACGCAGAACCGGTGCCGCATGCACGTAGCGCAGACCGGCACGCACCGCCGGGAAGAAATGCTCCGGCGGGAGGCGCTGCACGCTCGGCTCTGCTTTCCAGCGCCAGAGCACCCAGGCGACGCCCAGCACAGACAACGCATTGAGCAGGAAGACCATCCAGGGACCGGTGAATGAGAGGATCAGACCGCCCAGCGCCGGACCGATGGCGCGACTGATATTAATGCCGAGCGAGTTAAGCGCAATGGCGGCCCCCAGCTCCGGTTTAGTCACCAGATCCGGCACGATCGCCTGGAAGGGCGGTGAACTCATGGCGGCACCCGCGCTCAGCAAAAAAGCTGCGCCCAGCAGCACCTCAGGTGTCACATGGCCGGTCCAGGCCAGCACCGTCAGCCCGGCCGCGGCGATAAAGGTCCAGAGCTGGGAAAACAGCAGATATTTGCGGCGGTCAACGATATCCGCCATCACGCCCGAGGGCAGCGCGAACAGAAACATCGGCAGACTGCTGGCTGCCTGTACCAGCGCCACGGCCAGCGGGTCGGCACTCAGCGTCAGCATGCTCCAGTTCACGCCCACATCGTTCATCCAGGAGCCGATATTGGAGACCACGGTGGCGATCCACAGCATGCGGAACACCGGCTGTCGCAGTGGCTGTAGCGGTGAAACCTCACCTGAAGTCGTCTCAGGCGGTTCCTGATCGATCTGGTGGATATCATTAACCTGTGCCATAACGTCTCCCCTGAGGTTTTGTCGCGCCGATGCGCCAGCCGCCAGGCCCGGTCAGCGCCAGCGTGGTAAAGATAATCAGCAGCAGCCAGCCGAACTGGCCTTCAGCCAGTGACCAGCCAGGGTGAACCACCAGCATCGCCACCAGCAGCACCGCGATGATCGGCAGGCAGGCAATCCGGGTTCCACAGCCGATGATAATAAAAATCGGGCATATGACTTCCGCCACGATCGCCGGCAGCAGGCTCATCATCGGTCCCAGCCCGAAGGGATCTTCGATTCGCGTCAGTTCTTCGCTGAAATGGAGAATTTTCGGCAACCCATGCACCTGTAACAGCAGCAGGCTGCCGGTCAGGCGCAGGAAGAACAGCCCCGCGTTGGTGCGGGGCGAAAGAGCAATAGCGCTATTCATGATTAAAACGCGAAGCAGCTGCAGCCGAGCGCGCCCCAAAAGGCGTTATCTTCGGCGACCGGCACGCTGGAACCCCGCGCAATCTCATGCGAGTGTTGATGAACCCCACACGGACCGCTGCAGTGGTGGACGGCGGGCATCATGCCTGCCCGGCTCTGCGCAACCGGCGGGGCGCTGCGATAGTGACCCGGCACGTTTACCACTGGCGACCACTCAGGCAGGACCGGAATCGCGGGCGGTGCATCCGCGCTGAACGAACCAGCGGCATAGACAATATTGCCATCCACCACTGTCAGCACCGACTCAATGCCTTTGATTTCTTCTTCCGGCACGCTGAAGAAGTCCTTGCTCAGCACGGCCAGATCCGCCAGTTGCCCGATTTTTATCTGGCCTTTTTTACCCTGTTCACTGGAGAACCAGGCGCTGCCCTGGGTCCAGAGCATCAGCGCCGTTTCGCGGTCAGGGCGGGCGCTGACGTCATACATCTGCATGCCGCCCACGGTGCGACCGGAAACCAGCCAGTAGAGTGCGGTCCAGGGGTTGTAGCTGGCGACGCGGGTCGCATCGGTGCCAAGGCCGACCGGAACGCCGGTCTCCAGCATTTTCTGCACCGGCGGCGTGTGGCGGGTGGCTTCGATGCCGTAGCGCTCAGCAAAGTATTCCCCCTGAAACGCCATGCGGTGCTGCACCGCAATGCCACCGCCCAGCTCTTTAATACGATCGATATTGCGCTGAGTAACCGTTTCCGCGTGGTCAAAGAACCAGTGCAGGCCATTAAACGGAATATCGCGGTTGACCTTCTCGAAGACATCCAGCATCCGGCTGATCGACTCGTCATAGGTCGCATGCAGGCGGAATGGCCAGCGATGCTCCACCAGATGACGTACTACGCGTTCCAGCTCATCTTCCATACCGGGTGCCAGGTCGGGACGCGGCTCCAGGAAATCTTCGAAGTCAGCCGCCGAGAAGACCAGCATTTCACCTGCGCCGTTGTGACGGAAATAGTCGCTGCCCTGGCCTGGCGTCAGCATGTCCGTCCACTTCTCAAAATCTTCCAGTTCATGCCCCGGACGCTGCGTGAAGAGGTTGTAGGCGATACGCAGCGTCATCTGTTTTTTCTGATGCAGCTCAGCGATCACTTCATAATCTTCGGGATAGTTCTGGAAGCCGCCGCCGGCGTCAATCGCGCTGGTCAGGCCCAGACGGTTCAGCTCATGCATAAACTGGCGGGTGGAGTTGATCTGCTGTTCCAGCGGCAACTTCGGGCCTTTCGCCAGGGTGGCGTAGAGGATCATCGCATTGGGACGGGCGATCAGAAGGCCGGTTGGATTGCCGTTACTGTCGCGCTGGATTTCACCACCCGGCGGGTTCGGCGTCTCTTTGGTATAGCCAACCACTTTCAGTGCGGCGCGGTTGAGCAGGGCGCGGTCATAAAGGTGCAGCAGGAAAACCGGCGTGTCAGGGGCCGCTTCGTTGATCTCATCCAGCGTCGGCATCCGGCGCTCGGCAAACTGGAACTCGGTCCAGCCACCGACGACACGTACCCACTGCGGTGATGGAGTACGCAGCGCCTGTGCTTTCAGCATCCGCAGCGCATCGGCCACTGACGGTACACCTTCCCAGCGCAGTTCAAGGTTGTAGTTCAGCCCGCCGCGGATCAGATGCAGGTGTGAATCGTTCAGGCCCGGTACGGCGGTGTGGCCTTTAAGATCGATCACTTTGGTGCCGTCACAGTGATACTCCATCGCCTCTGCCAGCGTGCCGACCGCAACAAATTTGCCATCACGAATTGCCACGGCTTCTGCGACCGGATTGCTGCGGTCAACAGTGTGAAATTTGCCATGGGTCAGTATCAGTTCAGCTTTACCCAGCGTAATCATAGATCCTCCTCAACGGGGTTGCCCGACTCAGCGCGGGACAGGAAGTGCCGCAATAAGCAGGGCACGAATAAGCCGGATTATGGTGAGCGGGCTGAGGGATCGTCTAGTTATACAGAGGGATACCTATACCTTCGTATAGTTATACGCAGAGATAATAGTTTGCCGTGGCACGTCGCCCTACACTGCGACCAGACAGCCAGCAGCAGGACAACAAACCTGCCCTGACCGTCTTTTTGCTCCGCGCCGGTTGGCGGAAATTCCGTTACTTAACCTCTATGGGTGAACGCATGTCCAACGCAAAGCTTGAAGTCCTCACGCCACATAACAGCCAGATTATCTTCATCGACCAGCAGCCGCAGATGGCCTTTGGCGTGCAGTCGATTGACCGTCAGGTGTTGAAAAATAATACCGTTGCGCTGGCGAAGGCGGCAAAAGTCTTCAATATCCCGACCATCATTACTACGGTCGAAACCGAAAGCTTCTCCGGTCATACCTATCCGGAGCTGCTGGATGTCTTCCCTGGTCAGGACATTTTGGAGCGCAGCTCGATGAACTCCTGGGATGACCAGAAAGTGCGTGATGCCCTGGCGGCGAACGGCAGGAAAAAAGTGGTGGTGTCGGGACTCTGGACAGAGGTTTGTAACAACAGCTTTGCCCTGTGTGCGATGCTGGAAGGCGACTACGAAATCTATATGGTGGCCGACGCGTCAGGCGGTACCACCAAAGAAGCGCACGACTACGCGATGCAGCGCATGATCCAGGCGGGAGTGGTGCCGGTGACCTGGCAGCAGGTGATGCTGGAGTGGCAGCGTGACTGGGCCAACCGTGATACCTACGATGCGGTGATGAATATTGCCAAAGAGCATTCAGGTGCCTATGGCATTGGTGTGGATTATGCCTACACCATGGTGCATAAAGCGCCATCACGTCAGAAAAGTGAACACCGTACTCTGGCTCCGGTTCACGCGCCGGTCCGCTAAGGGTCGCTCTGCTGATCGGCACGCGCTGCCGGTCATCAGACGGGCATCACAGGAGTCCGGTCATGAATCCTTTACTTCTTTCCCTGGCGGCAGGGGTGCTGATTGGCGTGCTGTACGGCCTGCTTAAAGTCCGTTCACCCGCTCCGCCTGCGATTGCGCTGGTGGGCCTGCTGGGAATGTTACTGGGCGGGGCGCTGGTGCAGGCGATGATACCTGCGGCGCATGCGACCGTCCTGCAGTCGCTCAGCGATCAGCCTGAAACACACCCGTTGCGGATAAGCTGAACATGTTGAAATCCTACATTATTTCTCTCACGGTGGGCCTGCTTGCCGGGGTAATCTATGCGCTGATTAACGTTAACTCTCCGGCTCCGCCGATTATTGCTCTGGTGGGGCTGTTCAGCATGCTGGTAGGTGAACAGGTCATTCCGCTGGCTAAACGTCTGCTTCGCCGTCAGCCGGTGACGCTGAAGTGGTTTCGCCATGAGTGTGTGCCAAAAATCAGTGGAACACCGCCACCCGATGGCGATAACACCCCTTAAGTCCTCGCGTACCGCACGGTGAGGCGTTCCGGAGAATAACGGCATGGCGCTGTCACAGCGTATTATCATTGTTGATGATGAACGCGCGGTCCGCAGTGGACTGAGCAATCTGTTGCACTCAGACGGCTACCCGACGCGCTTATATGAGTCCGGTGAAGCGCTCCTGAGCGATGATGATGCCCTTTCAGAGGCGGGCATGCTGATCATTGATGTCGGACTCAAGGGCATGTCCGGCTTTGAGCTGTTTGTTCTCCTGAAACAGCAGACAGAACTGCCCCCGGTCATCTTTATTTCGGCAGACCTGGATGACACCACCCTGTGGTATGCCATCGCCCTGGGTGCGGTCACGTTTTTGCGAAAGCCCATTGATGTTGATACGCTGCTGACACTGATCCGTTGCGAGTTATCCAGGGGAGAAGCCCGCTGATGAGTATGCTTTCGGTTAATGTCCAGGAAAGTGACGACGCAGGGATCGCGATTGACCATTTCGACACGCTGACGCCGCTGGCGCAGGATGGCTGTCTGCTCTGGATGCTGGCGCGCTGCCAGTCTGGCGAATCCATAGTTATCGCCACCAGTCAAAGTGACGACGTCACCTTTCAGGCGACGCAGCGGCTCAAAAATGAGCGTGCGCTGGCAGGCTATCTTTCACCGCGCTGGGCAATCACCGCGACCGGCACCACCCGTTATCACAATCGTTATGCCCTGATTTATCCTTCGTTTCCGTTTCGAACGCTGGCTCACAATCTCGCCACGCCACCTGAACACATCGCTGACTTTCTGCAGGTTGCATTGCAGCTTTGCTACACGCTCGGTCAGGCGCATCATCAGGGCATCGTGCATGGCGATATCAAGCCGGGCCACTTTTTTGTGACTGACGAGGGGCGCTTTCGCCTGGGCGGGTTTGGACTGGCCTCGCTGGCCGCGCAGTCGGCGGACAAAACCAGTCTGCGCGCTTCAGGCGGTACGCTGGCCTATATGTCTCCTGAGCATACCGGCCGCACGCCGCATCCGGTCAGCAGCCTCAGCGATCTCTATAGCCTGGGTGTCGTGCTGTATGAGTACCTGACCGGCAGACTGCCATTTGGCTCACCCGACGCGGGTGAAGCAGAGTGGATTCATCATCACATCGCTACCGCACCCCGGCCCGCCGATCAGGTCAGAGACGATGTGCCGCCGATGCTCTCGGTGATTCTGTTGCGTCTGCTGGCAAAGTCGCCCGCAGAGGGATATCAGACCGTGCAGGGACTGATGGCCGATCTGCGCCGCTGTCAGGCGACCCTCACTGCCGAAAACACCATTGCGCCGTTTACGCCCGGTCTGCAGGAGCGGTTCAGCAGCACTTTCCGCCCCGAGACGCTGTTCACGCAGCATCCACAGGCGCGCGCATTACTGACCACGCTTGAGGCGGTCAACCGCAGCGGCACGCAGAGTCTGGTGATGCTGAGCGGGGCACCCGGTTCCGGGAAATCTGCCATCATCGCCTCTGCACTGAAAAACCTGCAGCACCGACAGATTCTGCTGGCCGCCAGCAAGGCCGATCAGCATTCACCAGCCGCCCCCTATGCCGCAATCGCCTCCGCGTTTCGTACGGTCACGCTCTATCTGCTGGGTTTGTCAGCCCCGGAAGTCAGCAAATGGCGGGGGCGACTGCTGCGGTTACTGGGCGGATATACCGATTTAGCCATTGAGCTGGTGCCTGAATTAAAACAGCTGCTGAATATCCGGACACTGCCGCCCGTGGTACGCCACGCCACGGACGCCCGCGAGCAGTTTAACCAGATGGCGTGTGCGCTGATTGAGGCTTTTGCCACGCCGGGTCGCCCGCTGGTGATGCTAATTGATGATGTTCACTGGGCAGATAATGCCACGCTGCAACTGCTGGAAACGCTGATCACTCGAAGTGAACATCTGCCTTGTATGCTGGTGCTCGCTTTCCGGGAGGGCGAATCGATGCCCTGTCCGATGATTGCCGGTTTTCTGCTGCGGATCAGAGAATCCGCGGCGCGGCTTGTGGCGCTGACGCCGCAGCCGCTAAGCGTGAAACGCATTGGCCGCTGGCTGGCGGGGAGGCTGCATACCCGTCCCGGTGGCCATCGCGAACTGGCACAGATTATTTTCGACAAAACCGGCGGCAATCCGCTCTCTGTGCAGGAATTCTTTCGTCAGGCGGTGGACGATGGGGTCATTTACTTTCGTCAGAATCCGCTTAAATGGCATTACGACAGCCAGGCACTGATTGCGCGTCAGTACACCGACAACGTGGCAACGCTGGTGCTGAATCAGCTGGTACGGATGCCGGAGATAACACGGCAGTTGCTGGGCGATCTGGCCTGCCTGGGCGCCAGCGGCGAACTCTCCCTGATAAGTCATATCAGCGGGACGCCTGTTACACGGCTTCAGCAGCAGCTTGAACCTGCTGTCAGTGGCCGTTTTATCGCCCTGACGGGCGGCAACTACGCCTTTACCCACGATCGGGTTCACAACGCGGCATTTTTACTGCCCGACCGCCGACAGCAACAGCATCTTCACCAGCAGGCGGCGGCCTGGCTGTCAGATGCGGTGATGACGGCGGATAACAGTGAAACACTATTCCGGGCGGTTTATCACATTGGCATGATTGCTGAACTGCCGCTGAGTGTCTCAGAGCGTGAGCGGTATTATCCGCTCTGTCTGCGTGCTGCACAGGGAGCGAAGCGTGCCGGGGACTACCTCTCGGCGCTGCGCTATCTGCGCACCGCCCAGCGGCTTAGCCAGCGGATGGTGACCGGTAATGACTTTATGCTGGGTCTGGATGAGGCGGAGTGCGAGTTTCTGCACGGTAATCTCAGCAACGCACAATCGCTCTGCACCCGACTGCTGCGTGAGCCTGGCACACTCAGTGAAAAATCCAGGGCTGCCTGTCTCTCCGCTGAAATTCATATGCGTCAGTCTGACAATCATCTGGCGCTGGAAACCGCACTCGCCTGGCTGGCAGTCTTTGGTGAGCATTTCAACCGCAATCCGGAAGACGCAGAGATCGACGCCGCCTGGCTGTCGCTCAGGACGCGCATTGGCGATTCCCCGCAAGCGGCTTTTTCATGGCTTCCGCTGAACAATAATGCCGAAACGGAGTCGGTGCTGAACCTGATGGCCAGCACCATTTTTGTTTCCGCCTACGACTGCCCGCAACTGCATCTGATGCTGGTCTGCCGGATGCTGGAGATGACGCTGGACCAGGGCATGACAGGGGCTTCTGCGTTTGGTCTCGCCTGGTTCAGCGTACTGACTGGCGATCGCTATCAGGCCTGGCAGTTTAGCTATGCCTGTGGCCGTGTGGCGCGTGAGCTGGTGGAAGAGCATAACTTTATCCGCTACAAAGCACGCACGCTGCTGCCACTGGATCAGGTGGGGATCTGGACACAGCCGCTGGAGGTCGCCGTGGAGTGTGCCCGCGAAAGTTTTCGCGTGGCGGTGATGCATGGCGACCGCTCTTTTGCCTGCCTCTCGCTGCGTCATCAGATCATGAATACGCTGACACGCGGCGATCACCTTGAGTCAGTGCTGACCTCCATTGAGCGTGGGCTCGCGTTTACCCGCAAATCGTATTATCCCGATGTCGAGAACGTGCTGGTGATGCAGAAGCAACTGGTGATGCAACTGCGTAACAGTAATGGATTCAGGGCAGAGGATCGTGTCACCTCTTTGCCGCTGGTGGCGGGCAGTGAGCCGGGGCCGATATCCGGCCCGAAAGCGATGGTGCGGTTCTGGGCCGGTCTCTATCGGGGAATGGCGCATTTCTTCGCGGCTGAATACCGGGAGGCGCTGCGCTGTTTTGAGGCGGTTCGTCCGCTGATTAGCGCAGTGCCCGCTTATATCTATCTGATGGATTTTCATTTCTACAGCGCATTGTCACTGAGTCACCAGCCTGAAGCGGCTGACAGCAACGCGCTGCGCGGCCATCTCGATAAATTTGCTGACTGGGCTGACCTCAACCCCGGTCTGTTTGCAGACAAATATGCTCTGCTCAGGGCCGAGTGCGCGCGTCTTGATGGCAACACGGGCGAAGCGCTGCAGCAGTATGAACGGGCCATCCGTCTCTCCAGACAGGCGGGGTATCTGCACATTCATGCGCTGGCGAATCAGCTGGCAGGCCGCTGTTATAAGGCTTTGCAGCTGGATATCGCAGCAGATGCGTATATTAAAGCCGCAACAGGAAGCTGGGAGAACTGGGGTGCGCAGGCGATGGTGCGTCAGCTGGAGCAGCGCTATCCGCATCTGTCTGCGCCGCTGCAAAACAGCGCGCTGGCGACGATTCCGTTTACTCAGGATGCTGCGTTTTATGACATGGAGAGCGTGCTGACCGCCGTGCGCGCCCTGACGGAGGAGATCAACCTTGATCGGTTGATACATACCCTGATGCGAATGCTGCTGGAACGGGCCGGTGCTCAGCGCTGTCAGCTCATCCGGATTCTGGATGGCAACCTGCCGGAGACGCAGGCCTGGGCAGAGAGCATGGCAGAGGGGGTACGGGTGCAGATTGTCAAAGAGCGGCCTCTCGCCACCGACCTGCCTTTATCCGTGCTGTCAGCGGTGATCCGTACCGGTCAGGAGATACGCACCGGCAAGCCGGAGGCGTTCAGTCCCTTCAGCCAGGATCCCTATCTGGTGGCTTCGGGCGCAGCGGTGTTGTGTGTCCCGATGTTCAGGCAGGCCAACATGGTCGGGGTGCTCTATCTGGAGAATCGCCTGATGCCCGACGCGTTTACAGCTGAGCACTCCCACATCGTGAAAACCCTGAGTGCGCAGGCGGCCGTATCCCTGGAAAACGCACGGCTCTACGCGGAGCTGTTGGAGGAGAACACCCATAGGCGGCGGGTTGAGAAGCAGCTGCGAGCCAGCAAAACCTCGCTGATGCTCGGCGAGAAGATCAGCCATACCGGTACCTGGCGCTGGGAAGTGACAGAGGACATGATGATGGTCTCCGAAGAATATGGCCGTATTCTTGGCCTGCCAGCTGAACAAAAAGGGCTATCGATGGCAGATTTTCTGACCCGCGTTCATCCCGATGATCACGCGTGCATCAGTGAACTGGTCACGCTTAGTGTCAGCCAGGGGCGCAGCATGCAGGCTGAGTTCCGTGTGCTCCGGCCGGATGGGGAATGCCGCTATATCAAGGGTATCGGCGAACCAGTGGACAATTTCCCCGAGGTGAAAGAGTATTTCGGCACCATTTCGGATATCACTTTACAGCGCCAGGCAGAAGATACCGCGCGTATGGCCCAGGCGGATCTGGCTCGGGTCACACGGGCCACCACCGTCGGGCAGCTGACCGCTTCCATCGCCCACGAAATTAACCAGCCGCTGATGTCAATTGTGGCAAACGCCGGTGCCAGCCTGCGCTGGTTAAAGCGTGAGCCGTTGATGCTGGAAAATGCCAGCAGCAGTCTGAACGAGATTATTAAAGAGGGTAAACGTGCCGGAGAAATTATTCGTGGTCTGCAGGCGCTGACCCGCAATCATGAACCGAGCTTTGCGCCGGAAAACCTGCATCTGATCGCCCGTGATATTCTGGCGCTCTCACGGATCGAGCTGGAACGGCGGGGCATTTCACTGGAACTGAAACTCAAAGCGGTCAGGGCAGATATTTTCTGCGACCGCGTTCAGATTCAGCAGGTGCTGCTTAATCTGGTCATCAATGCTATCGATGCCATGTCCGATGATTTACCGCGCGCGGCCCTGCTGCGCCTCACCTCCGAGAATCCCACGGATGACACGCTGCGATTTGAGGTGCTGGATAGCGGTTGCGGATTGCCTGATGGCGTGCGTGAACGGATCTTTGAGTCGTTCTACACCACCAAGAAAAGCGGCATGGGTATGGGATTAACCATCAGTAAAGGGATCATCAAAAAGCATTGCGGAGAGTTAGGCGCCGAGAACCGGCCAGAAGGCGGCAGCCGCTTCTGGTTTACGCTGCCACTGGAATAAGCGTGGGGGCCAGCTTTAGGTGCTGGCCTTAACGACGGCGGGTATGGTCAATATTGAGCCGCTCAGCTGCACGGACCAGATCGGTCAGCGAGCGCGCATTCATCTTCTCCATCACCCGCCGCTTGTGGACTTTAGCCGTAATCTCACTGACGCCCATTTCGGCGGCAATCTGCTTATTCAGCAGGCCACTGATCGCCAGCAGCATCACCTCGCTTTCACGCGGCGTCAAGGTCTGGTGCCGCTGGAATATCTCTCGCCGCTCCTCAGAGGATGCCATATTCTGTTCAGCGATGCGCAACGCTTCCGCTACCGCCTGCAACATACGATCGGGATCTACCGGTTTGGTCAGAAACTCATAAGCGCCGGTTTTCATCGCCCGCACCGTGACCGGAATGGTCCCGAAGCCGGTTAAAAAGATGGTGGGGATCGTGTAACCGCGATCGAGCAGCGCCTGGGCAACATCGAATCCATCTGCGCCGGGCAGATTGATATCCAGAATCAGGCAACAGGGAAGGGGAGGGATAACATGAGTCAGGAAATCATCTGCCGATGAAAAAGAGACAACCGTGTAATCGTCGGCGGTGAGCAGATTACGCAATGCTGAAGTCACAGCAACGTCGTCGTCAACAATATATACAATGGGGTTCATAGGGACCTCATTCCAGCCAGAGTTTTACTGATAATTAAATTAAACATGACGCGTAAAGAGGCCCTGAACAGTGAGCATCCGGCAGGGTTATCAGGATATTACCATAACAGTTATCATTATCATCTTATAATTAACAGTATGTTAAAAATAAGATAAATTACTGATAGATATGATTAAATCGTGAGCGTTATTCTATGGTCTGAGCGTCGTTATTCCGGTCTGATGAGTATTGGACTGTAATCTGAGTGCCCTATTTGTGCAATCAACGGAGCTCTCAATTGCGGCCAGCAGAATAGCGATCGCTATTCGCTGAAATAGTCCATAAACTGCACACCGAATTAAATACTCCACGCTTTTATGATGCCGTAATAAGTTCGTGCCAGTGCGTCATTCATCTCTGGAATAAGCGGCACGGTAACAGGCAATCAGTGGCTAACTTACTTCGGCACTAAGCAGTGCTGCGATGTACCCGCTATACAAAAAAAAGGGTTCCTGCACACACGTAGTAGTTACAACATACATAAATAGATTTATTAAACCCCACGATTGTCAGCCGGGTGTTCATCGCTTAGCAGCATAAGACTTCTTGTTTGTCGTTCCCGCCCGGCAGGCGTAAAAACCCCTGATTTCATCCGGTAAGAAGTCATTACATTTTAAAAAAGCCTTAACTGTCAGCGATTAACCTCAATAAGCGTAGCGGTATTTATGGCGCGGCTGATAATACTCACTACGCTTGGAAGACAACCCTTTCATTTCGGGGATATTTTTTCCAGCCCAGCGCTATCCGCCATGTCGTCATGAGGCTCATATGAGTGAAAATTACTGCACCATTGTTTTCAATGGTGAACGGCTAGAAGGGTTAGCTGATCAACCGCTTATCGATTTTCTGGATGCTCAGGGGAAAAAACTGCCTCATGTCTGTTATCACCCGGCGTTACCGCCGCTGCAAAGCTGTGATGTCTGTTGGGTCGATGCCAATGGCGAGCGGGTTCGCGGCTGCACGCTTCGTACTGAAGAGGGTCTGACGGTCCGGAGCGAGGGCAGTGCGCTGAAAGCCGCGCAGCAGGAGGGCATGGATCGACTGCTTAACCGTCATGAGCTTTACTGCACCGTCTGCGAACACAATACCGGTGACTGTACGCTGCATAACGCAGTAGCCGATATGCACATTCCGATTCAGTACTATCCTCATCAGCCCAAGCCTTACGCGAAAGATCACTCCAATCCGTTTTACACCTACGACCCTGACCAGTGCATCTTATGCGGTCGCTGTGTCGAGGCATGCCAGAATGTCGAGGTCAACGAGACGCTCTCCATTGACTACACCCAGGTGCACCCACGCGTATTGTGGGATGGCGGCACCGAAATTGCCGGTTCCAGCTGCGTCAGCTGTGGGCACTGCGTTACGGTCTGCCCGTGCAATGCACTGCTGGAAAAAAACATGCAGCCCGATGCGGGACCGTTTACCGCCATGGATGAAGGGCTGAAGCGTCCGCTTATCGACTTTGTGAAAACGCTGGAAAACAGTATCGGCATGGAGCCAATTACCGGCGTGTCAAAAATTGACGTGGCGCTGCGTCAGTCTGAAATCAAACGCACCAAAACGGTCTGCACCTACTGCGGTGTGGGCTGCAGCTTTGAAATCTGGACCCGCGATCGCCATATCCTGAAAGTACAGCCGGTTGCCGAAGCGCCAGCCAATGGCATCTCTACCTGTGTTAAAGGCAAATTTGGCTGGGATTTCGTCAACAGTCCGGAACGCCTGACAACGCCGCTGATTCGCGAGAATGGCCGCTTCCGGCCTGCCAGCTGGGATGAGGCATTACAGCGGGTTGCTGATGGACTACGTGGCGTTGCGCAGAACTATGGCGGTGACGCGATAGGCTTTATCGGCTCCAGCAAGGCGAGTAATGAAGAAGCCTATCTGACCCAGAAAATCGCCCGCTTAATCTTCGGCACAAACAATGTCGATAACTCTTCCCGCTATTGTCAGAACCCGGCCACAGAAGGGCTGTTCCGCACCGTGGGCTACGGCGGTGATGCCGGAACGATTGAGGATCTGCAGCAGACCGATTTGATTGTGCTGGTTGGCAGCAATCTCTCCGAGAACCATCCGGTTATCGCTTCGCACATCAAACAGAGCCATAAACATCAAGGCCAGAAACTGCTGGTTGTCGATCCGCGCCGTCACGAAATGGCGGAACGGGCTGACTGTTATCTGCGCATCCGGCCTGGCACCGATCTCGTCTGGGCCTCGGCGATGGCGAAATATATGTTCGATCACGGTTATGCTGATGAGGCGTTTCTGGCACAGCGGGTTAATCAGGTTGAAGAGTACCGCGCCTCGCTCGATGTCTTTACGCTCGACTATGCCAGCGAGATCTGCGGCCTGAGCGAAGCTGAACTCACAGAGGCGGCGGAGATAATCGGCCAGGCGGGCAGCGCCTGTATCTTGTGGGCGATGGGGATTACCCAGCACAGCCACGGGGCCGACACCAGCACGGCGCTGTCGAACCTGCTGCTGGTCACCGGCAACTATGGCCGGCCTGGCACTGGCGGCTACCCGATGCGCGGACACAACAACGTGCAGGGTGCCAGCGACTTCGGCTGCCTGAGCAACCTCTATCCCGGCTATGAAAAAGTCACTGACGACGCGGTGCGGGAAAAATGGGCGCGTGCATGGGGCGTCGCGCCTGATGCACTCTCTGACAAGCCCGGCGCGGATAACTTCAAAATGGTGCAGGAGGCGGGAGAAGGCAAAATCCGCGCAATGTACATCACCGGCGAAGAGACCGCGTTTGCCGATGCTGATTCAGATAATGTGCATGCCGCCTTCAGCAAGCTGGAGTTTATGGTGGTTCAGGACATCTTCATGTCACGTACGGCTGAATTTGCCGATGTGGTATTGCCCGGTGCGCCCAGCGTGGAGAAAGAGGGCACGTTTGTGAACACCGAGCGGCGCATTCAGCACTTTTCCCCGGCCATGAAACCCCTGGGCGACTGTCGTCCAGACTGGCAGATCTTCACCGATCTCGCCGCGCGCCTCGGTCACCCGTGGCATTACCCGAATCCGGGCGCGATCATGGCTGAAGCGGCGGGTATTGCGGATATTTTCGCTGGCGTCAGCTATGAGCAACTGGTCGGCTGGCAGTCGCAGCTCTGGCCGGTCAATGCCGGTGGTGAAAGCACGCCGCGTCTCTACACGGAACGGTTCAATTTCCCGGATGGCAAAGCCCGGCTTTATCCGCTGAGCTGGCAGCCGCCTGCCGAGCAGGAGGATGCAGAGTACAATCTGCTGCTCAATAACGGCAGGATGCTGGAGCATTTCCAGTCGATGAACCAGACCGGGCAGGGTGGCCGCATGATGTCGCTGTCGCCTAATGCCTTTGTTGAGATCTCTCCGGAACTGGCTGCCTCACGCGCGCTGACCGAGGGAGAGTGGGTGCGCATTACCTCAAGGCGCGGCTCGATGGATGTCCCGGTTGTTATCACCGGGCGTGTAGCGGGTAACGTGCTGTTTATGCCGATTCATCATGGTAAGGATGGCGTCAACGCACTCACCGGCGAACATCACGATCCCGACGTCAACACACCGGCTTATAAAGAGCTTGCCGTGAACATGAAGCGAATCGAACGGCGGACGCAGCCCAATCCGCTGCCGTTACACAACTTCCGCTACGGCAGTCGGACCCCACTGGATCACTTGCCGATTGAACAAAAATGGCAGCAGGCTGGCTACCGTGAACCGCCTGAACACGTCGAAAAACCGGAGAAATTTTAATGGCAGAACGGATGAAATATCAGGTCACGCCGACACGCACCGAGCCGACCGCCCGCGAGGAGATGGATGATCTGCTTCAAAATCTCCACCAGCATGGCTTTCTGCGGCTGGCGAACGATCTGGTTAAGTCAAACAGTGAGGTGGGAAAAATTCTGGTCTCAGGTCTTAACCAGCCCGGCACCCAGAACGCGCTTCAGAATCTTTCGCTGCTGATGATGACACTGGGCAGCGTGCCACCAGAGCGATTTAATCATCTGCTGCTGGCGGTTCGTGATGCCGCGATGGCGGTCAAACCGGCGCGCGATGAGGCGCGTCAGGACAAAGCCGCGCCAGGTATTCGCGGCATTATCCGGTTACTTAATGACGAGGATCTCTGGCGCGGGCTGCGGCCGATCTTCGCCGTGCTTGAGGTCTTCTCACAGCAGATTGACCGTGAAGAGCAGAAGCCGATTACCCGCTTCAGTGGCAAGCCCACCCGCGACTAACTCAGCCTGCGATCGTTCAGGATTGTGTAGGGGTGTAGATCAGATGACCGGCTACACCGCCTGCGCCGCCATCTTTAGGGTGGTTGATGCCATCGGAAACCGGCACATCGGTGAAATCAAAAGGTGAAACACCTTCTAAGCAGGCGACGTTCACCCCAAACTGATCGGGCTGCGAGCGGCTCTGGTGAAAGGTATAAATGCCGCAGACGGAGCAGAAGTAGTGGCCCACCTCTTTGCTGTTGAAGCGATACTCTGTGAGCTGTGCTTCACCCTGCGTCAGCTCGACCTTTGTCGCAAATACCACCACCGCGCCGCGCATCCGGCAAAACGAGCAGTTGCAGCGGCGCACGGTGTTGAATCCATCCTTCAGCGTTACCCGGTATGCCACTGCGCCGCAGTGGCATTGCGCTGTCATTTCAGTTTGCATCACGATCTCCTGTGTCATTTAACCCGCCAGCTTTCAGCCTACGCCAAAGCCGGAGGTCTGGCAGCATCAGATTCCGGGGTGTCACCCATTCAGGCAGTTCGAACCGTGCCTGTTTTTTAAATCAGACCACAATCCGCAGTTCTCCATCGTTCCTGGCTCAGACGGTGATAAGCGTGATCTCTTCAGCCGCAAAGGCATCAAGCAGGATTTTATCAAGCTTCTCTTCCACCACCAGCGTTGAAATGTCACGGCATTTCGCCACGCTGAACCGCGCCACAGCGGGGATTTTATCTGCCGTCAGCCCGACGATAACCTGATTGCTCTGGGCCATGGCGACTTTCTTGAATTCACAATCGGCATAGTTAAAACCGGTCAGCCCGGCTTCAGGGCTCATGGCGCAGCCGCCGATAAACGCCTGATCAAAAAGTATCCCCTGAATCTGGTTAATCGCGGTTTGCCCGACTGCGCCGCCGGTGCTCTTTTGTATCTGCCCGCCCAGCATGATCACCTCTGCGACAGGATGATTGATCAACAGCGCGGCGATATCGGGCGCATTGGTGACAACCGTCAGACTCAGCTCAGGCGGAAGCGCCTTTGCCAGCGCCAGATTGGTGGTGCCGGCATCTATGAAGATACAGCTGCTGGCTTTCACCAGACTGGCACAGCGCTGCGCGATCAGGGCTTTTGCTGCGTGATCGTGCTCTTTTCGGCTGACAAACGTGCCTGCATCCTGCAACTGTAAAACTGCGCCGCCATACACTTTTTTGCATAAGCCCTCTTTACTGAGTTCATGCAGATCGCGGCGGATCGTGTGCTCAGACACTGCCATCTGCCGGGCCAGATCCACGCAGACCACACGACCATTCTGCTGCAGGATCTCACGAATCAGGGCTTGCCGCTGCTGCGGGAAAGCTGCATAATCGAGCATGTAGACTCCAGAGTGTTCATAAACGAGCTATAGTGAGCATGATCGTTCACTTACCGGCAGGGTGTCAATAGCGGCTAATCGATACGCTTACTTTGTCTCTCAAGCATTTACTCAAGGATCGTAATGGCTAATAACGTCTCATCCGCTCAGGCAACACGCATCATCTTTTTTCTGGCCGGATTTATTACTGCGACCTGGGCCGTGATTGTGCCTTTCGCGCGAGCTAATACCGGCGTTAATGAAGCACAACTGGGCACGTTACTGCTTTGTCTGGGCGTCGGTGCATTAATTGCAATGCCAGTGACGGGCTGGCTGACCAGCCGCTTTGGCTGCCGCCGGGTGATCCTGGTTGCCGTTGCGCTGATCGTTATCAGCGCCCCCTGGCTGGCGGTGCTTAGCGATCCGCTGCTGCTGGCGCTGGCATTACTGATTTTTGGCATCGGCATCGGGGTGACCGACTGCGCCATGAACATTCAGGCGATCCTGGTGGAAAAGCAGGCTGCGAAACCGGTGATGTCCGGCTTTCACGGCATGTACAGCGTGGGCGGCATTGCAGGTGCTGGCTTTATGACGCTGCTGCTGGCGATGGGTTTTAGCGTGCTGACCGGCTGCTTACTCGCGGTAGCGGCGGTGATTATCATGACGCTGGTCAGCGTATCGGGTTTACTGACTTACGCCAATCCCGCTGAAGGCCCGGTGTTTGCAGTTCCGCGTGGCAGCGTACTGATTATCGGCATCATCTGCTTTGCCGTCTTCCTGACTGAAGGCACCGTGCTGGACTGGAGTGCGGTCTATCTGACCGACGTCCGGGCCATTCCGGTCTCACTGGGCGGGCTGGGTTATACCTGCTTTGCTGTGGCGATGACGGTGGCGCGCCTGACCGGCGATCGCATCATCTCGTCGCTGGGTCGTCTGCCTGTGGTGCTGGGTGGTGCACTGGTTGCCGCAGCAGGCATGGCGATGGTGACCTTTATCGCCTTCTGGCCGCTGTCACTATTGGGTTACACCCTGGTCGGTGCAGGCTGCGCCAATATCGTGCCGGTGATGTTTTCTGCTGCCGGACGTCAGACGGTGATGCCGCAGGCGGTCGCCATACCGGCTATTACCACGCTCGGCTATCTGGGCGTGCTGAGCGGACCCGCCGTCATTGGCTACGTGGCGCATTATACGCATCTGGGTTTCTCATTTTCACTGATCATGGCGCTGATGCTGGTCGTTGGCGCGGTTTCTCTAACCCTTAACCTGGGCCACAACACGGCAAAGGAAAACAGATGAAAATCGCCCACGTCGCACTCTGGACACGTCACCTTGAGGTACAGCAGCAATTCTGGCGCGAGTGGTTTAACGCGGAGAGCAATGCGCGCTATCAAAGCCGGAACCGTCCCGGCTTCGCCTCCTTCTTTATGCAACTGGAGCAGGGCGCAACCATTGAACTGATGACCCTGCCCGATTTGGCAGAGGGACAGCCGGGCAGGGAAGTCACTGGCTGGGCACACATAGCAATAAGCGTCGGTGATAAGCTGCAGGTCGATATGCTGGCTGTCAGGGCAGCAGAGGCGGGAATTTTGGTTGCGGCACCGCGCCGCACGGGTGACGGCTATTATGAAGCGATTATTCGCGATCCGGATGGAAACCTGATTGAGCTGGTCGCAGAGTAATTAACAAAGCCATTATGCGCCCAGTCGGACCCAGCGGCGTCCTGCCAGCACCGTCAGCACCACAATGGTAATGCCTGCCGCAAGATGCATGGAAAAATCGAGCATATGCAGATGGGTGTCATGGCACAGCGACAGCAACATCGATGAGGTGAACGCACTGCCACAGCCGCTCAGCGCCAGGCTGCGCGCGGGATAGAGCGAACGGGTGCGTTTCAGGGTGATGACGGACATCAACATCATCGGTACGCTGGCCGACAGCATAAACAGATAGCAGTGTATCCCTTCACCAAAGCGGCTCGCGCCCGCATGTGGGGTCTCAGATGACATGTTAATCAGATTCAGCGCCAGCCACATCAACGCCAGCAGCAGTGGCCAGCGCAGGCTGATGGGTTTTCGTCCTGCGATACTCAGCGTAAAGGCTGCCGCCAGCGTGCTGCCCGCAATAATAAGAGAGAGCAGTACGGCGACAAATGCCAGCCATGCGCCAGGCTGGCTCCAGTCAGTAAACCTGCTGTGAAACGCCCAACTGGTCAGTGCGCCACAAGGCAGGGCGAGCGCGATCCAGCCCGCAACGCGCCAGGCGGTGGGCCAGACACGCTGCACCGGCTGGGCAGACTGGCTGAGCTGATCGATTAACTGGTCATGATTTCTCATGATGACCCCGTCCATATTTTCGAAGATTGACCATTGCGCGATGCAACAGGGATTTAACGGCAGAGAGAGACTGATTGGTTTCAGCGGCTGCCTGCGCCAGGCTCTGCTCGCGCAGATGCACGGATTCGACGATCTCCCGCTGACGTAGCGGAAGGGTGTCCAGATAGCCTGAGAGGATATCGGGATCGGCTGAGGCTTCTGCACTTTCAGCGGGCCGCTGCTGCAGCGCCTCATCATCCTGAACCTCCTGACGACGTCCATGCTGGCGCAGCGCGTCAATCGTTCGGGCAGAAGCAATAGCGGCCACCCACGGCAGAATCGGGCGCTGCGGATCGTAGGTATGCCGCACCCGATGGATTGCCAGCAGCGTATCCTGAATCACATCCTCAACCAGCACCTCATCACCGATTTTTCTGCACACCAGTGCCCGGATGGCCGGAACCATCGCTTTAAGTAACTGGTTATAGGCTGCTCTGTCGCCCGCCTGCGCCCGGGCCATTAAGGCTGGCCAGTGCTGTGCGCGTTGATCAGTGTCTGACATCAGTCATCAGCAGATCAGCACACTGTTGTCGTGTACTGATACCGCAGCAGAAAATCGTTTCATCAATCGTCTCAGGTTTTCTTTCCTTTTTCCGTTGCCTGATCCAGCGCTGAAATCACGATACCCGGCGTCAGCACCTGCGGGAGTACCACCGGTTTGCCGCCATCTGCCGGGTAGACCACGTAGAGAGGTAATCCACCGCGTCCGAAATCACTCAGCGCCTGTTCAACATCGGGATTGTATTTAGTTGAGTCCGCGACCATGTAAATGGTGCTGGTACGCGCCATGGCCGCTTTTACCGCCTGCGTCGATAGCGACGTGCGATCGTTGACCTGGCAGGTGATACACCAGGACGCGGTAAAGTTCACCAGGATAGGCTTACCCTGACCTTTAATTGCATCGACATTCTGTGGCGACCAGGCCACCGCGGCAGCGGCCGGTGAGGCGGCTTCCGTCTCAGCCGGTGCCGTGGCAAAACTGTTCAGATTCAGTAACGGCACCACGACCAGCGCCAGAAAGAACGCGGTGGCAACATGCAGTACCACATGACGCTGTCCCATCATACGGCGTTTCTGCGCCATGCCATACAGCCAGGCAGCAAAACTAAACAGTAAACAACAGGCCAGAATCGCGGCCAGGGCCGCCGATCCTGCCTGACGTTCCAGTACCCAGATCAGCCAGCCCACCGCTCCCAGCATCGGAAACGCCAGACCCTGTTTCAAGGTGATCATCCAGGCACCGGGCTTTGGCAATATTCTCGCCAGAACCGGGAAGAATGAGATCAGGGTAAAGGGTGCAGCAAAGCCCAGCGCCAGCGATATAAAGATCACCACACTGACCAGCGGAGGCTGGGTCAGCGCATAGCCTACCGCGCTGGCCATAAAGGGCGCGCTGCAGGGGGTGGCGACGATGATGGCCAGTGCCCCGGTCAGGGCTGAACCAACCAGTCCACCGCGATCGCCGCCCACTTCGCCGACCCGCTGGATCGACAGTCCGACTTCAAACAGACCGAGCAGGTTCAGTGCTGAGCCGAGCATCACCAGAATCAGTGCGGCAATAACCAGCGGCGATTGCAGCTGAAATCCCCAGCCCACCGACGCACCGCCCGCCCTGGCCAGCAGCAATACGGCGGTCAGAGCAACCATCGTCACCACGACACCAAGCAAAAAGGCCAGACCTTCTGCACGGGCGTGTGAGGGCGATTCGTGATGGCGGATCAGGCTCAGTGCTTTCAGCGAGATCATCGGAAACACGCAGGGCATGAGGTTCAGAATAATGCCGCCCAGGAAGGCGGCTGCAATCGCAGTCAGCATGATGTACCTGCTCAGATGATGAAGTTATGCCGGATTGGCCTGGCGATATTTTTTAACGGCATCCATCGCTTTCTGGATATGCGTATCAGGATTTTTATCGGTGAAGCTCAGCAGGATTTTGCCGTCCGGCGCAATCACATACGAGGTGCGGTCTGAGACTTTCTGCCCCTTCATCTCCATTGTGCTCTTATATTCTTCGGCGACTTTGGCACCCGGATCGGCGGCAACGGTAAATTTGTCACGACACTCCAGCTGCGAGAATTTAGCAATCTGATCGGTATTACCGGCGGTGACACCAATGACGGTCGCACCCTGTTTTTTGAATTCATCGGTCGCTTCAGCAAAGTCATGCGCTTCGAGCGTACAACCCGCACTGAACGCCGCCGGGAAGAAGTAAAGAACAACCGGGCCTTTCTTCAGCGCCTGCTGTAATGAGAAGGTGGTCGATTTACCCGCCAGCGCGGCGTCGAGTTTAAAATCCGGTGCTTTTTCACCGACCTGTAACGCCGCAAAAGCGGATGTTGCCGGAACACTCAGTGCCAGCAGCGTAGCGACGGCCAGGGTTTTCAGGGTGTTTTTCATTGGCGTGACTCTCTCCATTAACGAGCAGACGGGGTTGTCTGACGTCTCTTTTCTAAGGTTCGTTTAAAACGGAAAAAAGTTGCGCGGTTTTGAAATTTTTTTAACGTTTTTTTAAGAGGACGTTGATTCCGGATTGTCGATTGTGATTGCAAGGCGAGCTGAATCGAGTACAGCTCATGTGTCTGTGACGCACAAAATGCGTCGTGGTTATTCTTTGTTGAACAAAATTTATGTGAGTTAACCCGCAATAATGTTGTTAAAAAGCACCGGTTTTCTGGCAGGTGAGCATCGTCACGTTTCTGGTCAGCTTCAGACAGTAGATTCCATTTATGGAATGAAAAAACGATTCAGCAAATGAGGCGGATGATGAAGATCAAACTGGCGTTAACAGTACTGGCGGTTCTGGTTTCAGGTTCAGCAGCGGCGAAAACCTGGGTGCTTACAAGTGTTGAACAGGGCACCGAGCAGGGTAACTGGCAGATTTCCAGCAGTGAGCTGAAGTTCCAGGGCAAACCGTTCAGCATTGAGCAAAAAGTGCTTCATGGTGGCAAGCAGGAAGGCAGTAAAATTATCACCATCCACAGTCAGGATGGCCTGACCATCACACTCAGCCCGACCCGGGGCATGAATTTGCTGCGTGTCGAGGGCTTTGGTTCTCGTATGGGATGGAATTCACCGGTGAAAGAGGTGGTTAATCCCGCTTATATCAACCTTGAAAGCCGCAACGGTCTGGGCTGGCTGGACGGATTCAACGAGATGATGGTGCGCTGTGGCTATGAGTGGACCGGACATCCGGTTACCGATCAGGGCCGGATTTACACGCTGCACGGTAAAGCAGGTAACACGCCGGTTTCGCAGCTGGAAGTTGAAGTGGCTGATGCGGCACCGCATGAAATCCGTATTCGCGGCCTGATTAAAGAGAGCACCTTCAAGAAGACGGATTTGCAAACCATGACCGAGCTGCGCTATGTGCCGGGCAGCAACAGTTTCAGCCTGCATGACGTGTTAACTAATTACGCTGACTATCCGCACGATTATCAGATTATCTATCACAGCAACTTCGGCCAGCCTATTCTGGAAGAGGGCGCACGTTTCCTGGCCCCGATGTCCGGCATCAGCCCGTTCAATGACTATGCAAAAGCCGGGTTAAAGGACTGGCAGACCTACAAAGGTCCGACCAAAGACTTTGATGAGATGGTATTCAACATCAAGCCACTTTCCGACAGCAATCACCAGACCGTCGCTGCAGTGATTAACAAAGCCGGAAACAGCGGCGCATCGATTCAGTTTGATACCCGTCAGCTGCCGATGCTGACCTTATGGAAAAATACTGACACCCTGAAACAGGGCTACGTGACCGGCATCGAGCCAGGCACCAGTTACGCCTATCCGGTCACCATTGAACGCGAGCAAAAGCGCGTCAAGCAACTGCAACCGGGCGCCAGTACGGCATTTGACCTGACGTACACCTTGCTGCACAGCAGCGAACAGGTGAATGACGTTGAGAAACGCATTAAGACTATACAGGGTGAAACGAAGATAGATGTAAGCGAGACGCCGATAGCTAAGGAGTAAGTGGCTTAAAACCCTGACAGCAGTCGGGGTTTTTGCTATTAAGTTCAGAACGTTATGTATTTTAGCCACTACGCTAAGCAGACAAATCAGTAGCGGACCGTTAAGCCTGAAGTTGATGAAGAAGTGTTACTCTGAAATACTAACAGTTATTAACTGATAGTAATCCGGCGGGAGCAACAACATGCCAACCAGCGTAGCACTAACACCTTATTTTGAAGCGTTCATCCGTGAACAGATCGAAAGTGGACGATATAACAACACGAGTGAAGTGATCCGTGCCGGTCTGAGAGCACTGGAAGAACGCGAACAACAGATCAAACTTGATGCTCTGCAAAAAGCGGTCAACGCAGGTATTAACAGCGGTGAAAGCAAAAATGCGGAAGAAGTATTCGGTCGTTTGTCGCAAAAATATCGGCGGCAGGCTGAGGGTGGTAAAGCATAATGAAACTGGGTATATCGCCTCTGGCAGAACAGGATATAGAGACCATCAGTGACTATATTGCACAGGATAACCCGGTGCGCGCATTTAGCTTCACATAAGAACTGTATCAGCTGTGCCTGCTTATAGCAGAGTCCCCGGTTATCTATAAGGAGAGGCTTGAGCTGGGACAAAGCGTCAGAACCTGTGCTTACGGACGCTATCTTATCGTGTTCAGGCTGCTGGACACCGAAGTCCGCATAGAGAGGCTCCTTCATGGTTCGCGGGATATCATCACGCTGTTCTCTGAACATGAGAAGCCGAAAAGTCCTCTGTGAGCGGAATAAAGGTCTTTCCAGAAAGATATGGAATGCCTGAGCGATATAATCATGAAGATTAGTTGCGATACATACTCAGCGTTTAAGCAAAAGTGAAAGGGGGAGTTTACTACGCCACTGGACATGAGCTTGATAGCTTATTTAACATAAGATAGATTATGCGCACTTACTGCAGTGCGCCAGTACAGCGATTACTGCTTTAAGCTAACCTCATTATTGAGGACGTTTAGCCAGTTCCGGACATTGCGAAGACCATTTAACAAATCTGGCATTGTAGATAGAGTCATCCTCGCCGATGAAAGAGACTTTACCTTTTTTAGAGCCGTCTTTCAGTACTCCCAGCAGATCTTCCTGCACACTAAACTCATCAAACTCTTTACCTTTTTCATCAAATGCTTTGTAGCAACCGACAAAGCCCGTTAACTCAATCGGCTCTTTGATTTTACTGTATACCAGAAGATCGAATGTTTTTTCGTATTTCAGATGTCCTTCAAGCACGACTGTCCCCTCAGAGGAAGGTGTAGCCTGAATAATCAATTTGTTATGCAAATCTTCAGACGCTATTGAAGAAAAAGAAAACAGGATAAGCGAAGAAACAAGCGTCGTAGTTAGCTTTTTCATTGAGTAAATCCTTTTTGTAGAGGCTGTTTGTTAATTCCATTATCAGTTTACCTACACCAGACTAAACCCGGCGTTAATAATGGCCATCCTCTTGAGATTTATTTTGGTAAATAAGCTGTCATGCGAGGTAATATCGTCTCATCTGATATTCGTTGTTATTTTGACTTTGCTTTTATATGAATTTTCGGATTAATGAGCGTCAGACCTCTTAAAGGTTATGACGAGTGACTTTACTTATGCAGCGCATCTTCTTTTGCGGCTGGCGTGCCCTTGCCGACACGCCCTGATATTAAAGCCTGCCGTAAAAGGTCATACGCGCGGTTTCGGATAACGCAATGTCGGGCTGAGTATTGTAAGCCAGCACAGCCAGCATCCGGGTGACCTCGCCCTGTGTCGGGGTCACCCGGTGCAGGGAATTACGGCCACGAAACAGCACCAAATCCCCGGCATCAATCTCCAGCGCGTCAACCGGCTGGCGCGCATCCAGCACAGCGTTGACACTGGCAAAGTTCATCTCACCAGCATCGGCATCCCGCAGATCTTTCACGTACTCAAACACCCCACCCGCCAGCGGTCTTTGTACCAGTAAGGTGATAGCAAATGAGGAGTTGTCGAAGTGCCAGCCCAGCTCCTGGCCGTGAGGTGCATAGTGCAGGTTGATCGAAGAAAGCGGGTCTGCGTAGGGATAGAGTGCTTTCTCACCCAGCACATCGCACAGGAAACGCTTAAACAGATCATCGTTATAGAGCTGACGCAACGGAGAATCGGCAGCGATAACATCATCGGTGATACAGCCTTTGGTACTGAGCACATCCCGATTACGCGGGTGGTCCGCGCTGAAAGCGTCATCAGGCTTCATCAGATAGACATTGTGTTTGCTGCGGGTGTGATAGGCCAGATGACGTTGCGCATTGCCTTCTTCGATGATCGCCTCTAAAACGCTGCGTTGTAAAAACTGACGCAGAACCAGTGCGCCAGACTGATTTAATTGCTCACGACAGCGTTGACGCCAGTCAGAATCGGCCAGTGGGTGAAGATCGAGACGAACAAGGGAATCAGACATAGCAACAATTCTCATGATCAGCAGATGAGATATTACTTTAACGTTAACCCGCATAGCAGTGTAACCCTCAACCTTTAATTTTCTGATTAGCTTCAGACTTTCATTTGATCTGACCGCGGAACTCTGCGGTCTGGCAAAAGTCACGGCCTGCTGTTATTACAACATCTGAAGGCAGAAGAGATTGTCGGCCCTGCCCCTGATGTTTACGCTGAACAACAAAAAAGGTCGTACTCTGGCAGACCGGGTCATTGGGACGTGTCCAGAGTCACCGTCGAAAGACTGGCGTACGCGGTATCCATGAGATGATGTTTAGTGGAATTAAAAACATCTCAGAGAGGATTGCCAACAGACGCTTTTGATGATGAACAGTAGCTCGAGTAAAGGCGTGAATATAATTCTGGTATAGAATTTATTTAGTCTTCGTCTGTTATCTTGCCTGTGCAAATGGCCTGACTAATTTAAGGATTTATATGTTTAACGATGAACCTCCGTCGGGATTGACGGTTCAACTCTGATTATCTCTCCGCCACAGTCGATTGAGATAATCAGTTCACTATGCCCATCCTCAGGGCGTGATTATCTTTAAATCGATACCTTATGTGTCGGGGTGAATTATGCTTTTCAAAATCTTATATCTGCCATCTTCTTTAAAAGCGGCCTGCTCTTCTTCTGCTTGTGATTATACTGTAATCACCTCAACTGCAGATGAGGTCGTGACCACATCATATCTTCTGCGCCTCTTTTCAGCGCTGAAAAATCGACTGGTGAAAAATTATCAGAGCGCAATTAAAGCGCAGGTAGACAGTATTATTCCCTGAAATCAGGAAAATGATAGCGTAAACATTCAACCCCATCAGTGAGGGGGTTGATTATGCGCCATTTTCACGCAAGAGATACCTCGTCTTCACTGCGAATGTGCAGCATTAACACGGTTATGCCAGATATTTGCAGAGATGAGTGTTAAATCCGCTCTCTATCAGGATTCAATTTATGCAACTGACAAAAAACGCTTCCATCTGGAACAGATTGGCTATTAATGATGTGATTATTATCGCCACGCTTCTCCTGCTGGCCGGTTCATTTTTTTATGGCTGGCAGGAAATGCATACGTATTTTAACGGTACATCACTCCCGGAATTTTCACTCGATTACAAGCAGCTGCCCTATTATACGTTGCGGACCACCATGAGGTTATGCATCGGTCTGGTTTATTCGGTTATTTTCACACTGATTTTTGGGGTGCTGGCGGCGAAATTTACCGCGATGCGAAGAGTGATTCTGCCGTTCGTTAATTTTATGGAGTCTGTTCCCCTTGTCGGCTTTTTAACTTTCACCACGGCTTTTTTTCTCGGTCTCTATCCGCACAGCGTGATGGGTCTTGAGGGGCTGGCGATCTTTGCCGTATTTACAGGCCAGGCATGGAATATGATGCTGACGTTGTATCAGACGCTACGCGTGGTGCCTCATGAACTTTCCGAGGCGACTGTTGCCTTTCGCTGTAATCCCTGGCTGCGTTTCTGGCGTTTAGGTTTCCTCTATTCTGTTCCTGGATTGTTGTGGAATACCATGGTTTCACAGTCTGCCGCCTGGTTTGCATTAATTGCGTCAGAAATGCTGACGGTGGGAAACCAGAGTCTCAATCTCCCCGGTATAGGCTCATGGATCGGATGCGCAATTAATGACGGGAATATCCATGCGGTGTTGTGGGGCCTGCTCGCCCTTGTGATTAATATTGTGTTGTTCGATCAATTGTTATTCCGTCCGCTGGTGCGTTACGCAACCCGGTTCAAATATGAAGATACCTGCGCGCGTGAAAGACCGGGCTCCTGGTTTTATACCTGTCTGGCCCATTCTCTGACCGGGTATTTACTCGGAAAATGTTGCGCGGCTTTTGCTTATTTCTGGCTATTCCGGTTGCCAAAGGCCTGGTATTACCTGAAATTCGATCGCCTGTTTGCAGCGCTTTCCGTCCTGAACTGGCTGTGGTCAGGCGTGTGGTATCTCTCCATTGCGGTGATCTGCCTCTATTTCGGCCATCAGTTATGGTTTTACCTGCCGCTGGAGTATCTGCCTCATCTTCCTGCCTGGATGGGGCTGACGGCAGCCCGCGTGATTGCAGCGATGCTGTTAAGCATTATTATTTTTACTCCTCTCGGCATCTGGATAGGGTTGCGCCCTGGACTGGTTCGTTTTTTCCAGCCCATTATTCAGATTCTGGCCGCCATTCCAGCCAATGTTTTTTATCCCGTCATAGCGGTGATTCTGGTGGCCTGGCATCAGGATCTGAACGGCTGGACCATCCCGATGATTATGCTGGGAACCCAGTGGTATGTCCTGTTTAACGTCATTGCCGGCGCGTCAGTAATCCCCGCGCAGATGACGGATGTCAGCCGGATATTCCGTGCAGGCGGGATTATGTGGTGGACAAAATATACCCTTCCTGCCGTTTTCCCCTATCTCGTCACCGGTATTATCTCTGCCGCTGGCGGGGCATGGAATACCGCTATTGCTGCTGAAGTTCTTAACTGGGGGAAGTATAACTCTGAAAGCTGAAGGACTCGGTGCCTTTATTTCCGCCACCACGGATGCCGGTCAGAATCCTGAAGCCGCACTGGGCTGTCTTGCGATGTGCGTGCTGGTTGCCCTGTGCGTTATTTTCATCTGGAAGCCCCTGTATCGTTATGCCGAAACCCGGTTCAAATATGACTGACCCATTCTGAAGCCTGTTACCAAGAGAAATGATTATGAAAAATCTACGCACCGTATTAGAAATCAAAAATGTCGCCAAATCCTTTCGCCGGGAGCGACACACTCTGGATGTACTGGAAAATATTAACTTCAATGTCCATGAAAATGAGATCGTCGCGCTGTTAGGAAAGTCCGGTTCGGGAAAATCCACGCTTTTGCGCATTATCGCCGGTCTGGAAGCACCTACTTCCGGCTCAGTGGTGTGCAACGATCTGCCTGTAAAAGGTCCGTGCCCTGACGCCAGTATGGTATTCCAGTCTTTTGCGCTTTTTCCCTGGCTCACCGTGTTTGATAATATTGCCTTTGGCCTGCAGGCTCTGGGCCTGCCTGTTGATGAGGTTAATCGTCGTACGGTTGATATGATCGATCTCATCGGACTTGCGGGTTATGCCGATGCCTGGCCAAAAGAGCTCTCGGGCGGCATGCGTCAGCGCATTGGTTTTGCCCGTGCGCTGGCGGTAGAACCGCAATTGCTGTTACTGGATGAGCCCTTTTCTGCACTGGACATTTATACCGGCCATAAATTGCGTCAGGAGTTTATGCATTTATGGCAACATCAGAAAATTAAAACAAAAGCGATGGTACTGGTCACGCATAATGTTGAAGAGGCCGTTATGCTCTGCGATCGCATTCTGCTGATGACCGGAACGCCTGGCACCCTCACCGATACCTTCCACATCGATATTCCGGGGAGAAAACGAAATGCTGAGAATATTAAGCCTTTTGTGGATACCATTACGGAAACACTCAATATGAAGATTGCTGCCACATCAGTCTGAAACTTTGAAGGGATCCATTCATGGGATGGCTGCACCCGATCTTTTAGCATCGGGCTGCCTTCTCGCTTTTATGAATTTTATATTCCGGGGCGCGGGCCTGGGCTGTCGCGGTTGAAACGTGCCCCATTCCGCGAAGCCCGAGTGTGTTCCTGGGGTGCGATAATGTACCGGACATGCCGGGCAACAGGCTGGGTTTCACCCTTTGTCAGGCGAGAAAAACAGCTGAGTTACCATGACAACAGATCCCACAACATTTTGCGTCTGCGCCCGCCAGCGTGCCTGAGCGGGCGCATTCATCCGGTTATCACTGTGCGGCGATGTCACCCAGGCTGTGAGGCGTCCATTATCCTTTAACCTTTTCGTCCAGAATGACCGCTACCCGTTGCCCTGCACGGACTGCGCTGCCAGGCTGCACGTTGACCTGCTGAATAATTCCGTCGCATGGGGCCAGAAGCGGGATCTCCATCTTCATTGACTCCAGCACCACAAGGATCTCCCCTTCCCTGACCCGGCTGCCTGCCGTCGCCTGTACCTGCCATAAATTGCCTGAGACCGGGCTTTCAATTCCCTGCTCGCCAGGCTGCAGCGGCGCGTCGCCGCCTTCATCCGCCCTGGTTTCCTGGCTGTCGAAATGGGCCTGGCCGCTGGCTATCCAGCGATCACGCTCAGCATTAAACGCGCCTTGCTGATGATCGCGAAACCGGCTGATACTTTCCGCTTCATGGGCGAGGAAATCCTGATACTCCGCCAGCCGCAGCGTGCTGTGCTCAATGCGCAGCGGATAGCGGCCGAGCGGAAAATCCCGACGAATCTGCAGCAGTTCATTCGCTGAAACCGGATAAAAACGAATCTGATCGAAAAAGCGCAGCAGCCAGGGTTTACCGCCAAAGTCAGCCACTTCATGATATCGATTCCACATCTGCAGTGTGCGGCCGACAAACTGATAGCCGCCAGGCCCCTCCATGCCATAAACACACAGATAAGCGCCGCCGATACCAACCGAGTTTTCTGCCGTCCAGGTTCGGGCCGGGTTATATTTGGTTGTGACCAGCCGATGGCGGGGATCCAGCGGCGTAGCGACCGGCGCGCCGAGATAGACATCGCCCAGTCCCATCACCAGATAGCTGGCTTCAAATACGGTATTCCAGACGGCCTGCTCATCCGGCAGATCGTTTATCCGCCGAATGAACTCAAGATTGCTCGGGCACCACGGCGCATCCTGACGCACGGTAGTCATATATTTCTCGATGGCCTTCTGACAGGCCGGATCATCCCAGGAGAGCGGCAGATGCACCACGCGTGTCGGAACCTGAAGGTCATCACTCATGCAGACTGTTCCCCACTCCCCGCGCACCCATGCCAGCAGTACATCGAGCGTCAGCGTCTCCGGCTGAAAATGGATTTGCAGCGAGCGTATCCCTGGCGTGATATCAATAATACCGTCACGGGATTGCGCTTCCAGCGCCTGCATTAACGCGTGAATGCGAAAACGCAGCACCAAATCCAGCTCCGGCTCACCGGCTTCCATGAGCAGATGTGTATCGCCTGAGAGACGTGCAACCAGACGTTTATCTGCTTCACCAGAGGTCATCACAATGGGCGACATCAGCGGCGCAGGCTGCCAGTCAGTTTCCTGCGGCTGGAGTGTGGTCAGCTCGGTGCGTCGGCCCTCAGCCAGTCGCCGGGCAGTGGGAATATCGACCGCAAAAAACTGTACTTTGTCACCCGCTTTCAACTGCCCCAGTTGCCAGAGATCCGCTTCGATTACTGTGACCGGGCAGACGAATCCCCCCAGGCTGGGACCATCAGGCCCCAGGATCACCGGCATATCGCCGGTAAAATCGACTGCGCCGATGGCGTAGGGATTGTCATGAATATTTGATGGGTGCAGTCCGGCTTCGCCACCGCTGTCACGGGTCCAGACAGGCTTTGGTCCAATCAAGCGCACGCCGGTACGGCTGGAGTTAAAATGCACTTCCCATTCGGTGGCAAAGAAGGTCTCAATATAATCCGGCGAAAAGAACTCAGGCGCGCCGTGGGGGCCATAAATGACTCTCAGCGAGCGCACTGCGGCAAGATCTGTACGCAGTCCAACCGGCAGTTCTGATTCGGTTGCGCTCACGGTTCGCGGAGCAAGATGCAGCACGTCACCGCTTCGCAGCGCCCGTCCTGCATGTCCACCAAACTGACCAAGGGTAAAGGTGCTTTTGCTGCCTAAATAGTCCGGCACCTGAATACCCCCGCTCAGGCAGAGATAGCTCCTGACGCCCGCGCCATTCATCGCGCCCAGCTTCAGCGTTGACCCGGCCGGGATAGTAAATATGGAGTCCATTGATTGCGCGACCCCATCCAGCGTGGCACTGAGCGGCGCACCACAGATCACCGCCTGAATCTCAGTGTTAAATTTCAGGGTGGGGCCGTTCAGGGTGATTTCCAGCGCTGCGTCACCCTCTGCATTCCCCAGCAGACGATTGCCGAAGCGCAGCGCGCGATCATCCATTGGCCCCGACGGCGGGACACCGACTGCCCAGTATCCTAGGCGTCCTGGATAGTCCTGAATGCTGGTCTGGGTTCCGGCACTCAGCACCTCAACGGTCGCCGCCTGATAGCTGAGTTGTTCCAGGCAGCGGGTCCAGGGCTCCCCCGCGATAAAGGGCGCAAAGGCTAAAATCTGCAACAGATAGAGGCGATTCGTCTCCACGCCATAGAATTGAGTCTCCGCCAGTGCCTGCGCCAGGGTGGCGATTGCTTCGTCGCGGGTTGGACGCCAGGCAATCGCTTTTGCCAGCATCGGGTCGAAGAAAGGAGGAACTTCGCATCCCGCTTCCACCCAGCGGTCAATGCGCAGGGTTTTCCCCTCAGCCGCCGGGAAGCGGACTTCGGTTAACAGCCCGGGTGAAGGCTGGAACTGCCGCCCCGGATCTTCTGCGTATATTCTCGCCTGAACAGCATGACCACTAGGCTTCAATCTGGTCGCTAACTGATCCAGCGGAAGTAAATCCCCCGCCGCCAGCTTAATCATCCACTGCACCAGGTCAACGCCCCAGACCTGCTCCGTTACGCCATGTTCCACCTGAAGCCGGGTGTTCACTTCGAGAAAATAGAACTGCTGCGCCGCGCTGTCATAGACAAACTCTACCGTTCCGGCACTGCGATAATTCACCGCTTTACCCAGCGCGATGGCTGCCGCGCAAAGCGATTCAGCCATGCCCGCGGGCAGATTCGGCGCAGGCGTCTCTTCGATCACTTTCTGATTACGTCGCTGAACCGAGCAGTCGCGCACGCCCAGCGCGATAACCTCGCCCTTTCCGTCACCGAAAATCTGCACCTCAAGATGACGGGCACGTTCGATATATTTTTCGAGAAACACCCCTGCGTCGCTGAAGTTGTTCTGGCCGAGACGCTGTACGGTTTCAAACGCGTCTGACAGTTCATTCGCATCACCGCAGACGCGCATGCCAATGCCGCCACCGCCCGCCGTGCTTTTCAGCATCACCGGATAGCCGACACGCTCTGCGGCGCGGCGGGCTTCGCTGACATCCGCCAGCAGTTCACTGCCCTCCAGCAACGGCACGCCTTCAGCCTTCGCCAGCGCGCGGGCCGTATGTTTCAGGCCAAAGGTCCGTAACTGCTGCGGCGTGGGACCGACAAAAATCAGACCGGCGGCCTCGCACGCTTCCGCAAAGGCGGCGTTTTCGGAAAGAAAACCGTAGCCCGGATGGATCGCTTTTGCCCCGCTCTGCTGCGCGGCGGCGATGATTTTTTCCGTCACCAGATAGGTTTGTGCGGCCGGGCCTTCGCCAAGGCTCAGTGCGTCATCCGCCTCGCGAATATGTAAGCTGCTCAGGTCGGCTTCGGAATAAACGGCGACGCCTTTCACCTGCATGGCACGCAGCGTGCGAAGGATGCGACAGGCGATCGCGCCGCGATTAGCAATCAGTAAGGTATCAAACATAGGCGAACTCTCAGGGATGCGGGTCGTCCCGCAAAATTCGATATTCCCTGGGGCCGTCCCCGGGGCTGACCGGCACTAAAAAGGTGGCCAGAGAAGTTCAGAGGGCTGGCTCAGTTCCACACCAGCACTTCGGCGGGCGTCGGGTTCCAGCCGTTGCAGGGGTTATTCAGTTGCGGACAGTTGGAGATCAGCACCATTACGTTGCATTCGGCTACCAGGTCGACATATTTTCCGGGCGCAGATAAGCCGTCTTCGAAGGTCAGACCGCCTTCAGGCGTGACCGGAACGTTCATGAAAAAGTTGATGTTGGCGCCGATATCCCGCTTGTGCAGACGGCCATCATGCAGACAGGCGCACAGGAAGTTATCCCGACAGCTGTGCATGTCGCGTTTATCGTGGGCATAGCGCACGGTGTTGCTCTCCTGGGAGCAGGCGCCTCCCAGGGTATCGTGGCGACCGCAGGTGTCGGCGACGATCGTCAGCAACGGATTGCCGAGATTCGAATAGAGCACGCTGCCGGTGGTCAGATAGACCTTGCCCTGACGACGCAGCGTGCGCTGAGGATCGTAGCGTTCACGCGGGTTGTCGGTGTTGTAAAACAGGGTATCTATCGCCTGATTGCCTTCGAGGTCGAGCAGTCGCAGCGTTTGCCCTTTTTTGACTTCGAACAGCCACGGCTCGCCTGCCGGGATCACGTGCCGATAGACGGCATCTTCAGGACGACGATCAGAATGGACAACGGTCATCGCAGCCTCCTTACAGGGCAAAAAGTTGAGTGTTGTGAAATGCACGCTGGTTTTCGCCGCGGTTAACGATCGCCTCACTGACGGCCTGCATATCGTCGGCCTGATACCAGCTCAGCTGGACCGGACGGGGATGATAGTCAGTGGCCGGATCCTGCGGATGTGGCAGCGCGGTCAGCACCATCAGCACGTCCATGGGCGCGTAAAGCTCAACGAAATCCCCCGCGCGGCTGTTGTCCGTGCTGAACCCGAAACGGCCCTGCCCATCAACCGTAACCTTGCTGAAAAAGTTGACGACCATCAGCAGATCTTCCAGACCCAAATCCCATTTGCCCATCTCAACCAGCAGATTATCCACGCCGTTGCGATAGAAGCCGTTGCGCAACTCCTGATAGCGACCGGCACCGTACTTCTCCTGTGTTTCCGCCGCGTTGAGTACGCCGCCAAACGGGTCGTGCCAGCCGCAGCTATCGGCAACGATCGCGGCCATCACGCGCCCCATGTCGGAGTAGAAACAGTGGCCGGTGGTCAGGCGTGCGGTGTGCTGACCTTTCAGGGTATCCGGCAGATTGAGCCGTTCACTTTTCTCGTGCGGATTGAGCATCATCATGCTGACATTGGCGCCGCCTTCGATATCGGTCAGACGCAGGATCTGCCCTTTACGCAGAATCAGTGAGGTATGCGCGCCACCGGGCAGCAGCTCTTCGCGCAGGCTCGGGGCTGAATGAAAAAGTTCTGTCATTTAGCGGTCTCCTTTAAAGGGTAAATGTTGTTTCTGCTGCCGGTCGCCAGCTGTGACAGCCGCGTCTCATTAAGCGGGATGTCGTAGGTGATACGCGCGCCCCACGCATTGGGGGCCTGCGGGTCGATGCGCACCTTGTCGAACACCAGCAGCCGGGTGCCGAGATTGAAACCTTCGGCAAGGTCGTGCGTGACCATAAAGACCGTCATCCGGGTTTCGCTCCACAGCTGGAGCAGCAGCGCATGCATATCTTTGCGGATGCCGGGATCCAGCGCGCCAAACGGCTCGTCCAGCAGCAGCACGCGTGGCTGCATCACAAACGCCTGCGCAATCGCCAGCCGCTGCTGCATTCCGCCGGAAAGCTGCGCCGGATATTTATCCAGCGAATGGCCCAGCCCGACTTTCTCCAGCATCTGTTTAGCCTGTTCGCGTGCCTGGCGTTTTCGGGCACCAAATAACCGGCCTTTAAGAGGTGACGCCGGAAGTTCGAGGCCAATGGCGACGTTATCCAGCACGTTGAGATGAGGGAAAACCGAATAGCGCTGAAACACCACGCCACGGCTGCGATCCGGCTCTCCGGGCAGTTGCTCACCGTTCAGCGTGATTGATCCCCGCGTCGGCTTCTCCTGACCGAGCAGCAGGCGTAAAAATGTCGATTTACCGCAGCCGGACGCGCCTACCAGCGAACAGAATTCGCCCTCTTTAACCTGCAGATTGATGCGCTCCAGCACCACGTGGTCGCCATACTCCTGCCAGATATTTTTGATATCGATAAAACTCATTCCCGGCCTCCTTCCGCCCAGGGGAAACAGGCTTTGTGCAGCCGACGCAGCGCGAGGTCCATCAGCCACGCCAGCAGCGTGATCCAGATGACATAAGGAATGATCACATCCATCGCCATATAGCGGCGGACGAGGAAGATGCGATAACCCAGCCCGGCGGTCGCGGAGATGGCTTCGGCGGAGATCAGAAAGAGCCATGCCGATCCCAGCAGCAGACGCAGCGACGTAATCAGCCGGGATAACAGCTGCGGCAGCACGACCCGCAGCACCACCGTCCAGCTGTTCGCTCCCAGGGTTTGCGCTTTGATAAACAGCTCTGCGGGGATTTCCCGCGCCCGATGCTCCAGATCGCGCGCCAGCATTGGTGTGATGCCAATGACGATCAGCATCACTTTTGACAGCTCATCCAGCCCGAAGACGATAAACAGCATTGGCAGCAGCGCCAGCGGCGGGATCATCGACACCACGGTCATGAAAGGTGACAGCGCCGCGCGGGTCATCGGAAAAACGCCCGCAGCGATGCCGATGCACAAGCCAATTACCGAAGAGAGCGCCAGGCCAGTCAGCAGACGGGTTAAGCTAATCCACGTATCCGCCCACAGCAGATACTCCCCGCTGCGCTTGTCCGGCGTGAACGCCATCCGGTCGATGGCCGCGATCATCTGCGACAGGCCGGGCAGCAGTTTGTCGTGGGGATTCGCCTCCAGACGCACTGCCGAACTGATAAACCACGCGGCGATCAGCAATACAAACGGTAACAGCATCAGCGTCAGGCGCATTCCCTGCCGGGGATAGCGGTTGATGTGGCGCATGCCAAATACTCCTGAGTCCGGTGATTACAGCTTGCCCGCAGCGGCCAGCTTCAGATAGCTGTCGTCAAAGCGCAGTTTGATGTTTGCGGTGTCGCCGACGGTGGCGTTGCCCGGGAAGCGCATGCCGATGAAGTCAGCGCTTTGCGCGCCCTCGCCCAGCAATCCTTTATCAAAGGAGAACGCAGCGACGCGCTGCATGGTTTTCGCCAGTTCAGGGGATGAGACAAAGGTCTGGGTTTCGGCAGGGGTCCAGAACAGGTGGGTGGTTTTCAGCTGCGCCTTATAACCGGCGAGGTCCGTACCTGAATCGGCCGCCATGGCACTCAGCGCCTGGGTGTCTCCGGCCTGCATCTTCGCCATCATCTCAAACCAGGCACCGGTCAGCGCCTTGCCGAGTGCGGGGTTATCTTTCAGGGTGTCGGTATTGACCACCATCATGTCAATTAACTCGCCCGGCACGGCCGATGAGCTGAACACTTCTGTCGTCTGCGGCGTCTTTTTGATGACCGAAAGCTGCGGGTTCCAGGCCACAGCCGCTTTAACGTTGCTGGTGCCGAACGCTGAGACGATATCGGCATCGGAGGTATTTACAACTTTAACGTCTTTTTCCTGCAGTCCGGCCTTCTCCAGCCCGCGGACCAGCAGATAGTGCGACACCGACAGCGCAGGCAGATAGACCGACATCCCTTTCAGATCGCTGAGCTTTTTGTTTTCGCCTTTCAGCACTACGCCGTCGTTTCCATCGGAATAACTGCCGGTGATCAACGCCGTGCTATCAATGCCGCCGGCTGCAGGAATGGTCAGGGCATCCATATTCGTCATAGTGCAGCCGTCGAACTGCCCGGCGGTGTACTGGTTGATCGACTCGATGTAGTCATTGAGCTGAGTGATATGGATTTTAATGCCATATTTGCTGGCCCATTTATCAATGATCTTCTCATTGCTGATGGCGCCCCAGGGCATCCAGCCCGCGTAAATGGTCCAGCAGATGTTGAACTCTTTTTTAACGGCGGCGAAAGACGGCGCGCTGACCAGCAGCGTCAGCGAAAGAATCAGCGTCAGGAGGGGGGATTTCTTCATGGTTGACCTCTGGTTAGCACAAAAAAACGGGAGCAGCGCAGGACACCAGATGGTGCCGCTGTCTCCCGGGCTTTTGTCCCGCCGTGTAACCTCGCAGAGGTCGCCAGCTCTCGGACCAGACATTCACCTGCGTGAACCGGAACCCTAGCCAGCTATTTGCTATCAATGTGTCATACGCTGCTTACTGCTAAGACTTCAGCAAATGGCGTGCCAGAAATTAAAGCCATTAATATCAGCAATGTAGACGGTTTTCGGCACAGAAGGCACCGGGATGGTGAACCAGCAACGGGCATTGCACATAATCAGTGCTGTGCGGGGGATAAGGGCGATATGCGCAGTCAGTCTCTTTTTCTACCTGCTGCTTTCCCAAAATAATGACCCAGACCGTGACGCAGATCACCTATCGCTATATAATAAAATGCATAACGATTTTCGAGGATAGTTAATGAAGCGCTTCTGGCAGACATGCACATTCGGTTTACTGATACTCCTTCCACTCTCTTCTCAGGCATCGCGCCAGATCACCGACCAGATTGGCCGTCAGGTTTCGATTCCTGACCACGTTGACCGCATTGTTGTGCTTCAGCACCAGACGCTGAACCTGCTGGTGCAGATGAACGCCACCGATAAAATCGTCGGGGTGATGGCGAACTGGAAGCAGCAACTCGGCGACGGCTATGCGCGACTGGCCCCTGAGCTGAACCATATGGCTGTGCTTGGGGATTTGACGCATGTTGATCCGGAGAAACTGGTGGCGCTGCATCCGCAGGTGGTGTTTGTCACCAATTATGCCCCGCATGAGATGATCGACAGCATTACCGCGCTGGGGATCCCTGTCGTGGCTATCTCGCTGCGCCATGACCTGCCGGGTGAACAGGACAAAATGAACCCGACTCTCAGTGATGAGGAAATGGCCTATGACAAAGGTCTGCGCGAAGGCACTACGCTGATTGGCGAGATCGTCAACAAACCCGCCGAAGCGAAAGCGCTGATTGATGCCACAGATCAGGGTCGCAAAATCGTCAGCGACCGCCTGAAAGATATACCGGCGGAGAAACGTATTCGCGCCTATATAGCCAATCCGCAACTGACTACTTATGGCTCCGGGAAATATACCGGTCTGATGATGCAGCATGCGGGAGCGGTTAATGTCGCCGCGGCGACCGTGAAAGGATTTAAAACCGTGTCGATGGAGCAGGTGATCGCCTGGGATCCGCAGGTGATTTTTGTCCAGGACCGTTACCCCTCTGTCGTGAATGAAATCAGCAGCTCTCCACAATGGCAGGCGATTGACGCGGTCAAAAACCATCGCGTTTATCTGATGCCGGACTACGCCAAAGCTTGGGGCTATCCGATGCCGGAAGCAATGGGGCTTGGCGAACTGTGGATGGCAAAAAAACTCTATTCGCAGAAGTTTCAGGATGTCGACATGAACAAGCTGGCTAACCGCTGGTATCAGCGTTTTTATCGCACCACTTATCAGGGTCCAGAGTAATGAAGGTACTGGCGGCGGGCAGCCTGAAAGGCGTCTGGCCAACACTAATGGCGTCCTTTCCGGAGCCGGTTGAAACCCGTTTTGGTCCGGCTGGCCTGCTCCGCGAACGGATTGAGGCTGGTGAGCGGTGCGACCTCTTTGCTTCAGCCAGTGAAGATCATCCGCAGACGCTGCGGGCTGCCGGACGCGCGCTGGCAGTCATGCCGTTTGCCACCAACCGGCTCTGCATTACGGTGCGCAGCGATTGTCTTCTTCCTGGAGACGACTGGTATACGTTGCTCACCCGTGACTCGCTGCGAATCGCCACGTCCACACATGGTGCCGACCCGTCGGGTGACTATACGCAGATTCTTTTCTCCCGGATGGGTAACGCCGGTGAAGCGGTGCGCCAGCGCGCCCTCGCGCTGGTTGGCGGGCGTGACTCAGCAGCCATTCCCGCAGGCAGGCTGGCAGCGGAGTGGATTATTCAGGCGGATATGGCGGATCTGTTTATCGGCTATGCCAGCTATCAGACAGCCCTGAGCCGGATTGCCGGGCTGACGGTAGTGAATATTCCGGCGGCTGTTAATCCTGTTGCACGCTATGCCTGTGCGGTCATCAAGCCACAGGCGCAAAGGCTGGCGACGTTCTTAGGTTCAGATCAGGCAAAAAGGGTATTGCGGGATGCGGGATTTGGTTGTGAATAAAAAGCGCTTTTTCAATTACTGTGCGCCCCGTCAGCCTGCCGCTTCGGGGGCGCCAAATCAAATCAGAGCTTAGCGAAATCCACTTTAAGCTTGTGACTGATGTGTTCCGCCTGTTCAGTGGCTTTGTCGCCCTCACCTGTCAGAGTAAAAGCAATGGCGAAGGCGAAATCAAACGCCGCGCCCAGATCCTGTCCGCTCAGCAGATTGCCATCTTTCACAACCGATGCATTAACGTAAACGCCATCGGTCACCCCCTCTGAAGAGGTACCGGAACTGACATAACGCCGTCCCTTCAAAAGCGCGTGAGGTGCCAGCACTCTGGCCGCTGCGGAACAGATTGGGCAGACCAGACGACCCGCTTCATCATGTCGGCGAATAAAATCGATCACCGCAGCATTCGCTGACAGATTTTTGCTGCCGTCCGGACCGCCTGGCACAATCACCGCATCAAACTGCCGCTCGCGATTCTCCTCCAGCAGCTCATCGGCCACGACCTTCACCTGATGATAGCTGGTGACTTCCCTGTAGGGCTGACAGGCCACAGTGGTCACGCGAATGCCCAGACGTGAAAGAATATCGAGCGTGATGATGGCTTCAGCTTCTTCAAAACCGGGCGCGAGCAGCAGGGCAACATTCTTATCCATGAAAAAATCCTTTTACATTGTGGGTGTGGTTGGAGCAAAGAACGTTAATCCTGGTCTGTGCAGACCCACCGTTTACTGATCCGAATCAAATCCGGGCGGGGTTTATTTCAGAGGTTAGCAACGGCAGCGAAAACACTGCCGTCATGTGTTATGGCAAACGCCGCTACTTAAAACTCTTCAGGTTCTCCCGGCAGCGGCTCGGTCAGTTCCTGCCCTTTTACTCCTGCATAGGTGATCACCAATTCAGCAGGTTCATCCAGAGTATAACCACGATGCGCGCTATTAACCGTTTCATTCAGAGCTTCACCTGCTGTAAACGTGCGCTGTTCGCCGCTCTCTTTATCCTCAACAATCAGTTCGCCAGAAAGAATAAACGCCGTATTCGGCATCGGGTGGGTGTGCCAGGGCAATGACGTATGAGCAGGCAGTGACAGTCGCATCACTGTCAGTTCAGGTTCGCCAGTGGGATAAGCATTTATCACCTCACCGTTCCAGGCCTGGCTGCTGCGCATCACTTCGACCGCGTTAATTTCGTTATCCTGCTTTGACATGGTTAATCCCTGTTGTTACTCAATAGAATGCCAGTAGTGACTGAGCAATAAGCGTAGAAGAAAATGGTGCTGAGGGTTTCATACGTGATGAATCAGTAAACGATCAGTCAGCCAGTGCAGAAAAAATAGCGGGAATGATCGGGCCAGCAGAGTGGATGGTTAATTAATGTTCGAAATGTGCTTTGCGGTTATAAGATATATTCCACCGTCAGTACGCAACCTTTGCGTTCTGTATTATCTTTGAAGCCATCTACTATCTGAGGGATTTCTGATAATGAAAGGTTTGTTTACGGCATTACTCGCCAGTTCTGTTTTATTATTATCCGCCTGCTCTAAAGACGACGATAACAAAGTTAAAGTCGCGATTAATACCGGGCCGGATGAAGCAATCTGGCAGGTGGTACAGCAGGTTGCTAAAGATAAATACAAGCTCGATGTCGAAGTTCTTAACTTCAATGATTATGTGCTGCCAAACGAAGCACTGAATAACAAAGAGGTTGATGCCAACGCCTTCCAGAGCCTGCCTTATCTTGAAGATCAGTCGAAAGAGCGCGGCTATAAATTTGCGGTGGTAGGCAAGACTTTCGTGTTCCCGATTGCGGCCTATTCGCACAAAATCAAAAACATCAGTGAACTGCAGAATGGTGCGACCGTTACTATCTCTAACGAGGCGACCACGCTGGGACGCAGCCTGCTGTTACTTCAGGCGCAGGGTCTGATTAAACTGAAAGACGGTGTGGGTTATTTACCGACCTCACTGGATATCATCGAAAATCCAAAAAATCTGAAGCTGGTTGAAGTGGACACGCCACAGCTGACCCGCACGTTAGACGATCCAAACGTCTCTTTATCCATCATCAATACCAACTTCTCGGCTCAGGCTGGATTATCAGCACACCGCGATGGTTTATTTATGGAAAGTGCCTCGTCGCCTTACGTCAATGCACTGGTATCACGTGAAGATAATAAAGACAGCGACAAAATTCAGAAGCTGAAGTCTGCGCTGCAGTCACCGGAAGTTGCGGCCAAAGCGGAAGAAGTCTATAAGGGTGACGCCATTAAAGGCTGGTAAACCGCCCGGTAATCGATCCTGAACGATCAATAAAGGCCGCACTCTGATGCGGCCTTTTTTATTCTGCATTTTTCATCTGCACGCCTGTCGGCACGGGTTGCGTGCAGGCGACCGTCAGGAAAGCCAGAGGTGAAGTTACGCGGCTGCACCTTTAGGCTGAGCAGAGAGATGTCCCGCCCACAGACTCGCTACCCATTTCACCCCTTTTGAGGTGAAGCGCGCCTGAGAAAACGCGTGCTGGTTTTCACCGGTACCGGTATGCAGCGTAAAGTAGCCCGCCTGCAGATGGTAGTGTTGCGGCGTCAGCGTTCCTTTGGCGCGGTACATGATGTTGCGCTCCAGCAGAAACTGGCGGAACTCCGGCTCTTTCACTTTCAGCATCTTGCAGAGCTGACGAAAACCCAGCGAGTCGTCAACTTCTACGAAGCTATCAAAGAACGCCGCCTTGGGAGCCGAGAGGGCCAGCTGCTGCTCCGCTGCCTGACGCTGTTCAAACTGCTCGGCCCATGCGCGAGCCGCTTCAGCCGGGTTGGTGAAGTCAGGCAGATGCGTGGTTTTTTCACGATCCTGCCAGCGGTCCAGCACTTCAGCCGTAAAGCCGGGGGAAAGACGCGCTACAGCCAACAGAGAGTCACGCTTGCTGAGACGATACTCCTGGCGCACTTCTCCATCCCGCTCATAGTCATTTACTTTGAGTGGCTGAGAAAGACGCTGAGCCGTTTCCAGACTTTTGATTAACCGCTTCACTTCTCCGTGTGTAATGCCGGTCATCTGAGCCAGTTCACGGCTGCTCATTGTGACCGATTGTTCCAGAGATTTGAGGCTTTCAGTCGAAATCATCATGGGTTCACCCCTCGCTAACGCTACCAATACCCGGCGGGCAGTCCATTTATTATACAAACACCTGTTCAAATATCCAGTATTTTATTTAAGCAGTAATGTAAATGGAACCGGTTACGCAAACATGGGAGCAGAAGACGTTTTCCGGTCTGGAAGGCGTGTTCAGGGCGAGCTAATCGATGGCAGGCGCACATTTCCTGCACCCAGTAAGGCTAATGACGCCATCTGTTATTTACATATAATCACATTGATGGACACAGACTCTTTACATTGCAGTATAGTGAAGGCTCTCAGCAGGTTACTGACCTGCGATGCTCACTATTTTGATTCGGTGTGCTGAGGCTCAGTCTGGCTCGTTACCACTGAATGTTATCTATTACTGGAGTAAGTCATGCAGCCGTTGAAAGTCGCCTTTATCAAAGCTAACTGGCACAGCGAAATCGTTTCTCAGGTTCTGACCGGGTTTGAACAGGAACTGGAAAGTCGCGGTGCCTCATACGAGATTAAAACATGGGATGTTCCTGGCGCTTTTGAAATGCCGCTGCTGGCGCAACGTCTGGCACAGACCGGCAATTACGATGCGATTGTCTGTGCGGCACTGGTGGTGGATGGCGGCATCTATCGCCATGATTTCGTCGCTCAGGCGGTCGTGAGTGGTCTGATGCAGGCGCAGCTGACGACTAACGTGCCCGTCTTCTCCGTGTCACTGACCCCACACAATTTCCAGCCATCGGCAGAATTCATCGACTTCTATACCCAGCACTTTGTTAAAAAGGGTCAGGAAGCGGCACGCGCTGTCTGTCAGATCCACGCGCTCGACCTCTGATTAACCTGTCATAGATGCGTATAACGCATTTGCCCGCGCCGTTAAGGAGAGAAAGTTGGAAAATTTACGCCCGCCCCTACCGCCATTTACACGGCCTGAACAGGCAATAGAAAAAGTACGGCTCGCTGAAGATGGCTGGAACAGTCGGGATGCTGAACGTGTCGCGCTGGCCTATTCGACAGATAGCCGATGGCGTAATCGCGATACCTTTCTGACCGGCCGGGCAGATATTGTCGCGTTCCTGCAGCAAAAATGGCAGCGAGAGCAGCAGTATCGGCTGATTAAAGAGCTGTGGAGTTTTGACCAGAACCGGATTGCAGTGCGGTTTGCCTATGAGTGGCACGACGAGCAGCTACAGTGGTATCGCTCTTATGGAAACGAGAACTGGGCGTTTGATGACGCAGCGTTATGCCAGCATCAACGACCTGAAAATCAGCGAAGAACAGCGGTTGTTTCACTGGCCACAGGGCCGTCGCCCGGATGACCATCCTTCCCTGAGCGAGCTCGGTCTATAACAGGCTTTTCCAGCGGAGAGCGCTGCTCTCCGCCGTTATCAACTCAGCCCTGCTCGCCCTTGTTCTCGACAAAGGTCGCTTTGTTGCGGGTGATCGTATAGGCCACCTTTTTGACATCTTCAGGTGACGTGGTCACTTCAACTGGCGCAATGGTGACACGGCCCATACCAAACAGCGTCGGCACATATCCCCCCACCTGATGCTTACCCGCCGGCACATGCAGCAGTTTGCTTTCACCATTCGGCAATCTGCCAGCGTCTTTACCATCTACCGTCAGGAATACACTGGAACCATCATCCGCGCGGGTCTTGATATGTGAGACATCGATCTGTGTCGGACCAGCAGCAAATTCATCTGGTGCATCGCTGGCGGCGTGTTTCGCACAGCCGGTCAGTACAGCAGCAACCGTCACAACGGCGAGAGTAAAACGATAACGCATTGGACACTCTTTCTCCTGATCATCAGAACCGACTATTTTAGCGGTTTGCAGGCCGGATGTAAGGGGGTGGGAAGTCAGCATGCTCTTAAAATGGACAAAACAGCGCTGCTTTTACGAGATAATTGCGTAAAGAATCTTTACTGAATAAATACACAGTCTTTTTATGATGAGTTATAGCGCATTTAACCTGCTGATCGCGCTGAATTTAACCTGTTCAGTAACCCGAATAAGCGCAGCGTGACGCGTGCTGTTTTGCGCTTTTAACAGGCGTTAACGCTGTTAATTAACGATTATAAGGTTCATAGTGGTTGTTCATCCCCGGTTAATTCCGGCGGCCTTTCCCTCAGCAGAGGGCACGATATGCAATTTCATACTACTGATACTGTTTGTGCGATAACCGGCACGCATCCCGCGAATCTGAAGCGCTGGATGAAGCAGGGATTACTGACATCACAGCAGAATGCTGACGAGTGGAGTAATGCTCATCTTAGCGAAATCCACACTCTGGTTGGTTTAACGGCAACCGGTGCAACACTTAACGAGATCAGGCAGGGTCTGCAGGACGCCTCAGCGGTCAAGACTTACGGCTGGGCGGCGCGCAAGGGCGACATGCTTTGGCAGCTTGAATTTGGCACACCGCTGTCGCTTTCACGTCAAATGCACAACATGTCCAGTAACTACAGCGGTGATGATTTAATCACTAATTTGCTGCGGCCGCTTAGCGTCTGGCTTTATGCCGATCACCGTCAGGGCGCATCACGACGGCTCCACCGTTTTGAGCAAACCGTCAAGCAGCAGGCGGACAAAGTGATGCGCGTCTCATCGCGCAATGAATCGTCCGTTCCTCTGTTTCTGGAAGCAGTGAGCGTACTCGATAAAACAGAAATCTGGCTGGAGGCGATTCGTCTGACGGCGATGGGCTTTAATGTCGCGGTTGACTCACGTGCCACCGGACAGCCTGCTATTAAAACCGCCATCCATCAGCATCATGTTATGTGGTGTGGTGCAGGGATCAGTCAGGTAATGCAGGACTATTTTGAACAGCAGAGTGAAGATGGTTTTCCGGTTATGCTCAGTGGACCTGATCGTAATCTGCATTTTTCACAGACCTCCTCTTCCAGCGCTGCCTGACAGCAGGCAGCTTTTCCATTCCCCCGCTTTTCCGCGCCAGTAAATAATCTTTTCCGTTAAGAATCTCTTAAGGTGGCTACGTATACTGGTCCCTCAACCTGACTCATTGACGAGACTACGATGAAAAAGACTTTACTGACCCTCAGCCTTTGCCTGTTGCCACTGACTTTCACCGCCGCGCATGCGGCATCTAATCTGACCGGTTGTGCCGCTAAAAAGCAGGAGATTGAGACCCAGATTTCCTTCGCCCGCCAGCACAATAATACCCATCAGGTTGCCGGCCTTGAAAAAGCGCTGCGCGAAGTAGATCAGAACTGCACTGAAGGGAGCCTGTTAAAGCAGCGCCAGGAAAAAGTGGCAGAGAAAAAGTTTAAGGTGCAGGAGCGTGAACAGGAGCTGGCAAAAGCGAAAGCGGAAGGACGCAGTGCCAGCAAGATTCAGAAGCGCGAAGATAAGCTGGCAGAAGCGCGTGAAGAGCTGAAAGAAGCCGAACAGGCTTTGCACCAATAAATCTTCCGGGCCAGCCTTTCAGCGCTGGCCCGCTGTTTGTCTTCCCCCGCCCTCAGCAATCTTATTTAATCTAACCAGATGATTAAATTGCTTATTTCCCGCCCAATCCATTACTTATGGTAATCCTTTGATTACTTATTCTCATGCACTTAATTGGTGCACCAAAGTCAATGAAGTTAAGATCAATTATTTAACTTTTTGAACGCCCTCAAAGAATTGAAAGATAGCGAGATCCTCCCTTATATGCAGTCAGTACGCACCTGGATCGCATGATTATTCGCCTTTAAAGGGCATCTCTCAAAATCTATTCACTGAGCACGCCCCAAATTGGGGCGCAACTGCACTTTTACAGGGCAGGCATCCCATCTTATTTGTTTCAGAAGTGTTAGATTATGTCCGCGCCATACAATGCGCTTACCATCCACGGCTCCACACAATAAATAACTTCATTAAGAAAGGTTTTTTATGGATAAGTTATCTTATGCGTCTGAAAGCAGCACATCTGCCTGGTCCACCTACTTACAGCAAATCGACCGGGTTGCGCCCTATCTGGGCGACCTTTCACGTTGGATAGATACTTTGCGGCATCCAAAACGTGCGCTGATTGTCGACATTCCTCTCCAGATGGATGATGGTTCGATTCGCCATTTCGAAGGCTATCGCGTTCAGCACAACCTTTCACGCGGCCCGGGTAAAGGTGGTATTCGCTATCACCCGGCTGTCGACCTGAACGAAGTCATGGCGCTCTCTGCGTGGATGACCATTAAATGTGCTGCGGTTAACCTGCCTTACGGTGGGGCTAAGGGCGGCATCCGGGTCGATCCCTTCAAACTCTCCGAGGGTGAACTTGAGCGGCTGACCCGTCGTTATACCAGCGAGATCGGCATCATCATTGGACCGCAAAAAGATATTCCGGCACCGGACGTCGGCACTAACAGCAAAGTGATGGCGTGGATGATGGATACCTACTCCATGAACCACGGCACCACGATTACCGGTGTAGTGACCGGCAAACCGATTCACCTGGGCGGTTCACTGGGCCGCGAAAAAGCGACCGGCCGTGGCGTGTTTATTACTGGCCGGGAAGTAGCTCGTCGTTCAGGTATTGAAATCGAAGGCGCCCGCGTGGCGGTTCAGGGCTTCGGTAACGTTGGCAGCGAAGCAGCACGCCTGTTTGACGAGGCGGGCGCGCGCGTGGTGGTGATTCAGGACCATACGGCGACGATTTATAATTCAGATGGCATTGATATGGCCGCGCTGAGCGAATGGCAGATCGCCCACAAGCAGATTGCCGGTTTCCCTGGTGCGCAAAGCATTGATAAAGAGGCGTTCTGGACCACTGAGATGGATATCCTGATCCCGGCCGCGCTGGAAGGTCAGATTACCCGCGAGCGCGCAGAGATGCTGAGCTGCAAAATCGTGCTGGAAGGCGCAAACGGCCCGACCTATCCGGATGCCGATGACATGCTGGCAACGCGCGGCATTATCGTAGTGCCGGATGTGGTCTGTAATGCCGGCGGCGTGACCGTCAGCTACTTCGAATGGGTTCAGGACATGGCCAGCTTCTTCTGGAGTGAAGATGAGATCAATCGTCGCTCCGATAAGATTATGACTGAAGCGATGGTTCATATTTGGGAGAAGTCAAAAGAGAAGGATTGCTCGCTGCGCACTGCGGCGTATATCGTGGCGTGTGAACGGATCCTGATGGCACGTAAAGATCGCGGTATCTACCCGGGTTAATGCTTATGGCGCTGTTGTCTGCGACAGCGCCGTTTTTCTACTTCATCAGCACCTGAAACTGCGGATTGAATTCATCAAAGATCGGTAACGCTGCGGCCCCCAGCGCAGCGGTATCGCTGCCGGTCATGCCCGTCTTCAGTCGCATATCTAACAGGTAACGTCCACGCACCGACTGATAAAGCGGCGGCAGGCGCGCGACCATCTGCTCCAGCAACGGCGCAGGCATCATCCCGCCAATAATCACCGCCTCTGCATCAAACACTGATTCCAGAATATTGATTGCCTGACGCAACGGCGTTATCACGCTCTCAATCCAGGCGGTGAAACGCGCGGGTTCAATCTGCAGCAGATCTTCAGGCAGCGCCCGCATCGGATCGAGACCACAGAATTCATAGGCGGCCTGTAATGAGACATAACGTTCCAGGCAACCCTGATTACCGCAGTAGCAGTCACGTCCGCCCGGCTCTACCACGATGTGGCCAATCTCTCCGGCATTATGAGCATGACCGGTATAGATGTGGCCATCGGTGAAGATGCCGGCACCCAGTCCGGTGCCGATGTAGAGATAGATAAAGGAGTTAAGATGGCGCGCCGTACCGTGAAAGCGTTCGCCGATGGCGGCGACCGTGGCGTCGTTTTCCAGCGTTACCGGCAGGCCGCTGAGGGCGGCGAGTTCCGCCTCAATATCCACCTGCTCCCAGCCGTTCAGCGTGGTCGGCCCGACGGATGAAATGCCCTCCACGCCAAAAGGTCCCGGCATCACCACGCCGATCCCCAGTACCTTTTTCCACTGCGTGCCCAGAAAAGCGCGCATCTCCTCCAGCACGCCAGCAATGCACGCCAGGGTGGCAGCAGGCTGAGGCTTTTGCACCAGCACGAGGCGGCGGAAATGCACTTCACCGCTCAGATCGACCAGCACCAGCAAGAGCGTCTGGTGATCAAGATGAATGCCAATCGACCAGGCACTGGTGGGATTGAGTGTGACCGGAATTGAAGGCTGACCGCGCCCGCTGCGGCGCGGCTGACGGCTGGTCAGCAGTCCGGCCTGTTCCAGTTCCGCCACGATATTCGACACAGTCTGTGGCGTCAGTGCCGTCATGCGCGCCAGTTCGGCACGGGTCAGCTCACCGTGCAGGCGAATGGCTTCAATCACAACACGCCGGTTGTGCGCCCGCGCATGTTCAAGGTTTGTACCCGAGGTTTTCATGTTGTTTTCCATTACAGCGCGACCCGACAGTATTGTTCTCTGATAGCGTTCGGGCAAACAATATCTTTGATCCTGCACGCAAATCCCGCGCATCAGAATAGGCAATTTTGCCATAAAAGCGCAGTCTGAGTTTCAGCGTTGTTACGGCACTGTTGCTTTGTTTTTAATCTTGTGGCACGCCGTTTGCTTGATACTGACAGGTCAGTTCACCCGCTGACCAGAATTATGCCCCCGATTAAATCAATCAAATTGATTTAATTAACCGACAGCCTGTTGCTGCCCTGTTGCTAACTAGTGGAGAAGACCATGTCACAGCGTTACACCCCTCAACTGAAAGCCGGTTTTGCCGCCTTACTGATGTTAAGCGCAGGCAGCGCGGTGGCGGCCAGCCAGATTAATGCCCTGTTTATGACCCAGGCGGCCTATAGCGAGAATGACATTCGCGCGATGACGCAGAATTTTCAGAAGCAGCATCCGGATGTCACCGTCAATCTGGAGTTTGTTCCCTATGAAGCGCTGCACGATAAGATTGTGGCGGCGCGTGGCGCAGGCGGCAATGGCTATGATGTGGTGCTGTTCGACGCCATCTGGCCAGCGGAATTTACTCGCTTCGATCTGTTGCAGGATGTCAGCGCGCGCATTACGCCAGAGGAGAAAGAGAAAGTCTTCCCGGGCGCGATGAACACAGTGATTTTTAAAGGTAAAACACTGGGGATGCCGTGGATCCTTGATACCAAATACCTCTACTACAACAAAGCAATGCTGGCGAAAGCCGGCATCACCACGCCGCCACAGACCTGGCAGCAGGTGCTGGATGACGCGAAAATTATCAAAGAGAAAAAGATTGTGACTTACCCGCTGGTCTGGAGCTGGTCTCAGGCGGAAGCGCTGGTATGTGACTACACCACGCTGGTATCAGGCTTTGGTGGGCAGTTCTATCAGAACGGTAAACTCGACTTCTCCAGCCCGGCTTCACTCAAGGCGCTGAACCTGATGAAAAGCTCGCTCGATGACGGCCTGAGTAATCCGGCTTCCCGTGAATATCTGGAAGAGGACGTGCGCAAATCGTTTTCGAATGGCGATGCGGCGTTCGCGCTCAACTGGACCTACATGTACAACATGGCAAACGACCCTAAGCAGAGCAAAGTAGCCGGTAATGTTGGCATCATGCCTGCGCCGGGTGATGCGCCAGGAAAAGTGGGTGCGGTGAATGGTTCGATGGGTCTGGGGATCACCAAAGGCAGCACGCATGCTAACGAGGCGTGGCAGTATATTCAGTACATGACTTCGCAGCCGGTGCAAAACCAGTATGCGAAGCTCAGCCTGCCGATCTGGAAATCCTCTTATCAGGACGAGGCGGTGAAAAAGGATCAGGAGAGCCTGATTGCCGCAGCGGACAAATCGCTAAACGTGATGCTGTCACGTCCTGAAACCGCCGACTATTCCCGCCTGTCGAACCAGCTGCAGCAACAGTTACAGCAGGTCTTGCTGAGTAAAACCCCGGCACAGGACGCGATGGCGACGGTGGACAAAAGCGCCGCCCGGCTGCGTTAAGGAGTCATGATGCTGAGTCTGCGTCAACGCGAACAGCGTCAGGCATGGGTGCTGCTGGCACCCATGCTGCTGGTGATGCTGCTGTTAACCGCCTGGCCCCTGCTGCGCACCATCTGGCTAAGCTTTACCGATGCTGCGCTGATTGGCAGCGGTGAAACGCCTGCCTGGATTGGGCTGGAAAACTACCTCTATGCGCTGAGCGATCCCGACTTTCGGGCATCTATCTGGCGCACGCTCTACTTCACGCTGGTGTCTGTCACCTTTGAAGGCGTCATTGGCGTGCTGGTAGCGCTGCTGCTGAATCAGAAATTCGTCGGGCGCAACGTGCTGCGGGTGCTGGTGATTCTGCCGTGGGCGCTGCCGACCATCGTCAACGCCATGATGTGGCGGCTCAACTTTAATCCCGATTACGGCAGCATCAACGCCCTGCTCAGCCAGCTCGGCATTATTGATGGCTATCGCAGCTGGCTGGGCTCGCCGGACGCGGCGCTCAATGCGGTGATGTTTGCAGATATCTGGAAAAACTATCCGCTGGTTACGCTGCTGGTGCTGGCAGCGCTGCAGTCGATCCCTGAAGATCTGTTTGAGGCGGCACGGCTGGATGGCGCATCTGCCTGGCGGCGTTTCCGCGCCATTACCTTCCCGGCGATTGTTGCTTCGCTGGGCGTCGCGCTGGTGTTACGTACCATCGATGCCTTTAAGATCTTTGACATTATCTACGTGATGACGCGCGGCGGGCCGGTGGACAGTACCAAAACCCTGAGCTTTTTTGTCTATCAGGAGTCCTTCAGCTACCTGCGTGCCGGCAGCGGTGCCGCTTACGCGATCCTGATGACCCTGATGTGCGCTCTGCTAATCACGCTTTACCTGCTGATGTTATGGCATCAGCGCCGCCGGAGTTCCGCTTATGAAAACTAAACTGCGCCGGGTGCTGCGTTACGGCGCGGCGTTGCTGGTCGCCATCAGCATTCTGGCCCCGATGGGCTGGCTGTTTCTGATGAGCGTCAGCTCCGCCAGCGATCTCTCCCGCCTGCCTCTGGAATGGCTGCCACGCCAGTGGGATTTCAGTCGCTATCAGGGGCTGGTTTCGCTGGCTCCCAACCAGCCGGGCAACATTTTCCTGCATGCACTGGGCAACAGCCTGCTGGTCGCGACGGTCGCCACGGCGATTTCGCTGCTGCTGGCGATACCGGCGGCGTTCAGCTTCTCACGCTACAGCGGTCGCGATGCCTGGCTTTCCGGCGCACTGGCGATCTACATGGTGCCGCCGGTGGCGTTTGTGCTGCCGCTCTACTTTCTGCTGCAACAGCTGGGGCTGCTCAACACCCGTCCCGGTCTGGTGATGGTCTACTGCTCGCTGATCCTGCCGTTTCTGACCTGGATGCTGAAGAATCAGTTTGACTCGCTGCCGCGCGATATCGAACAGGCGGCACGGCTGGATGGCCTGCGCTTCTGGCAGGTCCTGCTGCGTATCACGCTGCCGCTGGCGAAGCCGGTACTGGGTGCCGCGGCACTGTTTGGCTGGCTGCTCGCCTGGGATGAGTTTTTCTATGCGCTGCTGTTCACCAGCAATATTTCGGCACAGACCCTGCCGGTCGCGATTGCCGGCTTCACCGCCGGACGCGCCACCGATGACGGGCTGATTGCAGCGATTGGCATTCTGGCGTCGGTGCCGCCTCTGTTTATTGCCATCTGGTTGCAGAAAACGCTGGTCAGCGGTCTTACCAGCGGCGGGAGTAAAGGATAATTATGGACAAGACCATCGCGCCCACGCTCTATGTGGTGGGCAATATCAATGTTGATTTAATCATGAGTACGCTCAGCGACTGGCCGAAACGCGGCACGGAAGTGATGCTGCAGCACAGCGAGCTACGTCCCGGCGGGTCTGCGGGTAACTGCGCGCTGGCGCTGGAGGCGATGCAGGTGCCGCATCGGGCCATCGCTAATCAGGGCGACGATGGCTTCAGCCACTGGCTCGCCAGTCACTTTCCCCACAGCGCCGCACACTGGCCGCGTTACGCCTGTGAGACCTCGCTGACGGTGGGCGTTACCCATCCCGATAACGAACGATCGTTTCTGAGCAATCACGGCCATATTACCGTGCTGACCGCGGACGATGTGCTGGCTCAGCTGCCGTTGCAGGCGACGCCGGGCGACATCGTGCTGCTGTGCGGCACCTTTCTCTGTCTTGAACTTTATGACCACTATCCGGTGCTGCTAGCCGAGCTACAAAAGCGTGGCTTCAGTGTGGCCGTGGATACCGGCTGGCCGCCTGCGGGCTGGAGCGATGAGCTTCGTCGGGAGATGGGCGGATGGCTGGCGGACTGCGACTGGCTACTGCTGAATGAGGTTGAAGCGCTGGGTTTAGCAGGCGCAGATTTGCTGGAGCAAAGCGGTAAACAGCTGGCCGCCCGTCTCAGTGGTCGCGGCGGCTGTGTGATCAAGTGTGGCGCAGAGGGCGCACGTCTCTGGTCCGCCGCCTCTGTCCAGTTTGCCGCCGCCCAGCCGGTAACGGTGGTGGATACCATCGGTGCCGGAGACAGTTTTAATGCCGGTTTTCTGGCTGCACTGCTCTACCGCCAGTCATCGCTCACCGCGCTGCGCTGGGGCATTGAAGTGGCCTCACTGGCGATAAGCAGCTCTCCGCGTCGCTATCCCAGCTGGCAACAACTCCAATTAACCAATGAGGTGCGCTGACCATGGCCAGTGTTGAACTTGTACAGGTGGCAAAGCGCTACGGAAAGCAGAGCGTGTTGCATCCGCTCGATTTAACCATTCCCGACGGCAGTTTTACCGTGCTGGTCGGTCCCTCTGGCTGCGGCAAGTCTACCCTGCTGCGGCTGCTCGCCGGTCTGGATAGCGTCTCTGACGGGGCGATTATGCTGGATAAAAAGCAGATCAACGACCTCGATCCCGCCGACCGGGATATCGCGATGGTGTTTCAGAGCTATGCGCTTTATCCACACCTGACCGTTGCCGAAAATCTGGCATTTCACATGCAGGTAAAGAAGGTGAAGCGTGAGGAGCAGAAAAGCAAAATTGCCCGTATCGCGGCTATTCTGGGTATCGATCAGTTGCTGCAGCGTTATCCACGCGCATTGTCTGGCGGACAGCGGCAGCGTGTAGCGATGGGTCGGGCGATGGTGCGCAATCCGCAGGTATTTCTGTTCGATGAGCCGCTCTCTAACCTGGATGCGCAGTTACGCATGGAGCTGCGCGCCGAGATTAAGTCTCTGCACCAGCGTTTCAAAACTACGATGGTCTATGTGACACACGATCAGGTCGAGGCGATGACGCTGGCGGATCAGATTGTGGTGATGAAAGATGGAGTGATTGTGCAACAGGGTGCGCCGCTGGCGATTTACGACCGGCCGGTTAACACCTTTGTGGCGCGGTTTATCGGTTCACCGCCGATGAATCTGCTGGATGCGCATTTCCAGCCTCGCGATGGTCTGCCCGGCGTCTGTTGTGGCGAGCAGTGGCTACCGTTGCCCGGTCGCTGGCACCACGCCGCGCGGCAGCAGGCCGATCAGCCGGTGACGCTGGGCGTACGACCCCACGATCTGATTTTTGACGCCAGCGGGCAACCGGCGACGGTGAATATTGTGGAGATTACCGGCGAGTCGACACTATTACATCTGAACTGGCAGAGTTTCCCGCTGCATATGCAGCTGACTGGTCGGAGCGATGCCGTGCCGGGCGGCACGCTGCCGGTGACCGTGAATCCGGATAAGATGCACCTGTTCGATGCCCGCAGCGGTGTGCGGCTGACGGAACAATGATAAAAAAACCCGCCGCTGGCGGGTTTTTACTCTGTGAAGCAGATATGGGCTCAGGGAGCATACGTCCGCTTTACGCCAGATGAAACTGCTCCACTGTCTGCGACAGCTGCTGCGCCTGGTCTTCCAGCGAACTGGCGGCCGCCGACATCTGCTGCACCAGCGCGGCGTTCTGCTGGGTGACGCCATCCATTTCATTGACCGCAATCGTTACCTGGCTGATGCCGCGCGCCTGTTCGCTTGACGCTGTAACGATCTCACCGATAATCCCCTGCACCGAATTCACCGCCTGCATCATCTCCTGCATGGTCTTACCGGCATCGTTTACCAGCCGGACGCCACTCTCAACACGTACGCTCGACTCTTCAATCAGTGCGCCGATCTCTTTCACCGCATTAGCACTGCGCTGCGCCAGATTTCGCACTTCCGACGCGACCACCGCAAAACCGCGGCCCTGCTCACCGGCGCGTGCTGCTTCTACCGCCGCGTTGAGCGCCAGAATATTGGTCTGGAAGGCAATGCTATTGATCATCGTGGTAATGTCGCCAATCTTTTTCGAGCTGTCATCGATCTGCGCCATGGTCTGTACCACCTCGCCCACCAGCGAGGCACCGCGACTGGCAATGTGCGTCGCGTTTTCAGTCAGGCTGGTCGCCTGCTGCGCATTGTCGGCATTCAGGCGGATCGTGGCGCTGATCTGCTCCATGCTGGCTGCGGTCTGCTCCAGTGCGGCGGCCTGTTCTTCAGTGCGTGACGCCAGATTGAGGTTGCCGCTTGCAATTTCGCCCGCGCCCTGTCGTACAGATTCACTGGAATCTTTAATCTGCCCGACAATCTGCCGGAGCTGGCTTTGCATAGTATGAAGCGCAAAGAAGAGGCTGCTGCGATCGCCGTTTTTCACTGCAATCGCGTTATCCAGCTTGCCATCCGCGACGGCCAGCGCAATATTTGCCGCTTCAATCGGCTCGCCGCCAATCGGCCGCAGCACCTTACGACTGAACAGCATGCCCAGTACGGTGCCGACCAGCAGAATACTCACCACCATCAACAGCAGTGCCCACATCAGTTGCCGGTTGGCAGCAGCCATCACCTGACTGACCGGTGCGACGACGCCGAGATACCAGGGTTTGTCACTGTTACCAATTACCACCGGCTGCCAGGTGACTAATGCCTCTTCGCCCAGCACGGCATCAAAATGCTGTACGACTTTCGTCGTAAAGCCATCTTTTTCGCCTTTCCAGGGTTTACCGGCTTCCTCTTTCACTGGCGAGGACACCACATTTCCGCCATTCGAGAGCAACAGCGCATAGCCGCTACCCTGCCAGGGTTTGATCTGATTCACTTTCTGCTGCAGTGAGGCCAGTGAAATGTCAGAGGTGACGATAGCTTTTAAGGTGCCCTGATCGATAACCGCGGCAGCCACAGAAGTCAGAAGTGTCGGCACGCCGTTATAGGCATAGCTGTAAGGTTCGGTAAGCGTATCTTTTTGTGATTTTTGCGGGATCAGATAGTAATCGCCCTGACCCGGCGTCAGATAGGAGAGCAGCGGATGCATCGCGTATTTACCTGACGCGTCACGATCCACAAAAAAGGCATAGCGTCCCTGTGGTGCCTGGCCCGGCTGTGATGCGAACCCGGCATCGCGACCATCAAATGCATTCTGTTCGAATATTACCGACATCGACAGATAATCAGGATTAGCGCGCAGCGCATACTCCATGACTTTATCGGCAACTTTGCGATCGGTGATACCCGCCTGCGGCAGCGCAATCAGACTTTGCCCGAGATGACTGGCAACATCACGGGCATGACCCAGCTCCTGCTGCACCTGAAGCGCACGGCTCTGTGCTATCTGCTGCAGATAGTTTTCTGCGAGTACCTTTTGTTCTTTACCCGATTGCCAGCTGAGGACGCCGATAGTCACGGTAAATCCCAGCATGATTGTCAAACCACCCATGATGAGCATCTGCGCACGGGTACTCATTCTTTTCTTATGTGTTAACTGACTGGCCATAGTGATTCCCCTGGAATTTATCTGTTTCTTTCCCTCCTTGTGATTACGTTGCTCCTGAGATCATCTATCGGCGGCGTTTTTTTGAACTTTAGTTACCGTAATTCTGGCGGGCTGCCTGTCTGACTGTGAGTCTTTCAGGGAAATTGATCGCAAAGAAGATATGGCGCTGCGTATGAACTGGCTTTTTTTGATCTGCAACAATACTGCTGCCTGCTTTTACTGTCAGTTTATGTCAACAGTTGCTGTAGCCCCTTGTCACTGTGGAGAGAGATCAATGATCGGTAAATCAGGATTAGCCATTGGGATGGTTGTCTGGCTGGCGTATGTTGCCTGGATCGTTCACTACTATTCAGACACCTTTATGCAGTTCTCCCGCTAAGAAAACAGGACCTTCGGGTCCTTTTTTTGTTCTTAATTCCTTTCGGTTGGCCTGTGAGCCGGATATTCGCTATTATCGACTCATTATGTGAGCCGAATAGCAAACTCTATTCGGCTCATCTCCTCTTACTGTGAGCCCACTATGAGCGTTTACTGGATCTGGCAGCAGCCGGACTGGCCCGATTTTCAATGGCAGGATGCCGTTCTGCTACCGCGCCTGCGCCATCTGCAGCAGCAGCGCGGGTTGCTGCTGGGACGAGCCAGCCTGCAGTCAGACAGTGATTCGCAGACGCTGGATACTCTGCTGAGTAATATCCTTTCCTCTTCCGCGATTGAAGAGGAACGGGTAAACGTGCAGTCAGTACGCTCATCGCTGGCGCGCCGGTTGGGCGTCACGGAAGAACAGCCTTATCCGGTCTCCGATCGCTCAGAAGGACTGGCCGCCATGATGCTGGATGCCATCAACAATCGAAGCCAGCCACTGTCGCCTGAACGATTATTTCAGTGGCATCACTGGCTTTTCCCGGCAGATGAATGGACGGTGCAGCGCCTGAGCGTCGGCACGCTGCGCGGCAGTGAGCCGATGCAGGTGATCTCAGGCCGCATCGATCGCCCTACGGTGCATTTTGAGGCTCCGCCGCGACAGGGACTGGAGCCGCAGCTGACACAGTTTATTGAGTGGTTCAACAGTAGTCAGCATGACGTGATGCTGGACCCGCTGCTGCGCGCCGCCATCTGTCATCTCTGGTTTGTCACCCTGCACCCGTTTGATGACGGTAATGGGCGTATCACGCGTGCGTTAACCGATCTGGCACTGGCGCAGGCCGACAGCCAGAGCATCCGCCTATATGCCATGTCGCCCGCCATTCTGGCGCAGCGTGCCGGTTATTACCGCATTCTTGAGCAGACGCAGAAAGGCGGCCTTGATATCACAGACTGGCTGGTGTGGTTTCTTGATATCCTGGATGAGAGCCTGAAGCAGGCGATGAACGTTATCGATCGCACCCGGATGAAAGCGCGTTTCTGGCTACGTCATCAGGGAATGGGATTGAGCGTGGAACAGGTAAAAGTACTGAACCGGCTGCTTGACGGCGGTGAGCAGGGTTTTGAACTGGGGATCAGCGCCAGTCAGTATCAGAAGGTAGCTAAAGTAAGTAAAGCGACCGCGACCCGTCATCTGGCGGATCTGGTAGAGAAAGGCTGTCTCTACCGGCTGGAGGGTGGCGGACGAAGCACGCGCTATCAGGTTGTTACCCGCGAGACGGACTGAGCGGGATTAGAATAGGAGGTACATCGCAACAGCCTCGATGTACCACTGAGCGCGGCAATTACTCTTTGAGTGAGGCCCCGTTTGTCGCAATAACCTCTTTATACCAGTGGAAGCTTTTCTTACGGCTGCGCGCCAGCGAACCTTCCCCGTTGTCATCGCGGTCTACATAAATAAAACCGTAGCGTTTAGACAGTTCCGCTTTAGATGCGCTCACAAGATCGATCGGCCCCCAGCTGGTATACCCCATGACCTCAACACCATCTTCAATCGCTTCACGCACCTGCACCAGATGATCGTTGAGGTAGCTGATGCGGTAGTCATCCTGCACGACGCCGGTGGCATCAGGAATGTCTTTGGCACCCAGTCCGTTCTCAACGATGAACAGCGGCTTTTGATAACGATCCCACAACAGATTAAGCAAGGTACGCAACCCGACCGGATCAATCTGCCAGCCCCATTCAGAGCTCTGAAGATGGGGATTAGGCACCATGCTCAGAATATTACCGCGCATCTTCTCATTCAGCGCCTCATCGGCGGTAACACAGCCGGACATGTAGTAGCTGAACGAGATAAAATCGACGGTCGATTTGAGTATCTGGCGATCGGCATCCGTAATATCCAGCAGAATGTTGTTGTCGCGGAAGAAGCGCAACATATAGCCCGGATAAGCTCCCCGGCACTGCACATCGCCAAAAAATTGCCATTTCCGGTTGTCCTGCAGCGCTTCCAGCACATCGTCGGGTTTACAGCTTAGCGGGTAGACCAAACCACCCAGCAGCATATTGCCGATGCTGGCATCCGGGTTGATCTCGTGACAGGCTTTAACCGCCAGCGCACTGGCGACCAGTTGATGGTGAATCGCCTGATAAATTTCGCCCAGGCTGCTGGTTTCCGGCAGACCCACGCCGGTCATCGGCGCATGCAGAGACATGTTAATTTCGTTAAATGTCAGCCAGAGGCTGACTTTCTTCTGATAACGGTCCAACACCGTGCGCGCGTAATGTTCAAAGAATCCGATGACCTGACGGTTGCCCCAGCCACCATACTGCTTAACCAGATTCCAGGGCATTTCATAATGTGACAGGGTCACGATCGGAGTGATGTTATGCGCTGCCAGTTCATCGAATAAGCGGTCATAAAAACCCAGGCCAGCCTCGTTGGGTTGCTGCTCGTCACCGTTCGGGAAAATACGCGTCCAGGCAATTGAAACCCGCAGACAGCCGAAGCCCATCTCTGCAAACAGCCTGATATCGTCCGGGTAGCGGTGGTAAAAATCGATCGCCACATCTTTAAGGCTCTGGCTCCCCGCAACGCGCTCCACGACCGGGCCAAAAATCCCCTGTGGCTGGACGTCAGAGGTGGAAAGGCCTTTGCCCTCTTCACGCCATGCGCCTTCAACCTGATTAGCGGCAACAGCACCGCCCCATAAAAATGAATCCGGGAAAGTTTTCATCCTGTTCTCCTTTTATCGATGAATGATGCTGAGTAAAGGTGTTCCTGCAGTCGCAGTGTTTCCTGCAACTTTCATCACCTCACGATACTCATCGCTGTTAGTAATAATGATCGGGGTTGTCAGGTCATACCCGGCATCAAGAATGGCCTGACGATCGAACTCCAGCAGCAGATCGCCGGGCTTAAATTTATCGCCAGCCTGAACATGTGCCGTGAAAGGTTTGCCGTCGAGCCGGACGGTATCGATACCCACATGGATCAGCAGCTCAATCCCGCTATGACTCAGCAAGCCGATGGCGTGCCGGGTCTGAAACAGGGAGGCAACCTCACCCGCGAAGGGCGCAATGACTTTGTTGTCAGAAGGAATGATGGCCGCGCCCTGTCCCAGCAGGCCACTGGCAAACGTCGCGTCCGGCACCTGATCAAGGGCCAGTACGGTGCCGGTCATCGGTGAGAGTATGTCGTCTTCGCCAGGCATCACCGGGGTTACTGTGTCTGGCGTGCTGTTACGAGGCATACCCGCCACCAGCGTAATGGCACAGCTCAGGAGCAGAGCCAGCAGCGAGCCGATAATTCCGCCCCATAATGTGGCATCGACACCGCCAGGCGGGATCATCTGAGCGATGGTAAAGATATTGGCGAAGCCAAAGGAATAAACGTGGGTGTTACTGAAGCCGACAACGGCACCGCCGATTGCGCCGGCTACGCAACCAAAGATAAAGGGGCGACGCAGAGGAAGATTAACACCATAGACAGCAGGTTCAGTGATACCAAATATTCCCGCGGTCACGGATGACCCCGCCAGCACCTTTTGACGCGCATCACGGCTGCGCAGCAAAACCCCCAGCGCCGCACCAATCTGGCCCATGACAGCAGGTAACAGCATAGGCAGCATCGAGTCATGCCCCAGAACGGCCAGATTGTTGATCATCAGTGGCACCAGTCCCCAGTGCAGACCAAAAATCACACAGACCTGCCACAGCGCGCCCATGGCCGCCCCAGCCAGCCACGGAGCCAGCGCATAAATCCACTGGTAGCCGTTCGCCAGCAACTGGCTCAGCCACGTGGCCAGTGGACCAATTACCAGGAAAGTCAGCGGCACCGTGATGCTCAGACAGATCAACGGGGCAAAAAAGTTCTTCATGGAGGCGGGCAGCAGCCGGGTGCTCTGTTTTTCCAGCCAGCAACTCACCCAAGCGGCAAGAATAATAGGTATAACCGACGCGCTGTAATTAAACCAGGTTACAGGAATACCGAGAAACGCATCCATCATGGCGCCGGACTGCTGGCTGGCATTGAAAGCAGCAATCATCGTCGGATGGGTGAGCGCCCCGCCAATCACCATGGTGATAAAGGGATTACCGCCGAACTTTTTACCCGCGGTGTAGCCCAGCACCAGCGGAAAAAAGTAAAACAGGGCATCACTTGCCGCAAACCAGATTTTGTAGGTTCCGCTTTCAACAGACAGCCAGCCGCAAACCACGGCCAGCGCCAGCAAGCCTTTAAGAATACCGGAGGCGGCAAGAATCCCGATAAAGGGCGTGAAAATGCCGGACACAACATCGATCAGGCGACTGAAAAGATTACCTGACTTCTTATCTTCGGCTGATGCAGGGGCCTCATCCAAAAGTCCCGCTTCGGCACGGACAGCCAGCCAGACATCATGAACGTGGTTGCCAATCACCACCTGAAACTGCCCGCCGCTTTCGACGACCATAATGATGCCCGGATTTTTCTTTAGTCCTTCCGCATCGGCTTTATGGTTATCTTTCAGTTTAAAACGAAGCCGGGTAGCACAATGCACCAGACTTACGATGTTCTCCCTGCCGCCAATATGGCCGAGGATATCCTGCGCCAGCGTGTGATATTCCATCTCGATTTCCTTAAACGGATGTCCATGGACATCCGTTGACTGAGCCAAAAATAAAAAAACCTGAGAACGGCCTCCTTTCAGAGGCCGCGCTCAGGTTTTGCCTGCATTAAGCAGTAACAATCCGGTTTACAGGGCTTATTACCCTTCTTTTCTCACCCGCTCGATATGAATGGCAAGAAACATGATCTCTTCTGCGGTCAGCTCACGCTGATAGCTTTGTTGCAAATGCTGCGCGATTTTCACCGCGCATTTCCAGGCTTTTGGATAGTTATCTTTTACTGCCGTATGCAACGACACATCGTCATCGTCGACCACGGTTCGCGTCAGCATCCGCTGAGCAAAAAACTTCAGATGAGTGACAAACCGCTGGTAACTCAGTGACGATTCGTTATATTCCAGCTGCAACTGATACTTCACCAGTTGCAGAATCTCCTGCATTACCCGCGTGACATCCATGACTTCCGGCATTTCGTTATGGAGCTGTGCCGTTACCAGATGAAGCGCGATAAATCCGGCTTCATCCTCAGCCAGTTCGACATTCAGCCGACGGAAAATGAGTGCCCTGGCCTCCTGCCCCAGCTCGAACTCTTTGGGATAGAGACGTTTAATATCCCACAGCAACACATTTTTAATCGCCAGACCTTTTTTTTGTCTTTCAATGGCAAAGAAGCAGTGGTCGGTCAGCGTGATATACAGGCTCTCCTGCAGTTTCCCGAGACGCTGTATCGCAAGATCAATGATGCAATTGCAGGTCGTCATCACTTCAGGCGGGATTTGATGTAACAACTCCTCCAGCCGACGGACCAGCAGATCACTTTGTGGTGCAAACACTTTCTCAATTTGCGCGTCATTGAGACTGTCACCGACGCGCTTCTGAAAGGCCAGCCCACGGCCCATAACGACCTGCTCGCGCCCCTGCTCATCCTGAACCATCACCACGTTATTATTCAGAATTTTGGCGATTTTCATCGGAACCCCAGAAACAAAAAAACCTGACATCCGGCAGAGGCCAGAAATCAGGTTTTGCCTGCCTAAGCAGTAACAATCCAGTTCCGGCACTCTATCAGTTTTCGTCGTGACCTCAATCGGTCAGAACAAAAAGCGTGACAGCGATCGTAATCCTCTTATTCGCCTAAAAATTTACGACCGTTTTAAGCTCAGTCACCCAGGCATCCTGCGTATGGGATATGCCCGCCGGATGATGCCAGTACTGAATCCCGGGTTGCAGTTCCAGCCAGGAAACGGGGCGGAAACGGTAATAGAACTCGCTGTTTAGCGAATGGCCGGGCACCGGATGATATGCCGTATCGTGGTAGTCCGAAACACCACCTATCGTATTCATATAGCGCTGATTTCGCGCGTACTGACTGCTCATGTCCGTCCAGGTCAGGCCAAAACCAATCCAGTCTTCCGGACGGGCGTCAAACAGTCCCCGATAGCGGAGTGAAGCGGCATAGACCGAATGCATGTAGTTAGTGCGCTGATCGGCCAGGCTCATACTGAATGAAGTACTTAACCCGCGACTGGCGTCATCCTGATGTCGCGTCAGTTGCTGATTAAGTCCGGCGTAAAGAAACCATGTCCGGTTATGAGAAGCATAACCGCCGGGATCACTGGCTCCCGCACCACCGGACCGGCCGCGATAGAGGTCAGTTTGCGGGGCATTGGTAAAAACCACCCCCAGGTTGTAGGCACCCGGCAGGCCGTTAATGATCGGGCGGGCTTCGATTTCTACCGGCAGCAGGACACCTTTGCTGCGCCTGGTTGAGCCACTCCAGGCGTGATGACGGCTCGCAGCATCCGGGTTCTGCTCCATTACTCCCCCTTTTAACGTCACAACAGGTGTAAACCGGTATTCGAGCGTGGTTCCCCACGTGTGCACGTTCCAGTTGTTCCAGGTCAGTGAGTTAGCAGATTTTCCACCGCACTGAGAAAGCATCTGGAAATCACAGGGTATGATCTGATCGAAGGTCTGAACCTTGTTCATCATTCCGATACGCCATGTCATCCTGCGGTCATCGAAACTTCGGGCAAAAGTCAGCCAGCCCAGGCGGGTGATCGATTGCCCGCCCCAGCTCTCCTGCGTAAGATCGTTAACATTCATCCGCGGATCCTGCACGCGTCGGGTGGTCAGATCGTCGTTGTGATTACGATTAACGATATTCGCTTCGATACGTGCATCGGGAATATTTGTCCAGCGCGACAAATCCTGATTAAAGGTCAAAGCAAACTGATCGATATAAGCAACGTGTGAGGCATGATTGAAGCCACCGCCGCCATTCCAGCCAATTTCATTCAGATAACCCAGGTTATAAGCAAATCCATTATCGTTAAGCGATTTACGAAGGCCATACATATCACCCAAAACAGGATCCGGTGGAGATTCAAACCCTAATACCGTTCCGCTCCATTCCTGCGCCGTCGACAAGGGAGAAAAGGTCAATAATGAGAGTGCGCACAGCATGCTTTTATATTTCATCTTAGCAACCTGTTTTGATTTTAATGATGTACAGTTCGCAGGAGAGTCCTTAACCTCCTGTCATCTACCTCATGTTTCCCCGGCCTGAATACGCCGGGTCATTATCGCGCAGGTTATTAATGACTTACGGCATGCCAGAGTAAATTTAAGGCAAAAAAAAACCTAAGCACCCCACAGTGGTAAAGACTGCGGAACGCTTAGGTTTTGCCTGTTATCCAGTAACAACCCTTCGCTGAAAACGGCTCTACCCTAACACTGCTTTTTTAAATTGAATAGCACTGTCGGATTATTTCACAAAAAATGTGAGCCAATTAACAATTGATATCTCTCATTTCATAGGGCTGGTGTAAATTAACAATCTAAATGAGGTAAGAAACCCATCAGGGAATGTTATATTAGTTTTCTTGCTAATTCATTTAATTAAGATTGATTTTATCAGTAGAATTAAAATAGTCATCCGGCGTCAAAAGCTTAAAAATTAATGATCCAAAACCCAGATTGTTGAATCCTGATTGATGCTATAGCGCTGAGTTTAAAAAATATAGCTGGCTGATTTTCGTGATTTACATGGAGATTGCAGGCGGGGAGTCAGCGCAAGGGAACGACAGGAGGATTTGTTTTGAATGACCTGACAAAAGATCAGATGACCCGTCAATCAGAAACAGCAACGCCGGAAGGTTCGCTTCCGGCGTTGTGGCAATCAGGCAGCTTTAACGGCGCGTACTTTCTTCGCAGCAGGCTCTTCCGCCTGATCATCCGCACCCTCTTCTGCCACGGCTTCAGGCTTCGTCGCGCCTGCGGCCACGTCCGGCAGTTTGCTGGTGCGCAGAATATGCTGAACCGCATCTTTCTGCTCGGCAATCAGCAGGCCCAGCGTTTCTGCCTGAGATTCGTCCAGTGCAGGTTGATGCTGTAACAGCCAGTCAGTGAAGGCTTCGGCCATATCGAGCATTTTGTCGTAGGCATCGGCCTCTTTCTTATTGGCAAACGTCATCTTCTCTTCACCCTTTCTGACTACAACAAATTTTGTTTCAACAGCCATCTTTTCGCCCTCAGGTACTGTGTATACATACAGTATATCATGCCGGTTATGCTTTGCCAGCAGAGAATAGAGTTTATCGGTTATGCCCGAGCTAACCTTAACCGGACGCAGGTTTTTTTCTTTTTCCTGTCGCTTTTCTGCCGGACGTTACGCTGACTACACCAGCAACTCTTCAAGGAACATCGCCAGTGCCTTGCGCGGATCGTCCTCTTCGGAAACGATCACCTCGATCCCCCACTGCCCCAGCACCTCTTTGGCTACCGGGTTATTACGGTTAGTGAACAGATACGATTTTGGCCGGGCCGTCGCCAGCCCGGTGCGGCCCCACATCTTGGTCAGACGGTAAAACAGCAGACGAATGTTGAAATCACTGATGCTGTAGCCGACAAACAGCACGGAGTTGCCCATTACGTCATGGGTCAGTTTGATGTCGAGCGGTGAGTCAAAATAGAGGCGTTCAAAATAGCTGCTCTCATCGAGCACGATAGAGGTGTCATCATCGAAGTCACCGTGCAGCTTGATGATGTGACGCTTATCCTCGGTCAGGGAGACCAGGTCAGCGGCGTTTGCCACTTTGTAATAGGGAACGCCGTGCGCCTCGTGCGCCGCTTCCAGCCAGCGATCGTAATTGGTGGTGTAGATGCGCGAGAAGTTACCCTGGGTAATCATGGTATGAATTTCAGAAGACCGGACATCGATATCCGGCCGGTGCCACTCGCGATCCATCCAGCTGCGCAGCGGGCCAAGCGAGCCTTTCTTTTGCTTGTAATACTCCGCCAGCGACAGGTGCGTACCGTAGGTATTGAAGATTTTGGGATCGTAACCCAGCTCGTTAGCCAGGTGAGCAATCAGTTCATGCCACTCGGGGAGGCCAAAATTACGCGAAATACCGGCACCGGCAAACAGAATCAGCTTGCCGGAATCATAGGCGCGTTTGAGTTCAGGTTTCATGCCACTCCCCGCGAGGTTTTTAAAAAGGTGGCGAAGCGATCCAGCGCGATGCGCCGCATCGAGATCTCATTCTTAAGTTCGCCCATTTCTGCAAAAGTCTGCTCATAGCCTTCGGGGATAAACACGCAATCCCACTGGAAGCCGCGCGTCCCGGCGGGTTTCGCGGCGATGGTGCCGCGCAGTTCACCCGAGAACTGATACATTTTGCGGCCGTCGCAGTAGCCGAGCACCGTTTTGGCCGTCACGGCCTGGCTGTCCAGTCCCTGCACCAGCGCGGTAAAGCGCTCAGCGTCCAGGCGGTTCCAGAAGATGCGGGTCAGACCGGCGGGCAGACCATTGAGGGCATCCAGATAGAGACCGGTATGCTCAACAAACAACGGTCGCCCAATCAGCGAAAAGGCTTTGGTCAGTTTATCACGCACCAGGTCCAGCTCGTTTTCAGTCTGAATTTCTTCGATGCGACGGGCTATGGGTAATACTTCGACCCCGACAGGCTCGAGTATCTTACGCACCTCCGCCAGCTTTTGCTCATTGGCAGAAAGGAATCTGATTTTCATGGGGCTTCCAGGTCAATTACTCCGCCACGCAGTGAGGATTTTTTACGAAAACAGGCGGGCAGGATAAATCACTAACGCTGGAGAGTGTAGTTCAATTCTGTGGTCATCAGATTGCAGAACCGGCTTAAGCAGGAGAGCCGGTTCTGCCGACTCAGTAAACAATGCCCGGCGGATTCACCGTGGAGTGCGTCACAGCTTCATCCTGTTCACCCCAGCGCGCCAGCACCTGCTGATACTGCCCACCTGTGATGGTGCCATCCAGCGCAGTCTGCAATGCGGGTGCCAGGCCATTCCCCTTTTTAGTGGTCACGGCAACCCAGGCGCGAAACGGTCCGCTGCCAACCAGCTTTGTCTGACCGCGTGACGCCACTTTCCAGGCAGCCATCGAGTGCGGGCCAAAGATCGCATCGGCCCGTCCCGACAGAAGCGTCAGCGTTGCTGAGGCATCATCGGTAAGGTAAATCGGCGTCACCGCGGGCAGACCTTTAGCCCGGTTCTGCTGATCCCAGCTCAGTAATATGCGCTCCTGATTGGTGCCTGATGAGACGATAATCCGTTTACCGGCAATATCAGGCGGGCTGCTGATCTGGCTGATTTTACTGTCGCTTTTTACCGCAAAGGCGTGGTTATCAGCGCGATAGGTCGCAAAATCGAACTTCTTCTTACGCTCCTCAGTAACGGCAATGTTAAACATCGCGACATCATAGCGTCCGGCGCTGATGCCCAGCGGCCAGTCCTCCCATGAGGCCGGAACCAGCTTCAGCTTTAACCCCAGGCTGTCGGCCAGCAGCCTGGCGATGTCCGGATCGCTGCCGATCCGCGTGACGTTGTCAGACGCCAGCAGCGATAGCGGCGGTGAGTTAGTTACGGCGGTCGCAACCGTCAGCGTGCCAGGCTCGATAAAGTGAAAGTCAGCCGGGATTTTCGCGATCGCCTGCGGATTCGCCGGGGCATGAATTGGCGTCTCATTTTTCAGCACATCGAGCTTCTCCGCCGCCGGACAGCTCAGCACCGGGAGCAGCGTCAGCGCTGTTAACGTCAGCGCCCTCATAACACACGCGCCAGGAAACGGCGGGTGCGATCATGGCGCGGATTGTTCAGTACCTGCGTGGTGCTGCCCTGCTCAACAATCCGGCCATCCACCATAAAGACCACGTTGTCCGCCACTTCACGCGCAAAGCCGATCTCATGGGTCACAATCACCAGCGTGGTGCCGGAACGCGCCAGCTTTTTAATCACATCGAGCACTTCACCGACCAGCTCCGGGTCCAGCGCCGAGGTCGGTTCATCGAACAGCATTACGCGGGGTTTGAGCATCAGGGCGCGCGCAATAGCGATACGCTGCTGCTGCCCGCCCGACAGATGACGTGGCCAGGCATCGGCTTTATGGCGCAGGCCGACAATATCCAGCAGTTCACCCGCCCGCGCTATCGCTTCAGATTTCGTCAGCTGACGATGGGCGATTGGCGCTTCAATCAGGTTATCCAGCACGCTGAGGTGCGGAAACAGATTGAAGTTCTGGAACACGTAGCCGACGTTGATACGCTGCCGCAGAATCGCCTTCTCTTTGAGTTCATACAGCTTGTCGCCGCGCTGCTGATAGCCGATGAAGTCGCCATCAATCTGAATGAATCCCTCGTCGACCCGCTCCAGATGATTGATGGTGCGCAGCAGCGTGGATTTGCCGGAGCCGGACGGCCCCAGAATCACCGTGACCGATCCAGGCTCCAGCGACAGCGAAACATCATCCAGCGCTGTGTGTTTACCAAAACGCTTGGTCACGCCGGTAATACTGATGGCACCTGTTGTGTGTGAAGTGCGGTAATCAATGGCTTCGGACATGGCTGATCTCCTCGGTCGGATGAAGTGGCGTGACGCGGTTGCGCCATTGTTGCCAGCGCGAAGGCTGCGGCTCACGGTTCACGCTGCGGGCCAGCCAGCGCTCAACGTAATACTGAATCACGGACAGGACGGTGGTGATAATCAGATACCAGGCGGCACCGACCATCAGCAGCGGGATCACTTCCTGATTACGGTTGTAAATCATCTGGATGGTGTAAAACAGCTCCGGCATCGCCAGCACATAAACCACGGATGTGCCTTTTGCCAGGCTGATGATTTCGTTGAATGCGGTCGGAATAATGGCGCGCAGCGCCTGTGGCAGAATGATGCGGAAGGTCCGTCGTGAGGCGGAAAGCCCCAGCGCGGAAGCGGCTTCCACCTGACCGTGATCGACACCGAGGATCCCGCCACGGATAATCTCCGCACTGTAAGCCGCCTGCACCAGCGTCAGACCAATTACCGCCGCAGGGAACTGGCCCAGCACGTTAATCGTCTGAAACGCGCCCCACGACAGGCCGGTAAACGGAATGCCAATCGACAGCGTGTCGTAGAGGTAGGAGAAGTTATAGAGAATGATCAGCACCACGATGAGCGGCAGCGAGCGGAACAGCCAGATGTAGCCCCACGCTAAGGTGCTCAGCAGCCACGACGAGGAGAGACGCGCCAGCGCCAGCAGACCGCCAAAGAAGAGGCTGAAAATAGTGCCCAGCAGAGTCAGGAGCAGCGTCTGACCCAGGCCGTGCAGGATCACCGGATCAAAAAACCAGCGGGCAAACACGCCCCACTCCCAGCGCGGGTTAAAGGCCACTGACTGAATCACGCCCGCCAGGATAAACAGCGCCAGGATAGCGCCTGCGGTGCGCGCCGGATAACGTGCCGGGACCACCTGCAGATGTTGATGTTTACTCATCGTCACTCCTTAACTTGCCGCAGCGACGTTATACACGCCGATCACTTTAATAAAGCGCAGTCGCCCGTCATGTGGCGGCTGGCCGTAACGCTCCAGATCGCCGCTCAGATCGAACTGTGGCTGATAGCCGTGACCGGTATAAAGCTGCACCGCCTCCGGCTGACGAAAGCCGGTGGTGAGAAACAGCCGCTGATAGCCCGCCTGCAGGGCGCGCCGTTCCAGCTCCTGCAACACCACCAGCGCCAGCCCCTGACGGCGCAGATCGCTGCGGGTCCAGATGCGTTTCAGCTCAGCGGTCTGCGGGTCATAAGGTTTGTAAGCGCCCATCGCGATGATTTCGCCGTCGCGCTCCAGCACAATAAACAGTCCCTGCGGCGGCAGATACCATTCTGTCAGCTCCTGCTCCTGCTCGTTACGTCGGGAGAAAAAGTCGCCATAACGTGCCGAGTATTCACCAAACAGACCACCCAGAATGGGTTGCAGCTCGGGGGCCTCCGGCGAAACTTCGCGGAAAGTGGATTCACTCATGGTCAGCTCCTTAGTCGCCCAGGCCAGCGGGGTTGATTTCAGAACGATCGATATGCTCAACGCCTTCACCCCAGCGGTTCAGTACCTTCTGATAATCGCCATTGCTGATCACGCCATTCAGCGCGGTGCTGATCGGTTCCGCGAGGCCGCTGCCTTTCTTCACCGTAACGGCAATGTGCGCCGCTTTTGGCCAGCCGCCATCCACGCTGCCGACCAGTCGGGTTTTACCGGTCAGCGCCGCTTTCCAGGCACCAATCACGTTAGGACCGAAGTAGGCATCGGCTCGCCCCGCCTGCAGTGCCAGGGTCTGGGCGGCATCATCTTTGGTAAAGACCGGCGTAAAGGCTTTCAGGCCCTTTGCCTGATTCTCTTTATCCCACGCCAGCAGAATCGCCTCCTGATTGGTGCCGGATCCCACGATGATCCGCAGTCCGGCAATATCTTCCGCTTTGGTCAGTGACTGAATCGGGCTACTGGTTTTGACATAAAAGCCGAGTGAGTCCTTGCGATAAGTGGCGAAGTCGAACTTCTCTTTGCGCTCTTTAGTCACGGTAATGTTGGAGATCGCCGCATCATACTTGCCCGAGGCCACACCCAGCGGCCAGTCTTCCCACGACGTGGGAACGATGTTAAGTTTTAATCCCAGGCTGTCCGCAACCAGTCGGGCAATATCCACCTCGCTGCCGAGCAGGGTTTTGTTGTCATCGGAAAACACCGTCAGCGGCGGGGAGTTCTGCGCCGCCACGGCCACGGTAAAGGAGCCCGGCACCACAAAGTGATGTCCCGCGGGCAGTTGCGCGATGGCGTCAGGATTTTTCACCGTATTAACCGGCGCTTTATTGGCTTCCAGGCTGACGCGCTGGCCGTTATAGGAAACGCTGGTGCCTTCAGCCAGCGCATGGCTGCTGGCGGCCAGAATAAGCAGGGCAAGAAGGCGCGATGTTTTTTTCATGAGGTAGGCTCTTATTTTGAGGTGAACTGATTAACGGGTTGTTTCAGGGCGAAGCTGTCGCGCAGGGTGCTGCCAGGGTAGTCGCGGCGCGTCAGGCCGCGAGCCTGCAGAATCGGCACCACGCGGTCGACAAAACGCTCAAAGGTATCGGGTGTGCCGCCATTAATGATGAAGCCGTCTGTGGCGTGGGTCTCAAACCAGAGCTGCAGGCCATCCGCGACCTCTTCCGGCGTGCCGTGAAACAGCGGACGCGGCGTTGCGGCTTCCAGTGCCGCCTGGCGCAACGTATGGCCATGCTGCTGTGCTTTGCGTTTGATTTCGTCGGTGGTGCTGCGAAAGCTGTTCTGACCGATGTCGCCGATGTCCGGGAACGGCTGATCCAGCGGATATTGTGAAAAGTCATGGTGGTCGAAGAAACGACCGAGGTAGTTAAGTGCATCGGTAATCGACACCAGCGCCGCCGTGGTCTGATACTGGCGTTCTACGTCTTCCGCATCATCGCCCACGATCACGCTGACACCCTGGAAGATGTGCAGATCCTCTGGCTGACGACCGTTCGCTACCAGCTGCTGTTTCACATCCTGATAAAACGCCTGGGCTTCTTCACGGGTTGGCTGATGGGTAAAGATGGCGTCAGCATGGCGCGCCGCCAGCTTTTTACCGTCATCGGACGCACCCGCCTGGAAGATAATCGGACGGCCCTGCGGCGTGCGGGCGATGTTGAGCGGTCCCTGCACCTGGAAGAAGTCGCCGTGATGATCAAGCGTGTGCAGCTTCGCCGGGTCGAAGAACTGGCCGCTTTCCTTGTCCCGTACAAAGGCATCCTGCTCCCACGAATCCCATAACCCTTTCACTACCTGCAGATACTCGTCGGCAATGCGGTAACGCAACGCGTGTTCCGGGTGTTTCTCGCGGGAAAAGTTTTTGGCGGAACCCTCCAGCGGCGAGGTGACAACGTTCCAGCCCGCACGCCCGCCGCTGAGGTGATCGAGGCTGGCAAACTGACGCGCCACGGTGAACGGCTCGCTGTAAGAAGTGGAAACTGTGCCGACCAGCCCCAGATGTTCCGTGACGCCCGCCAGTGCCGAGAGCAGCGTCAGCGGTTCAAAACGATTAAGAAAGTGCGGGATCGATTTCTCATTGATAAACAACCCGTCGGCGACAAACAGAAAATCGAGCTTGCCCTGCTCCGCCTTGCGGGCGATTTTTTTGGCGTACGCCAGATTAATGCTGGCATCGGCCTGCGCCGCCGGATGGCGCCAGGCAGACATGTTTCCCGACGCGCCATGCAGAATAGTGCCCAGCCGAAGTTGTCTTGTGGTCATGATGCTCTCTCTTTTTTAGTCGTAGCGATGCCCGACGAGGGTTGTCAGAACCCCCGTGTTTTAACGGGCTGCAGATGAATTCAGTTCAGAATGGCTTCCCGACATCGCGCATTGAGGTGTTGCAGCGCCTGGCGGGCCAGTCGCGCGAAGTAGTCGGCGGCGGGGGCAATCAGCGCCTCATCCGGGGTGAAGCTGGCATGGTGCAGACCAAAATCACTGGCGCTGCCGATGCTGACAAACGCACCCGGCACCTGTTGCAGATAGAACGCAAAATCCTCACCCAGCAGATGCAGTTCGGCGGACTGCACCCGATAACCTGCCTGCTGCGCGACGTCACTGCTGAAGGTTGCCCAGTGCGCATCGTTGATTAGCACCGGCGGACCGGGATGCCAGCTCAGGGTCGCCTGCGCGCCATTGGCTTCAGCAAAATGCTCAACCAGCGTACGCACCCGCTGTTCCAGTTCCGCACGCAGTTGCAAATCGTGAGTGCGGGCCGTGCCGCCAAACTCCACGCCGCCCGGCAATACGTTCCAGCTTTTGCCGCCGTCGATGCGGGTAATGCTCAGCACCAGACTGTCCAGCGCACTGAAGCTGCGGCTGGTGAGCCCCTGTAAGGCCTGGATAATCTGACTGGCGATGACAATACTGTCGACGCCCTGCTCCGGATACGCGGCATGTGCGCCTTTGCCGGTAACGCGAATAATAAATTTGTCTGTATTGGCATAGAACGCCCCACTGCGGGTGGCAAAAGTGCCGACAGGCAGTGAAGGCTCGTTGTGCATGCCGAAAATAGCCTGCACCTCATCCAGCACGCCCGCGTCAATAAACTGGCGTGCTCCGTGCGCTATCTCTTCCGCGGGCTGAAACAGGATGCGCACCCGACCAGGCAACTGATCGGCCCCGGCGTTAAGCTGTAACGCCGCGCCCAGCATCACCGCGCTATGGAGATCGTGACCGCAGGCGTGCATCACGCCGGGATGACGGGAGTGAAAACGCACGCCGCTCGCTTCATGGATCGGCAACGCATCGATGTCGGCGCGCAGCGCGATGACGGTCTCTCCGCTGCCAATTTCCGCCACAAGACCCGTCTCAAGGGGATAGTCGAGCAGCCGGATGCCCGCCGCCTGCAACCAGCCCCGCAGCCGGGCGGTGGTGGCGAACTCCTGACCCGACAGTTCCGGCCAGGTATGCAGTTCACGCCGCCATTCAATCAGTTGTGATGCATTGCTCATGATGACTCTCCACTCAGACTCAGGCTGCAACCAGATGATGCGTAGCCAGCAATTCCAGTGACTGCAGGCGGGCAACCGGCTCGGTAATCGGTGTGTCGATAACGAACTCATCAATGTCGAAATTATGGTGCAGCGCATCCAGCTGGGCATGAACCTGTGCTGCGGTGCCTTTCAGCAGTGACGGCGTGCGCGGCTCAATCTGATAATCGCGATATCCACCCTGACGCACATAGCGCTCAGCCTGTTCAAGACTGCCGACGTTGACGCCAGGCCCGTCTTTCACCGACACATGATAATGACGCAGCGTGGAAACCAGCAGGTCAGCCTCGGCGGGCGAGTCGGCCACCACGACCTGAACAGCCACCAGTGCGCGCTGGCCGTTACTGAGGCGAGAGAAGGTACTCAGTGCATGCTCCAGCAACTGGCGGTCGCCATTGATATGAGCTGCAAAGACGAACTGCCAGCCCAGACTGGCCGCCAGCCGTGCGCTCTCTTCACTGGCACCCAGCAGAAAACGGTTAGCAGGACGTGATGGCAGCGGCGTTGCGGCTAAACTTTCGTCATCAGGCTGTACCTGTGGAGGTTTAAGCCAGCTATCCAGCAGCTGAAGCTGTTCGGCAAAGCTGCCTTTTTTAGCCGCATCGACACCCTGTTGCAGTGCATGGGTAGAAAGTGGCAGTCCGCCCGGCGCTTTGCCCACACCGAGATCGATGCGGCCCGGTGCCAGTGAGGCGAGCAGATTAAAGTTTTCCGCCACTTTATACGGGCTGTAATGCTGCAACATCACTCCACCCGAGCCGACACGAATATGGCGGGTCTGGGCAATAATCCAGGCAATCAACACTTCCGGTGAAGGACTGGCGAGCTGCGCAGTATTGTGATGTTCTGCCAGCCAGAAGCGGTGATATCCCCACTCCTCAGCTAACTGCGCCAGCTGCAGCGTGCGCTGCAGTGCTGCTGCAGGCGACTCGCCCTGCAGCACGGGCGCTTTGTCTAACAGACTTAATCGATATGCCATTCACCTGGTCCTTGTTCATTCCGGTTGCGGACCAGTGTGCTGCGCAGTCGATTATTGGTAAAACATCATATTGTTTTATGCTTTATTGAATTCGTCATAATGGGGAGAAGTGAGCAGTGGCAGAGAAATAAATGCCCCTGAAACAGGATGTCAGCCCGCCAGGCAGCGTTAAACGTTGTTCACCGCCTGATTTTAATATGATTTAAACCGGCTAAATGGCAAAGGTTTGCAGAAAATCGTCTTATGTATGAAGAGCTGAAAAGTGTCTCTGTTAGTGTTAGCGGAATATCCGGCTGTAAAGATTTAGTACCTGAATTTTTCAGCACAAGGTAGAAAATTATAAATGGCATCACGACCAGAGAGTGTAATAAGATTGAGATAGTCCTTAGAAATAGTCAAAAGAAGCTTCTATAAATAGTCTTTCTCTCCGGGAAGATTAACCGTAAATAATAGTTACTAAGGCCGCTGTGAATTTTGCTTCAACGGGAAATATCGGGTGTTAATAATCGCCACATTTACTTCACAGGGAACACCATCATCAAGAAAAACCGTCTCATTGAGCTGAATGACCGCATCCCCTGCCGCTAAGTTAAGCAGCGTCAGAGTCTGTGAATCCGTAACATTCACGGCCGTCAGATGCTGATCCCTGAGCTGCACTTTCTTACCGGTAACCTCTTCAATATAGGCATATTTTGAGACTTCCAGCTTGCTGAATTCAAGGCTATTAAACATATTCACCGGCAGATGAATATGTTCGAGAGCCACAGGGATATCATCGAAACACATCAGGCGTAAAATTTTATAAATCTGATCGCTGTTTTTAATACGGAGCGCCTGCGCCATATCAGCAGACGGGACCTTAATTATGCTGACCGAAATGATTTTCCTGACGCCTTTATGACCTTTTCGTTGCGCCTGAAAATCAAATGGTGAAAGCACATGGTATCGGTGCGCCTGGCTGCTTATTTCAGTAGAACCTACAAAGATACCTGAACCTTTAACGCGGTAAATTCTCTGCTGCTCAACCAGAATACGTGTCGCTTCACGAACCGTCGCACGGGTAATACCGATACTTTTTGCGATGGATATTTCGGTATCCAGCTTTTCTCCGGGGCGAAGGCCATCATCCTTAATTTTATTGAGGATGTAATCTACAACCTCTTTTTGCTTTTCTGTGATGCCATCAACCATCGAATCTCTTCCTGTATGCGTGAAGGTGAAACGCCATCAATCCGTGTCAGTACAGTTCTGCCTGACATTGCCGGATAAGTACTACTTCGGCTACCTGAATATGTGACCAACTTATCAAATTGGCACTGATGTTAAGGCTGTTCAGCGATATTTTAACTTTACAGGTTGTGTCCGTACACGTCGAAGGACATCATCAGGATGACTAGACATCTTCAACATGTACAGATGTGATGACGAAGATGAAATATAACCTTAAGCCCGTAGTCAGCAACTAAGTTTTTCGTAACGCTATGAATAGTGGCTCTTTTAATAATCTTATGGCCTTCATTATCCTGAGCTTCTGTGGTCTGAAGGCTCAGTTGAAAAGTGGCGGAGGGAGCGTTTTAAGAAAACTGACTGTACATACTCAGGCATTCTGAGGAGGAGCAAAACGATGTCACATCTGGCGAAGTGGTTAAACAATGAGAAAGTCCAGTACGTTAAACGCGTTGCGAACTGGCAGGAAGCGATAGCGATAGCCGGGCGGCCTCTGCTCACTGAAGGCGCAATATCGCAGGATTATATTGATGCCATTATTCGACAGAAAGAGGAGATTGGTCCCTTTTTTGTTATCGCGCCGCAGATTGCCATGCCTCACGCGCGCCCTGAGGAAGGCGCACACAAGCTGGGCTTGTCGATTGTGCTGCTGGGCACAGCAGTGAATTTTGACTCTGAAGAGAACGATCCGGTAAAGGCGATTTTTATGTTTGCGGCACCGGACAGTAACAGCCATATCGAAATGATTTCCCAGCTGGCGGACTTTCTGTCCGATGAAAACATCATGGCACGGCTCTTTAATGCAAGCAGCCAGGACGCACTTATGACGATTTTATCAGGCGTCTGACCGCCCGTTAAAACGCGACTTTTAATCAACAGTGAATGAGGTTTGATATGAAGATTATGGCAGTGTGTGGTTCAGGTCTGGGCAGCAGCTTTATGATGGAAATGAACATCAAGAAAGTGCTTAAAACAATCGGCGTTGAAGCGGAAGTTGAACATTCGGATCTTGGTTCTGTTACTCCTGACGTGGCGGATGTGTTTGTGATGGCAAAAGATATTGCCTACAGCGCAAACCTGCCAGAACAGAAGGTCATCATCATTAACAATATTATCGACCTGAAAGAAGTGGAGCAGAAAATACGCGAGTATTTTGAGAAAAACTGACGCTAATAATCAGATAAACGCCTTACCCTCGAGGTTAATATGTTTACTCAAAATCTTTTGCAGTTTGTCGTCGATGTACTGAAAGTGCCCTCAATCCTTGTCGGGCTGGTGGCATTTTTCGGACTGATTGCGCAGAAGAAGCCGTTTCCTGATGTGATTAAGGGCACGGTAAAAACAATTCTGGGCTTTCTGGTGCTGGCAGGTGGCGCGACCGTTCTGGTCGGTTCTCTGACGCCACTGGGCGACATTTTCAAGCATGCGTTTGATGTTCAGGGCATCATTCCAAATAACGAAGCGATGGTCTCTATCGCGCTGGCTAAATATGGTGCGCCAACCACCATGATCATGGCCTTCGGCATGGTGGCTAACATCGTAGTCGCCCGATTCACCCGACTGAAATATATCTACCTTTCAGGACATGTGACGTTTTATATGGCCTGTATGATCGCGATTATTTTATCGGTCGCTGGTTTCGAAGGTCTTCAGCTTATTTACACCGGATCATTGCTGTTGGGTATTCTGATGGCTACCTTCCCGGCTATCGCCCAGCCCTATATGCGTAAGATCATCGGAGGCGACCATGTCGCGCTGGCGCATACCGGGACCATTGGTTATGTCTTATCGGGCTGGATCGGTTCTGTGGTGGGTAAGGGATCGAAATCCACCGAAGAGATGAACATGCCAAAAAACCTGAGTTTTTTGCGCGACAGTACCATCTCTATCTCGCTTACAATGATGATTATCTATTTAATCCTGTCGGTCTCCGCCGGTAAAGCGTATGTAGAGGCTAATTTCAGCAATGGTCAGAACTACCTGGTGTACTCCTTCATTCAGGCCATTACCTTTGCCGCTGGCGTCTTTATCATTCTGCAGGGCGTGCGTTTAATTCTGGCTGAAATTGTCCCAGCCTTTACCGGCTTTTCAGAAAAACTGGTGCCGGAAGCCAGACCCGCGCTCGATTGCCCGATTGTTTTCCCCTATGCGCCGAATGCGGTGCTGGTTGGCTTTATCTCCAGCTTTGTCGGTGGCCTGGTCGGACTGTTTGTCCTGGGTCAGCTGCATTGGGTATTGATTCTGCCCGGTGTGGTTCCTCACTTCTTCTGTGGTGCGACAGCCGGTGTGTTTGGTAATGCGACCGGTGGTAAACGCGGAGCAATCTGCGGCGCCTTTGCGCATGGCCTGTTGATCACCTTCCTGCCTGTCGCCCTGCTGCCGGTACTCGGTCAGATTGGACTGACCAACACCACTTTCTCGGATACAGATTTTGGCGTCACAGGCATCCTGCTCGGTAATATGGCGCACTTTATGGATAAGGGAACCATCACCCTGATTATCACCGGCATTTTTGGCCTGCTTGTGGTTTATAACTTTATGGCTAAAAAGAAGGTTCCTGCTGAAACAAATGAAGTGTAATCAGGCGCTGTAATGCTAACCGGAAAAGGCTCTCTGCCTTTTCCGTTCTTCATATCCGACCGATTCGCCCGAACCACCGCTATTACCACGGTGACTGACCGCAGCACGCTCATCCTGATATCGATTTCTGTCAGTTTTCGCACCTTTGTTTTACCCACACACTAATGCACCCCCTCATTTCTGATTCAACCCGGTCCTGTTTTCCCTTAAAAAAAAGGACTATTCCGAACGCAAAAAGTGATCTGAATCACACTTTCAACATTAGACATACTAATAAATAAAATTTAACAACAAAACAATTGAATGATAATGATTAACATTTACACTCTCATCCGCATATAACAAAGCGTTAAACGCTGCCAAATCCACAAATAATATGCGGTATTTTCTCTTTTTAAGGTGAAAACACTAATCCACGTAATGGTCAGGGTTTTTATCTGGTTAGTTAGTTTTATGTTTACTGGAGTTGTTGAGCGGATTTCTAACGCTGCTGACGTTGTGTCGGCAGGGTCACTGGTATTCACGCACAGGAACTGAAAATGCTTTTACGCTCATCCACTCAGACGGCACTGGACCTCGCGCAAGCCTCCAATGCCAGCGGAGCCGAAACGGCTATTTTTAACGATCAGCAACTGGCGGCCTGGTCGCAGCAGACTCAGGAGGTGCTGGCGCTGATGACGCGCACCGTGACTGGCGTAGAGAAGCCTTTCAGCGGGATTCTGCCCCACGAACTGGCGGCGGAGTTCAGCGATGTCGATCTCGATCGTCCGCTGGGCAATAACGATGACGCGCTGGCAGAGTTGAGTCAGCTCTATCTGCGTGACGCCGTCTGGTTCCACCATCCTAAATACCTTGCGCACCTGAACTGCCCGGTCGTGCTGCCCTCTCTGATGGCCGAACAGATTATGGCGGCGGTAAACAGCTCGGTTGATACCTGGGATCAGAGTGCCGGCGGCACGCTGATTGAGCAGAAGGTGATCGACTGGACGCTGGGCCGTATTGGTCTGCCTGCCGGATCGGATGGGATCTTTACCAGCGGCGGCACTCAATCCAACCTGATGGCAATGCTGCTGGCGCGTGACAGCTGGTGCGCGGAACATCATCCGGGGCATCTGATTAAGCATCGCGGCCTGCCGGAGACGGCGTCGAAGTGGCGGGTGTTTACCTCGAAACTCAGCCACTTCAGTATTCAGAAGTCGATGGCGATTCTGGGTCTGGGCTATGACGCGGTTATCGCCGTTGATCACGATGACCACTACCGCATGGATGCAAAATGCCTGGAAGAGGAGATCGTACGCTGCCGCAGTGAAGGGCTGATCCCGATTGCTGTGGTCGCCACCAGCGGCACCACCGACTTTGGCAGCATCGATCCGCTGCCCGATATCGCCCGTCTCTGTGAAGATTATGGTCTCTGGATGCACGTTGATGCCGCTTACGGCTGCGGTCTGCTGGTTTCTGAGAATCATCGCGCACGGCTGAACGGCATTGAGCGTGCTGACTCCGTCACTGTCGATTATCACAAATCGTTCTTCCAGACCGTCAGCTGCGGCGCCTTCTTTGTGCGCGACAGCCATGACCTGAAGCATGTCACGCACCATGCAGATTACCTGAATCCACTCAGCGCGCAGCAGGAAGGCACGCCCAATCTGGTTAACAAAAGTATTCAGACCACACGCCGTTTTGACGCCCTGAAAATGTGGCTGACACTGCGCGTGATGGGCCCGGCGGCGCTGGGTGACGCCTTCGATACGCTGATAGATCTGACTCAGGCCGCGCACCAGCTGTTAACTGCGCATCCTGCCATTGAAGTGCTGCATGCGCCTGAGCTGACGACCCAGATTTTCCGTTACGTTCCCGGCAAACATGCCAGCGACGCGCAGATCGACGAGATCAACGCTGCCATCCGTAAAGCGCTGTTCCGTTCCGGTAATGCGGTGATTGCGGGCACCAAAGTCGACGGTCGTCAGTACCTGAAATTTACCCTGTTAAATCCCACCACGACCACGGCCGACATTGAAGATGTACTGAGTCTGATTGCGCACTATGGCCGCGAACAGGTGCGTGCCTCTGCGCTGAGTGCGGCGAATCATGGAGAGATCTGAAATGAATAATCCCGTTTATGATTTTATTGGTATCGGCATCGGCCCGTTCAACCTCAGCCTGGCCTGTCTGAGCGAGCCGGTTGAGGGGTTGAATGGTCTGTTCCTGGATGAAAATCCGGGCTTTGACTGGCACACCGGCATGATGCTGGAAAATGCGCATCTGCAGACGCCGTTTATGGCCGACCTGGTGACGCTTGCCGATCCCACCAGCCCGTACAGTCTGCTCAACTACATGAAGGAAAAGGGAAAGTTATACTCTTTTTATATCCGTGAAGACTTCTTTCTGATGCGCAAAGAGTATAACCAGTACTGCCAGTGGGCCAGCTCAAAACTCTCTAATCTGCGCTGGAACAGCCATGTCGAGTATGTCAGCTATGATGAGGCCGCCGGAATCTATCACCTTCAGGTGACCGACACCCGAAGTGGTGAAAAGCAACGCTATCAGGCGCGTCATCTGGTCCTCGGCACCGGGCCGAAGGCCTGGATGCCAGCGTGCAGCCAGCCGCATCGTCAGCGCCTGACGCACTCCAGCCACTATCTGGCTAACAAAGCAGAACTGCAGCAGAAACGTTCGATTACCGTACTCGGCAGCGGCCAGAGCGCCGCGGAAATTTACTACGACCTGCTGACTGATATTGACCGCTTTGGTTATCAGCTCAACTGGATCACCCGCGCGCCGCGTTTCTATCCGCTGGAGTACACCAAGCTCACGCTGGAGATGACCTCACCAGAGTGGGTCGACTATTTCCATGCCCTGCCCGCCACCACCCGTGATGAGCTGAATGCGCGCCATAAGAATCTCTATAAAGGCATCAACAGCAGCTTAATCAATGGCATTTATGACCTGATGTATGTGAAACAGCTCGACGGTGATCTCAACGTCAACCTCTTCACCCACTCGGCGCTGACCGCGATGCGCTGGCTGCCGCAGGGCGAATTCGAGCTGACGCTGCATCAGGAGGAGCAGGATTGCACCTTCACCCGTCGCACCGAAGGACTGGTGATGGCGACCGGCTATCACTATCAGCCGCCGATGTTTTTAGAAGGCATTACCGCACGCCTGCGCTGGGATGACAAAGGTCGCTACGACGTGCAGCGCAACTACAGCATCGACCATCATAATCAGATCTTCGTACAGAACGCCGAGCTGCATACCCACGGCTTTGTCACGCCGGATCTCGGCATGGCCTGCTACCGCAACTCTGTGCTGCTGCGTGAACTGACCGGACGCGAGGTCTATCCGATTGAGCGCCAGATCGCCTTCCAGACCTTCCCGGCTAAATCGGAGCACTGAGATGAAATCACTACCACTGTTCAGTGCCGATCGCCCCGCAGGCACGTTCACCCTGAGACCCATGCTGGAGAGCGATGCCCCCCTAATCCACAGCTGGGTCACCCGTGATTACGCCCGCTTCTGGGGCATGCAGCAGCAGAGCCTGGAGCAGGTCGCGGCGTTCTACCAGACGCTGACGGCAACGGATCCGCATGCCGCGCTGATTGGCTGCTGCAACGATCAGCCCATCTGCCTGATTGAGTGCTATCGCGCCGGCGACGATGAGGTCGGTAAATTTTATCCGGCTGCGCCTGATGATTACGGCATGCACATTCTGATTGCCCCGGCCAGCAAGCCGATTAAGGCCTTCAGCTGGCAGGTCTTCACGCTGGTGATGGACTACATGTTCAGCCGCCCCGAGGTGCGTCGCGTGGTGGTCGAACCGGACGTGCGCAATGAAAAAATTCACGTGCTGAATAAGCGCGCCGGGTTCCACTACCAGCACACCATCGACATGGGCCATAAAACTGCCTGGCTGGCCTTCTGCCAGCGGGAAGATTATCAACACGCGTTACAGCAGGAGTCGCAGACCATGAACATCCTCCCATCACTGACAGACGGCACGCATCTGACGGGCGACCACTGGGCGCAGGCAAACCGCATGCTGATCCGCAAAGCAGTTGCTGAGTTTGCGCATGAAAAAATCATTGCGCCGCAGGAAACGGACGATGGCAGTTATCAGCTGGCGGTGCCGGGCGGTGAAGCAACTTACCATTTCCGGGCGTCGCGGCTGGCGCTGGATCACTGGGAGATCGACGCAGATTCCCTGCGCAAGCAGGAGAACGGTCACGCGCTGCCGCTGGATGCGCTGAAATTTATCGTTGAGTTTAACGGTGAGATCGGGATTCCGCAGGCGCTGCTGGCAACTTACATGGAAGAGATCAGCAGCACGCTGTGCAGCAGCGTTTATAAGCTGCAGAAGAATACCCCCGACAGCCAGGCGCTGGTCACAGCCGATTTCCAGACGGTAGAAGCAGCGATGACCGAAGGCCATCCCTGCTTTGTTGCCAACAACGGACGTATTGGCTTCGATGCACAGGACTATCTGGCCTATGCGCCGGAAGCGGCCGCGCCCGTACATCTTATCTGGGTCGCGGTCCACCGCCGCAACGCCCATTTCTCCAGCCTCAGCGAGCTGAGCTATGAGCAGCTGATGCGTGATGAGCTGGGCGACACTACCGTGGAACAGTTCAATGCGCAGCTGATAAAGAAAGGGCTGGCGACAGAGGACTATATCCTGATGCCGGTACATCCATGGCAGTGGCAGAACAAACTGCTGACCGTGTTTGCAGCGGACATCGCTAATCACGATATTGTTTATCTCGGCACCGGCGATGACGCATACCAGGCGCAACAGTCCATCCGTACCTTCTTTAACCGCAGCCAGCCTGAAAAGCGTTACGTGAAAACCGCGCTGTCAGTACTTAACATGGGCTTTATGCGCGGTCTGTCACCCTACTACATGGCGACAACACCTGCGATAAACGGCTGGCTGGAACAGCTGGTGGCGGGCGATGACTGGCTGAAACGCTGTGATTTCCGCATCCTGCGTGAAGTTGCGTCGGTTGGCTATCACAACCGCTACTACGAGCAGGCGATCAAAGGCGACTCCGCCTATAAAAAGATGTTTGCTGCGCTGTGGCGCGATAATCCAGCCGCCAGCCTGCAACCGGGCCAGCGTCTGATGACGATGGCCTCTTTCCTGCACGTCGATCACCACCAGCAGCCACTGCTGCCCGCGCTGATCGCGGACTCCGGTTTACCTGCTAAGCAGTGGATTGAACGCTATCTGACCTGCTATCTCAGCCCGCTGCTGCACTGCTTCTATCAGCACGATCTGGTGTTTATGCCGCACGGTGAAAACCTGATCATGCTGCTGGAGAACAACGTTCCGGTCAGCGCCTATATGAAGGATATCGGCGAAGAGATCGCCGTGATGAACCCGGACGCGGTGCTGCCGGAAGGCGTGCAGCGTCTGGCCGTCGAAGTGCCGGAGGAGCTTAAGTTGCTCTCCATCTTCACTGATGTGTTTGACTGCATCTTCCGCTTTATCAGCGCGATTCTCGATCAGTCAGAGACGCTGCCGGAAGACGATTTCTGGCAGGCAGTGGCGCAGTGTGTGAAGGATTACCAGCAGGCGCATCCGGAGCATGCGACTAAATTCGCGCGCTATGACATGTTCGCGGCCGAGTTTACCCGCTCCTGCCTGAACCGCCTGCAGCTGGCGAATAACCAGCAGATGATCAACCTCTCCGATCCCGCCGAGAATCTTAAGTTCGCCGGTACGCTGGTCAACCCGATTGCCCGCTGGCGCTAAGCGTTACACTGTCACTAAATAATTATGCGGTCACCCTGGTGGCCGCTTTTTTAATGGTTTTACTGCAGGAATCTTCAATGGCTTCTTTTCAACCGCTGGCAAAGCTGACCCGGCGACATCTGATCTTTCCGCTTTCTCTGGTGCTGTTCGAGTTCGCTACCTATATCGCCCATGACATGATCCAGCCCGGCATGCTGCTGGTGACCCAGGAATTTAAAGTCGGGCCAGAGTGGGTATCCACCTCGCTCACTGCCTATCTGTTCGGTGGCATACTGCTGCAGTGGCTGCTGGGTCCGCTCTCGGATCGCATCGGGCGACGTCCGGTGCTGCTCAGCGGCGTGGCCTTTTTTATGCTCTCCTGCATCGCGACCCACTGGGTGCAAAGCATTGAGCAGTTTGTCCTGCTGCGGTTTCTGCAGGGGATCAGCCTCTGCTTTATCGGTGCGGTGGGTTACGCAGCGGTGCAGGAGGCGTTCACGGAGTCGCTGAGCATCAAAATGATGGCGCTGATGGCCAACGTTGCCTTGCTCGCCCCGCTGGCCGGGCCGCTGGCAGGCGCGGCTTTTCTGACCGTGGGAGAATGGCGCACCCTGTTCTGGCTGATTGGCGCGGTTGCGGCGCTGGCGCTGGCCGGGCTGTGGTATGCCATGCCTGAAACGGCGGGCGATCGTCAGAAACCGCTGTCGCTGCGATCGATTATCAGTGGTTACGTGGCGTTGCTGAAGGATCGTCAGGTGATGCGTGGTTCACTGGCTATCGGACTGGTCACCGTACCCTGCATCGCCTGGGTGGCGCTATCACCCGTGATTTTGATCCACGGCGCGCAACTCAGCCGCATCGACTATGCCCTGCTTCAGGTGCCGGTCTTTGCCGCGATGATTGCGGGCAACCTGACGCTGGGCCGCTTATCCAGCCGTCTGCCGATTGAACAGCCGATACGGCTTGGTGCCTGGCCAGTAGTCTGCGGACTGGCTATTGCGGCGGTCGCTACCCTGCTGGATCCGCAAAGTTATCTGTGGCTCACCGCCGGAATGAGTCTTTACGGCTTCGGCACCGGACTGGTTAACGCCGGACTGTATCGCATGACGCTGTTTTCCAGCAATGCCGGAAAAGGCAGCGTGGCGGCAATGCTGGGCATGATAAGCATCCTGATTATTGCGCTGGGCATTGAAGCCGCCAAAACTGCGTATTTCAGTTTTGGAACCGGCGGCTTTAGCCTGGTGAACCTGATCTGCGGGCTGCTGTGGCTGGGTCTGGTGAGTGCGTTCCTGCGTGCCGGACAGCGTAAATTATGTGCCGAATTGTAATAATGCTCCTGCAGGTCGTTAAGAAAATATAAACCCGCGGAATGGCAGATGTTTATTTGCCATTCCGTATATTCAAACCATCCATAAATTCCCACTCACTCCCGCATTTATTATTTTCAGATAAGCTTTGACCAAATCGTTACTTTATCTGTGTGTTGCGTCATTCGATGATGATTCCGCCTGCTGAGGCAATTGATAACAAAGGAATTCACCATGACGACGTTATTTCCCCTTAAACCACGCGCACAGACGCTGGTTTTTACATTACTTGCCGGGACCCTCACTTTTAATGCAGTGGCCGCGCCGGTCAAAGGCGGCACGCTGATTTATCTGGAACAGCAGGCACATACCAACCTCTATCCGCCCGCCGGTGGCTTTTACCCGAATGGCGGCATTCTTAATCAGATCACCGATAAATTAACCTGGCAGAATCCTGAAACATTACAGGTTGAGCCCTGGATTGCGGAAAGCTGGACCACCAATGCCGATAAAACCGAATACACGTTTAAGTTACGTCCTGGTGTGACTTTTTCCGACGGCACGCCATTAGATGCTAACGCGGTGGCGAAAAACTTTGATACCTACGGGCTGGGAAATAAAGCGCTGCGTCTGCCGGTTTCGGAAGTGATTAATAACTACGACCACAGTGAAGTGATTGATCCGCTGACGGTGAAGTTTTATTTCAAAAAACCCTCGCCCGGATTTTTGCAGGGCACCGCCACGATTGGCTCCGGCCTGGTGTCGCTGAGTACCCTTGCACGCAGTTTCGATCAACTGGGTGATGCCCGGCATATCATCGGTTCCGGGCCATTTGTGGTCAGTGATGAGAAGCTCGGTCGTGAAGTGGATCTGGTGGCGCGCAAAGAGTACCAGTGGGGCCCGAAAAACATCAGGCAGCAGGGGCCGGCTAACCTCGACGGAATTAAAGTGATTGTGACGCCGGAAGACAGCGTGCGCATCGGTGCGCTGCTGGCGGGCCAGGCGGGACTGATTCGTCAGGTGCAGGCTTATGATGAGAAGCAGGCGAAAGATCAGAACTTCCCGGTTTATGCCGCGCCGACCCGGGGCGTCAACGACAGCCTGAGCTTCCGCCCCGATAACCCGCTGGTGAGTGATATCCGGGTGCGTCAGGCGCTGCTGCACGCCACTAATGCGAAGCAGGTGGTTGAAACGCTCTTCTCACCCAACTATCCGCAGGCAACCTCGGTCGTCGCGACCACCGCTGCGGGCTACGTCAATCTGGCGGACAAACTGACGTTTGATCTGGCGAAAGCGAAGACATTGCTCGACCAGGCGGGCTGGAAACCGGGCGCAGATGGCATCCGGGAGAAAGCGGGCCAGCGACTGGCTCTGACCGTCTATGAATCCCTGCCGCAGCCGCAGAACAAAGAGGTGCTGCAACTGGTCGCGCAGCAGTGGCGACAGGCGGGGGTTGCCCTCACCGTCAAAGCCGGTGATGCGGGCAGCAAAACGCTGGATAACCTGGATCCCCTGAAGACGCCGCTTAACGTTACCGAAGTTGGCCGCGCCGATCCCGACGTGATCAAAAGCAGCTTCTATCCGGCTAACCGCGACAACCTGCTGCAGAAAGGTGGCTCCAGCGACAAAGTTAAAAACTTCCGTGATGACAAACTTAATCAGCTGCTGGTGGACGTCTCCTCGGAAGTTGATCCGGCAAAACGACTGCAGCTGACCGGTGATGTTCAGCGCTATCTGCTGGACCAGGCCTATGTAATTCCTATCTTTGAAGAGCCGCAGGTTTATGCGGGCGCGCCCTGGCTGAAAGGGGTCAGTTTTGAAGCGGTAGGCCGTCCGGCGCTCTATGGTGCCTGGCTGGAAAAACAGTAACCGGAGGTAATGATGCGCCACTATCTGCTGCAACGCGCCGGTCTGGGACTGCTGGTACTGTGGGCTGCGTTTACCCTGTCATTCGTGCTGTTGCAGGTGCTGCCGGGTGATGCGGTGCTGATCAAGTTTCAGAATCCGGATCTCGGCCTGAGCCCCCAGCAGATTGCTGAGATGCGGCAGGCCTATGGTGCAGACAGCCCGCTGTGGCAACAGTATCTGCATACGCTGGCGGCGATGCTGCATGGCGACTTCGGCTATTCGGTGCAGGCGGGCGTGCCGGTCAGTGAACTGCTGACCAGCAACCTGCCCGGTACGCTGCGACTGGCGCTGTGCGGATTTCTGCTGGCAACGCTGCTGGCTTTCGTGCTGGCGACCCTCTCAAGGCTGCCCGCCCTGCGCTTCCTGCGTAATCTGCTGCAGTCCCTGCCCGCGCTGTTTATCTCCGTGCCGACCTTCTGGCTCGGTATCGCCCTGATTCAACTCTTCTCATTCCAGCTGCGCTGGATCCCGGTCATCAATCCCACGCCGTGGCAGGGACTGATTCTGCCAATCATCACCGTTGCGGTTCCGATCTCAGCGCCGCTTGCTCAGATTCTGCTGCGCAGCATTGATGAGATTTCCACCCGGCCTTTCGTGGCGGTGGCGCGGGCCAAAGGTGCCAGCGAGCAATATGTCCTGTGGCGGCACATCCTGCGTAACGCCATGCTGCCGGTGCTTACCGTGGCGGGTCTGCTGCTTGGCGAACTGGTTGCCGGCGCGCTGATTACCGAAACGGTGTTTGGCCTGGGGGGGCTGGGTCAGCTGACGCAGCAGGCGGTGAACAATCAGGATGTCGCAGTATTGCAGGCGGTAGTGATGATCTCCGCGCTGGGTTTTGTGGTGATCAATCTGCTGGTCGATCTGCTGATGCCGCTGTTTGATCCACGCTTACAACTCTTAAGGGGTGCAACATGAGTCTGGTTGATTACGCGGCCGCCCGGCAATCCGTCCCGTTCAGGCGTTACCGCTTCGCGCCGGGCCTGTGGCTCGCCGTCTTCGTGATGCTGCTGGCCGTGCTGGCGGCCCTTTACCCGGCCCTTTTTACCCAGGCCAACCCGCTGGAAGGCATCGCGGGCGCACAGCGGCTGGCACCGCAGACCGGACACTGGCTCGGCACCGACCAGCTTGGCCGCGATCTCTTTGCCCGCATTATTTATGGCGCGTCACATTCGCTTTCCGCTGCGGTCATGGCGGTAGCGATCGGGCTGCTGGCCGGAACTGCGCTGGGCGTCCTGGCGGGCGCCACAGGCGGCAAAACTGAATCGATCGTTATGCGCGCCGTGGATGTGCTGCTGGCGATCCCGTCCCTGCTGCTCTCACTGAGCGTGCTGATTCTACTCGGCTTTGGCACCCTGAATGCCGCGCTCGCAGTGGGCATCGCCTCCATTGCCAGCTTCGCCCGGCTGGCCCGGGCCGAAGTGGTTCGCATCCGTCACAGTGAATATATCGAAGCGGCCTATGGCAGCGGTGGCCGATTTTTCAGCGTGCTGTTGCGTCACATTCTGCCCAATGCGCTGACCCCGGTAATCGCCTATGCCGCCCTGCAGTTTGGTCAGGCGATTCTGGCGCTATCGACCCTGACCTTTCTCGGCTACGGCACGCCGCCGCCGGTGCCGGAATGGGGACTGCTAATCGCTGAAGGGCGTAATTATCTGGCTACCGCCTGGTGGCTGACCACATTTCCTGGTGTGGTGGTAGTGGCTGTCGTGCTCGCCGCAAACCGCATCAGTCAGCAACTTTCAGGAGGACGCCGATGAGCGCTCAGCCGTTACTCGCAGTCAACAACCTGACGCTAAGCTATCGCCGCGGCAACCAGTGGCAGCCGGTGGTGCATAACGTCAGCTTCGAACTGCACGCTGGTGAGATGGTGGCACTGGTCGGGGAATCCGGTTCCGGTAAAACCACCACGGCACAGGCCATTATGGGTCTGATGGCGGAAAACGGCCGCCGCGAAGCGGGTGAAATCCGGCTCAACGGCGTCGATATCAGCCCGTGGTCACAGAAGCGTTTCGACTCGCTGCGCGGTGCGCGCATCAGCCTGGTGCCGCAGGATCCTGGCAACTCACTGAATCCGGTGAAAACCGTCGGCGAACAGGTAGAGGAGATTCTGCGCCTGCATCTGCGATTACCGGCAGCACAGCGCAAGCAGCGGGTGATCGATCTGCTGACCCGCGTCGGTCTCAGCCACCCGGAACAGCGGGTTACGCAGTTTCCGCATCAGCTGTCAGGCGGCATGAAGCAGCGTGTTTTGATCGCTATCGCCCTCGCCCTGCAGCCGGAGATCATTATTGCGGATGAGCCGACCAGCGCGCTGGATGTCACGGTGCAGAAGCGCATTCTCGATCTGCTGGATGACCTGCGGCAGGAATCCAGTACCGCCGTGCTGTTCGTTACCCACGACCTGGCGCTGGCGGCGCAGCGTGCAGACCGCATCATTGTTTTTCGCCACGGTGAGATTCAGGAATCGGGACGCACCCCCCAGGTCATCAGCGCGCCATCACATCCCTACACCCGTCAGTTACTGAACGATGCTGCGCCGGATCGACCCGCCCGCGTTAAACCTGCGGCCGCCCGATTTTCTGCCCCGGCAATCCGGGCAACCGGCGTGATGAAAAGCTTTTCGCTGGGTAAACAGCAGCGATTACATGCACTGAACAACGTCAGTTTTCAGGTGGCACGCGGCACCACGCATGCGCTGGTCGGCGAATCCGGATCCGGCAAAACGACACTGGCACGCATCGTTCTGGGCTTTGAAACCGTCGATAGTGGCGCAGTGACGCTGGACGGCATTGTGGTCAATGGATTGCGCGGCGAGGCATTGCGACAGTTGCGCCGTAAGATCCAGTTTGTTTATCAGAACCCCTTTGCCTCGCTCGATCCCCGCCAGACGCTCTATTCAATTATCGAAGAACCTCTGCGTAACTTTGACAAGCTGAACCGCAGCCAGCGCCGCGAACGGGTGGAAGCGATCACCTCGCGGGTGGCACTGCCACTCTCCCTGTTATCACGTCAGCCGCATGAACTTTCAGGCGGCCAGCGGCAGCGTGTAGCCCTGGCGCGGGCGCTAATCTGCGAGCCTGAAATCCTGGTGCTGGACGAGGCGACTTCGGCGCTGGATGTCACGGTACAGGCACAAATCCTCGACCTGTTGCAGCAGCTTCAGGCCGAACTGGGGCTGACCTATCTGTTTATTACGCACGATCTGGCGACGGTGCGACAGATTGCCGACAGCGTCACCGTATTAAAAGCGGGCGAAGCGGTGGAACAAGGTGACGTTGTCACGATATTCAGTGCACCTCAGCATCCCTACACGCGCGAACTGATTGGTGCGATACCTCCGCTCGTTCCGTTAACGCACAAGGAGTCAGCATGAGCCGACGTCTCGGATTTTTTACCCGACTGCTGGATAACGTCCCGGCTAAACAGCGCTATCAGCTGGCTACAGAACAGATTCAGCATGCCGAGCGCTGTGGCTTTGATACAGCATGGATTGCTCAGCATCACTTTCATGAGGATGAGGGCGGACTGCCTTCGCCGCTGGTTTTCCTGGCGCACGCCGCCGCCCATACCCGCACCATCCGGCTCGGCACTGCCATCATCACGCTGCCGATGGAGAATGCACTACGGGTCGCAGAAGATGCCGCAGTACTGGATTTGCTGTCGGACGGACGGCTGGAAATCGGGCTGGGATCGGGCGGCACGCCGGACTCGTTTTTACCCTTTGGCCTGACGTTTGCCGAACGCGGCGCGGCATTTGCAGAAAATCTGCATACGCTGCTCAGTGCCTGGCGCGGTGATTCGCTGGGACATCCGGACAATCATCTCTGGCCCGCCGCGCCGCAGCTCGCTGGACGGGTTTGGATCGCCACCTTTTCGGTTGAGGGCGCAATCCGTGCCGGCCAGGGCGGACACGGTCTGATGCTGTCGCGCACCCAGCCACGGCCAGCAGGCCAGGCAGAACGTCCGCTTGATGCGCTGCAGAATCCGCTGATTGATGCCTATCTTGCGGCACTTCCGGCGGGAATTGAGCCGCGTATTCTTGCCTCCCGCACTGCCTTTGTCGCGGATTCAGACCACTACGCACGTCAGATCGCTGAACCGGGCATTCGCAAGCAGGCTGCTCAATACCGTGGCGAAATTCGCGGGGCAAGCTTTGATGACCTGCTGGCACAGTTTGATGCCCATGTTGGCGGCATCGATCAGGTCTCGCGCTCACTGGCGCAGGACAGCGTGCTGCCTCGCGTCACCGACATCTCATTCCAGGTGCATTCAGCAGAGCCTTCGCATGCCGACACGCTGCGCTCGATTGAGCTGATTGCCGGACATATTGCGCCCGCACTTCGTGCTGCTGGCGAACCAGACAGGAGAATTTCATGAGTCAACCTGACGATTTAATTACCGCACTGGCGGATATCGATCCCGCTTCCGCACTGGCCCAAGCGCGCCAGACACGTCACGCCGCGACGCGCCATGCCCAGGGCAGCTACAACGTGTTATTTGACCAGGGCGATGACGATTTTCCGTTAGCCGAGCGGCGCTTTCTGGCCGCAAAAGTCGCAGGCTGGCATGCCCGGTCGGAGCTGCAGACGCACTATCAGCCGCAGCAGCCCGTGCCCGATAGTGATCGGATTAGCGCCGCGCTGGATTTCGCGCATCGCCTCACCTTCGAGCCGGTTGCCGCTACACCTGCCCATCTGGAGACGCTGAAGCAGGCGGGCTGGAGTCCGCGTGGCATTGTCACGCTGGCGCAGCTGGTGGCGTTCGTCAGTTTTCAGAGCCGGTTAATCACAGGCCTGCGCAGCCTGCAGGGCCATGAAGCCGCGGCTGAAGCGGCACCGGTCGTCGCCGGTCACTGGCATGAGGCACTGAAGACCGCCAGCGGCAAAACGGCGCTGACCGCGTTTACGCAGCAGGAACTCGGCTGGGAGCCGTGGCTGCCCGCCAGACCGCTGGCTGAATTCAGTGAGGAGGAGCAGGCGACACTGGCAAAATTTGGTCACACCGATTCCGACTATTTCCGTCTGCTGGGGCGTAACCTGCCGCTGCTGGAGCAGCGTACCCTGACCGACAAAGGCATTTTCTACACCGCTGGCGGGCTGCCGCGCGCCGAGCGTGAGCTGGCCGCCACCGTGGTCAGTAAGGTCAACGGCTGTATTTATTGCGCCTCGGTTCATGCGCGTAAAGCCAGCCAGCTTTCAAAGCAGGATGACGCAATACAGAAGCTGCTGAATGTCGCGCCCGGCGCAGTGTTATCCCACGGACACACTGCCCGCTGGCAGCCGATCATCGCCTTTTCGGCAGCGCTGTCGCTGACCCCTGCGCAACCTGCGCAGTCGCAGATTGCTGCACTGCGCGAGCAGGGTCTGGATACGCTCGACCTGCTCGACCTGATTCAGTCCACCGCCTTCTTTGCCTGGGCCAATCGCCTGATGCTGACGCTGGGCGAGCCTTTTCTGCCGGAATAACAGGGATAAACATGACATTGCCTTTAACTGAACAACTGGTGCAGTGGCGTCGCGAACTGCATCAGCATCCGGAACTTTCAAACCATGAATTTGCCACAACTGAGCGTATTGCCGGGTGGCTTGAACAGGCGGGTATCCGGCTGTTGCCGCTGGGGCTGAAAACTGGCGTGGTGGCAGAAATCGGTCACGGCGAATCACTGATTGCCCTGCGCGCGGATATTGATGCGTTGCCGATTGATGAAATCACCGATCGCCCGTGGCGATCGCAGGCGCCGGGCGTCATGCACGCCTGCGGTCACGACGTTCACAGCGCGGTAATGCTGGGCGTCGCCCTGCAGCTTAAACAGCAGGAAGCCACGCTGCCAGGCCGGGTGCGGATTCTGTTTCAGCCCGCTGAAGAGACGTTTAATGGCGCTCGTCAGCTGATTGATGCCGGTGCGCTGGAAGGCGTACAGGCGATATTCGGCCTGCACAATGCGCCCGACCTGCCGCTCGGTACGCTGCGTAGTCGGGCGGGCGCGTTTTATGCCAACGTCGATCGCTTTGTGATCCGCGTTGAAGGTAAAGGCGCGCATGCGGCGCGACCGCAGGAAGGCATCGATGCGATCGTGATTGCCAGCCATATTGTGACCGCTTTACAGACGCTGCCGAGCCGGGTGTTCAGCTCGCTGGAGACGGTGGTGCTGAGCGTGACGCGCTTTACCGCCGGGAATACCTGGAACGTGTTGCCGCAAAGCGTTGAGCTGGAGGGCACTGTGCGCACCCACAATGGAGAGATTCGGACGCAGATCCCACACCGCATCCGCTCGCTGATTCAGGGCATCGCCGCCGGATTTGGCGCGACCGCGGAGCTGGAGTGGACCGAGGGGCCGCCTGCCCTGATTAACACGCCAGGCTGGGTGGATGTGGCACTGGACGTCGCTCAGCAGAGCGGCTATCTCGCGGAGCATGCTGAGTCGCCGCAGATGGGCGGAGAAGATTTTGCCTTCTATCTGCAACAGGTGCCGGGCGCTTTTGTCAGTATCGGCAGCGCCAGCGAATTTGGCCTGCATCACGCCGCCTTCGATCCGGATGAAGCACTGATCGGCCCGGCAGTAGAATACTTCACGCAGCTGGTCCCGCGCGCGTTGCAGATTGTGGCGGCGCAATGACCAAAAAAAGGAGTGCAGCGATGTCTGTTCCGGTTCCGCAACCGATTCTGGATCACGCAGTGATTAACGTGGCCGACCAGCTCGACAGCGCCAGGGCGCGCTTCCGGCGGCTTGGCTTTCAGCTCACAGAGCGCGGTCATCATTCGCTGGGTTCGAGTAATCATCTGGCCATCTTTGGCGAAAATTATCTTGAGCTGCTCGGTTATGAACCCGGCAAAGGTAGCCAGCGCGCCGATCTCTGGCAATCGCCGCTGGGATTGAGTGGCCTGGTGTGGAAAAGCAGTGACGCCGACAGTGAGTTTCAGCATCTGGAACGTCAGGATCTGGATGGCGATCCACCCGCCTCTTTTCATCGTCCGGTCGATCTGCCCGACGGTACGGTCACTGAAGCGCGCTTTCGTACCGTGCGGCTGCGCCCTTCGCTGATACCCAATGGCCGCAGCTTTTTTTGCCAGCACCTGACGCCTGAAGCGGTATGGCAGCCTGCATGGCAACGCCATCCCAATGGCGTGCGGAACATCAGTGAATTTGTCATTGTGGCGCAGGACCCGGCGCACTCGGCTCAGGTCTATAGTCGTCTCTTTGGTGCCGCAAAAGTGCTTGCCTGCCCTGAAGGCGCCTTTGTCCTGCGTGCCGGTGCCGCCACGGTTCGATTTGCGTCAGCAGAGTATGCGCAACGTCGTTTCGGTCCGCTGCCAGAAGACTATGATGGCAGCGCCCGGATGGTTGCGCTGGGTTTTGAGACCGGCGATCTCGCGCAGGTCAGAAACGCACTACAGGCAGGTGATATTGCGTATCAGGAGCAGACGGAGGCGATCGTCGTGGAGTCAGGTGAAGGGTTTAATCTGGCCCTGCGTTTTACGTGAAGTGCGGGCCTGCGTTGTGATGAAAAACGCCTCGGCTGAGGCGTTTTTTTTATTAATCGGAGTGATAAAGCATCATGACTTTTGGCGTTTGATCGGCCTTTGGCGTCGTCTTAAATCAAAAAAACAACGATGGTGACAGGCCAAACCGCGCGCACAATGCCCGTATGTGTGACACGGTCAACTGACGATCGCCGCTGAGGATTCGGCTGACCAGCGACTTTTTGCCAATTTCATTTTCAAAGTCACTCAGGCTGAGATTGTGCTGCTCGATCAGTACCCTCAGGACGCCAGGTCCGGTGCTGATTTCACGCTGGCGGCTATTAAAGTCGGCCATCGCAGGATCATTATCTTCATAATGAGCAATGCGGGCACAAAGCAAATCTACCAGCGGATTATCCGGCTCATGTTCAATAAAGTATTCGACCAGTTCCAGTGCTTCTTCATAATCATGTCGCTGGTTGCTGCCGGCCAGCAGCGGCACCGCTTCTGCCAGCTGATTTGACAGCCTGATAGCTTCAGTATTCATTCGGTTACCTCCCGATATTTCTTAACAAGCTTGTCGTACTCAGCGTGAGTGCAGACATGCTTGATGAAGATTTTGCTGCGCTCAAAATCCGCGAAGAATATCACGCGCAAAGGGTTGCCACTGACGTCAATGACCCACCATTTAGCGCGATACTTCATACGATCAAGGCTTGCATAAAGCGCCCTGAGATCGTCAGGACCACTGAAATCGCCCTGTCTGAGGTGGCGGTAAAGTAGATCCAGTGCTGCCGCTGCATTGGGATCTTTTCTGGCCGCCTCGTCAAACGGCACGCGTGAAATAACATGCATTCCATTGGCTCCTGACTGTTTCCATTATGGAAACCATCTTTTCAAAACGGCTGAGCGTTGACAAGCTGGAAACGCAGAGACCTGCTTGTTCCCGAGTACTTAATACGCCTTAAGCTGATGTAAAAATGCTGGCAGAAGCTTCATTAATATGAGAATTGATAAAGGGTTGCTGATATGAATCATCGAAATGCACAGGCAACATTGCACTTTGCTGACGGACGATAATCCTGCCTGTGCTCTGAAATCTTTTTCTGGAAAAATTGTGCCAACAGAAGCGAGAGTTAGCTGGCTGGATAATAAAAAAACGCCTCAACCGAGGCGTTTTTCACAGGCTTACCCACAGATAAATCAGAAGGTGTAACTGGCGGTTACCGCGAAGTTACGTGGCTGGCCGTAAACAACAGAACTGGCCACGTTGGTGTCATACTCTTTGTCGAACAGGTTATTGAGGTTGCCCTGCAGAGACAGATTTTTGTTCACCTGATAGCGTGCAAAGAGATCAACCAGTGCATAGCTGCCCTGACGGGCGCGCCATGTGCCGTTGCCTTCCGGTCCACCGACGTCGTTCCAGATATGTGTCTGCCAGTTCACGCCGCCGCCCAGCGTAAGCTGCTGCAGCATCGGCAGGCGATAGCTGCTGAACAGATTAAAGCTGGTCTGCGGTAACTGTGGATTAAAGGTACTGCCATCCCGGTTTTCCGCTATGTAGCGTGTGCCGCCAAAGGTCATCTGCCAGTTGTCGGTCAATGCGCCATTGACTTCAAACTCGACGCCACGACTCACTACGCCTTTACGGCCAATGTAGGCCACATCGCCTGAACCCTGAATGGTCTGGGTGGTGGCTTCTCCGACGTTATCCAGTTCGGTGCGGAATACAGAAACAGAGGCAGTCAGGCGACTGTCCATCCAGTCAGATTTCAGCCCGGCTTCGTAGTTTTTTCCGATAACCGGCGACAGATAAGCGCCACTGGCATCGCGATAATCCTGAGGCTGGAATACCGAGGTATAGCTGGCATAAGCAGACCAGTTTTCAGCAAAGTCATAAATCAGCCCGCCATATGGGGTGATGTTATTTTCTTCCGCTTCCCCGCCTGGCGTTTCACGATTCCAGTTGGTGTAACGCGCGCCAAGGATCAGGTGCAGCGGATCGGCAAGCGACAGGCGGGTCGCCATGTAAGTCGACTTCTGGCGAACCAACTGGGTATCGCTGGCGGGCAGACGTGGCGTCCAGTCTGACTCCGGGTATTGGCCATTGAAATCGTTGTAGTTGCCCAGCGACTCAGAGGAAATATTCTCAAAGGTGCTGAAGTACTTGTTATCCTGGCGGGTATAATTGACGCCCACCATCAGCTCGTGCTGACGGCCCAGCAGTTCATACGGGCCGCTGGCAAAGGCATCGACGGCATCGACTTTGCGCTTCCCGGTGTTATAGCCGGTTCCGCCCACCACAGGATAGTTGGCATAGGAAGAGACGCCCGCGCCCGTGTTGCGATCGAAATAGCCATCAAGATAAATCTGCTTACTGTCCAGACGCATATCGGTATGTGTGCCGTTTAACGTAAGGTTCCAGCCGTTGTCGAAGTCCTGCTTCAGGTTCACAAAGACTTTACGGTTCTCTTTATCGTTGTAGGCCCAGTCCGGCGCCGTGTTGTAGCCGCGTCGGGTATGAATCTGCGTGCCGTCGGTGTACCAGCGCGGTGCGCCGCCCCACATCGTGGAGTCTGTATTGACCTGGCTGAACTCATAACCCACCGACAGCGTGGCAGAGTCGGTGAGATCAGCGTCAACCACGCCATAGATAAACTGTTTTTTAGCACCATAACGCTCAATGAAGCTGTTATTGTCCTGCCAGCCGGCGACCATGCGGCCACGAACATTGCCGGACTCACTGAGTGGCGCGGAAAGATCGGCCACGTAGCGTTGCTTGTTCCAGCTGCCGTAGCTGGCGGAAACGGTGCCACCGAACCCTTTGCTGTCCGCATGCTTGCGCACCATGTTGATGGCAGCAGACGGATTGCCCGGCCCGGTCAATAGCCCGGTCGCCCCGCGTACCACTTCAACACGCTCATACAGCGCCATATCGGTCTGTGCATCGCCCAGATTCCAGCGCTCCGCAAAGGCGGTAGGAATGCCGTCGACCATGTAGTTATCGATCAGAAAGCCGCGCGCATAGTAGTTGGTGCGGTCCATATCGCCACTGATTCCATGAATGCCGGTGGTGTTGGACAGCACATCATTCAGTGACTGGAGCTGCTGATCGGTCATACGCTGAGTACTGACGATGCTGACGGACTGCGGCACATCACGTACGGTGCCCAGCATCTTGGTGCCGGCACGAGTCACCGGAACGCTGTAATCCGTATGGGGTGACGTTGTCACGGCATCATCAGCTGATGCGCTGACCGTTAGCGTCTGCTCGCTGCTGGCAGCCGGTGTGGACGTTTCTGCGGCGCGGGCGACATTATGTGCCAGTGACGAGGCGACGATGACGGCCAGTAAGGAGAATTGGAGTGGGCGTTGCAGAGCAGACGTACCCGTAACCCTGGGGTTCTGAAGATCGAAAGCGTTCATTAATTCCTCAATTATCTTTATGTTTTTATGCTGCCACTGTCACGACCTTGCATCCTGCGGACATCACTGCCCTGCTTAGGGTTTGAGGAACCAGAAACCCTTTCCATGAGCGCCTGTGCGCGGATGTGATGAACTTTCAAAGCAAATGAGAAATATACGCATTGCGATTATCATTGCAAGATTTTGTTAACAAATAATGCGAGTTTTTTCAGGATAGCGTCTGCACGTTCAGGTTTTTTAAAGCCTTCTAATAAGAAGCGGTTGTTAAAATAGCCGATGGATAAGCGAACGATGATAGCAACAGGAATGCCGTCTCGCTTTTATTAATTATAAAATCCTGCTTCAGCCGCTCATTGACCTGAAGTTGCCACTCTTTGTGCGACAATACCCGCCTTGATGCTTTTATTTCCTTATTTAACACCAGACTTTGCAGGTATTCGCACATGCGCAAAACTTTAACTCTTAAAGCGCTGATGATGACAACCACCGTTTTCACTGCTTTTACAGCTCACTCCGCCACGCTGGTCCAGAATGTCAGCGCAGGCTGGGAAAGATTCAGTGATAAGGTTGCCACAACATGGCAGCAGCCAGAGGGAATCGACTTTTATCTGCCCGCGATTACGTGGCATAACCGTGCCACATACGATCGGGAACACATCAATAAATATAATGAAAGGCCCTGGGGCGCAGGCGGGGGGATCTCCCGCTACGATGAAAAAGGTAACTGGAACGGCATCTATTTAATGGCATTCAAAGACTCCTTCAATAAATGGGAGCCTTTTGGGGGTTATGGCTGGGTAGCGACATGGCGTCCGCTGGCTGACCAGAATTTTCACTGGGGTGCAGGTTACACGGCAGGCGTTACCGCGCGGCATAACTGGGACTATATACCGGTGCCAGCATTACTGCCGCTGGCCTCAATCGGCTATGGCGATCTCGATTTCCAGATGACCTACATACCGGGTACGCATAATAACGGTAACGTCTATTTTGCCTGGCTGCGCTACCACTTCTGATCGTGAAAACAGCAACGTCAGCGTGACATCGCCATGATGGACAGATTGCTTAAAATGAGGGTCTCGCCATCATAGCGATGTCGCAGCAGATGATAGCTTTCGCATTCAATAATCTGCTTAACCGCATCCGAAAAGGTATTCATGGCGCTGCGCATCTGGCTCAGATAGTCATGGGTATCATAGACCCGATCGATCCCTTCCAGCGCATGGTTCATGATTTTGCGGGCGACATCATTAGGCGTGTCGAGGGCAGAAAGTTTTGATCGGGCGGTGCGGCGCAGATCGCGTGGGGTAAATGGCTCCAGTCCCAGCCCACGCGGAGCGCGGATCATCCGCCGCAGAGCCTGATTCAGCGCGCCTTTTGACAGCGGCTGTTGGGGATCGCGTGGCGCGGACACCAGCCATGGCGAGTCCGGATCGGCGGCATTAAGTAACGCTTCGATGCACTGCCGCATCAGCGGTGAAATCGGCAGCACATGCTCGCGCTGTGATTTATTGCGGGTGCCCTGCATCCACAATCCTAACTGCAGATCGAATTCCCCTTTCTGCGCCTGCACAATCTCATCCGGCCGTCGGGCGCTGACCAGACATAATCGCAGCGCCCAGCGCGCCTGCTCCGATAATGCCCAGTTATCCAGACCGTGCCAGAAAACCCAGATTTCCGCATCGGTCAGTTGCCGGCTGCGCGGTGGCGTAGCACGACCTGCGACATCCCGTTTTTTCATCGAGGCAATAGGCGAGTGATCGAGATAGCCCTGCATCTCGGCCCATGCGAGGAATTGTTTGGTCAGCGCGAACACCCGACGCGCCTCCTCCTTTTTACCGTCGGCAATCAGGATGTTGTAAAGCCGGTTGAGGCGCAGACGGTTCAGCGTTTTGAGCGGCTGCGATCCGATGTTGGGCAGAACGTGTTTCAGCAGAGACGAAACGGCGATTTCAGGACGCCGCCGGCTGATCAACAGTGACAGTTTTACCCAGACCTTCATCACCTGCTCTACCGTGCCTTCATCGCCAAAATTATCCAGTTCGCTCAGCGAAGCTGCTTTAACCTGCTCCAGCCAGATAAGGACATGACGACCAACATGTGCTGAGCGCGCTGCAGTTATTGTCGAATCTGTTATCACATCATTACCTGTTGCCCGTTTCAGAGCCGCCATTCTACCCACCCCTAAGCTATGACTCCAGACCTAATAAGTCTGGAGTCACACTGACGTGTTCTGAGCCATTCTGAGAGACTTTTCGGGTCATGGGCAATAAGTGTTTTTGCGACCTGTTTTGCTCATCTGAGTGGTCAGGCTGATGCATGAGCAGCCCACTGTCAGGGGATGTAAAGATGACTTACCGAGATATACAATGATAACTATTATCATTATCATACGCATTTGCTTACATACCTTAACGATTCAGGGAGATTTTCTAAGTGAATGTAACCATGCGTGTCCATAAGCGCCCTGCCGCACTGCTGCTGGCTGGTTTGTTGAGTACTTCTGCTAACGGCGCTACTCAGGAAGAGACAGAAAAGCTGGCTGATGATGAAACGATGCTGGTCACGGCTGAACAGGAGTTAAAACAGCAGCCCGGCGTTTCAGTCATTACCTCGCAGGACATTGAAAAGAATCCGCCGGTCAACGACCTCTCCGACATTATCCGTAAAATGCCAGGCGTCAATCTCACCGGTAACAGCGCCAATGGTGTCCGCGGTAACAATCGTCAAATCGATATTCGCGGCATGGGGCCGGAAAACACGTTGATTCTGATCGACGGTGTGCCAACGACCTCGCGCAATTCAGTGCGTTACAGCTGGCGTGGCGAGCGTGATTCCCGTGGCGACTCCAACTGGGTACCGCCAGAAATGGTTGAACGGATTGAAGTTATTCGTGGACCGGCAGCAGCCCGTTACGGTTCAGGCGCGGCTGGCGGTGTGGTTAACATCATTACCAAACGTCCGACAAATGACTGGAGCGGATCGCTGTCGCTCTACACCAACCAGCCAGAAGATGATAATGAAGGGGCAACCCGACGCGCCAACTTTAACCTGAGTGGTCCGCTGGCGGGTGATGCGCTGACTATGCGGCTTTATGGCAACATCAATAAAACCGACAGCGATGCTTTCGATATCAATCAGTCGCATAACGGCTCCGGCGCGGCCGGCCGTGAAGGCGTTCGCAACAAAGACATCAACAGCGTGTTGTCCTGGAAGATTACGCCATTGCAGGTGCTGGATTTCAGCTATGGCTACAGTCGTCAGGGCAATATTTACGCCGGGGATACTCAATACAGCAACGGTGCCGGTAATAAGCTTATCGAATCTCTCGACGGGTCGGAAACTAATCGTCTTTATCGTCAAACCTGGGGCCTGGCCCACAACGGTATCTGGGACTGGGGGCAGTCAAAACTGACCTTTAACTATGAGAAGACGAACAATACCCGTCTGAACGAAGGCACCGCGGGCGCGGGTGAAGGCCGAATCAACAGCAATACGTTTTCGACCAGTCGCTTTGAAAGTTACCGGGCGGGAGGTGAAGTCAGCTTCCCGCTGGAATTGCTGCGTGAACAGACCGTTACGCTGGGCGCTGAGTGGAACCGTGATGAGCTGAACGATCCCAACTCCATGAACGGCACCAGTGCGCCGGGCGTTTCGATTGATGGCATCAGTGGTGATGCGGGCAGCCGCAATAGCAAAAACAGCGCGACGCTGAGTTCGCTCTATTTCGAAGATAACATCGCCGCGACCGACAGCACTGAGGTGATACCGGGTTTGCGCTTTGATTATCACGATACTTTCGGGGCGAACTGGAGTCCGTCGCTGAATATTTCTCAGGCGCTGGGAGAAAGTTTTACTCTGAAAGCGGGTATCGCCCGTGCATTCAAAGCCCCTAACCTCTATCAATCCAGCGAGGGCTATTTGCTGGCTACACGAGGCAATGGCTGCCCGATCAATGTGACGAGCGGCAGCTGTTATCTGCTAGGTAATCAAAATCTTGATCCTGAAGTCAGCGTCAATAAAGAGCTGGGTATCGAGTTCAGTCAGAATGGCTATATTGCGGGTCTTACCTGGTTCCGCAATGACTACAAGAACAAGATCGTCGCCGGGACCGATGTGCTGGGTTATGCCTCTAATGGCAACAATATTCTGCAGTGGAGCAACGGCGGCAAAGCAGTTGTTGAAGGTCTGGAGGGTAACGTTACGATACCGCTGGTCAGTGACGAACTTGAGTGGCGGACTAATGCCACTTACATGATCCAGTCAAAGGATAAAAAGACCGGCAATCCGCTGTCGATTATCCCGGAATACACCATCAACTCCATGCTGGACTGGCAGGTGACGCAGGATTTCTCTACTAACCTGAACTGGACAATGTATGGCCGCCAGAAACCACGCCAGTATGCGGAATCCCGCACAGAAAATGGCTCAATGTCGAATCGTGAAGTCGGGGCTTACTCGGTATTCGGGGTTAATTTCAATTACGACATTTCCAAAAATCTGCGTGCCAATGTCGGTATTAATAACCTGCTGGATAAGCAGCTCTACCGGGAAGCAGATGGGGCATCGACCTATAACGAGCCAGGACGTGCTTATTATGCCGGTCTGACCATGACGTTTTAATCAACACAAGCGCTTCCGGCTGGAAGCGCTTTTTTCCTCAAACCACACTCTTCCAATTCGTTTTCAACTACTTAAAGTCAACCTGCATCAATTCGGCAATCGTTGAATCACGTGTTGTCAGCACACAGCGGTCCAGGTAATCGGTAAATCTGGAAGGCTTATTCATGCCAAGCTGTAGCAGTTTGGAGTTATCAAACACCACATTCAGGTTTGAGAAGTGGCCATACAGGTTCATTGCGCGCAGCATGATACGTTCATTGCAGGGTCCAAACAGATCCTTAAACGTTCTTCTGCTATCTGACAGCTGTTTATAGGACACCTTCTGGTAGTCCACACCCAGCGCCTTGTTTCCTGATGCTCTGGCCATCGCCTCATCAATTTCCGCAAACGTAACACTGCTGTGTGTCCCGGCAGAGATGTGAATGACTTCATTAATGACGTTTTCTGCGTCAAGCAGCAGAACCAGTGCATCCGCGCAGTAATCAACCGGAACCACATCAATACGATCGTCGAGGTCGCAGGTGAATTTACCCAACGCCAGTGCCATTCTGAATACCCAGAAAATGCTGGCTGAAGGCAGGCATCCCTGATCGGAATGACCTACCACAATCGACGGACGGGCAATCACCAGTGGCAGGCCTGGCAACTTCTCTGTCATCAGCTTTTCAATCGAAGCCTTACTCCAGGTGTATTCAACGACATGCTGATCCCGGCTGGAGTTGAGGCCGCCCTCAGTGACCAGTGAGCCGGGTTCTGGCGCACAGGACATAGCGGTTCCAACGTGGATGAATTTCTTCAATCCTTCAACACGGCTCATTCGTTCGGCAAACCGGAACGTGCCCTCAACGTTCACTTTCCAGATGGTGGGATTATTACCAAATGAGGCGACGGCGGCGCAGTTAATGACATGGGTAATGTCATTAAGTCGGGCGTCATGAATAAAATCGTCCGTAAATGCCAGGTCACCCAGAATAATATTTTCAGGTGCTATCGTATTGATTACTGACTCATTTAAACCAAAGTTCTTCAGGTTGGCTTTAAGCCTGTTTAACCCTTCGTCAACGGTCTCGCCTCTGACCAGCAGCAGCAGTCGATCCTGAACTCTGCTCTGCAAAAGATTTGCTACGACAGCCCCGCCTAAAAACCCTGTTGAACCGGTAATAAGGATATTTTTCATGATAGTGCCATTCACGCTGGTTGAAGAAAGGAAAGCATTAACAAACGTTTCCCCGAACAGAAAACTATTCAAATAAATAAATGAAGGAATGTTGTGGTTAAACTATTTATGGCGAGCAGACCGGAAAATCAGATTTAATTCTGGACCAGTCGCTCACGCTCTGCCAGCCTGTCAGTGAGCTAGCCAGGCCAGTATAACGCTGAAAGTTAACGCCAGGCTCAACAGAACTAAAGATATTTCATCAAAATTATTCATTTAGGTTTTGTTTATATATCGACGTAAGAACATGGAATAAACAGGTGCTTTTGGCTGCCTCTTCGGACAGTCACATATAAACAACTTTTCTCATTTGGGATCAAGTTTTATTTTTTTTATTTTTACTGAACTTAGCCTGTTATTTATAACCTAACAAGATTAAGAATTTATTAAGAGAAAGGCAGTCGTCAGAATATACTCGAAAATTAAATGAAAACTGTTTAAATAATAAATCTGCAAAGTTGTTTACCCGCCGTTTAATAATCAGCATATAACCCCTGCCCGCAAGTGAACAGCGGTCACACCGAGGTCAGGCATTTGAGGCATAATCATAGGGCCACCCTTTCACGTCTCAGGCAGATAAGGCGAGTTTCTCCGCAGAGCACTCCGCGCCCGTCTTTTCGGGTGACAGACCGGATGCCGTGCTCCTGATTAAAAATACAACACCCATTTCATTTATTTTGTTAAAAGCGTAACGACAGGTAACTAACTTCGTGATTCCTGTATCCTGACGAGTGAAACACCCTGATGCCTGGCTATGCTGAGCGGAGTTCAACCTGCAACTCTGACTATCAGGATATAAAAAAGATGAAAAAATTATCAGTTATTGTTATGGCTACCGGTCTGTTTTTGTCAGTGAATTTACAGGCTCACGCCGAAGGATGTCTTAAAGGCGCCGCAGTCGGCGGTGTGGCAGGTCATGTTGCTCATCATCATGGTGTTGCCGGTGCCGCAGCAGGTTGCGCAGTCGGTCATCATATGGCGAAGAAAAAACAGAAAGAGGCGGAAAAAAATCAGCAGGCCCAGCCGGCGCAGAATTAAGCTGAGCTTTAATGCTGATGTAAAATAGCGGATTGCCGGACAGGGTGTTGTCCGGCAATCACTAGAATTCGAACAATAATCCAATTTGAAAATTTCAGACGCATTATAATTGATATACTTACACCTTTTATCATGATGAGCATATAAGATGTTTAGTGAATATTTCGATATTTAACAAGGGGTTGATTTTTGACCTGTGTTAATGCTTCTGACTGGGCTGATACAGTCAAATTACGAAAGATGAGTGCTTTCTTTAATCTGGGCACTCCATAATCTGGAAAACTCGCTGCGATACAAACTGCCCATGAATAATTAACACCAACTGTCATCCTGGATACTAGTCATTGTGCCACTTTTACGTTAGTGACCAGAAACTTGAATAAGGGACGCATATCTCAAGTTCAGAAAGCGGGAAGCTTCTTTTAAAGAACCGTCCTTTATCGATCCAACCACATAGAATCATATTGTCTGAGCATTCCAGCACAATCATTGTTTTTCTTCTTTTTCTCCGCCGGACAATAGTGCCGGTCGCGATCATGATGATGCCTTAGCTGCGCCAGCATTGACGCTTAAAAGTAGTGTTCTGATAATAAAATCATTACTTCTTCGGATATCTTCAATTTCTGGCTGAATCTTTCCATATATCCGCATACCCTCAATCATCATGAAAAGGCTTTTTGCTACTACTCTCGCTTCTTCATCCCGGCGAAAAACGTGTTGTTGCTGGCCTCTGAGTAATATGCACTCTAATTCGTTGATTATATTTTTAAATTTTGCAGAAACTTTGGCTTTAACCTCTTCGTCACCAGGCAAAAGCTCACTGGCTGCGGCAATTGTAAAACAGCCTCTCTCTCCGGCGGGCGCGGAGGATAACTGAGCAGCAAATTCAAGCGTCTCTCGCAAGGCGGCTTCTGGCGACATTTCTGCGGTTCGTTTTTTTGTTCTTAAAGTGCCCTCATCCATATAGCGCTGTAAAGCTGCAAGATAGATAGCGCGCTTATCCGGGTAAAGTTTATAGATGCTGGCACTGGCCAGTCCTGAAGCTTTCATCAGATCAGCCATGGATGTGGCCTGATAGCCATTCTGCCAGAAGCAGTTAAGTGCCGTGTTGAGGAACACGTCTGGATCAAACTCTCTGGGTCTGCCTGCAGATGATTTCATGAGACTCTCCTGTTCTGATGACTGATTGTAGATCGATCAATCTACAATTTAAAGGTTTTTTTTCTCCCTATTCCAGGCCAATAAATCTTCTGAGGGAATATGCTGAATCAGAGACAAGCCGCCGCCAGGCGGCAGCGGGGAAATAACTACAAAGGTGTTACTTTCTGCACGTGGTGCTGGAAAACGTAGGGATCTGATAGCAGTTCAAACTGCTCATCATCCGGATATGTCACGGCAATCTGATACTGTTCGCCTGCAAAGGCTTTGATTGCCTCTAAGTCTTCCCAGTATGTAGCAAGAAAAAAATGCTCCCATTCACCCTGCGTTTCCCTGCGCACACAGGCTCCCAGATTGCCTGGTGTTCCTTCTGAATGCTCTACACCGGTCTTTTGCAGGTGAGTCGCAAAGCCTTCTGCATGCCTGAGCGGTACGCATCCGTGCCATGTTCTGACAATCATTTCGCTCTCCTCATGTTATGGAACAATTTAAAACATAAATAAAGTTCATGCTATTTGTCTATCGGAAGAGCTGCATGATAATCTTTAGCCGCAAAATACTTTCGCCTGATCTATGACTCACCGTACTACCTGCAGGTTCAGGCTACGTGCCGGTCGCGGAATTAATCGCGTGACTCATATTACTTAAAACTGACTCATGGAGAGAGTTTATGATCAATTCCTTTTCGACACCTCGTTTAGCGCTGATAATCACCAGTGCGTTGGGCTGCATATTTACTTTTTTTGTGTGGCTCAATGAAATCGAACGCACTACCTTTCTGGCACAACCCTTACTCAACGCATTATGGTGCGCTGCCGTGCCTCTTGGATTGTCCGTTTTTCTGATAATAAAAAAATGGGGTAAGGGCGAGGCTGTCACTGGCATGATGAATAACATCAAACTTTTCGCAGGGGCCATTCTGATGGTTATCTTTTTAAGTTACATGCTGCTCACCACTGTAGTCTGGCTACTTCCCGGTAGCACTAGTACCTATACGGCATATAGCGAGTTTTCGGGCGGCAGTCGTAACAGCTGTTCTGGCGTAGATGTTAACGATCCAGATCTGCAAAGACGCATAAAAGTGTGTGAACCTGCGGGGAATTATTTTGGTGGTGGAATGCTTCGCGTTACCAAACGTAGCAATGCGGCAGGCATGACCATTATTAACGCCTTCCTGAAAGACTGAGGTATACTCCGGCCCAGTTCACCGCCTTAAAATATCGGGGGCTGAGAATTCGGGTCCTATAATTTCAGTGCAGTATTAATTTCAGCAGCTGCTAAACCCTGTTTCAGGAAATCTGACATACTGCCAGGCTAAATAGCTGCAGAGTATAATTTATGGAACACTCCAGATCATTAACACTAAGTATGATGTAACTAATTCCAATGCCTGACTCTGCGCTATCGGTTCGGCATTCAGGGACAATCCATGTCCTTTATGAAAGCAATATTTATACGCAAAACGGAGTCACCCACTATTTCCCTCAGGCCTGATTACATCCGCAGGGCTGCATATTTAATGCTGATTTAAAGAAATATTTTTCATTGGCCGTGATTTTTACCACAACCATCAGCACTATCAGTCCGGCTTTGCCCCCGATATCTTCAGCTGCGCTCTGGCATTATAAAATCGTCGATAGGATAACCAGACTGCGATGATAGTTGACAGGCTGGCGGTGCCTATCAGCATAAAGGTCACCATAATCTGATACTTAATTGCCTTTAGCGGATCGATTCCGGCGAAAATCAGTCCGGACATCATACCGGGCAGGCTGACCAGCCCGACGGTTTTAGCTGCATCCACTGTCGGGATCATCGCGGTGCGAATGCTGTCAGCAATAATCCGGCCTGAGGCAAGCTTCACCGATGCACCCAGGCTCAGCATCTCCATAATTTTCTGGTGGTTGTCGCTGATGCGCTGATTCAGATTGCTGAAACAGAGCCCTACCGCAACCATAGCATTCCCGGCGATCATGCCTGAAATGGGAATGACCTGCATGGGCACAAACGCTATCGCGCCGCTCAGTACCAGAATCGTCAGTGTGATGACGGTGCCGCTGAAGATTGAGGTAAAGGCTATCGCAAAGGCGTTATCAATATTCCGACCGCGTTTGCGGGCGTTGATCGCAGCATTCACGCAGATAAACAGCACCATCAGGACCGTCAGCCAGCTGTTATTGACATCGAAAATCGACTTCAGCACAAAGCCGACGATGACCAGCTGAACGATGGCCCGACAAACACTCCAGACAATATCTTTGCCCATGCCCAGTTTTTCTTTCTGGCTGATAAGCAGCGCTATGACGACCAGCGTCAGCGACAGCAACAGCGAGGTGTCACTGATATTATGCTGATTCACGCGCATTCTCCTTTTCTGGCGGCTCAAGGCGCAGCACATACCCGGCCTGCTGAATATCGCTGACATCATGACTGATCCGCACCACCGCCACCTTTTCTTCAGCTGCAATCCGGTTAATCAGTGAAAGTACGGCCAGCCTGTTCTCTTCATCAAGGGCGCTGGTCACTTCATCCAGTAACAGTACGTCAGGCATAAACTGCAGATTGCGGAGCAGTCCGACACGCTGCTTTTCTCCGCCTGAAAGTTGTTCAACCGGTTTATCCAGCATGTCAGGAGAAAGATTAACGCTTTCCAGCGCAGCAACGAGTTTGTCCCGTTGCGGCTTCTGACGGCGAATCTGCCAGGGCAGCGCAAGATTTTCATAAACCGTCAGACCAAACAGTTGTGGCGTCTGAAAACAGTACGACACCTGCTGACGATAGGTCTCCGCTTTAAGCGTGGTGATGTCACTGTTCCTGAAGAAGATTTGGCCTGTAGTTGCGGTAATCAGTGAAGCAAGAATTTTCAGAAGCGTGCTTTTTCCGCTGCCGGATGGACCGGTCAGTAACACATAATCGCCCTGATTTAGCTGCAGAGAGATGGGTCGCAGTAACTGGCGATCCCCGACTGAAAAAGTAACATCCTGCGCATCCAGCAGGGGCAACGCTCTGTCCATATTTACGCCTCGGGACCTGATAAAATTCAGGAAGAATGGAGTTTAGTATCAGTAAAAAGTTGGCGATATAACTCACAGACTGATTACCGGTAGTGTACTTCCCTGGCCTTAAACACAACCGGAATGACGCATCAGGGACGTCGGGCTGAGAGGAAAAGAATAAGGCATTACAATGCGGCTGTTCCTCTTTTGAGAACAACAGTGACCGGCCAGGCTGCAGCCGGTCAAAGTTGGAAGCGTGTCAGACCTGCTAAGCAAAACTTATTTGTTTTCCCAGCGGGTAGAAACCGGATTGGTTACGCTGTTTTTTTCCTGCGTATAGGTGCCATTTTGCTGCGAGATGGCCTCGCCGGTATCCAAAATTGCGTTCTGAATAAAAACGTTCTGCTTTTCATTTCTGATAAAGGTTAACTGGTGAAAGGCCGTTTTATTGCCCCAGTCGGATGAAGGCAGTGAGATAAAGCGAACGGTGAAGGTTTCATCATCAAACCTGCCCTGCATGACATAAACGCCGTAATGGTTTTCCCCCTGAGAAATGATCTTATAGGTGCCGTTATCGTAGTAATAAATCTCCGCATCCGGAAACGGCTTTTTGTCATACATTTTGCGGTAGTGCAGCACCTGTTTGATGGTGGGCTGACCAAAGCTGACGGTAAGCTTGTTATCCTCTGCTGATGTCGTCAGACCTTTAGCGTGAACACTGCTTATCAGCATTAACAGGCTGGTAGTGACCATGGCGGTGGTTTTCACTCTATTTCTCCTTATCGGATTAGGGGGACAATAGCGTAAATCACCCACGAACTTACACGGCAGCAGGTGTCTGGTGAAGAGGCAGCCAACACCTTATTACACATTGTTATAATCACGACAGTTGACCAGATTATTTCAGAAGCTCACGCCCGATAAACGTTGTCCGGCGTTCGATTGATCTAAACAGCCTAATTAAGCAAACCGGCACCGACATTGACCGATAAGCCCAGAATAGCCAGGTTAAAAATAAATGAGATAACAGACTGCAATAACGTCAGCTTACGCATTTCTGTTGTTCCGGTGGCGACATCTGCCGTCTGCGAGGCAACCGCGATGGTGAATGAAAAGTAGAGAAAATCCCAGTAGCCAGGATTTTTCGTATTATCCGGAAAGATCAGCGGACTCACCCTGTTATCCCGGTAAAGATAGTGCTGGTGGGCATAGTGCATTGCAAATGCGCTGGGTAGCATGGCCCAGGATGCAATCAGCGTCATTGCCGTCAGCAACAGATGCAGCAGTCGCGGGGTGCCGGTAAGGCCTTTTAGCGTGGGCAGTTCACTCAGGATGGCCACAATGCTGACCATACAGGCCACGATCACAATGCCCAGTACCAGTGCAGCACTCTGATCCTGCTGTTGCGCAATGCGCTTGATGCCCGTCGCATCGGTACGCAGCATGCGAAACCAGAGAATACAAAGATAGAGCCAGGCCCAGACATTCCAGCTTATCAGTAACCGCTGCATCTGCCCGGGTTGATCAGAGAGCAGAAAATAGCATATCAGTCCGGCAGTGATGGAGAGCAGCAGCCGCAGGCGTGCATAAAGCGTGGAGGTTAAAGATGTCGGCATCGTAAAACCATTGTGATGTAATCAGAGTGATACCAACTGTAGCTAAAATCAGGGGAAAATCATGCACTAAGCATTAATTCTTACACTTTTAAAGTAGAGCTGTAGTTTCGATGCCGAATCATGAAATGTGTAAAACAAGTCAGCGCAAGGTGTTATGCAGATCAACGCCAACTGACGCTGAAATTAATAAAGCATAACGCTGGCTCTGACACGATTTCAAAAGCGACTGTTTCAGGGTGTCTGCATAGTTACACAGCATTTAATAATCCGGAATCAGTCATTAAACATGCAAATAAATGGCTGAGAGCTTTGACGGTCATCTCTGGCACATTAATTCAGTCAAGCCAGTCGGCTCAACAGAAACTATTAATCTCTGCTCCCTTTGGAGCAGGGAAGAAATAGTGGGCTTCGGCACACTGTTTCCTGATAATTCTGAAAGTCAGTGTAAGACTATGGAAATATAGCGCTGTGATTAAGTATCAGCCTGATTTGCTGTATAATTACGCATTCGTTTACACAAACGCTTTCTCTGAACTTAATGGTTTGTGTTTTGATCTTTGAAATTCAATGAGGCTCTGGAAATTTATGGATGATGTTGATCTGGCTCAGGAACGCGAAGAGGCGCATCTTGCCGCCTCGCTGGCAGCCCGTAAGAGCAAACTTACCAGTCCCAACGGCTTATGCGTCTGGTGCAAAGATGAAGCTGTCGTGGCCGAAACGGCTTTTTGCTCAGCCGAGTGTGATGAGGATTATCATAAGTATCGCCGCGAGCAGAGTCAGCGCATTAGCTGACATTCCTGATTGAGATATCCTCAAACCAGCGCTGATTACTTCTCTGCACTCAACCTGATGCCCTGCCGATCCTCATTGTCACATCCGGCTGCAGGTTTTTGCTGTCACTGTCGGCAGGACCTTTTCAGAGAGCATAACAGGAACCGGTATTGTTGCCGATTCCCGGAGGTGCAGGCATGCAACAACTGCATGCCTCACTGATTACTTATTCAGGTTTTGATTGAAGTAGTCGGTCAGCTTCGCAAACGGAATTTTATCCATACGATGTATTAATCGACGTATGTAGGATCTTTGACAATCTGCCGATCTTTTTGCCTGCGTAACGCCGCCAGTACACGCTCAAGACATCGTAATGACTTTCCGTCCGGGCATCCGGACAGGCGTAAAACGTCTGTATCGCAAAATGTCTGTATCAACGAATAGCTTAACCGGCGAGAACTGAGTCGAGAGCTGCCTGCAGCCGGTCAGCGCTGGCCTGTTCGTCATTCTCCATAAAGAAAGCCACCAGCTCCGCAAGCTGAGACTGCGTCACGCCCACATTCATGCTCATATTCAGGTGCGCTTTCAGCTGCGGCTCGGTACCGGGCATGGCGGCCAGCATCCCTACAGTAGCCAGCTCGCGGCTTTTCCAGTCCAGGTTGTCACGACTGAAAATATCGCCGAAAAGATGCGTCTTCAGATACGCGTCTGCAGCCGGGGCAAACCCGAACAGGGGCCCGCTGACCGGCTTTCCGACCAGCGCAGTCTGGTTTTTGGTGCCCGCTGCCAGCATCTCCTCTGGCTTTGGCAATGGACCGGGCAGCCGGCCTTCGTCGTCCTGAATGCCCTGTGCTCTGCGTGAATCGATGACCTTCATCAGCTCGCCCAGCGCGTTCAGGCTGCGGGGAAAACCGGCATAAGCATAAACCTGAACCAGAATTTCACGGCAGTCACTGATGCTCAGCCCGGCATCCAGTCCCTGCTGCAGAGCGTTGTTCAGCCCGGGCAGATTACCCGCTGCGGCACGGGCCGCAATAACAGCCATGTTTTTATGCTGTGCGGTAAGAGGCTGTTCCTGTGTTTCAGACATCATATCGGTCCTTTTCGGTGAGTCAGGAAGGGAAGCAGTGGCAGCGCTGAACGGCAAAGCCAGCGCGGCGCACAGCATGACAACGGAGCAGAGGCCCCGTTTCATCAGATTACGTTCATGACCTGTCGGCTGAGGCATAATGCTCATCCGTGACCTGCTCCATCCAGTCAACGACCTTGCCGTCCTGGGCTTCGGCGATGGCAATATGGGTCATGGCCGTTTCCGGTGCTGCCCCATGCCAGTGCTTAACGCCGGTCGGTATCCACACCACGTCGCCGGGCCGGATTTCACGCACCGGACCACCCCACTCCTGCACCAGGCCAGCGCCAGCCGTCACGATCAGCGTCTGACCCAGCGGATGCGTATGCCAGGCCGTGCGGGCAGAAGGCTCGAACGTCACGGTAGCCCCGCCGATACGCGCAGGCTCAGTGCCCTGAAAGGGTGAATCGATACGAACCGTTCCGGTGAAATAGTCTGACGAACCTTTGACGGAGGGTTTTGCTCCGCTTTGCATAATCGTAATCATCGGGGTGATCTCCTTTGCGTAGGTGACTGAAACAGACAGTGCCAGGAACACTGCAGCAACGGCAAGTCTCTTCATGCAGGCTCCGTTTTTCAGACGGGAAAAGCCGGGTGCGGCCATCACACCCGGCACTTTTTAAGTGTAGGCCTGGCTGGATTGGTTGATAAGCCAGGTAAATCTGAATGCTTATGTGCATGGTATGCAACAATGACAGCTGAAAATCTGAACGACCTTCGCGCTTTCACGATCGTGGCGCGGGAAAAAAACTTTACCCGAGCGGCCGCTCAGCTTGGCATGTCACGCTCCGGGCTGAGTCATGCCATAACGGCGCTGGAAGCACGGCTGGGAGTCAGACTGCTGACGCGCACCACGCGCAGCGTGTCGCTTACACAGGCTGGGGTACGCCTGTTTAGCACCCTGCAGCCGATGCTGAGCACACTCGACAGCGAGCTGGTGGCTCTGCGCGCCCTGAGTGAGAAGCCGGCAGGAACCGTGCGCATCACCGCGCACGATCACGCTATCGATTCCATCCTCTGGCCCCGGCTACAGCCTTTACTGAAACGCTTTCCGGACATCCAGATAGAACTGAGTGTCGATTATTCGCTGACGGATATTGTGGCGCAGCAGTTTGATGCCGGCGTCCGGCTGGGTGATATCGTCGATAAAGACATGATCGCCGTGAGGATTGGCCCGGACTTTTACATGGCTGTGGTGGCTTCACCGGAATACCTGCAGGGAAGACCCTTGCCTGCGGTGCCCGCTGATTTAACGGCACATCAGTGCATCAACCTGAGGCTTCCGACACACGGAGGGCTCTACGCCTGGGATTTTGACCAGGAAGGGAAACCGATAACGGTGCGGGTGACGGGTCAGACCGTTTTTAACAACACCTACCTTATGATGCAGGCGGCCCTGGACGGTCTGGGATTTGCTTATATCCCGCTGGATCTGGCACAGCCGCATATTACATCGGGTAAGCTTATTCCGGTGCTTGAACGCTGGTGGCCGCAGTTTCCGGGATATCATCTTTATTATGCCAGCCGACATCAGCAGGCACCGGCGCTGGCGGAAGTCATTGCAGCGCTGCGTTATCGCTGATGTCAGCAACACAGTCATGCATTGAGTAAACCTGGCTTACAGGTATGAACTGACTCGCTTTCCTGAAACACCTCATCCAGAGAACCCATTTTTATCATCAATAAGAGAGGCGGAACATGGAACATCATTATACATCGCGTATATCCTGGACCGGTAACCTGGGTACGGGCACATCAGGCTATAAGGCCTATGCGAGGACATGGGACATCGCTATAACCGGCAAAGACATTATCCACTGCTCCAATGATCCGTTACTGGGTGGCGATGCCACTAAAATGAATCCAGAAGACCTCCTGATCTCCTCTCTTTCTGCCTGTCACATGCTCTGGTATCTGCATCTTGCGTCAGATGCCGGGATCACGGTTCTGAAATATGAAGATTCACCGATAGCGACAGGTGAAATTTTACCAGGCGGCGCGGGTCGCTTTGTTTCGGCAATTCTGAGACCTGAAATCACGTTAGCAGCGGGTAGTGATCCCGACTCAGCGATGGCTATTCATCATGAAATTCACAAAGTCTGTTTTATTGCCAGATCGGTGAATTTCCCTGTTTTTTATGAGCCTGAATTTGTCATCGGTCATCTGTAATAAGTCCATCGTCTGTAACAACGCACAGGCTACTATTCCTGGGTCACTCAGGAGCCTGATTGAGCGGCATAAAAAAACCGGCAACAGAACGTTGCCGGATTCTTATAGCGCTACGGGATCGTTCAGCTGATCCTGAATTGATCGGCAAAAGTCACATGGAACGGCCCATTCATGACAATGCCCTGATCATTCAGGTGCGCACGCGCAGCGCAGCCTCAATCCTGTCGGCAATCTTAGTAACCATATAAGCAATCACCATGTAGAACACCACCGCAATCAGGAAGGCTTCGAGATAGTAGAAGTTCAGTGCCGCCGTTAATTGTGCCTGGGCAAAGATATCCACCACTTCGATGGCAAACGCCAGCGACAGGGCTTTCATGATCACCATAAAGGCATTCGCCAGATCGGGGATCGCCGCCACGATAATCTGCGGGAACATGACCCGACGAAACAGCTGCCCCCCGCTGTAGCCGAGTGACAGGGCGGCATCCGATTGTCCGCTGTCGAACGAGTTCAGCGCCCCTTTCCACACTTCAGCCTGGAATGCTGCTACACAGGCGCTCAGCGCGACAATGATGATCACCCAGTTCGGCAGTGAATGGGCATTGACCTCGACGCCAATCAGCGTGGCAACAAAGTGCAGCGCCGGTGGCAGGCCGTAATAGGCGAGGAAAATCACCACCACCATCGGCACGCCTTTAAAGGCGATTTTGTAGGTGATCACCAGCTGGCGCAGCACCGGAATGCGGCGATGCTCAACAAACGCAAACAGCCCGCCCAACAGTGTCGAACAGATAAACACCGTCACCGCCATCAACAGCGTCACCGGCACGGCATCCAGAATGCTCCAGAAGTCTGGCAGCAAAACCTCAGCATCAAACATGGTTTTTCTTCCTCACTCAGACGCTGGTGGTGAACTTCACGCGTGGCGCAGACTTAGAGCTGTACTTCGCATGACGTTGTTCAAAGAAGCGGATAACCAGCCACGCCACACCGCACAGTAGTGAATAGAGCACGGCCAGCACCAGATAGGTGCCGAACTGATACTGGTTGTAATCGCGTTCCATGATCAGGTGCGCGGTCGCCATCACATCGGCCGCCCCGATATACATCACCAGCGCCACGTTATGAATCAGATAGATAATGGCATTGCCGTAACCCGGCAGCGCAAAGTGCACCGCCTGTGGGCCGATAACGCGCAGCATTTTCTGGCGAAAGCTGTAGCCCAGGCTGTCGGTGGCGTCGTGCTGACCCCGCTCAACCGCCAGGTACGCCGGGCGCATCACTTCAGACAGATAACCGCCGTGATACAGGCTCAGACCAATCATCGCCGCCACGTTGGCCGTGAAGAAGTCGCTGAAGCCAAAGTTATCGGTAATCAGTGGCATACCGTAGAAGGCGACAAACAGCTGCAGCACCACGGGCACGCTGCGCGCATAGGAAACGTAGAGATCGGCCAGCTGGCTGATCACGGGAATACGGCGCACGCGGAACAACGTCGCGATGAGCGCCAGAAAGAACCCGACAATCATCGCCACAAACATGATGCCGAGCGTCAGAGGCAGCGCCGACAGCAGTTCTGGAATCATGGAGGATAGATTCACGGTGAAACACTCCTGCTAAAAAGGACAGCATGCGCCCGGTTCAGCGCCGGGCGCAGTGAATCTGTTACTTCATGTACTTCGTAACGTCTTCGCCAAACCACTTCCGCGCCAGCTTATCCAGCGTGCCGTCCGCCTTAAGCTCTTTGAGGGTTTTGGCGATGTCATCATTCAGTGCCTGGTTTTCAACAGAGCGGTGGATCAGCACATAGGTGTTGTTAATCGCCACTGGCTCACTAGCTTTGATCGCCAGCTTCTGGTTGTCGATGACCGTCTGCTCGCCCAGATTTGAAGGCAGGATCAGCGCGTCATATTTACCGTTCTGCACTTCTTTCAGACGATCCGGGTAAGGTACACCGGCGCTGGAGGCTTTGATGGTGATTTTGTCAGTCGGGTTTTCCTGCTGCCACTGGGTGACAAACTTATACACGCCACCGCCTGCAGTTACCGGCACGATGTTTTTACCGACCAGGTCTTTCATGCCATTGATATTGCTGTCGCTGCGGCTGTAAATCTTCATCAGGCTGGCACCCATCGGTGCATCCGGGATCAGGAACTGTTTGCTGCGCGCAGGTGCTTTATAGTATCCGCCCGTCGCCATGTCGTACTTGCCGGTCACCAGACCGGTTTCCTGAGCGATGTCCGCCGCGCCTTCCATCACAAATTTATACTGTGGCAGCTTCGCGTTGATGGCTTTCAGCACATCCGGCTCGTAGCCCTCCGGCTCATGGCCGATTGCACCCCATGACAGCGGTTTCGACTCCGCTGCGGTGGCGATTTTGATCGAGCGTACGGCGTCAGCAAAGCTGTTACCACTGATCAGGGCCAGCGCGATGATGCCAGGCGCGGCCAGGCGACGTAAAGTAGTTTTGATTGCAGGCATGTCACTGATTCCTTTATTTATTAGAATACTTTTTCTGAGTTGAGGAACTGGGCAAGGCGTGGCAGCGCCGGGTTATCAAACATCTCTGCAGGCGTTCCTTGCGCCGCGACCACACCCTGATCCATAAACACGATGCGATTCGAAATGCTTTTCGCGAACTGCATTTCGTGCGTCACCAGCAGCGAGGTAATGCCGGATGACGCCACATCTTTAATCACTTTAAGCACTTCACCCACCAGCTCGGGATCGAGCGATGAGGTCGGTTCATCAAACAGCATTACATCCGGCCGCACCGCCAGAGCACGGGCGATACCGGTACGCTGTAACTGGCCGCCAGAGAGCTGCGACGGATAGTGATCGCGTTTTGCCCCCAGTCCTACGCGCTCCAGCTCCTGCACGGCGATGTCGCGCGCCTGCTGCTTAGTTTTACGCTGGATAACGATCAGCGGATCCATCACATTTTCCAGCACCGTCATGTTCTTAAACACGTTGAACTGCTGAAATACCATGGCAGTACGCAGACGGATTGCCTGAATCGCAGCTTTGTCGGGGGACTGATAGTCCATGCGAATCTGATCGAGCTGAATCGTCCCCGCGGATGGCTTCGCCAGATAGTTAATGCAGCGCAGTAACGTGGTTTTGCCGGTGCCACTTGGCCCGATAATCGATACCACATCGCCGCGCTTTACCGACAGATCGACGCCTTTCAGAATCGGGTTGCTGCCGTAAGCGAGCGTAATATTGTTGAGTTCTAACATCCGGTGCAGCCCTTATTTATTCAGGTCAGCATGGCCGAGCACATGCATCAGACGGTTGGCCCAGCCAAAAATGGCGATAGCATGAATCAGGTCGATAATTTCCTGATCGTTCATCCCAACGGCGCGCAGCGCGGCGACATCGTCCGGCGTGGCTTCCGACGGCGTGACGGACAAACGATTTGCAAAGTGATAGATAGCCGCGTCGCGCTCCCCTAATACATCCGCCCGATCGAAATAGATGGCACTGACCACGGTGTCGCTGTCAGCCAGTTGGGCATGACGGCGCGCATGCACCACCGCACAGTAGCGGCAGCCATTAACGATTGAAGCACCGAGCGCGCCCAGCTCACGATCAGCACGGTCCAGGCCACCTTCGACGTACATAATGGCGTTGAATAATCCGGTGCGTGCGGTATAGCTCTCCGGATCGTGGACCAGCGTGCGGACGTACTCTGAGATTTTCTTGTTGGACGGCGTCACTTTCATCGCATCAAGCTGCGCCGGTGTCGCCTGTTCAACATCCACTGGCGTGATGTAGGGATGCCAGTGCAGTGGCTTGAGATTAACCGACGGAATCATGCGGACCTCATCAGACGTAAGCCAGCCGCAACGCGCGTCTGGAAGTTAACAAAGGCAATCAGTTCCGAGAGCGCAACAATCTGCGGATTGGTTAATCCGGCCTGTTCCAGCAGACGAATATGCTGTTCGGTCGCCTGAATGGGTTGCTGTGTCACCAGGTCGGTGTGGCGTGCAAGCGTGGCCAGTGGCTCTTCATTCACAACGTCACCCGCAGCGAGGGCGAGCAGCGCTTCTGACGGATTTAACGCCGCCAGTTGTGCCTGATAATCGCGCTGCAGCGGCACGTCGTCATTCAGCACCGCCATACGCCGGGCCAGCGCCAGGCGCAGATCCGCAGGTAAACCCTGTTCATCTTCCGGTGTCAGCACGGACAGACGGCACGCTTCTGCGCCTTCCACAAATTCGGGACGCAGGCGACGTGTCTGATACAACGCCTCTTCTGGTGTTAATCCGGCGGCCTGATCAATAGCGTCGCTCACAGCGTGTTCTCCTGTTTTAGTAGCGGGGTTGAATCCACCCATTCATCGCCCTGCAATTCAGGGGTGTCAAAAGCTTGTAAGCTGGCGAAGTGCTGATCGACATCTTCAGCAAACAGCGAGGCAGCAATGCCGCGCACCAGACGATCGGCTCCCGCGCTCACTGCCGGAATGTCGCCGGAGACTTTGCCGTGCGTCAGCATCGCAGCATCGTTAAAGCAGTGGATGTGTGCCAGCATCGGGCAGGCACCCGGTGTTAATTCGCGGAATTCAAACGAAGGGCCGAGATCCGGCGCTTCCAGCAGGCTGTGACGCGCAGGCCCCATCTCCGGCTGATAGCGACCGTCGGCCCAGCTACGGATATGCGGCGCGATAGCAGCAAACTCCGGGCGGCCGTGGAAATCATTGGTAAAGCCGGTGGCAGCGATCAGGAAGTCATAGCGCAATGCGCCCTGGGTGGTTTCGATCAGCAGGCTATCGGCTTCCTGCTTAACGGCATTAATGCCGCAGTCGAGGAAGAAACGCGCATTATCATGACGGGACACGCGCAGGGTTGATGAACGCGGCGGCGGGGTTTGTGTCGCGGCGGTGTAATCGACAAATTTCCATTTCCACGCATCCGGCAACTCATGCATGCCGTGCACCACGCCCTGGCTGCCGATGCCGGTCATCTTGTTAATTCGCGGCATCTCTTTACGACGAATCAGCAGATCTACCGCGCTCGCGCCCTGCTCCAGTGCGGTCGCCGCGTTATCCATCGACGAGGCCCCGGCACCAATCACCGCAACGCGTTTGCCCTGCAATGCCGCAAAATCGATGTCATCGGCGGAGTGAGCCCAGAACTGGCGGTCAATGCCTTGCAGGAAATCCGGTACAGCAAAACCGCCAAGCCCTGAACGTCCGGTGGCCAGTACCAGACTACGTGTGTAAACACGTCCGGTTTCGGCACCGTCCAGATCCAGCGCAATAAATTCTCCGGCCTGCGCGATATTGCTGACACGCACGTTGTTCTGCACCGGCAGATTCAGCACCCGGCGATACCAGATCAGGTAATCCATCCACTGCGCTTTCGGTATCTTGTCCAGCGCCTGCCATGCTTCATTGCCCCACTGCGCCGTGAACCACGCACGGAAGGTCAGTTGTGCCAGACCCAGTGCCGGACCGTGCAGCGATTTCGGCGAGCGTAGTGTTTCCATGCGCGCAAAGGTAATCCACGGCCCTTCCAGCCCTGCGGGTGCAGCGTCATAGGCCACGATATTGCTGATGCCGGTGAGCTGTAATTTCGCCAGCGCTGCCAGACCGCACATGCCCGCACCAATCACCACTACGTCGCGCACCGGCGCAGTCTGGAAGGTGTGTTCCGGTACCCATGATTTAGCGGGCAGTTCCAGAAATTCCAGATCCTGCTGAAGCTGAGCTTCGAGCGCGGCAAGACCTTTGGCGGCATACGTCATAGAGCAATTTCCCTGGTGTCAGCGATCGCCTGAGAGCGAGCGAAAACGGTTAAAACGCGCCGGTGAACGTGCCTTTCCTATTATCCTTTAAATACATAATAGGCGGCTAACAATCATCAAAACGCATAGTAAGAGCTAAGTTTTCGCATAATCCTCCTGCCCCGGATCGGAGTCAAGAATTGTGCTCAGGGTTTAACCAATGGATTTCTTATATCTTATGCCAGATACGTTATAAGCGTTGAAAATGAAGGTTTTTATCGCGGCGTGTCCGGTCGGGCCTTAATACCTGGCTCACAAAATCCAGCGAAACTGACGGGAATCTCTCTTAAGAGTGACGGTGACCTGCATGCCGGTATCACTCCTGGTTGATGATGCGCATAATTCGCGGATGTTCACTGGCTGCCAGACGTTCAAATCCGGGCAACAGTTGCGCGGCGGCCTCCGCCAGCGCGTCCACCAGTGCCTGCGCCGCGCTGGAGATCTGTCGGCCCTGGGGGGTGATAACACCAAAGAAGTAAGGTATGTCTTCCTGAATCGGGCGGATCGCCACACCGGCCAGCGGCATCCCCCAGCCCGTGACAGGCTCGAGGATCGCCACGCCTAATCCGGCCCGCACGCAGCCCAGAATATTCGCCGATGAGTTGGTCTCGATGGTTTCCAGCAGCGGTGCTTTGACCTTTTTCAGCGCTTTTTCATAGCGTCCACGTAAGCGCTGCGGACTCCAGGGCGCAATTAAACGGCGGCCTGCCAGCTGGCTCAGCGATAGCTCACTGTTCGCCGCCAGTTCATCGTCTTCGGGCAGCGCAACCACGCACTGCGACTGCCCAATCCAGTGCAGCTCGACCGCATGATGCTCCAGCGGCAGGCTGCATAAGCCGATGTCAGCCTCTGCGGTGATCACCGCATGCGCTGTCTGTACGGCGGATTCACTGATGATTTGCACTTTATTTTGAAGATTCAGCGCGGCCAGCGCCTGCGGCAACAGACCGGCAGCCAGCGCGGGCGTCGCAGCAATGCTGAGTGGGCGATGCTGCTGATGCGCGATCTCCTGCGCGCGTAAGCGAATCTGTTGCAATGACAGCAGCGCTTTTTGCACATACTGATGCAGCTGCAACGCCTCTTCTGACGGATGAATACGCGGGCCATTGCGAATAAACAGCGGGTAACCCAGCGACTGCTCTAATTCCTGAATCAGGCGGGAAACGGCAGGCTGCGAGCGGTTCAGCGCTTTGGCCGCCGCAGTGACGCTGCCCGCAGAAATTACGGCCGAGAAAGCTTCCAGCTGACGTAAATCGAGGTCATTTAACAAGGTCATCGCGAGGTTACTTCCCTAAGTCATTGATAGCTCCCGATAATCACCCGGGAAAAAATCCATCATAGAGAGAGTCTGGCAAATTAGCCACAGCGAAAAAGCGCCAAGCCATCGGCATTAATGATTGATTAATACGACCGTCCGATGGCCGCGCGTCTCCTGGCATCCGCCAGTTATTACATCCCAAATCGGAACCCGCTAATCCACTGAGCCAGGTGGCATTTTCAGTCCAGGCTAGAATTCATCAGGTAAGCGTCAGCATAAAACCGGGTTAACGGCGCGGCTCATCACAAAGAGGACGGAAATATGAAATTCGGTGTGATATTCGAAGATACGGGCGTTGAAGAGGAACATGATTTTGATTCCAAACCCGTTGCCGGCGATTTAGTTACATTAACGCGCGACGGAGTTGGCAAAGACTATATTGTTATCATTGAGCCTGACCCGGACCATACCCATGATGACGGGCGTGACGGGCATCCGACGAAGGCCAGAGTCCGGCCCGCGTAGTGGAGGGTAAGATGATTTTAACCGCCTGGCGAGGCGGTTTTTTTATTGCCGACTCTCATGAGGTCGTCGTGCTTACCTTAGCGGCATAGCGCTACATCAGCACGATACCAAAGCGTTTCAGAAGCAGCGCCCAGAATGTGAAAAGCAGGATAGTGATAGCGCAGGAGATGAGCAGCGTCAGCCAGAAGCCGGTGCGCTGATAGAGAAAGGGGAACAGAATAAACATGGGCAGTGTCGGCACCACATACCAGAAGGTGTACCAGGCATGAGCACTGATTTTTTCCTGCGTCTGCCCTTCCACCTTCATCCAGATAAGCACCAGCACGGTGACCAGCGGTAAGGCGGCAAGTAAACCGCCCAGTCGATCGCTACGCTTAGCCGCTTCTGAAATCAGCACGACCATAAAAGCCGTGATGGCATATTTCGATATCAGCCAGAGCATGATTGTCCTCAATATTCCTGTTCATCCGACACCTGAGTGCCGGACCGTTTACGATCGTCCCGCTCCGGGATTTCAGCAGACGCAGTTACGGCATCATCCTGCGCAGCGTGTCATCTTTCATAAAATAGTGATGGAACAGCGCCGCCAGCGCATGCAGACCAATTAACCAGTATCCGAGCGGGGCCAGCGTTTCGTGCCAGTCAATCAGCATACTGGCAGTAGCGGGATCGGGCGATGTCGCCACAGGCATATTGATCCCAAACAGGGCCCACTCTTTTCCACGCAGGTAACGCGAGCTCAGCCCGAGAACCGGTAAGACCACAAACAGCGCATAAATCAGCGTGTGCACCAGATGTGAAAGACCCGTCTGCCAGCGCGCCACGGGCGGCGTAATAGGCGGCGTTACAGAACGGGTGCGCAGCCAGAGGCGGGCTATCATCAGGATCATGACGCAGAAGCCTGCGGAAAAGTGGGTGATCATCACCGCATTTCGCTGCCAGGTTCCCTTCTCTGCCATCCAGCGCAGCTCGATGGTAGCGTAGGCGACGATAATCAGTAAGACCGTCAGCCAGTGGAAAAGAATTTGCGAACCCCGATATTTCTTCAGCATAGATAAACTTCCGTCACTATTTTTTTGCGTCACTATACCAGTTAATTATTAGATGTTTATTAGGAGTTTACTGGATCATTATGACAGGCCATGCCGCTTAAACACTGAGGCTGATGCAGGCTAATCTGCCTCAAACTGAATGCAACGCAGAGTCAGCATGATGGCACAGCGAAGCCTGCGGTTTGAGGCTGAATAGCGCTGGCACATTTTAACAAAAACCTGCAGGGCACGATTCAGTCAAAGGCATTCAATAATACTGAAAGGTCGTGATAGATTGACAATCTGGAAGATAAATCACGGGTGATCAATGTTTTACATTTCGGAAGTAAACAAAAGTGATTCTGAATTAGGTTGTCTGGTGAATGAACTCGATATTTTTTTAGCAGAACTTTATCCCGCCGAGAGTAATCATTCGCTGGACTTATCAACCGTCAGTGATGAAAACCTCCGTTGTCTGATGGTCAGAGATAAAGAAGGTGTTCCAGCGGGCTGTGGTGCTGTGCTCTTTCAGGAAGCTGGCTTTGGTGAAATTAAGCGCGTTTATATCCGCCCTGAGTTCAGAGGCCGTAAGCTGGGAGAACTTATCGTCGGGTCTCTGGAGCAGCTTGCGCGGGAGAATCGGTGCCATCAGTTACGGCTGGAAACGGGCATTCATCAACAACCTGCTATAGCACTCTATCGCAGATGCGGATATGAGGTTTGTGACCCTTTCCCCCCTTACCTTGCAGACCCACTGAGCATTTTCATGCATAAGATTATCCAGTGAATCGCGGGAGCATATCAGGCTTTTTAGTTCATTGCTTCTTTAGCATTAAGCGCTACGGGTATAAGAAGTTTATGATTTAACACAGCGATAAATCTTAAACTTAACCTAATATTCATCCTGTAAAATGACGAAAGCACGCAGCTGACGCGCTGTGTGCTGCTATAAATACACTTCGCACTGGAACGGTTAGCCGGCCCTGTGAGAATGTTTCTTTAAGTCAAATCCGCGCCCTGCCGCCATGACCCGCCTGCGCTTCGCTTAACTTTAGTGCCATCCTAAATAAGAGTAAAAATAACGCGCGTTATCGTAACCTTAGAACTCTACATTTCTCATGCAAAAACAGTAACTTCTCCTCTCATTAGAGTTCGCCTATGCTGGCTGCTCACTACATTTTGCGTCAGAGGGATTTGCTATGTTTAATGTGCCCGCAACCTACAGTGCAGAGGCTGTTGAGTGCCTTTACGAAGTTATCGACATACTCAATCTGAACGGCGCACGATGCCACGTTATCTTTGACAGTCAGGCGTCCCGCGCCGCGGTGATAGAAGCAGATACAACAGAGCAACTCGGCGAAATGCGCTACCCTGTGCTGGCTGTGCTGGAGATGGAGCGCGTCACCAGCATTAATACCCTGTTGCGTATTAAATCGTTCTAAACCGATTCAGACGGCGCTCATCCTGAAATAGCGTCAGGTAACCTGGCGAACGCGTTATATAAAGCGCTGACGATGAAGAAACATATTACGCTGGTGGGATTGTAAAGCAGCCTAAAGCCCGTGCGGTGCGGGCTTGCTACAGTGTGCAGTGACAGGCCTGACAGCACGCATCCACGCATTACACCTGAACGTTGCTTTTCAGAGATATCCGTCTTTTCCGCCCTACACTGCCGCAGGTGATATTTTCACGTGCTTTAACCCCCGCGCCTCATTGCCAGACTTCTCAACCTGTTTTAATGCTCTTTTACCTGCTTCACTCCGCTTCAGATAAATGCCCTGACCAGTAGCACGGCGCAAATCACCCATATCACGATAAACACGCCTGCCGTTATGCGACTGACAGGACGTCTGCTGGCCTGCGCTGCGGTCTCCCGATGCTCACGCATGACTTCGGCGGGAATAAGACGCACCACCAGCATGATGCCCAATGGCACGATGATCAGGTCATCAAGATAACCGATGATGGGAATGAAGTCGGGAATCAAATCGATGGGGGAAACGGCATAGGCAGCGACAATCAACGCCAGCACTTTAGCCAGCAACGGCGTCCGGGGATCGCGGGCGGCAAGCCATACCGCGTGTACATCCCATTTAATGTTTTTCGCCCACGTTCTGGCGTCAGCGATAAATCTGATTGTCATCAGGGTGCTTTTCCATAGTCAGGGCAATCGGCTTTACGCATCTGCATCGCTGTACCTTTTATACCCGCGCTGCGTGCTGAAAACGATCTTACTCATCAATTCTTAGCATCAGGGATATTTGCATCCCACAATTTCATCACGGCTGATACCGCCGCATCCAGCTCTTCACCGCTTGCCCCATCCCGGGCTTCTGTTGACAGGCCCAGTTCAAAACTGTGGAGAGTGATGGCCAGCGCCCGCACGTTTGTATCAGCAGCCAGCTGTCCCGCCTCTTTCGCTCTCGAGACGCATCGCAAAAATCCCGCCCTTGTCCGTTCGCGTTGCACCGCCAGAATTTTACGGATGTGATCATTCGCGGGTGAACAGGTATTTACGGACAACGCAATCAGGCAGCCGCTGGGATGTCCCGGTTCTGTCTGCATTTTTGCCGAACGGCGCAATGCCAGTTCGACAGCTTCACGAGGTTCAGGCGTGTCATCCCACAGGCAATCGTTAACCTGGCCGTAAGTCGACGCATAGCATTCCACTACTTCTTCAAACAGCGCCTCTTTTGAACCAAACGCTGCATAAAAACTCGGTGCAGTGATGCCGTTACCAAGGTTCGACTTGAGCATGGCAAGCGAGGTGGACTCGTAGCCATATTGCCAGAAAAGGGTCATCGCCTGACGAATGGCCTCATCACGATCAAATTTCCGTGGACGTCCCATCTGAGCCATATCCGCTCCTGTTTGTACATGTCAGATATAAATACTAATCGATACATATGTGCTTGACAAGGCTCATGCCGGTCTATAGTTTCATATATATACCAATCGATACATTAATCAGAAAATCTTTTGCCATAAGGTTTTCACGCTATCAATGATTTAAAAGAGGCTCACGTGCACACCACTTCAGAATTCAGTGAAACCACAATCCAGCGGGGTCTGCCTCTGGCTTCCCTGCTGGCCTTTGCCATGACAGGCTTTATTGCCATCCTGACAGAGACGCTGCCGGCAGGTCTGCTTCCGGAAATCGGAGAAGGCCTGGGTGTTACCCAGGTAATGGCGGGCCAGCTGGTCAGTATTTATGCGCTGGGATCGCTGCTTGCGGCGATCCCGTTAACGGTGCTGACCAGTGGATGGCGGCGTAAAAAAGTGCTGCTGCTTGCCGTCGGCACTTTTTTGATTTTCAACACCATTACCACCCTGTCATCCAGTTACTGGCTGACGATGGCGGCCCGTTTTATGTCGGGTGTGGCAGCCGGACTGGCATGGGGGATCCTGGCGGGCTATGCACGCCGCCTCGTTCCTGCTGCGTTGCAGGGGCGCGCACTGGCTATTGCTATGGTGGGTATTCCTGTTGCTCTTTCACTGGGTACACCGGCAGGCACATGGCTGGGCAGCCTGATGGGATGGAGAGTGCCGTTTGGGATTATGGCAGCTCTGGCCGTAATTCTGTTTATCTGGACATGGATCGCGGTGCCTGACCTGCCGGGGCAGCAGTCTGGTCGTCGCCTCCCTGTGTGGAAAGTTTTACTGATGCCCGGCGTCACACCCGTTCTGGCGGTTATCTTTCTGTGGATGACGGCACACAACATTCTTTACACGTTTATCGGCCCGTTCCTGCAGCTGTCGGGACTGGCTGCAAACGTGGGGTTCATTCTGCTGGTTTTTGGCATTGCGGCACTTATTGGCATCTGGATTACCGGAATGCTGGTAGATCGCCATCTGCGCAATCTGGTTCTGCTCAGCCTTGCGGCCCTGGCGGTTGTCTCTGGGGTGCTTGCAGCAGGCATGCGGGAACAGGTCGTTGTGTTTCTGGCCGTCATCGTCTGGGGATGGTCGTTTGGCGGCGCGTCAACCCAGATGCAGACCGCCGCCGCCGACTCGGCGGGCAATCATGTCGATGTCGTTCAGGCGATGGTAACGACCGCATGGAATCTGGCGATTGCCAGCGGTGGCGTCGCTGGCGGGCTACTGCTCAATAATGCCGGTGCTGAATCATTCCCCTGGGCGCTTCTGGCCTTTATGGCTGTTGCGTTTGTCATCGCCTGGCGCGCGAAAAAGCACGCTTTCAGGCCTGGCGCCAGAGGCGGTTCAGTCAAGTCGTAACCGCGTAAGTTGTCTTAAATCACGCGATTCTTTCACCTGCTTTGCAATCTGCGACAGGGATGTCCGCCTGAAAACGCTGAGCAGAATGGCCTTCTTGCGTTGCCTGAAATGTTTTAACCCGGCGCAGTGGTGTCACCACGCGCCGGTCGGACATCGGTGATGACTCTTCTCTGACACCAGCCGCGTGATGACTGAGTCAGTCTGAACAACATCACGGTTTCATTATTTTTTGAATAATCCATTCACAGAATATTTGCATCGACTGGGTCATTTTTCGGGCTTTCTGCCATGTTAACCAGTAACCATCATTGCCTGAATAAATATCAAAAGGCCTGACAAGCAGTCCGCGTTTTATTTCCGTTTCAAACATAATATCAGGTGCCAGTGCGATGCCACCGGTGATCAGGACAGCATCAATAATAAGACGTGATGAATCGAAAACTGGACCGTTAACTCTGAATGAGGGTATGCCTGCTGCTGCAAACCAGTTATCCCACTCGTCATGACGATAAGATCGTAATAATGTCTCGCCGGTGATATCCGTGGGCTTTAACAGCCTTTTCGCTGTTTCAGGTTGGCACAATAGCGTGAGTGGTGCATCAAACAGAAGCTGGTTATGTGATGATGCCCAACTGCCAGAACCATATCTTATAGCGAAATCGACGCCCTCCCCGGCAATGCTTACAACGTTATTGTTGGTCTGAATACTCAGTTCGATAGCGGGGTGTTGTAGCTGGAAATCTTCAATTTTTGGCAGCAGCCAGCCCAGCGCGAAAGTACCCACACAGGATAGCGTCAGTGCCTCCCTGAAATGTCCACCTTCAAACTGGCGATACGCTTTCTCAATACGATGAAATTGTTCTGAAATTTCAGAAAAAAGCAGCCGGGCTTCATCGGTTAACTCAAGGCCGCGTGAAAGTCTTTTAAATAACGTCACACCTAATCTTTCTTCGAGCAGCCTGACCTGCTGGCTGACAGCAGCCTGAGAAACGAATAGCTCCATGCCTGCACGAGTGAAGTTGAGGTGACGGGCAGAAGCTTCAAATGCGCGCAGAGCATTGAGCGGGATATCACTTTTCAATGCTGACCCCAGAAAAAGTTATGACAGACATCAATTTATACCGTTTTTTCTCATCGTGAAATTGATTTATTTTGGCGCACATAACTTAAGCGAAGCGAAGTCTTTCAGCGTGTTTTGTTTTGCACCATGATGTTATTAATCTCAGAACAAGGTGATTCCTGATGGTAAATTTTAAAGTAAGTCTGACCAGCCTGTTACTGATCGCAACAGCAGGTTGTTCTGTGTCAGCCTGTGCTGCTTTTAACCAGCAAACCCTGACGAGCCAGCTTGAAACACTTGAAAATAAATCAGGAGGAAGACTCGGCCTGGCCGTCATTGACACATCGGATGATTCGAAATATGCATGGCGTGGCAATGAAAGATTTCCACTCTGCAGCACAAGTAAAGTGATGGCGGTTGCAGCGATATTAAAGAAAAATGAACGTGACCCTCATCTGCTTGATAAGAAAATTCATATTAGTAAAAGTGACATGGTAAATTACAACCCTGTTACCCGGAAGCATATAGGCTCATATATGTCAGTCGCTGAGCTGAGTGCCGCGGCGCTGCAATACAGCGATAACGCCGCGATGAATAAACTCCTTTCCTATCTGGGTGGTCCGCAGCAGGCCACGCACTTCGCCCGGACAATCGGCGATAAGGATTTTCGTCTGGACAGACACGAGCCGGGGCTTAATACCGCCATCCCCGGCGATGAGCGTGATACAACGACACCTTCAGCGATGGCTGAAAGCCTTAAAAAAGTGGTTCTGGGTACGGCGCTTAAGGAAGAGCAGCGAGCGAAACTTTCAGACTGGATGAAGGGGAATACTACCGGTTCTGACAGTATTAAAGCAGGTCTTCCGGACGACTGGATTGTGGCAGATAAAACAGGCAGTGGAGACTACGGTTCTACAAATGATATCGCCGTTATCTGGCCAAAAAATCACGCACCTGTCATCCTCACCACTTACTTTACACAGCACGATAAAGATGCGGCCACACGCAAAGACGTACTGGCCAGTGCAGCAAAACTGGTGGCCGACGCAGTCGATAAATAGTCAATGCTGAAAGTTGACGATTCAGTACGGAAAACGGCTCAGCGTGAGCCGTTTTCTCTCTTGCCCCCCAGTTAATCATTAACAGGCGAATCCAGTGTTTACGCCCCCCTCGCCGTGTGTAACCTGATTCATAAAGGTCAGCCCACATTGATAACGATTTTTCCAAACGCACCATTGTCGAGTTGATCCAGTGCCTGCGTAAGTTCGCTGAAGCTGTACCTTTTATCGATAACCGGTTTCAGTTTAATACTGTCAACAGCCCTGACGAGATCTTCAAGCGCACGGCGGTGACCCACACCAATGCCCTGCACGGTGGGTGACTTAAGCAGCAGCATCGATCCGGAAACAGTGATATCGTCTTTATCCATCATGCCGATCAGCGAAACTCGTCCATGAGAAGCCACAGCACGAATAGAATCGGCAACGTTACTTCCCCCTACAGTATCCACAACGTGGTCGATGCCACGTTCGCCGGTCAAACGATGAACCGCGTCGACCCAATCCTCCTTCTTACGGTTAATACCGTAATCGGCACCGAGCGCCTTCGCAGCTTCCAGCTTCCAGCTTCTCATCGCTGGATGAGGTGATAAATACCTCAGCGCCCACCGCTTTTGCAATCTGTAACGCAAAAAGCGCCACGCCGCCGGTTCCCTGTATCAGTACGGTTTCGCCAGCCCGCAACGTTCCACGTTCAACCAGTGCAAACCAGGCTGTCAGGCCTGCACAGACCAGCGTGCTGGCTTCCGTATCAGAAAGCGACTGCGGTGACTTAACCAGCCACGTTTCATTCATGACCACGTATTCAGCAAGTACTCCCTGAAACGCATAGCCTGTGGTGTCGTAGCGCGGATTTCTGGCAGTGTTGGGAAGTTTTCCGTCTATCCAGTCCGGGAAAAAGGTGGAGATAACACGTTCTCCGGGACTGAAGCGGGTTGTGCCCGGCCCGACAGCCTCCACCACACCGGCCATGTCCGATCCTGGGGTAAAAGGCATCGGCATCCCGTTACCCATTCCACCTTCAATAATGACCTTGTCCCGGAAGTTGAGTGAAACGGCGCTGACCCGGACGAGCACTTCGTTCTGCCCTGGCAGAGAGATCTCTGCTGAAATCATTTTCAGGTTCTGACGACCAGGCTGGTCTGATGTCCAGCGTTTCATTGTGGTTCCTGCGGTTAATATTTCATAGTCAGGATTCTAGCATTGCTATTTATTTGACAGTGGCGATAGTATTTCCGGTTATTGATTCCTCATTGGCGACAATATGAAAAGCGAGATGAATACTATTCCTGTTTTTGTGGCTGTCGCGGAGTCGGTGAGTTTTTCGCAGGCAGCTCAAAAACTGCACGTCACACGCTCAGCCGTTGCTAGAACCATTTCCCGACTTGAAGAAAGGCTTGGCGTTACGCTTTTCAACCGCACAACCCGCAGCCAGAGCCTGACTGCTGAGGGCACGCTCTATTATGAATCCTGCCGTCGGGCGCTGGATGAGATCAACAGGGCAGAAGATATTCTGGAAGGCGGTAAGCTTCAGGTAAGCGGAAAGCTCAGAGTTTCTGTGCCGGTCCTGCTTGGACAAATGTGTGTGTCACCCATCCTCTTGACGCTGGCGAAACAACATCCCGGACTTGAACTGGAAATATCGTTCAGCGATCGGCCAGTGGATTTGCAGGATGAGGGATTTGACCTGGCCGTACGAATCGGCGCACTGTCTGACAGCAGTAGTCTTGTCGCACGGTATCTTGGCTCTCATAGCATGGTTTTCTGCGCCTCACCTGAATATCTTCGGGATGCAGGCCAGCCGATTTCACCGGATGAACTGAATCAGCACGCCGCCGTGGCTTACATCCGTTCCGGACGCATTCTTAAGTGGCGGATTAAAAATGAAAAGGATGAAATAACAGATTTAATCCCTCCAGCCAGATTAACAATGGATGATATGCAGGCGGTCAGAGACATTACTGTAGCTGGCGGTGGTATCGCCTTACTGCCTTACTGGCTTGTACGGGAAGAACTTGCGACTGGCAGCCTGACAGAAATATTAAAAGACCGGTCGGCTGGAAGCTGGCCTGTCTATGCAGTATGGCCGCGTACGCCTCACCTCACACTGAAAGTCAGACTGGCCGTGGATAAACTGGTGAGTGATTTTCCGTCAATGATGGCGACGCTTTGAGGTTTGGTTTCATGTCTGACTTAAGCCTCAGCGGTTGTTGATTTGATAATTTTCATAGCATGCCAGTTCACCTCTGTATGACCTGTCAGTTTATTGTTATTCGCTAAACCAGTCCTGAAATCCCGATATTGCCGCCAGCATAATGTCGCGTGCGCGTTCCATGATGAGGTTTTCCGCATGACGTAAACCGTTAAGCGGGTGCGATGCTTCACTTACAGCAAGAGCTATATCAGAAGCATCAAGCATTGCCAGATTGACGCCGACGCCGACAGGTGGCATCAGGTGAGCCGCATCTCCGATGAGCGTGATGCCCGGACGCGGTGCCCAGCCAAAATCCACAGGCAGGCTATGAATCGGACGTCTGACATACTCACCGGTTGCGCTGAGGACGGACTGCAGGGAGGAATCCCAGCCCTGGTAACTTGTGCGTACATAAGAGGACATATCCTGTCGCGCGAGATTGTGATCGATAACATCAATGTCACGCTTCATGGCCGCGTAAACGCAAATCCGTCCGCCTCCATTACGTTGTGTAATCAGAGCCTCAGAGCCGCCAAAACTGAAAGCGGTTCCTTTTCCTGCAATACTATCGATTCGTCCTGAGGGTTGATTAATCCACCCCTCAAAAAAGGTTATGCCCGAATAGCGTGGGCGTTCGGGCGTAAGATAAGCTCTGACCCGTGACCAGGCCCCGTCGGCTCCAATAACAATGTCAGCTTCATAGCGGCTGCCGTTTCGGAACATCAGTCCATGATTTTTTCTCAGGCCATAATCCACATAATGAAGTTTATGACCCCATTGAATGGTTTTGGGTGATAGTGCCCCCTGAAGAAGATTTTTTAGCTCGCCGCGATCAATCTCAGGTTTATCTATTTCACCTTCCGGCGTGTGTGTATCCTCCTCCGTTTCTCAAGTACGGTGGTTAATCATTCGGCTTTGCTGATCTTCATGCCTTGCAATTTTCCGGAACTGCTGGAGTAAGCCAGCTTTGCGCAGTGCTTCCTGACCACTATCAGGATGCAAATCCAGTGATCCACCCTGACTCCGGTCAGAGTCAGCGGACGCTTCCTCAAATACTGTGACGTCAAAGCCATTCTGCTCGAGTATGACTGCCGCAGTGAGTCCTGCAGGCCCCCCGCCGATAATGGCAATAGAAATGTTGTCAGGCATGATTTTTCTCAATGCAGTAAATCGTATACTCTATAACCATAAAGTTGATACATCAACATCAGGACAGGTTAAATGAAGAATTCCACTGAGATTTCAGACGAAGAGTGGCTGGCATGGCGCGGATATCGCCGACTGGCAGCCATTATCACGGGGCGTATCGCCAGGGATATCAGTGAAGCCACCGGCTTGTCCGGTCCGGATTTCATGATTCTTATGGAGCTCAGCAATAATCCGCATGCAGGACTCCTTCAGCGTGAACTACAGGAGTACATTGAGTGGGACAAGTCCCGGCTTTCACACCAGCTTTCACGTATGTCTTCACGGGGCCTTGTACACCGAAACCGTAACAGTCCATCAGGTATTTCGGTAAGCATTACCGACGAGGGTCGCCTGCTCCTCGACAAAGCACGACCGGTGCACGCTGCAAGTGTGCGACGAAATTTTCTTGATCTGTTAACGCCAGAAGATCTCCCTGAACTGATCGCCATTAACGAACGGTTGCGACAGTTCGGGAGCCATATTATAAAATGATGAGACAGGCTTTATCTTCTCCAGCACCGTCTTTTGAAAGACTTTTATCCTGACTGAAAAATCAGTACCTCGCGCGGCTACTACTCAGTCGTGGAAAAGTCGCCTGCGGCGGCAACGCTTCCGGGTCAGCAGGCACGTTGTTCAGCATCCGCAAAAATGACGCAGCCCAGTGATGGCTGTTGTGCATATGCAGGCCTTTCATCAGACGGGCGTGCAGACAGCGCCGTTCGTGTAACGGCATCTGCAGGGCGCGATGGACCGCACTGGCCATAGCATCAGGATCATAAGGATTGACGATGATGGCACCGTCCATCTGCCCGGCGGCACCGGCAAACTGCGACAGGATTAGCACCCCTGGATTTTTCGGGTCCTGCAGTGCGACGTACATTTTGGCCATCAGGCTCATGCCCGCCATGAGCGGCGTGACCAGCGCAACGCGTGAGGCACGATAGATACCGGCCTGCTCTTCCCGGCTGTAAGCGTGAGTCAGATAGTTCACCGGATACCAGTTCATGGTGCCATGCACACCATTAAGTTCTCCACATAGCGCTTCCAGAGCGTGACCGAGTTTTGACGCATCATGTGCGTGTCCGGCTGCCGGCGGCGCAAGCTGCAACAGCGTGATATTTTTCTGGTAACAATCATGCCTCCGCAGCAGCACCTCCAGCGTGCTGATTCGATAAGGCAGTCCTGAACTCTCATCAAGATGACCGCCGCTCAGCACGCTATTTTCGGGCAGACTTTCGCGACACTGAATTTCCATAAAGGCGCAGCTGTTACTCTCACGCAGAGACTCAACATCGTTGAGGTCGATCCCGACCGGAAACACACCAACGTTGATAATCCGGCCATGAATACGAAAGCTGTGCGCTTCCAGCCGCTCCAGCCGGAATCCGCTCTCCAGCCAGACGAGGAAGTTATTCATATCCTGCGCGGTCTGAAAGCCAATCAGGTCACAACACAGCAGCGACTCTGTAAACCAGCGCCATTCGGGTATGGTTTCAAACATTCTGCCAGCCGGGAAAGGCTGATGCAGAAAGATGCCGACTGAATTGGGCAGGCCCTCTTCGCGGATGTAGCCGGCACAGCCCAGCAGGTGATAATCCTGAATCCAGATAACATCGTCTGGTGTGGCATTTTCACAGATGGCCCGCGCATAGGCTTTATTAATGTTTTTATATTCCTGAAATCCATTGGTGGAAAAACGGGCCATATCCGGACGCTGGTGGAAAACAGGCCAGAGCCCTTTATGAATGTAATTATGGTATCCCTCATTAAGCTCGCCCGGCGTATAGGGGAAGGTCACGGTTTCATACTGATCGTGCTGCTTCGCAACATAGGCTCTTGACGCATCCTGAGAGATAACCGTGCTTTCACCATTCCAGCTAATCCAGAAGCCGCCCAGCCGGGAGAGTATCCCGTTATAAACTGCAGTAAGCGTCGAGCGTTGCGATTGGTTATGAGAAACAAGGATAAGGCCTGACATGGTGTGTTCCCTGATTGAAGGCTGTGGACAGGCGATCAAGCCTGGCAGCCTGCGGCTGTTAAGCTGAGGTCGGAGGATAAACTGGAGAAAACCGCTCATGAATGCGCGCCCTATCCGCTTAATGCCTGCTGGCGCTTCTGGCGCAGATTGAATCATTAATCCCATCGTGCAGAGTCGTCACCCAGACGCCAGGCAGTGAGGGAAAGGCGATGAATCCGTTACGCTCAAAAAAATCCGGCACGGGTTCACCCATGGCAATAATACGGCGGCAGCCTCTGGCGCCATGATGAGAAAGACAGCAGTGCAGCAGCCATGATCCAAGCCCGACAAAGCGATACTCCGGCGAGATAAACAGATTCCGGATTACCCAGGTTTCAGCCATGTCAGTGACAACCCGCGCAAAACCGATTTGTCGGCCATTACGATAAAGCCCGAAGCAGAGGCTGTTGTTGAGAGCCAGAATCAGCGCGCGGCTGTCGGGGATCGTTATGCCCAGCCATTGCGCAATCAGACGATAGTTCAGCAGTGACGGATTGGTACTGGCCTCAATAGCATCCCGGAACCACTTGCGGGGCGAAATAAGGCGAAGGCGCTGCTGCTCAGCAAGATCGGCTAATGCCGCCTCGTGGCAGCCCGGTATGGACCAGGGCTTATTGATGCATTTCATTCACGGCTTTCCAATAAGAGGCGCACAAGCGCCCGGTGCCGTTAATTAAACCGGGAGGCCCGTAAAAATGGCGTAAAAATAGGCTGATGAAGTGTAAAAACGCTGCAAAACAATCTCTCGCTGTAGCATCAGTTATCGATCAGGTCGTTGAAAACCAGCCGCTTAATAACCGTTAGCCATGCAGTTTTTAGTCCAGGAAGGCAATCATGCATCTCCCAGTCCCCGCACTGTTTTGAGAAAATGAGTAGCCGGATAGTTTTGAAATAAAACACAGAAAGATGAAAATTTCTTTTCACTTTTAATTAAACGCTAAGTAATCCATATCCGTAATACCACCTCACAAAAACCTGACCACCCGCATTCTCCTGAATCCTCTTCTTGTATTGAGTAGACCAGTAAATAATGAAGATTGTGCAGTTATTTCCTGTCCCGGCTCGGATCGCAAACGGATGCATCATATTTTTCGATGTGAGCGGAGCGATCCTGCAGCGGTAATATCTTGAGAAATTTTAATGGGATTATTTATTGCTCTGCTTAAGCAGAGTCTTCATCAGGTAAACCAGCTCATTCTGCTGATTTTGCCCCAGCCGATTAAGGAAATGCGAGTCTACTTTATCGGCGAGGGGCATCGCCTTTATCAAAATTTTTTCGCCCGCTGCAGTTAACGTAATAAATCTCCGGCGTCTGTCTTTCTCGCCTTCCTCGCGCCTGATGAGTGCTTTTTTTTCCATGCGAACCAGCAATTCTGCCAGCGTCGCCTTCGAACTCAGCGCTGCTTCCATTAATTCCATCTGCTCAATGCCTGGTTTGGCTGATACTGCGCACAGCACTGCAAACTGCTGTTTAGTGAGATCCGGCAGGTTCTGCTGCCACATAGCTGTATGTTCCTGAAGAAGCTGCCGGGAAAGATGAAAAAACAGGTTGCCTAAATCATTGTTCATACGCCTTTCATTCCCGTTCTTCTCCGCTGCTGGTCGCTCGATGTTAAATCATAACATTAAGAGATGAAAAATCATTGGCACAGGATACTGCATAATTAGCTTTGAAATAGTCACGCTATAAACTTGTTGCGCCGCGACTGTCGCAAGTGTACGGTCTAATTCGTTCGTATACGAACCATAACTGAGGTACATCTTATGAGATTGATCATCGGCATGACAGGCGCAACCGGTGCACCTTTGGGCGTCGCATTACTCAAAATCCTGCAGGAGATCGAAGACGTTGAAACCCACCTGATTTTAAGCAAATGGGCAAAAACCACGGTTGAACTCGAAACGCCCTATTCAGCACGCGAAGTTATGGATATGGCTGACTTTGTACACGGACCCGCTGATCAGGCCGCGACCCTTTCATCCGGCTCTTTTCATACTGACGGGATGATCATCATTCCCTGCAGTATGAAGTCATTAGCCGGTATCCGGTCTGGCTACGCTGAAGGACTGATCGGTCGAGCCGCTGATGTCACGATCAAAGAAGGCAGAAAACTGGTTCTGGTCCCCCGGGAAACGCCACTCAGCACGATCCATCTTGAAAATATGCTCGCACTTTCACGCCTGGGCGTTTCAATGATCCCGCCCATGCCCGCTTTTTATAATCACCCGGCAGTGATCGACGACGTGATTGACCACGTGGTAGCGCGTGTTCTCGATCAGTTTGGCCTCGCCTCACCGAGAGCTCGTCGCTGGGAAGGTATTAAACAATCCTCACATATCCATCATCAGGGAGAAAAAAATGGCTTTTGATGACCTGCGTAGTTTTCTGAAGGCTCTGGATGAACAGGGGCAGCTTCTTGAAATTGATGAGGAAGTGTTACCTGAACCTGATATCGCGGCTGCGGCAAATGCAACCGGCAGGATCGGTGACGGTGCGCCCGCACTTTCTTTCAAAAGAATAAAAGGCTTTCGTCATGCCCATGTGGTGATGAACACCATAGGCTCATGGCAAAACCATGCCATTTCGCTGGGGCTTCCGCCGAATACCCCCGTCAAGCAGCAGATAGAGACATTTATTCAGCGCTGGGACACCTTTCCCATAGCACCTGAGAGACGTGAAAATGCTCCCTGGTCCGAGAATACGGTGGATGGCGATGAGATCAATCTGTTCGACATTCTACCGCTCTTTAGACTTAACGACGGTGATGGGGGCTTCTATCTGGATAAAGCGTGCGTTGTGTCACGCGATCCGCTTGATCCTCAGCATTTCGGTAAGCAAAACGTCGGCATTTACCGCATGGAGGTTAAAGGCAGGCGTAAGCTTGGGCTACAGCCCGTCCCGATGCATGACATCGCCCTGCACCTGCATAAAGCCGAAGAGAGAGGCGAAGATCTGCCCGTCGCCATTACTCTGGGCAATGATCCCATCATTACGCTGATGGGCGCCACACCACTTAAATACGACCAGTCTGAATATGAGATGGCAGGCGCTCTGCGTGAAAAGCCTTATCCGATTGCAAAGGCACCTCTCACAGGTTTCGATGTTCCATGGGGTTCGGAAGTCATTCTTGAAGGGGTAATCGAAGGGCGTAAACGCGAAATAGAAGGTCCTTTTGGGGAGTTCACCGGCCACTACTCAGGTGGCCGTAATATGACGGTAGTTCGCATTGATAAAGTTTCATACCGCACCAAACCCATTTTTGAGTCACTCTATCTTGGTATGCCGTGGACCGAAATCGACTTTCTGATTGGGCCAGCCACCTGCGTGCCATTGTATCAGCAGCTGAAAGCTGAATTTCCTGAGGTACAGGCTGTCAACGCCATGTACACACACGGTCTGTTAGCCATTATCTCAACCAAAAAACGTTATGGCGGTTTTGCCCGTGCAGTCGGCGTGCGTGCAATGACAACTCCACACGGCCTGGGCTACGTAAAGATGGTCATCATGGTCGATGAGGACGTTGATCCCTTTAATTTGTCTCAGGTGATGTGGGCGCTCTCTTCTAAGGTCAACCCTGCGGGTGATCTGGTACAACTGCCAAACATGTCAGTTCTGGAATTAGATCCGGGTTCAAGCCCGGCAGGCATCACCGATAAGCTGGTGATAGATGCAACGACACCCGTCTCACCGGATAATCGCGGCCACTATAGCCAGCCGGTCAAAGATCTGCCTGAAACCGCCGCCTGGGTTGAGAAACTGACAGCCCTGTTAAGCAATCGTCATTAAGGAGAAGTTATGATCTGTCCACGTTGTGCTGATGAGCACATTGAAACCATGGCGACCTCACCAGTGAAAGACGTATGGATTGTTTATCAATGTCAGCACTGTTTATATACCTGGCGTAATACCGAGCCGGCAAGAAGAACAGAGCGAGAACACTATCCTGAAGCATTTCGTATGACACAAAGTGATATTGATAATGCGCCCGAAGTCCCGTCCATTCCACCGTTGTTAACGAGATAACAATTGAGCCTGTGGGCTTAAGTCCACAGGCATAACGTTATTCTTCTGGCAGATTATTCCCGTTTGACCCGGCAGGCTAAAGCTTTCATCAAACTGAACCCCGCTAAGCTCACGACGCTGGAAACCTTGATTAATTCAAAAGGTGATCCAGCCTTAAAGTCGTTAATCAAAGCCGCAGGCTTATATTGCATATTTCTGTCTCGCTTTCCAAAACTGCGCCTTCTCGTTTCATCTGGACCACTTTCACGGAATTGTGAGTCACATCGAATTTACATCACAAACAATCTCGCAACACTGGCACCCTCATGAAGCAGGCAGATATAGTAATTTCATCATGTACAACATTGTTGTATCAAGTAAAACAAAACGTGAGAATTGCTATGTCTGCTTATAAAAAACCCTTAAACAATTATTGTGTTATGCATAAACGCACTGATTACGACCGTCATAACAAAGAATATCAGATCGCAATTATTGATAAGTCTGGCCAAAAAAGCAGAATTTATGGCTCTTTCGGACTATCGGGCGATGGCATGAAAGGAAGTATGCCTTCACTGGTGAACGTGAGTAATGGACCAGATGAAAGGGCCGCTATTTTATGATGTCCCTGACACAGGCCGAGGTCAGGCAGACATCAGTTTTTACCCGCCTGCCTGACCGTTTTCGCTTACCGGATAGCAACAATGTCTGGGCCGTCGCGAATCGCGGGGGACAGCTTACCGACTCGTTCCTTGAAGGGCCGGTCTGGCATCCTTCAGGCTGTCTGTATCTGACCGATATTCCCTATGGCCGCATATTCCGGGTTGATATGACAGGCAACTGGGCGCTCGTCGTGCAATATGACGGCGAACCTAATGGCATGAAACTCGCCGATCCGGATACGCTTTTGATTACGGATTATCGTCATGGGATCATGAAACTCTGCCTCAAAACCCACAGCGTGTCGCCATGGCTGGCTCGCCGTAATAGCGAGAGTTTCCGTGGTGTTAACGATTTAACCACCGACAGCCAGGGGAACCTCTATTTCACCGATCAGGGGCAAACAGGACTACACGATCCCACCGGTCGTGTTTACCGGCTGAGCCAGAACGGACGACTGGATATGCTGCTGGATAACTGCCCAAGCCCGAATGGACTGGTTCTGTCCCCGGACGAAAAAGTACTTTACGTCGCGATGACGCGCGGCAATGCCATCTGGCGCGTACCGCTTCAGCGTGATGGTTCAGTCAGCAAAGTCAGTCAATATTTTACCTCACACGGTCCCAGCGGTCCTGATGGACTGGCTATGAACGCCAATGGCGAGTTGTTGATAGCCAACCCTGGTCTGGGTCGCATCTGGCTGCTTAACGATCTGGCTGAGCCCGCAGAAATTCTCACCAGCCCTGCCGGGCGCTCCACGACCAACCTCTGCTTTGGTGGCGAAAGCCTGCAACAGCTTTTTATTACCGAATCGGTAAGCGGCAGCATTCTTACCTGCCCGATGAAAACACCCGGTCACCCATTGCCCTTTATTTCCACCGAATTTCTTTGAGAATAATTCTGCGTTTCTGAACGCAGCGGAGGCACCCATGAATCTGCAATCTGTAAGCGCTGACTCACCTGTTAAGACGGAAGCCGGGTCTGAACCCCATGATGCAATGAATCAAATCGATTTTGACCAAAGTGAACGGGCCGTAAGTAAAGCGTTCCGTCGTATCCTGCCGTTTATTTTCATCTGTTATGTTGTGAGTTATCTGGATCGCACCAACGTCAGCTTCGCTGCTCTCGGCATGAATGCCGATCTGGGGATTACAGCTGAGCAGTTCGGGTTCGGAGCCGGGATGTTTTTTATTGGCTATTTCCTGTTTGAGGTGCCAAGTAACCTCATCATGCAAAAGGTGGGCGCACGTATCTGGATCGCCCGCATTATGATCTCATGGGGAATCATCTCCATGGCGACCGCCTTCGTCACCGGGCCCACAAGCTTCGCCTTTGCCCGTTTTTGTCTGGGGGTGGCCGAAGCCGGATTTACACCCGGTATCTATCTGTTCTTCACCTACTGGTTTCCCGGAACCTGGCGCGCAAAAATTACGGCAGCCTTTTTAGTGGGTATCCCTGTAGCGAATATCATCGGCGCGCCGTTATCCGGGATGTTGATGCAAATCACCGGGCATGAGCACATCCGTAACTGGCAGTGGTTGCTGGTGCTGGAAGGTTTCCCGGCGGTTATCCTGGGCATTATCTGCCTGTTCTATCTGAATGACCGTCCGGCAAAGGCAAACTGGTTAACTGATGCGGAAAAAACATTGCTGACCAGGCGACTGGAGAATGAGCAGCAGAAAATTGAGAAGGCGCACGGTTCCAGCATGCGCGATGCGCTGCGTAATCCCTTGCTTTACCTGCTGGCCTTTATTAACTTCTGCGGCATTGTCGGTTCTATCGGCGTGGGCCTCTGGATGCCGCAGATCATTAAGCAGATGGGCGTCAGTCATACCGCCACCGGTTTCCTGACCGCGTTACCTTATATCTGTGGCGCGGTCGGGATGCTGCTCTGGGCACAGCGGGCCAATGCATCCGGCAACCGCATTCGGTGGATCAGCGCGGCGTTGGTTATTGCTGCTGTTGCACTGGCGTCGAGTGCCATCGTGGATCAACCGGTTATCAAGATGATTGCGCTCTGTTTCACCGTAAGCGGCATTCTGGCTTTCCAGGCTTCATTCTGGGCGCTGCCTTCCGGTTTTCTGACAGGACGCGCAGCCGCAGGCGGATTAGCAATGATTGTCTCTGTCGGAAACCTGGGCGGTTTTGTCGGGCCGTCCCTTATTGGCTTCATCCGGCAGTCAAGCGGTGAGTTTATGTGGGCGCTGCTGGCAGTTTCCGCCGTGTTACTGGCTGGCGCGCTTGCCGTAGCATTGGTTAAAGATCCCTATCGCAAAGGCATGTGAGATGGAAGTGAAGGCGCTCAGGCGCCTTTTAATTTTGGCGGGCTGCTATCTGGCCGGACTGGAGTGAAGAGCGAATTCTTTTAATATCATAAAACTGCACCACTAAGAATAGCGTCAGGAAAAGGCTTGTCAGGAAAGTAAATATTATGAGCTTGTGATAACTTTGATTTTTCTGGAGACGACCTATACCGTCCTGACGATAGCTATTACGAACCCATCCCAGCCCTTTTCACCCACGGTCTGAATCGCCGTGGCATCAAGTTGCTTATCCTCAGAGATCATCTCGATAAAATTTCGCAGGCCGATGACATTTGGATCATCACTTTCAGAATCAATAATGCTGCCGCCGCGCACCGTGTTGTCACCCACAATAACGCTACCTGCACGTGATAATCTGATTGCCCATTCCAGATAATGTGGATTATTCACCTTATCGGCGTCGATAAAAATCAGGTCAAAGGGACCTTTCAGAGTGGGCAGGATATCCAGTGCAGTACCCGTGTGCAGCATCACGCGTTCAGTCAGCCCGGCATTGCTTATATTCTGGCGGGCCACTTGTGCATGATGTTTATTGAACTCAATCGTTGTTACGCTTCCATGTGGCGGCAAAGCCCTGGCCATCCATAGGGTGCTGTAACCGCCAAGCGTGCCAATTTCCAGAACGCGCACAGCGCGTGACATCTGGATAAAGATGGACAGCATTTTTCCCTGTAGAGCAGAGACATCGTGTGTCGGTAATCCCTGCTTAACGTTGTTTTGAAGAGCATTAATCAGCTCAGGTTCCTGTGGTACGAGTTTTTCGGAAAACCAGGCGTCTACCTGTGCCCATTTATCTGAATCCTGCGAGGGATAATCAGGCGTTCTCATTAGTAATACTCCTCATCATAAGGACCAATGAAAGCATATACGCTTTTTGTTGCAACTGCCGACAGCCAGAGTCAGGTATGGAGCAGAAACAGGAAGTAATCAGCTCAATACGGGATAATGTTCACCGGACTGAAGTTATTAAAGCTAATATTACGGGCAGCAATACCTTAGATTTAATCATTAATTATACGCAGACATGATAGCTGGTAAGAATATTACTGACGAAGCGGTGAATCATTAACGCGGGAGGATCACTTACAGGAGGAACATTTGGTGTTCCAAACCACACAGGGTTGGCAGGGCAGATAGAGCCACAGATATACGCTGGAATACCCGCGAACGTGCCTGCTATAGATCGGTGAACATGCCCGGAACAGACAGCCAGCACGCTTTGAGGATTACGTCTGATGAAATCTTCCAACTTGTCCCCGCCTCCGCAGATCGTTTCATCAAGTGTGGGAATACCTGATTCAACTACGTGATGATGCATAAACAGCAATGCTGGGGCGGCATCAGCATCGTTGAATTGTTTATACAACCATTCGAGACGGTCCGAAACACAACCATGCTTCTGTGCATCTACCGTTGAATCCAGGCCGATTAAACGCAGATCTCCAGCATGATGCGAGAAGTGCATAGCTTCAACAGGACAGTCGTACGCCCATTTGTTATTACCCCACACCGAACGCATTAAGCTGCGATCATCTGAATTGCCCGGCAGTACGAAAGAAGGATAACTCTGCTGATCAAGAAGCGCTGCAATCTTTGTATAACCTTCCTGCCAGTATCCATCTGTCAGATCACCAGTTAGCACCAGTACGTCAGGTTTCAGGTGGGTGAGCCACGTCAAAACCCGGTCAAACCGGCATAAGTGATCATTATCTGAAGAAGCATGAATATCTGAAATTTGCGCTATTAGCATACATCCCTTAATGATTGAATGCCGAAAAAAATCAACGTGAAACTAATTTCAGAGACAATATCAGGATTTGATTATGAATAAATCGAAGATGTTTTTCCTAATTAAAGCAGACAACCGGAAATAATTAAAGTCCTTAAAGCTGGCTGACAAAATTTCAGGCTTTATAGTGATGAGACTCGACATCAAGCCAGCGGGCAAAGGCCATAAGCCGCTTTTCGAATACAGCTACGCTTCCTGAGGGTTGATGGCACATCTCAATTAAGTAATCCATCTCCTCTGAAAAACCCGGATACCGTGCATTAAATCTGGAGGAATATTCATCGAGTGTGTCGGGCCAATCCTTCTCCCCTTCTTTTCGAAGGATATTAGTTGCCCTGACAATTTTTCGCGCAGCCGAGCGCTGGAGTTGCAGCTTTTTATGCGTATCAGAAGAGGTATTGATTTGACTAAGCAGACTGTCCACAACCTGCAAAAAATCACCGTTCACGGCTAAGGCAATAGCTTTTGAAGGTTTAAAGGCTTGAAAGCAGCGGCTTAGATCCTCGCCATAAACGCAGTGGCAGTGATGTTTAAGCCAGTATCCCCAACTGAGTAAATTTTCAGGATCGAGCACTTCTTCCAAATGACCATAATCAAAATCAATTTTGCTGATAACTGGATTAGCTTTTTCAAGCATTGACTGAACAGTAGCAAGTTGCTCTTTATCAGCCTGATTGGTCTCATACCTGAGAATGATCGTCATATCCAGATCAGATCTAACAACCTTTGCCCTGCTTTCAGCCACACTCCCAAAAACGTATAAACTATGTATAAGCTCAGGAAAGCAGAGAGTGAGCTTTGCGACCACAGATTTAATCAACTGCAAAAATTCAGGCTGTATTTGCATGCGTTTTGGCAAAGAGATTAGGGCATTATCATCGACGGCCATCTTTACTCCATTATGCTAAGATTATTTTGCAGACAATAAGCATTTTGAGCATGACACTTTTGTACACAATACTATACGTGTGGTCGCCCCCTTCGCTCTGATTAAGTTTATCTTCTTGAATTATAATCAGAATTAATCTGGCACTGAGCGACTAGATAGTCTGACAGCTTGCAAAATTTATCTCCCTGAAAGCTTCAGCCATTAATCACATGCGACCTGTCACCGCTAAAATAACGCACAACATTATCAAATGCCGTTCTGAAATAGAGCGCATAGCTGGCCTTTTCAACATATCCCAGATGTGGTGTACACAGTACATTCGGCATCTGCAGGTAAGGATGCCGGGTGTTGTAAAGCGGTTCCTCTTCGTAAACATCCAGTGCCGCAAATCCAGGCCGCCCCTGTGTCAGGGCATTCTGCAACGCGCCGTCATAAACCAGTTCAGCCCGGCTGGTATTCACAAATAACGCATCAGTTTTCATCAGCGCGAGATCGGCTGGCGTGATGTTGCCTTGCGTCGCAGCCACCAGTCGCTGGTGCACGGTTAACACATCGCTGGTGGCGAAAAATTGCTCACGGCTTTCCGGAACCGTCCATCCGTCTGCTCGTGCCTCTTCCTGCGCACGGAGACTTCCCCATACCTGCACCTGCATGCCAAAAACGGCGGCATAGGAAGCAAGACGTTTACCAATTTTTCCATAGCCCAGAATGCCGATGACCTGATTGTGAACCGCAGATCCGGTTTCTGTTTGCCAGTGCCCTTCGGCCATTGCATTGACCGACGAGACAAATTTTCGGCAGGAGACCATGATCAACAGCCACGTTAACTCCGCAGGGGCAACCGGGGAGCCACTCCCTTCCACAAGGGCAACACCCGCCCGTGTACAGGCATCGATATCAACATTTCTCGCCAGCTTACCCGTCTGACTGATCAATTTAAGGTGTGGCGTGCGTCGCAGAAAGGCTTCGTCAATGACAGTCCTTTCGCGGATAAGTATTAATGCTTCTGCCAATGACAGCTGTGCATCTGCCATCGGGTCTCTGCTGAGATCGCCCAGTGCAGCGCAGTGAAAGTTGTTATTACTGTGGAGAAAATCCAGTTTTTGAGTGGCAAACTGATAATCATCCGGGATGACGATATGAATGGTCATTAAGAAACCTCATTATTTAACAGTTGTGCACACATTGAAACTTCAATGATTAAAACCTTTATCTTTTTTACGATTTTGGAACTCATTACCTTTTCTAATATTCACTGTCAGCCTGCATCGTTATTTACCCTGTTTATGATCAAAACGATTATAGGTAACTTTTTCCCACTAAATCTTATTCATCTGCTATAAGCTAAGCGACCATTTTGAATGTGGGTCAATACCCGCGTCGATGTCATGCTATTACGATGTAATGAAAAGTAATTCAAGGCCGATAACGATAGTGAGTAAGTAGTCTTACTCGCCAGCATAAGATATGAACACACAGCGAATGTAATAAAATATTGCCGAATTAAACAGTAAGCCAGCATTGAGATAAGCCGTCATATGAAACTGGTTATCATAATGATTATGCTGAAAAAAAGATTAAACCAGTATGCGACTGTCGACAGAGTTCGCTGAGTTTATAAAGCCTGATTTGCAGAGACATTATCGTTAACAGGCTGAAAATCATGTATTTACGGGAATGAAATGAAACCTGGTGTCAAGAATGATGAAACGCGCGAACTTCTGCAGCAGCGTATTAAGCTGGGCGAGTTTCACCCGTTTTTTCAGCCTATAGTTTCTCTGGAAGATTTGCGCGTGATGGGGTTTGAGATGCTCGCGCGGCACATATCCCCGGAGGGTATTGTTACGCCTCCAGCAGACTTCATTCCGGCTATGGAGCGAAGTGGTCTGCTCGACGAGCTGATGCTCAGCCTTATGGCACAGGGTTTCAAAGTTGCTGCCACATGGCCAGAACAGCAGTTTTTATCAATGAACGTTTCTCCTTCACAGCTTGATGGCAGGTATCTTACTGAAATTATAAGGAATACAGCCCGTGAATTTCAGTTCGATCTCGCAAGGCTGAAGATTGAGATTACTGAAACAGCCCTGTTAAATGACATCAATACCGCCCGGACGGAGATTGAAGCGTTGTCGGGTATGGGCTGTACGATAGCAATGGATGATTTTGGAACAGGCTATTCCAGCCTCGCCTGGCTGATTCAGTTACCGGTTAACACGCTTAAAATTGACAGCAGTTTTATTCGCTCCATGCTGCACAAAAAAGACAGCCGCAAAATCATTTCCAGCGTTGCCGGTCTGGGCCGGAGCCTTGATATGGATGTGATCGCGGAGGGCGTGGAAACCGAAGAACAGGCTGAAATGCTAAGGGGGATAGGTTGCCTCTATGCGCAGGGCTATTTGTTCGGGAAGCCGGTCTCAGGAGCGGAAAGCTGCCGGATGCTTAATGCAGTACCGGATAAAGGATCTCTCCGGCGGGTTGCGCGTCTTTCCCTCGATCAGCGAGCACATCAGATTTCATCCATGTATGCGATTCCCGGCACGTCCATTTGCTTTCTTAATCCGGAATTAGTGATTGTTGATGCCAGCGACACGTTTGCCGAACGGGTCGGCTGGGCTCCGCAGGATCTTATCCATAAATATATTTATGAAGTTATTCCGTCACAGGCGGAAAAACTACTCTGGCTGCAGGAATTCAGATTGAAAGGACTCCCTTATCCACCTTATGAGGTTGTGCTGCCCGACGGGTCGTCCGATCTGGTCATGGTGACCCGGGTGGAAGATGAGGCTAAAGATTTGCTGGGCTTTTGTGTGTTTGGTGTGAAGATGAGCGATCGAAAACGTCATTAAGCTGAACGTTTTCTAAGTGATGACAATCACTAACGCTCAATATCGCAGATTGCGTTGTGCATATCTGACCTGCGCTTCAGGTACCTTCAGGATTTATCTCTTTAATAAGCGTCTCGCCCTGATTATGGATGTTCCCGACTTTGGCTGAAACAGGGTGCCAGGTGAAATCCTTCTCGGGTAATGCGGCTTCATGGGCAATGTCCTGCGCCCGCTGTGATGAGGTTTCAACACTGAGCCACTCCCGAACCGCGTCCGCCCGTAAAACCAGTGGCCGGCGGTCATGAATATCAACCATGCCTTTATTGCTCGCCGCAGTGACGATAACAAATCCCTCCTGTCCATGGTCCTTACCATAAGGCGCCCGGCCAATAGCGGCAAAAAACAGCGGTTCCTTTTCTTTGTGATGAATAAAGTATGGCTGTTTCCTGTCACCCTCACGCTTCCACTCATACCAGCCATCGGCAGGAACAATGGCGCGTCCCTGCTCCCATAGCGGCTTAAACATACGCCCGGTTGGGGCTGTTTCACTTCGGGCGTTGATTAGCGGCTGCTTATTCCACCACTCAGGACCGTAGCCCCAGTAAACCGGGTCCAGGTGAAATTCATCGTCCCGCTCATTGAGCAGCTGCACGTTGGTACCTGGCGCAACGTTGAAACGCCCTATCGGCTCCGGATCATAAATGATTTCATCGGGCTTCAGTCCCAGAGAGTCGAAGTAATCGTCCCGGCTACTGTACTGCGCAAACCGTCCACACATAGGCACCTCCTGGCATAAGGATAGTCCGGTGTTGATTAAGTCATGATCAAAATATTCACTTTCTGGCTGAAGATATCGCGCCAGCTGTCGAGAATGTAGTAAAGGAAACGAAGAGAACCGAATAACCCGGGCTGCGAGGTGTTCAGCTTTGCTGATGGCCAGCCAGATTACCCAAATTTGCCTCTCTGCCCTGGAAGTAATTATTGCTTGCTGAGCCTGTCGACCAAAGAACGACGTTGGATCGGTGTTACTGAGCAACTGCAATGTACAGCTCGTCATTAAGGAGCTATGTGATTTCGGTTATTAGTAACAGCGTGATATTTAACCATCAGGAAAATAAATAATGAGCCCCGTTTATATACCTGCCCTCATTCCACTCTTGCTGAACAAAGAGAATGAGAAAGGAAGCCCGCTTACAGAGGAGGAAGTCAGCAGCATCAAAAATAGTGCCACCTGTATTGAAGTAGCGCGTGATGTTGCTTTTACAATGGCGGAATGCCGCGGATACTTTGATATCAATCCTGAAAAATGCTGGGAAGAATGGAGAGCGTACCGGAGTGAGCGACTGCACCAGAGTGGTCACCGCTAAATCACATTCATCTCCGGCATTCGCTTTTGCGGGATAAATATCTGAAACAGACCTGACTCAATCCGTGTTGATCGCATCGCCACAATGGCCGATTCCTGCTGATTATCAGGCTCTGCGCGTAACGTGCACATACGGATAGCGGCAGGCCATGCGGGAGTCGGGAACGTCGACGTATAGCCATGCTAAGTGAAAGGAGGTAGAGTAATATTTTTATAATGTGAGTGTTATTATGAATCGTAGCGAGGAAATTCTTGAGGCAGCAGAATACTGCATGCGACAGAAAGGCTTTTATCAGACATCGGTTCAGAATATAGCCCGACAGGCAAATGTCAGCGTCGGTCTGATTTATAAATATTATAAAAATAAAGAAGCGATTATCGAAGCACTGATTAAAAACGTGGTGCAACGGATGATTGATTCACTCAAAGAGGCTCTCGACAATCTTGCTCATGCAGGTAACGTCGCCCATTCTGCGCACGGCGTTGTGTCAGTCGACGTTGAAAAAAGCATTGTACTGCTCATTGATATATCTGCAGAAGCCACACGTAATGAGCGGATCCGTCAGATTATTTACGATGCCTGGCAGACTTTGAAAGAGAACTTTATTACTCAGGAGCAGGTGCTTAATCCGTCGCTGGATGCTGAGATTATCCAGACACGCCTGTATATTATGTCACTGATCATAGACGGTATGATTATTCGCCGCTATATGAAACAGCGTGAAATCGATGGCCGCGTGATGTCATTCCTGGATGTCATCAGTCATGACATTAATCAGAACGGTGTCGCCTGACTCACGAGAAAAGATGGCCGGCGAGAAGGGTGTTAATCCGCGCTAACTCCTGCTGACTAAGGTGTTTGTCGCCAAACGTACGACAGGCCACACCATCCACCAGCATCAGCAAAAACTGAATACGGTCACTACGCTCTTCAGGGGTCGCTGCTGGCATCTGCCGCTTAAAAACCTCTTCCAGCTCTGTAAAAAGCAATTGTTCTTCATGTGCAAGCAACGCGCGAACTGATTTATTACGTGATGCCTCTGAATACATTTCCAGCAGTAAACAACGATCCCTGAAAGACCAGTCCCGCCAGAAGTCGGATTCCGTATTGATAATATTTGAGACGCTGGTTTGTAGCTGAAGATTTTTAAGTAAAAACATTCGCCAGTTTTCTGCGATACTTTTTATCGTCTCACTGACAATTGATTCTTTGCTACTGTAATAACGATAAATCTGCCCGGCACCCAGACCTGACTCAAGGCTTATGTCAGCCATGCTGGCACCATGAAAGCCAGAGCGACTGAAACAGTTTTTCGCTGCCGAAATGATCTGCTGCTGTCGCTGCTGCAGGAAATCCTTACTGTCTGACCTGCTCAAATAACCTCCTGTTAACTGACGTCACACTAGCCCTGATATTAATTCTCCAATGATAACCGAGGCAGGGGTGCGAGAACATATCAGCCAGAAATTCAGACATCAGATATGATGATTTCACCTTCTCATCTCCTGAAATTTACGCTGAGATTACGCTTTAACATGGGTGCGCATTCCCGCCTGAATGCGCACCCTTTTTTACATTTTCAGTTGCGACTCCTGCAACGCCGTGCCGCCGCCCATCACCTTGTAAAACGTGTTCAGATTTTGATAGTACGCCTGCTCAGCGCTGACCAGACTGGTTCTGGCGGTATAGAGCGTACGCTGAGCGGTTAACGCATTCAGGTACGTGTCCACCCCATTCTGATAACGCAGATCGGCCAGATGATAGTATGTCTGTGAAGCAGCAACATTGTTGCGCTGGCTGTTCAGCTGATCTGTGATGGTGCCCTTACGAGCCAGAGCATCTGCGACTTCCTGAAAAGCGGTTTGCACCGCCTTTTCATACACTGCCACATAATACTCTTTTTGCGCTTTGGTATAGTTCAGGTAAGAAACGTTGTAGCCACCTTTAAAGATCGGCAGCGAGATGGTGGGCGCAAAAGACCAGATCCCTGCTCCGTTTTTAAACAGTGAAGAGAGATCGGAACTGCCGACGCCACCGCTCGCCGTCAGTGAGATGCTCGGGAAGAAATTTGCACGCGCCGCACCGATATTGGCATTTGCTGCCTTCAGGTTATGCTCAGCCTGTAAGACATCAGGACGATTAATCAAGGCTTCAGATGAAACACCCGCCGGCACGTCACGCAATGCCTGACCAACAGATTCGATGTTTTGCGGCAGCAGATTATCAGGCACGCTTTTACCCACAACCAGGTCCAGGGCATTCTTATCCTGCGCCACGCTGGTGGTATAGCTGGCTACATCTGACAGTGCAGACTGCCAGGTGGTTTCTGCTGAAGCGACATCCACCATTGAAGCCACGCCATTTTGCAGACGTTTGCGTGTCACCTCCAGTGACTGGCGCGTACTCTCTGCTGTCTCTTTCGCAATCTCAAGATTGCTGCGGTCGGCCGCCAGCTGTAACCAGTAATCCACCGTGTTATAGAGTAAGGTCAGGCGCGTACTTCGCGCCCCTTCCAGCGTGCCGAGATAGGTTTCATACTGCTGGCGTGACAGGCTTTGATTTTTGCCAAACAGATCCAGCTCAAATGAACTGACATTCCCTTCTGCAGAGTAACTGTTGCCCAATGCAGTCTGATTACCCTCCCCTGTGAGTGCGCGAGAGCGGGTTCCACTCACATCGGCGCTGAGCGTGGGGAAGAGATTAGCCCGCTGCTCACCATATTGTGCATGTGCAGACTTCACACTTGCCACGGCTTCCCGCAGGTCGCGGCTATTGTCCAGAGCCATTGCGACAACCTGACGAAGCCGGGGATCCTGCACGTAATCCTGCCAGCCCACATCGCGATAATTAATCGCGTTCTGTTGCAGGTTGCGGTAAGCCTCCCCGCTCGGGGTTGCGGCAACTACGGCATTATCTGGACGGACATAATGAGGATCGAGCGAAACACATCCCGCAAGAAAGCAGGGCAAAAACACCGCTAAACATTTTGCAGACATTGTCATTATTCTTTTACCCTTACTGCGGATTCTGAAGACTGTGTTTCCTCATGCGGTCTGGCCGGAAACAGACGGCGGACCAGCACAAAGAACAGCGGAACAAAGAAGATGGCCAGCAGCGTTGCGGTTAAGGTCCCGCCAATAATGCCGGTACCAATGGCGATACGACTGTTCGCGCCCGCGCCTGTCGAGATAGCCAGCGGCAGCACCCCAGCAGTAAAGGCCAGTGAGGTCATAATGATGGGACGCAAACGCATCGTTGCTGCATGCGTCGCGGCCCTGACCAGACTCTCTCCTTTGCGATATTGCTCTTCAGCAAATTCCACGATCAGAATGGCGTTCTTCGCCGAGAGTCCGATGATAGTGAGCAACGCGACCTGGAAATAAACGTCGTTTTCCAGTCCGCGCAGCGTCGTCGCCAGAAGGGCACCGATCACGCCTAATGGCACCACCATCATGACCGAAAAGGGTATTGACCAGCTCTCATACAAAGCAGCAAGGCACAGGAACACCACAATCAGTGAGATGCCATAGAGCGACATTGCCTGATTGCCAGAGAGTTTTTCCTGATACGAGAGGCCACTCCATGCAAAGGTGTTTCCTACGGGTAACTTCGCCACCAGCTTTTCCATCGCGGTGATAGCATCCCCCGAACTTTTGCCGGAGGCCGGCGAACCCTGAATTTCGTAAGACGCCAGGCCGTTATAACGTGACAGGACATCCGGACCATACGCCCATTTCATCGAGGCAAAGGATGAGAACGGCACCATCGTAGTGTTACTGCTGCTGTCCGTTCCGCGCACATACCACTGATCAATATCTTCCGGCTTGCTGCGGAACTGCTGTTCCCCCTGTATGTAGACTTTTTTCACACGACCACGGTCGGTGAAGTCATTGACGTAGCTCCCTCCAATCGCCGCACTTAAGGTGCTGTTAATATCGCTGATCGTCAGACCCAGCGACTGGGCTTTAGCGTCATCAATGTCGACGTCCAGCTGTGGCAGGCTCGGCAGTGAGTTGGCGCGAACGGCACTGAGGTCGGGATCCTTATTGGCCTCGGCAATCAGCTGATCGCGCAACTTAAGCAGTTCGTCGCGACTGGTCGCCCCGCGCGCCTGCAGTTCAAAGGTGAAGCCATTCGACTGACCCAGCCCGGAAACCGGCGGGGGCGTGAGTACAAAAATTTGCGCATCGCGGATGCCCGACAGCGCCTTCATCGCGCGGCCTGCAATGGCATCAGCACTGTTTTCGCTGCCTTCCCGTTCACTCCAGTTCTTCAGCGCGATGAAGCCAATACCGGCGTTCTGACCATTACCCGCAAAACTGAAGCCGTTGACCAGCATGCTGACGTTGACGTTATCTTTCTCCTGGGTGGCAAAGTAGTGCTGAACCTGACGACGCACGTCACTTGTCCGGTTTTCCGTGGCGCCGGGAGCAAGCTGATACTGCACCATGATATACCCCTGGTCTTCAGTAGGCAGGAAGCCCGTGGGCAGGCGCATATAAAGCACTGCACAGCCGATCAACAGCACGCCATACAGAAGCAGATAACGAACTGAACTGTTCACAACATGACCAACCCCATTCTGATAGCGTGCCTGGACTCTTTCATAGCTGCGATTAAACCAGCCGAAGAAGCCCGTGCTGCCGCTTTCGTGATTATGCGGTTTAAGCAGGGTGGCACAGAGTGCGGGCGTCAGCGTCAGCGCCACAATCACCGACAGCACCATCGATGAAACAATGGTGATTGAAAACTGACGATAGATCACACCCGTTGAGCCGCTGAAAAAGGTCATAGGCAGGAACACGGCTGAGAGCACCATCGCGATACCAATCAACGCACCGGTAATCTCCTTCATCGATTTTTCCGTCGCCTGACGCGGGGGTAAGCCCTCCTCACGCATCACACGTTCGACGTTTTCAACTACGACGATCGCGTCATCAACCAGTAAGCCGATGGCAAGCACCATCCCGAACATAGTGAGGGTATTAATCGAGTAGCCAAAGAGGGACAGCACGCCAAAGGTGCCCAGCAGCACGACCGGAACAGCAATCGCCGGGATGAGCGTAGTACGGATGTTTTGCAGGAAAACAAACATCACGATGACCACTAAAATCACCGCTTCGATGAGCGTTTTCACCACTTCTTCAATGGAGATTTTAACGAAATCGGTGCTGTCGAGCGGATAAGCGATCTCATAGCCCGCAGGCATAGTGCTGCGAAACTCATTAATTTTCGCTTTAACCTGCTCGGCGGTTGAGAGCGCATTGGCACCTGACGCCAGCTGCACGGCAATACCGGATGCAGGATGACCGTTGGCCAGAACGTTAGAACTGTAATCTTCATTGCCCATCTCAACGCGTGCGACATCACTCAGTCGTACTACTGACCCATCCGCCTGGCTTTTCAGCACGATATTGCGGAACTGCTCGGGGGTTTGCAGTCGGGATCGTGAACGGACCGTCGCCACCAGCTGTTGTTCTTTGCTGGCGGGTTGTGCCCCTAACTGCCCAGAGGAGACCTGAGTGTTCTGACTCTCAAGTGCCGTTGTGACGTCGGAAGGCATCAGAGAAAAGGAAGTCAGCCTGGCGGGATCGAGCCAGATACGCATCGCATATTCAGCACCGAATACCTGAACGCTGCCTACTCCCGGCACACGCGCCAGGCTGTCTTCCATGTTACTCACCATATAGTCGGCGACATCTGATGAGCTGCTTTTATTGGTTTTATCGTACAGCGCCAGGATCAGCAAAAAGTCACTCTGCGCTTTCTGCACGGTCACACCCTGTGACGTGACTGCGGTCGGCAGGCGGCTCTCGGCCTGCTGAACCTTGTTCTGCACCTGAACCTGCGCAATATCCGGGTCGGTTCCCTGCTGGAAAGTGACGTTGATTTTGACCTGGCCGGTGGAGGCAGTGCTGGTGGCATCGAAATAGAGCAACCCATCCAGCCCGGTAAGCTGCTGCTCAATGACCTGAGTCACGCTGCTCTCCAGCGTTTCAGCAGAAGCACCGGTATAGGTTGCCTGAATACTGATTTGCGGCGGTGCCACATCCGGATATTGCGCCACCGGCAGGCTGTTAATGCTCAGGATGCCGAACATCATGATGCACAGGGCGATTACCCAGGCGAAAACCGGACGACGAATAAAGAACTGAGCCAGCATATCATTTGCCCTCGCCGGTTGCGGCTTTCGCGGCTGGCGTCACTTCGACAGCCTTGACGCGCATGCCCGGCTGAACTTTAGCCGTGCCTTCCACAATCAGCTTGTCACCGCGGTTCAGTCCCGAGGTAATCAGCCATTTGTTGCCAATCACGCGATCGGCTACGACGTCCCGGCTTTCAACTTTGCTCTGGTTATCCACCACCAGCGCAGTGGCGTTGCCCTTCGCATCCCGGGTAATTCCCTGCTGCGGCGCCAGAATCGCATCGCTCTGTACGCCATTGGTGACGCTGGCGCGAACGTACATGCCAGGCAGAAGTTCATGTTGCGGATTCGGGAAGATCGCGCGCAGCGTTACTGTACCCGTGGCTTCATCCACTGAGACTTCGGTCAGCTCCAGCTTTCCGGGATGCTTATAGGCAGTACCATCTTCCAGATTCACCGTCACGGGAACGGCATCGGCACTTTGCTGCAGCGACGCCTGCTGGCGCTTCAGTTTCAGCAGTTGCACACTGGATTGGGTGAGATCGACGTAGATGGGATCGAGCGCGCGTATCGTTGCCAGTGCAGAAGTCTGGCTGGCGGTGACCAGTGCACCTGGCGTCACCGATGAGATCCCAATACGACCACTGATCGGTGCTTTGATTTGGGTGTAGTTCAGACTGATACGGGCACTTTCCACGGCAGCGCGATACTGGTCGACAGAAGCGACGTTCTGCTGATACGTTGCCTGGGCATCATCAGCATCCTGCCGTGACACACCATTCTCTTTAACCAGCGCAGCATAGCGTTCGGCTTTTAATTTACTGCTTTTCACCAGCGCCTGAGCATTCTTCAGCTGTGCCAGGGCCTGATCGTAACTGGCCTGATAGCTGGCGGGATCGATCTGGTAAAGAATCTGCCCGGCTTTAACTTCCTCACCCTCTCTAAACAGGCGTTTCTGGATGATGCCATCCACCTGGGGCCTGACATCTGACGTCATACTGCCCGTTACGCGTCCGGCCAGCTGACTATCCAGCGTCACAGATTCGGTTTGCAATGTTTTCACACCGACTTCTGTGGTCATGTTTCCATTTGGCTGCTGACTGTTTTGATCGCAGGCCGCCACAATCATCACAAGTCCGGCGATGATACTGCGCTGAAATTTTCTCATAAAAATCCTGTAATGAACGTTCATTCTCAGCATGCAGTTTAATTAATCAGCAATAAAATGTATGTCAGCAAAACGAAAAGAAGGATGTCAGGAAGTATGTGAAAGCTGGCTTGTAATTATTGTCAGGCGTCAGGCCAGCGCACGGATGAACAGACATTGAGCAGTGTCCTCCACCGCCTTAGAGTGTGACACTGGCTTCGAAGGGTCAGGCTGAACAATCAATGTTAAAAAAGGCGGATGCAGGAACTGATGAGGCCAGTTATGGGCAGTTTTACAGGACTTATACCCGCTAAATAGTCTCTTTAGTGAGAAATAACTTGCTCAGTTTTCAGTTAAGGCGTCCCTGCTGGCGGAGGCATTTATTGGATCCAGAGCCGATCCAGGCAGGTAAACATTTCATCGCTTTGCAATTCGGCCCGCACGCGTTACTCTATACGAAACATATACGTTTCATATAAGGCTCATATGGGTATCGTAAAAATCTCCGACCTGATGCATGAAAATCTGCGCATCGCCAGTCAGGCGATGAGTCGCTCGATTAATGCACAGGCTGAACACTGGCTGAAACTCGGCATGCTGGCAGAACTCTATCCGCAGCAGACCCAACACCAACTGGCGCAGATGCTGATCCGGCTTGAACTGGACGGCAGCGCTGATATCCGAAATATGCTCCATAAAGAGAGCCTCACCACACAAGGAGACGTGTCATGAACACCGTTAAAATTCATACCGCCGCGGAGATTGAGATGGCTCGCGCAGCCGGACAGGCTGCGGCGCAGGTACTGGCGATGATTACACCGCACGTTCGCCCGGGCATTACCACCGAAGAGCTGGATGATATCTGCCACGACTTCATTGTGAATGAAATCAGGGTGACGCCTGCGAACATCGGCTATCACGGCTATACCCGCACGACCTGCACGTCGGTCAATCACGTGGTGTGCCACGGTATACCAGCCAGCAAAAAGCTCAAGGATGGCGATATCGTTAATATCGATGTGGCGGTCATCAAAGATGGCTGGTACGGCGATACCAGCAGGATGTATTTTGTCGGCACGCCTTCAGTCCGTGCAAAACGTCTGGTCGATATCACCTATCAATCGATGGTTGCAGGGATCAAAACTGTCCGTCCCGGCGCGACGCTGGGCGATGTGGGCGCGGCAATTCAGCGTGTTGCAGAAGCTGCCGGTTTTTCTGTCGTACGGGAGTATTGCGGGCACGGCGTGGGTGAGATTTATCACACCGATCCGCAGGTGCTGCATTACGGCACCCCAGGTGAAGGAATGCCCCTGAAGGCCGGTATGATCTTCACTATCGAACCGATGATTAATGCCGGTAAAGCCGGAACCAGCGTGCTTTCAGATGGCTGGACAGTCGTTACCAAAGATCGCTCGCTCTCGGCGCAATGGGAACATACCGTCGCCGTCACTGAAGAGGGTTTCGATCTGCTGACGCCGTGGCCTGAAGGCACTGGCGACTACCCGGCAATTTAATCACTCAGCCTGAGACGCGATCTCAGGCTGCTTTCTTCATTTGCTCCTGACTGCACTGAGGGTGTTCAGCGAGCCTGAATGCCATATCTGCACATTGTTGCGGCCCGCGCGCTTCACCTGATAAAGCGCCTCATCAGCACATCTCAGCCACTCATGAATTGAAGCCGCATCACGTGCTGCCGCAATCCCAATACTCACCGAACACTGAAAGGTGGATGACGCGGGCAGCCGCAACAGGGCAATCCCCTGCCTGATTTGCTCTGCCAGCAGCAGGATGCTGGTTTCATCCGCATCCCGTACGATCACACACAATTCATCGCCGCCAAAGCGGGCGGGCACATCTTTCATGCCGACGCTGTCACGCAGCAGTGCCGAAATCTCTGTCAGCAGAAAGTCACCCGCTTCATGCCCATAGGTATCGTTAACCTGTTTGAAGTGGTCGACATCCAGCAGCATTAACCAGGCTTTGCCCTCGCCTCGCTGCGTGCGCAAAAACTCACTTTCCAGCCGGCGCTCAAACAAACGGCGGTTAGGGATTTTCAGACCGGGGTCCATCAGCGCAATGCGTTCCAGCTCGCGGTTCTTCTGGCGCAGGGTCAGGGTCAGATTGTGCGAGACTACGCTGAGTGCCAGCAGATACAGGCTGGCAAGCGGCAGTGTCAGCCAGACGGTTCGGGTACTGAACGTCAGCACCAGGGGGGCCTTTTCCGCTGACCAGACCAGCACAAAGGCAAACAGAAATGCCTGCAGCGCGGACTTCAGCTGAACCCAGCCGCCTGCCGAGTAGCGATCGGAGATCAGTACCGCCATGATAATAATTGAAGGCAGCGGACTCAGTGCCATCGCAGCAACCCAGACGCCGCCAAAAGCGGCATCCAGTGTGAGATTCTTACGCTCAAAACCGGTCGGATCGCGCGACCGCAATGCCATTCGATAGGCAGCATAAGGCCAGATAAACGCATTAGTAAACAGAAGAGCACAAAGTGCCGCGCTTTTTCCCATCTCCATCAGAACCGAAAGAATAGGCAGAAAACAGAGAAAGGTGCCGAGCTGGCGCATCATAAACATTCGTCGCACAAATCGCGTCGAGCGGCGCTTCAGTTGAATATCGTCGGGAGTATAATAATTCATAGGCGGAGTGAAGCAGCGACAGGTTACGGCAGTTTATCGGCATTAAGTGAATCAGGGTAATTTTTTTACAGAATATTCTTATAGCCTGTCAGCTTAATCAACAGATGCTGATCATATTTGTTCACAGAGAAGTTTGGGCGGATTATTGCCGCGCGCCTTATTGCGCGCGGAAGCAGATTATCTGCGGCCTTTAATGACTGAGGCCGACCAGTTGAAATCGCTGACTTCACTGGCAGTAAGTGACTCAGGTTTCTTTTTACGCAGCGGTTTTTTCTTCTCCTTTTCGGCCTTTGCTTTCTCCTTCTCCAGCTTACTGGCCATCACTATCTGCCGTGCTTCACTGTTGAATTCTTTCTCTTTTTTACTATCCGGCTCTTTACCGGTTCGCTGACGGTACTTTTCAGCCAACCCTTTATAGGTTTGTTCGACGGCCAGACGTTCATCGGCACTGAACTGATCAATGGAAATCATCTTCTTATCGCTCATAGCGGCGTGTCCTGTGGCAAGTTGTCCGGTCAAGTGTACCGCATTCAGGGCCCATTAACGCAGCGAATGGCAACCGTTCTGCAGGCTCATGTTCCCCCACGTCCCTGCTATCAGGTAATTTCTCTGAAAGACGCGCCTTAGCCCTGTTAAAAATAAGGTTATCTCTTAATATAAAACTAATGTTCATCAGGTTTACTGGTAGTGACCACGTACTGCCGAGGAGCTGAAGGAATGATTAAAGAGACCGATCGCCTGTCACAGGCGTTATTACGGCGGCATGGGATTGGCGTTAAGCAGAAACGTATACACTTTCGTGGCCGCGATTTATTATTTCAGCTGCATAATGCCCGCTATGAAGTTTTTAACGGCGATCGCTGTATTGCGACCGTCGAAACGAACAATATCAATGAAGCGATTAAACAGTTTAAAGCGCTGGATAACCCTGCGGAGAAATAAGCATGCCAGATTATCGCGTGTTTCAGAAGGACCAGACAGTCAGGGCCGTGAATCATGAAAGCCAGGATCGGCACAATATGTTAGCAGCTGAAGGCTACAAAGTGGTGTGGGACGTGATCAATGCCGATAACGCTGATGCAGCGCTTTTGCGCTATCAGCAGTTGCGTCACGATGAGCGTAACGCTGCGCAGAACTTTGCAACGGATTCGCTTTTCGGCTCTCTTCTGGGTCTGTTATCCCGCTAAGTCAGCATGGGCTGCGGGTTTATGGGCGAAGTTACTGTTAATTCATGCTGTGCTGATTAAAATAGAGAAAATTTCCCGCACACAGGTTTCTGATGAAAATCACTATTCACAAAGAAGATGAGCTGTTTATGCACAACTTCTTTGCTGCACCCTGCGACACCTTTGATACAGACTCACTTCAGGCACAACACATTCAGCAATCACTTCAGCTGGCCATTCAGCAGAAAAGTGCAGAGGCAGACAGCGACTGGAAGCGCAGCCTGACTTTTCTGCTACTGTTTCTCTTTTTATATGCTGCGCTGGGAGCCTCGCTGACGCTGGATCTCAGCGCCACGGGCGCGGCGCATAAGAGTATCGAATATGCGCTGGAAGCGATTCCGGTGCTCATCGCCTTTTCCGGTTTCTTCATCTCCATTCTTTATCTCTTCCTGACCCGTGCCAGTGCGCGTAAGCAGCATAACTGGGAAAAGAGTATTCTGGTGCTGGAGAAATACGCCATCGGTAACCTGTTTAAAGCCACCCATACTCAGGGCGGTGGCACCAGCAATTACTCTGTGCCCAATCTTTCTATTTCGCTCGCGCTGTTTATCTGTGTGACCTGGCTGGTGATTTATAACTATCTGACCTTTACCACCAGTGGCGTGTTTGGCAGTGTCATCTCGCTTTTCATCAGCACCATGGTTTATGTCATTCTGGATATCCAGCTGCTTAAGCCCTTTATTCATGCTGTTGAAAAAGACGAACCCGAAAAGAGTAACGCGGATAAAGAGCAGGATTAACGACCTTCCCTGACGTTAAAGCAGATACCCGGCCAGTGAGTCGGGTATTTTTTTGGCTGCTAAAAGACGCTTTCGCTAAATAGCTTTTGCCGCGCAGAGACGAATGGAACGGCGAATTGACAGCAAATTGCATGTTGTAACTATAGATAACCTCCACCTTTTACATTGCAACTTACTGAACGCTGCCTGAAGGCCCGCTTTAACCGCGGGCCAGGCGTGTTACCAGCGCGTTTTCTGCATATCGATGACGAAACGATATTTCACATCGCTGGTCAGCATGCGTTCAAAGGCTGTCTCCACCTCTTCACCGGTAATCATCTCTACGTCAGCCGTGATGTTGTGCTCACCACAGAAGTCGAGCATCTGCTGCGTCTCCTGAATGCTGCCGATTGAGGTGCCCGTGATACTCAGGCGGCGGAACACCATTGGCGTGACATTCGGTGACGGATGCGGTTGATCGGGGATCCCCACCAGCACCAGCTGACCGTTGGTTTTCAGCGTGCTGAGATAAGGATCGAGGTCGTGAGGTGCGGCAACACAGTCCAGGATAATATCGAGCGACGCCTGACACCCGGCCATTTGTGCCGCGTCTCGCGAGACCACCACATGTTTAGCCCCCAGCCGACGCGCATCCGCCCCTTTCGCCGGAGAGGTCGTAAACAGAGTTACCTCCGCACCCAGCGCGCTGGCCAGCTTAACCGCCATATGGCCCAGGCCGCCAAGACCGACCACACCCACACGATCGCCTGCTTTGACGTTGAAGTGCTGCAAGGGTGACCAGACGGTCACGCCTGCGCACAGCAGTGGAGCCACCGCGTTCAGCGCCAGATTATCCGGCACCGTGACCACAAAATGCTGGTCGGCGATAACGTGCTGCGCATAGCCGCCAAACGTCGTGTTGCCGGTATATTTATCGGTGCCGTTATAGGTCGGCGTGAAACCCGCCTCACAGTACTGCTCTTCTTGCTGCTGGCAGAAGTGACACTCCCGGCAGGAATCGACCATCACGCCAACGCCAACCGTCTCTCCAACAGAGAATTTAGTGACATTGTCACCTGTTGCAACCACACGACCAACAATCTCGTGACCGGGCACCAGCGGATAACGGCTGACGCCCCATTCATTGCGCGCCATATGCAGGTCAGAGTGGCAGACACCGCAGTAGAGAATCTCAATTTTTACATCATCAGCCTGCAGATCGCGTAACTCAACCTCGCCTGCCTTGAGCGGTTGACCTGCTTGGGTAGCTACCAGCGCGTTAATTTTCATCTGTTGCCTCTTCTTACCTGATGGTCGTAAAGAAAGCGGCACACTATAGACACACGAAGCTCCTTTTGGTAGTAGTTACCTTTTGGTTACCATAAAATCGTGAGGTGATTATGCCGGTCTGGGTTGATGGAAAACTGTGCTTTTATGCGGACTCACCGCCGCGCCGCCTGCTGGAACTGTTTTCGGTGAAGTGGAGCACAATGGTGCTGCATGCGCTTTTTCACTGGCCGGACAATCGGGCACGCACGGGCGAACTGGAGCGCAGCCTGCAGGGCATCTCGAAGAAGATGCTGATCCAGACGCTGCGTGAGCTGGAACAACGCGGACTGGTGTCACGTCAGGTGTGGCAGGTGGTGCCGCCAAAAGTGGAATACAGCCTCACGGCGCTGGGCCATACCTTCGCACAGCCGATTGAGCAGATGTATCAGTGGGGGCTGGAGAATCAGGCTGCGCTGGATGAAATGGAAAATCATGCGCGCAGCCATCAGGAAAGTGGCGGATAAAACGCCGCCCGTTATGCAGGTTACCGCGTCCTAGTCGAACGGGAACTCGCGCGCCAGCACGCGCGCAATCACATTCAGCGCGCCTTCATCATTGTTACTCTGCGTCTGGTAGCGCGCCACGGCGGCGACAGCGTCGGCCGCATTGGCCATTGAGAAACTGAAGCAAGCCTGGCGCAGCATCTCGATATCATTCGCGCTGTCGCCAATCGCCAGCACTTCACAATCACTGATGCCCCATTTTTCCTGCAGCAGCGCGATGCCGTGGGCTTTATGGCAGCCGGGAATTATGAGGTCAATAAAACCAAAGCCGCTGGAAACCGGATGCATGATATTTTCCAGCTCGCCCAGACGCGCATGCAGGCGTTGCAGCAATGCTTCCACCCCTTCATGTTCCAGCTTCAGCGAGAACTTGAAGATAGTGTCGTCAATGGCATACAGGTCATCGCGCTTTTGCAGACGGTGATAGTGGTTTGCCAGCTGGTCCATCACCTCGTCAGAGGCAGAAGGATGCATATAAGCACCATTTCGTCCGCACACCACTACCGCGATGTCCGGTTCATGCGCCAGAATATCGAGGATCTTATGCACCTTCTCCTGCGCTAACTCGCCGCAGAAAATCTCTTCATTACAGTCAGAGACCCAGGCGCCATTTTCTGCCACGAAAGCAATCTCATCTTTGATGTCGGGAAAATAGCGCTGCAGCTGGTAATACTGATTACCACTGGCCACCACAAAACGGATGCCCTTCTGCTTCAGCAGCGCATACTGACGTGAAAACCGCTGAACGTTGTACTGCTTATTATCGTCCAGAAAGGTGCCGTCCATATCCACCGCAATCATCTTAACCGCCATCTCGCCTGCCCCTATACGTTCGCCGTTCTGTCCCGCCGGCTGATTGATTTGATTCATAAAGCTTACTCGCTGTGTGGATTAATGAGAATGCAAATAGTGACTTTGCTAACGGCTTTCAGAGCGTTCCGGTTCAGAAGTTGTGTTACAACGCACGTTTTTTATCGTTAAAAGAATGTTAACCTCAGCCGCACTTTACGAATGAAGATTATTTTAATTGCATTCGTAACTCAATCCCGAACTTTGAGGAGTGTGAAATGCGTAATGAATCCCGAGCAACACCTTTGCCTGATGACGTTAAAAGCGCTATCCGCAAAATGAAACAGCAGCTACGCCAGCAAATTGGCGACGTGGATGCCCTGTTTCGGCAGGTGTGCGACAACATTACAGCCGCGATTGCAGAGGCAAAAGCGGACGAAGCGCGAATTGACAGTGCCTGGCCGGTCGTGCCGATGCAGGACATAACAGAAGGGAAGGTTTCGGATGAAACCCGATCGCTGATTAAACGTCGCGGCTGTGTCGTGATTAAGCAGCACTTCACGCGTGATCAGGCGATGGCATGGGATAAGTCGATGCTCGACTACCTGGATCACAACCGTTTTGATGAGCAGTACCGCGGTCCCGGTGATGACTTCTTTGGCTCACTTGCGGCCTCACGTCCCGAAATCTACCCGATTTACTGGTCGCAGGCGCAGATGGAAGCGCGGCAGAGTACGGCGATGGCTGATGCGCAATCTTTTCTGAACCGGTTATGGACGTTTAACTCTCAGGGCAGACAATGGTTTGATCCTGATGTCAGCGTGATCTATCCCGATCGCATTCGTCGCCGTTTGCCCGGCACCACGTCGAAAGGATTAGGTGCCCATACCGACTCCGGCGCGCTGGAACGCTGGTTACTGCCCGCTTATCAGCAGGTTTTCAGCAAGCTGTTTCACGGTGATTTTGCCGCTTACGATCCCTGGGATGCGGCACACCGTACCGAGGTTGATGAGTATGATCTGCCTGGCACGACCAAGTGTTCAGTGTTCCGCACATTTCAGGGCTGGACCGCACTCTCCGATATGATCCCTGGCCAGGGGCTGCTGCATGTGGTGCCGGTGCCGCAGGCGATGGCGTATATCCTGCTGCGCCCGCTGCTTTCCGATGTGCCTGAAGATGAACTCTGTGGCGTCGCGCCGGGTCGGGTGTTACCTGTTAATGAGCAGTGGCATCCGCACCTGATCGCCGGACTCTGTTCAATCCCGGCTCTGGAGGCGGGCGATTCAGTGTGGTGGCACTGTGATGTGATCCATTCCGTTGCACCGGTGGACGATCAGCAGGGCTGGGGCAACGTCATGTATATCCCCGCTGCGCCAATGTGTGATAAAAACCGCGTCTACGCCCGCCAGGTTGCGCAGGCGCTGGAGCAGGGACGTTCACCAGGCGATTTTCCGCCGGAAGATTATGAAGCCGGGTGGGAGCAACGTTTTAAGCCGGAAGATCTTAATATTAACGGACGTCGTTCACTGGATTTAGCCTGACTCTGACCCCGCGTTGTGCACCAGCGCGGGGGATTCCCTGATACACTTCACGTTTTATTCCTGACGAAACCCAATTATGAATCCGCGACATCATCAGATTATTCAACTGGTTAATAGCCGGGGCAACGTAACGGTCAGTGAACTGGCGCAGCTGACCGGTGTTTCTGAAGTGACGGTGCGTCAGGATCTCACGCTGCTGGAACGCGACCGGCTGCTGCGTCGGGTGCATGGCTCCGCGCTGGCGCTGGACAGTGACAATGTCGGCACCCGCATGAACACCCGCTATTCCACCAAGCAGGCGCTGGCGCAGCACGCCGCCAGCCTGGTGCAGACGGGTGAATCGGTATTCATCGAAGGGGGCAGTACCAATGCGCTGCTGGCGCGTGCGCTGGCTGACCGTGCCGATCTGACGCTGATCACCGTCAGCCACTATATTGCCCAGCTTCTGCGAGACGCCACCTGTGAAGTGATTGTGCTGGGTGGATTGCTGCAGAAAAGCAGTGAGTCGGTAGTCGGCCCGCTGACGCGTTACTCCATTCAGCAGGTGCATTTTCACAGAGCGTTTGTCGGTGTGGATGGCTGGCACCCGGAAACCGGCTTCACCGGCCGCAATATGCTGCGCTGTGACGTGGTGGATGCGGTGCTGGCGAAAGGCGCTGAAAGCTATGCCCTGACCGATGCCTCTAAATTCGGGCAGATTCATCCTTATCCGCTCTCATCCGGTTACCAGGTCGGCCATGTGATTACCGATGAAACACTGGATGCGGGGACCGTCACGCAGCTCAGGGAACAGGCCATTGAGGTGATACAGATTGCGGCGAATTAAGCCGACCACGGGCCCTGAGTAACGGAATCGCGCAGCATCAGGCTGGCCGTAAAAGGCGCCTGACTGTGCCAGTCACCGCCATCCAGCATGGTCAGCAGGCGGTTAATCGTCTCATCGATCATCTCCGTCACCGGCAGTTTCATACTGGATAACGACGGCGTGATATAGGGTGCCAGCGGGATATCATCGAAGCCTATTACCGATACCCGACCGGGCACCGCGATGCCGCATTCAGTCAGCCGCTTGATGGCACCAATCGCCATCTCATCATTACTCGCCACCAGCGCCGTGAATGCGGCGTTGCGTTCCAGCAACTGGTCCACAGCGGCCATACCGCTCTGCGCCGTCCATTTACCCGCCACGACGCGGCGGTCGTCCGCTTCCAGCCCCTTAGCGGCCAGCGCAGCGTGATAACCTGACAGACGTTCGACGCCGGTCGGGGAATCCAGAGAACCGGTGATAAAGGCGATGTCGCGATGCCCCTGATTCAGCAGATGGGTTACCGCTGTGGCGCTGCTGGCGTGCTGATCGCTGTAAATGCAGTAGCTCTGGTTGACGCGCAGCCGTCGGTTGATGACCAGTATCGGCTGTTTATGGCGGGAGATAATCGCATCCAGCGCGTCGATACTCAGAAAGCGCGGGTAGATAATGATGCCGTCACAGCGCAGGTCGAGCAAAAACTGAATCGCCGCTTCTTCCTGCTCAGCGGTGTGTTTGCCGTCCGCCAGAATCAGCTGGCGACCCTGCTGCTCCATCATGCGCGCGGAGTGCGCCATCAACTCAGTGAAATAGCTGCCGCTGTAGAGCGTATTGGTGATCACCAGTCCGATAGTCTGCGACGTTTTAGTCGCCAGGTTGCGCGCCAGCAGATTGGGCCGGTAGCCGGTTTCCGCGATCGCCTTTAACACCCTTTCACGCTTCTCCTGCCCGACATAGCCATTGCCGGACAATACACGTGACACCGTCGCTTTTGAGACGCCCGCCCTGTCTGCCACTTCCTGAATCGTTGCCATGGTGAAGCTCCTTTGCTGCGTCGCTCTGCAGTCTACCTAAGCCTCTCAATGTTGGAAATATTTACCCTGCCCGCTGGCGCAGATACCCGGCCCGCCGGAGGTGATGAAGTTCACAAAAAACAAATCTGACTGATTTACCCCCTTGTCGGCCCACTGAAAGCACTTCATGATTTTATGAAACCGGTTTCCTATTTGCATGTCAGCAGCCGATAAAAATATAAAAACGTAACCGATTTACCCTACAGAGAAGAGCGATCATGCCCATGAACTATGCCGAGGTGTCACGCGCCATTGTCGATGCGCTAGGCGGCCTCACCAATATCGAAGCCGTAACCCACTGCATGACCCGCCTGCGGTTTGTGGTGAAAAATGAAACGCAGGTCGACTATCCCCGCCTCAAAGCGATCAGGGGCGTTATGGGCGTGGTACACAACGACACGCAGTGCCAGGTGATCATCGGGAATAACGTCTCGCAGGCTTATCAGGCGGTACTGGCACTGGGATCGCCCGGCGCGGTAACGACTGAACCGGTGAAACGTAAAATTACCCTGCGAGGCATAGGCGCGGGCATTCTGGATGCGCTGGTGGGCACCATGTCGCCGCTGATCCCGGCAATTATTGGCGGGTCGATGGTGAAGCTGCTGGCGATGATTCTGGATATGGCGGGTGTGTTTGAAAAAGGCTCGTCAACGCTGGTGATCCTCAACGTGATTGGCGACGGCGCATTCTTCTTCCTGCCGATTATGGTGGCCGCCTCTGCGGCGCTGAAATTCAAAACCAATATGTCGCTGGCAATCGCCATCGCCGGTGTCCTGGTGCATCCCAATTTTGTTGAGCTGATGGCAAAAGCGGCGCAGGGTCAGCCGGTCGAGTTCGCTTTCATCCCGGTCACCGCGGTGAAATATACCTACACGGTGATCCCGGCACTGGTGATGACCTGGATCCTGTCCCACATTGAGCGCGGCGTGGATCGCATTACTCCGGCCGTTACCAAAAACTTCCTGAAACCGATGCTGATTGTGCTGATTGCTGCCCCTATTGCGATTGTGCTGATTGGTCCGATTGGCATATGGATTGGCAGCGGTATTTCGGCGCTGGTTTATACCATCCATGGCTATCTTGGCTGGCTTTCCGTCGCGATTATGGGTGCCATCTGGCCGCTGCTGGTGATGACCGGGATGCATCGTGTGTTCACGCCGACCATCATCCAGACCATTGCAGAAACCGGCAAAGAGGGCATGGTGATGCCGTCAGAAATTGGTGCCAACCTGTCGCTGGGCGGATCGTCGCTGGCAGTGGCGTTTCGCACCAAAAATCGTGAACTGCGCCAGACGGCACTGGCAGCAGCAGCGTCTGCCATCATTGCCGGCATTTCTGAACCGGCGCTGTATGGCGTGGCGGTTCGTCTGAAACGGCCGCTGATCGCCTGTCTGATCAGCGGTTTTATCTGCGGCGCGGTCGCGGGCATTGGCGGGCTGGCCAGCCACTCAATGGCCTCGCCTGGCCTCTTCACCAGCGTACAGTTCTTCGACCCGGCTAATCCCATGAGTATCGTCTGGGTCGGCGCAGTCATGGTGTTGTCGGTGGTGCTGTCGTTTGTGCTGACGCTGCTGTTAGGGTTTGAAGATATTCCTGAAGCGCAAACTGAAACCAAATCCGAATCCAGTCCCGCCGCGCAATCTGCGCCTGTTACCGAACGCACCAACGCGATTAATAGCCACTAAAGGAAAGGGTCAGGCTGACCCGGAAAAGAGGATTGCATGTCTGATTCAAGGTTCCCGCAAGGGTTTTTATGGGGCGGCGCGTTAGCCGCCAATCAGAGTGAAGGCGGTTTCCGTGAGGGCGGAAAGGGCTTAACCACCGTCGATATGATCCCGCATGGCCCACACCGACTGGCGGTCAAGCTGGGTCTGGAAAAGCGCTTTACGCTGCGGGATGATGAATTTTATCCCAGCCATGATGCCATCGATTTCTATCACCGCTATCCGGAAGATATTGCGCTGATGGCGGAAATGGGGTTCAGCGTGTTTCGCACATCAATTGCCTGGAGCCGCCTCTATCCCAATGGCGATGAACTGACGCCCAATCCGGAGGGCATCGCTTTTTACCGCGCGGTGTTTGAGGAGTGCCGGAAATATAATATCGAACCGCTGGTTACGCTCTGTCATTTCGATGTGCCGATGCATCTGGTGACCGAATATGGCTCATGGCGCAATCGTAAAATGGTCGACTTCTTTGCCCGCTATGCCCGTAGCTGTTTCGAGGCGTTTGATGGCCTGGTGAAATACTGGCTGACCTTCAACGAGATCAACATCCTGCTGCACAGCCCGTTTTCCGGTGCGGGTCTGGTGTTCGAACCGGATGAAAACAGGGAGCAGGTGAAGTATCAGGCGGCACATCACGAACTGGTCGCCAGCGCGCTGGTCACGCGAATCGCGCATGAAGTCAATCCGACGAATCAGGTCGGCTGCATGCTGGCAGGCGGCAACTTCTATCCGTGGTCCAGCAAACCGGAAGATGTCTGGGCAGCGTTGGAAAAAGATCGTGAAAACCTGTTCTTTATTGATGTACAGGCACGCGGTGCTTATCCGGCTTATGCTGCGCGCGTGTTCCGTGAAAAAGGCGTCACGCTTGAGATCGCTGACGGCGATGCCGATATCCTGAAAAACAGCGTCGATTTTGTCTCGTTCAGTTATTACGCCCCTCGCTGCGCCTCGGCGGAGATGAACGAACAGAACAGCAGCGCGGCCAATGTGGTGAAATCCCTGACCAACCCTCATGTGCCACGTAGCGAGTGGGGCTGGGGCATCGATCCACTGGGCTTACGCATTACCATGAATATGATGTACGACCGCTATCAGAAGCCGCTTTTCCTGGTGGAAAATGGTCTGGGCGCGCGCGATGAAATCGATGCGAATGGCGAGATCAATGACGACTACCGCATCAGCTATCTGCGCGAGCATATCCGCGCCATGGGCGATGCCATAGAGGATGGTGTCCCGGTGATCGGCTACACCAGTTGGGGCTGTATCGATCTGGTGGCCGCTTCGACCGGTGAAATGAGCAAGCGCTACGGTTTTGTCTATGTTGATCGGGACGATCTTGGGAACGGTACGCTGGCGCGCACGCGAAAGAAATCGTTCTGGTGGTATAAGAAAGTGATTGCCAGTAACGGGGCAGATCTTGAGTGACACCGTCACTTAAAAGTAATATCTGAGCGCCCTGCTCCGCATCAGCCGGGCCAGAGCAGAACGCTCACGCATGCGTTGTGCTCCGGCAATAATTATCGTATAACGAATGTCTCCGAGGGGTGTCCTGTAATGGGCTGAGATGGCGCAAGCCGAACCCTTTGAACCTGATCTGGGTCATGCCAGCGAAGGGACGGGTCGGCAGATTTTCTGCCCTATCTCCTGCACTATCCCCTGTTCCAGACCGTATGCCCGGATCTCCCTGCTACTGGAGATCCTATGACACATCCGCTTTTCGAAACCGGCTTTTATGGTCGTCTGCGCCATCAGGCGGGCACGCAATGGCACGATTATGTCAGGCACAATTTTGTGCAGCAGCTCGGACACGGCACGCTGCCACCCGCCGCTTTTCGTCACTATCTCACCCAGGATTATCTGTTTCTGCTGCACTTCGCCCGTGCATGGGGTCTGTTGATCAGCAAACTCTCAGAACCGGCTGCATTACGCAGCGCGACGGCATCGCTGAACGCCATTATCAGCGAACTGCCGCTGCATCTGGCTTACTGCCAGCAGTGGGGCATCAGCGAAGAGGCGATGGCGAGCGAAACGGAGGCAATGGAAACGATCAACTACACCCGTTACGTGCTGGACGTGGGTCACACCGGAGATGCGCTGGAGCTGATGACGGCGCTGATGCCATGCGTCGCCGGTTATGCGGAAATCGGCCTGAGGCTGCTGGAGGATCCCGCGACCCGCTTCGGGGGGAATCCTTACGCCGCATGGATTGAGAATTACGGTGATGAGTCCTACCTGGCGGGCGTCGGTTCTTCAATGATGCTGTTTGAAACGCTGGCTCAACAGCGCGCCGGTGAACAGCGTATTAACTCACTATCTGAGATTTTCACCACTGCAACCCGGCTGGAAGCGGCATTCTGGCAGATGGGGCTTAATTATACTGACTGTCTGCAGGTCAGCTCATGACGCGGCTGGACGCTGCCGTGCCGCCGGGTATTTCCGTTCGCCAGCTCTGCCTGACGCTTAATCAGCAGCAACTGTTCAGCGAGCTTAATCTGGAAATCGCGGGCGGTGCATTGACCGCTTTACTGGGGGCCAGCGGCGTGGGTAAAAGCAGCCTGATGCGGGTGATTGCCGGTCTGACGCCACCCACTTCGGGACAGATTAACGGCAGCGATGGTCTGCCGCTGGCCGGGCGCATCGCCTGGATGGGGCAGCAGGATTTGCTCTATCCGTGGCTGACGGTGGAACAGAACGTCTGCCTCGCCAGTCGCCTGAAAGGTGAGAAAGCCGATCGCGACCTGGCGCAGCATTTGCTGGCGCAGGTGGGCCTGAGCCACTGTGCCCGTGCGCGACCTGCGACACTTTCGGGCGGTATGCGTCAGCGGGTAGCGCTGGCGCGTACCCTCTACACCCGTCAGCCGATTGTGCTGATGGATGAGCCTTTCTCGGCACTGGATGCACTGACCCGCACGCAGATCCAGACCCTGGCGGCAGAGGTGCTGGCCGGACATACCGTGCTGCTGATCACTCATGATGCCGCGGAAGCCTGTCGCCTCGGTCATCACCTGCTGGTAATGGGATCCACAGGCATTGAAACCTGCCCGCCACTGCAGGGCCAGCCACCGCGGGCAGCAGATGACATCAGCGTGATTCAGAGTCAGGCCACCTTGCTGAAACAGCTAAGCAGGCTGGCCGGATGAGATTACGTTTCGCCGCGCTTCGCCGTGGAATCATGCTCTCTGCCGGATTGATTGCGCTGTGGTGGCTCGCCACGCTCACTTCCGTTCCGGCCTTTCTGCTGCCCTCGCCCGCTGCGGTTGCTACCGCCCTGTGGAACAACGCTGGCTATCTCGGCCATCACAGCCTGATCACCCTGACTGAAATCCTCAGCGGTATGGCGCTGGGCGTGCTGCTGGGCGCGGTGCTGGCACTGGGCATGACCTTTTCGTCGTGGTTACAGCGCTGGATGATGCCGCTGGTGATCACCAGCCAGGCGATTCCGGTATTTGCCCTGGCACCGCTATTGGTGCTCTGGTTTGGCTTTGGCATGAGCGCCAAAGTCGCAATGGCGGTACTGGTGATCTTCTTCCCGGTTACCTCCGCCTTTTTTGATGGCCTGCGTCGCGTCACGCCCGGCTATCTCGATCTGGCTCGCACGATGGACGCTTCACGCGCAGCGCAACTGCGCCATGTCCGGCTGTTAGCCGCACTGCCCGCCCTGGGTTCGGGCTTGCGGATGGCAGCCGCCGTCGCGCCCATTGGCGCCATCATAGGTGAATGGGTTGGATCGGCTGAAGGGCTGGGCTACGTGATGCTGAATGCCAACGCCCGCATGCAGAGCGATCTCTGTTTCGCCGCCCTGTTTATTCTGGTGCTGATGACACTGACCCTGTGGCTGATCATCGATCTTCTGCTTCGCCGCCTGATTACCTGGACTCCCGAGCCACACTGACGACCCTACTGATGAGAAAACCTATGACTAAAACGCCCCTGTTTGTCCTGATGTTCAGCGCCACCTTAGCCTCGCAGGCTCAGGCAATGGAAAAACTGACGCTGGTGCTCGACTGGTATATCAATCCCGACCATGCACCCATTATGGTGGCGCAGCAAACCGGAGCGTTTGCGACAGAGGGTCTGGAGGTTAACATTGTGCCGCCTTCCGACCCCGCGCTGCCGCCGCGTCTGGTGGCCGCTAAGCAGGCGGACTTAGCGATAACGTATCAGCCGCAGCTGCATTTTTTCGCCGACCAGGGCCTGCCGCTGATGCGGGTGGGCACGCTGATTAATACGCCGCTGAATACGCTGATGACGCTGGACAAAACGGTGAGAAAACCAGCGGACTTAAAAGGAAAACACATCGGCTATTCCGTCAGCGGCATTGAAGAAGCGACGCTGGCGACGATGCTGAGCCATGACGGAATCAGGGTCGATCAGGTAAAGCTGGTTAACGTCAATTTTCAGCTCACCAGCGCCCTGATGACCGGGCAGGTTGATGCGGTGATTGGCGGCTATCGCAATATTGAAGCCCTGGAGATGAAACTGGCTGGCAAAGATCCGGTGGTGTTTAACGTCGAGGATTATGGCGTGCCGGCCTATGACGAGCTGATTATCGTTGCTAACCGCGATGAGGCGCATTCAGAAAAAATTAAAAAGTTTCTGCGGGCACTGAAGAAGGGGAACGCACAGTTACAGGCTCATCCTGAAGAGAGCTGGCAGATGTTTGCACAGGCGCATCCGGAACTGAACACACCGCTAAACCATCAGGCATGGCAGGTTACGCTGCCGCTGTTCGCCACCGATCCGGCAAAACTGGATCGCGCACGCTACCAGACTTATGAGCAGTTTTTGTTTGATAACAAGCTGATCAAACACATCACTCCGGTTGAGCGTTACGCCACCGGCAGTGAGTGATCAGCGCGCCCGCAACAAGTGCTGCGGGCGAGTTGACTAGCGTGACTTCTGATAAAGCCAGTGTTCGATGTCGCTGGCTGGCAGCGGTTTTGAAAAGAAGTAGCCCTGAATCTGATCGCAGCCGTAGGTTTTCAGCAGTCCCAGCGTGGCTTCTGCTTCCACACCTTCGGCCAGCACAGTGTAATTCAGCTCTTTCAGCATCCCGATGATGCATCTGACGATGATTTTAGAAGCGTCGTCCTCGCCCATACGCGAGATTAGCGAACGGTCAATCTTAATCACATCCAGCGGGATATCCTGCAGGTAGCTGATATTGCTGTAGCCAACGCCGAAATCATCCAGAGAGATCATAAAGCCGTGCGATTTCAGCGCTTCCAGCCCTTTGATCGCCACATCACTTTTGGTGATCAGCTCATTCTCAAGACACTCAATACCCATTATTGAATTAGGTAACTGCGCTGCCGCTAATTTTGCCACCAGTTGATCGGCAAAATCGGGCCTGGCAAAGTCGCGTTCACTGACGTTAATCGAGACCGGAATCAGGTCGTACTCGTGATTCCAGCGCGTAAGCTGCTCAACGGTGTGATCGATAACCCAGTTGGTCAGATCGGAGATCAGGTTGGTTTTACCGGCTAACGGAATAAATTCTGATGGGAAAAGTTCACCCCGCTCAGGGTGATTCCAGCGGATCAGCGCCTCCAGCCCGACCGTTTTACCGGTTTTGAGACACACTTTGGGCTGCCAGGCGAGATACAGCTCTTCATCTTTCTTCAGCGCCTGAGCCAGATCGTTCATGATCATAAAGTCATCGGTGCGCCGCGAGTCGTAACTCTCGTCAAACGACATCGCACTGATGTTCTCATCAATCGCTTCATGTAACGCGCTGACGGCCTGACGCACCGTTTCGTTGGCATCCATCTGTCCCGGTACAAACTCTGTTTCGCCGGTAAAGACATCCAGGTCGAGCGTGATATTTTCCGCCAGATCGGCCCGCATGCCTTTGAACAGATAGATCATATTATGGGCTGAATAACGACCTGAGTAAGGCTGCACAATGGCAAAACGGCCAGGGGCAAATGTGTAAAGCGTCTCGTTCTCCGGCAGATTAAGCCGCTGTGCGGCATCCTGCGCCATCTGCCTGAGCAATTTCTCCATCGGCGCAATGCCCACTGCGCGGGAAAGCTCATACGCGCGAATAATGTCGAGACAGTCGATAAGAATCAGGCGAAAACGGCTGTGGGGCGCGGTAACGGTCAGTTGCTGCAGATCACGAATCAGGCGTGGCCGGTTTGGCAGATGCGTTATAACGTCGGCAAAACCCGCATTGTTCCAGGCATCCAGAAAAGAGGTCACCAGCGTGGCCAGTGAGCGCAGCGTAGCGAGTTTTTCATCCGCAAAGGGATGGGGTTGTGTATCGGTAACGCAGAGTGTTCCCAGCATCGCGCCGTCAAGGTTTTGCAGCGCTACACCGGCATAGAAACGAATATGCGGGTCGCCTTCCACAAAGGGATGCGTAACAAAGCGTTCATCCAGTAAGGTGTCAACCACCACCAGATGTCCCTCACCATCAATGACGTGGCGGCAGAGTGACTCATCACGGGTCGATTGTTTTAGATCGAAGTTCCGTGATGCTCTTATGTATTGATTATGATCGTCAATAATCGAAATGAAGCTGCCTGAAATACCCAGCACCTGACTGGCGAGATTCACGAATCTCTCCAGCACTCTGTCACGGGCTTCATCCGGCGACAAAAGTGCCTTGATCGCACTCAGACGTTTTACGTCGCTGCCATTTTGCTCGTTATGCACTGAAACCTCTCCTTTGCAGGCGCAAAAATCGAAAATAATTTAGCTTAAGAATGCTCAATTAGCGCCCAATTATCAGATAAATAGCGGCTCAATCTGACAGTACTTTCACAATGAAACAGTGTCGCACGATATCTGATCGCTGTCGAAATCATTTAACGCGCTGACTTCATACGCGCAACCTGTGGCGACTCTGTTCTGAAGCCCAGACCGATCAGCCGACCCAGCACAAAACGCAGAAACGGCAGGCGACGAATAATTGCAGGAACCTTGCTGCTGCCCGCAGATTTTCTTCTGGCTTTGTTGCGGCTCATTTTAATCTGCAAAAACTGCGTGGCGACAGTGGGGAACTGACGACGCTTCTGCACTTTTTCCAGATCGCGCAGCTGCAGTTCACCGCGTTTCAGTGGGGCAGTAAGGAGATTCGCCGTCGCCACCGCATCCTGAATCGCCAGATTAACGCCAACTCCGCCTATTGGCGACATGGCATGCGCAGCATCACCAATACAGAGCACGCCAGGTTTCGCCCACTTCTCCAGCCGGTCGATACGTATCGACAGCAGCTTAAACGCCTCCCAGCTTTCGATTTCCGACATGCGCGTCGCCTCAAAAGGCGACACTGCCGCCACGTCTGCTTTAAACGCGTCGAGACCGGCGGCCTGTTTCGCCTCAAACTCCCCTTTCGGAATGGTCAGACCGCACTGCCAGTAGTCGCCACGATCGATAACGATGAAGTTCTGCTTCGGCCCTTTATGCCCCATGCCCAGCTCGGGATCTTGCGGCTGCTTACTTAAGCGGAACCAGATGACATCGCGCGCGGCGCCAAATTCCTGTCCGATCAGCCCGGCCGCGTCGCGCACGCGCGAATGGCGACCATCCGCACCGACTACCAGTTTGCAGCGAATATGCAGCTGCTGATTGCCGCGTGAGGCCGTCACGCCGCTGACCGTGCCATTTTCTTCGATCAGCGACTCGAAGGCAGTCGACTGCAGCAGGCTGAAGCCCGGATAGCGGGCACTCTGCTCTGCCATATAGTTCAGGAAATCCCACTGCGGCATGAAGGCAATAAAACGACACTGAACCGGCAGACGTGAGAAGTCGGCCATCGTAATGCTTTGTCCTGCAATTTCTGCCTCAAGCTTTTCGGCTCGCTGATGCGGCAGCGTCAGGAAAGATTCCAGCAGTCCGAGCTGATGCATTATTTCCAGCGTCGAAGGGTGGATGGTGTCTCCGCGAAAGTCGTGAAGAAAGTCAGCGTGCTTTTCGATGACGACTACGCGCAGGCCTGCGCGGGCAAACAGATAACCCAGCATTAAGCCGGCCGGGCCACCGCCAACGATACAGCAGTCAGCGGTAAGAATTTCAGTGGAATGTGGCTGCATGTCAGCTCCCTGTCGCGCCAGTATTGCTATGATTATTGCGTCAACCGTGGCGACATTGCTGCACACGGTCGATGGTGCTGTGCTCAGGCTAATCACTCAATGCGATTAAACTCAACTGAAACTGCCGAAGAGACTTTCCTGTTCTCAGCAGTCAGGAGATCATCATGAAAGTGATCCGCAATACGCTGTTTATGCTGCTGTCAGTATGCCCCATGCTTGTGGCCGCCGGGCCGTATGAAACACTGCAGTTTACACTGCGTCAGCAGCAGATAACCGACGATCTGCGCCAGAAGTGTCAGTTACCGCCAGCCTTCTCTGATGAAAAACTGCGCCAGACGTTTCTCGATGACAAGCAGAATCTGCAACAGAATCAGCTCACGCTAACCGTCGCAGCTCAGGCGCTGAAAAATCAGGACAACCCAGCCTACCGCGAACGCATGGCGCAAGTGGTTTGTCCACCGCAGACCGACTAACTCTTTTCCCGGCTGAAATTGATCCTGACGTTTGTTTTCACCTTATCACTCAGTAAACTGGCACGCTGGTCTGGTTGAACAAGAATGCCTCTCAATGAATGAAGAATCACCGCAGCCGGTTTATGTTCCCCGTTCCCTCGCGGCGCGCAGCCGGATGTTTCGCGCCCTGCTCTATCGTGACAAAACGCCGCTGGCGATGCTGTTTTGCGCCGCGCTGGTCGGTACGCTGGTCGGTCTGGCGGGCGTAGCGTTTGCCCGGGCTGTTGAAGCAATACAGCAGTGGCGCGCCGATACGCTTATCCCCGCGCAGTTTCAGGGCTGGATGCTTTACGCCGCCGCTTTTGCCATTTCGGCCTTGCTGGCGATGGTCGGCTATTTTCTCGTCAGACGCTTTGCGCCCGAAGCAGGTGGTTCCGGCATTCCCGAAATTGAAGGGGCGCTGGAAGAGCTGAGACCTGTGCGCTGGTGGCGGGTGATTCCGGTGAAATTTTTTGGCGGCATGGGCACGCTGGGTGCAGGAATGGTGCTGGGCCGTGAAGGCCCGACGGTGCAGCTGGGCGGCAACATTGGCCGCATGGTGATTGATGTTCTGGGGATGCGCAGCAACGAAGCGCGTCATACGCTGCTGGCAACAGGCGCGGCTGCGGGCCTGGCCGCCGCGTTTAACGCGCCGCTGGCGGGCATACTGTTCATCATCGAGGAGATGCGTCCGCAGTTTCGCTATAACCTGATTTCTATTAAAGCGGTGTTTACCGGTGTGATTATGGCGAGCATCGTATTTCGCTGTTTCAACGGCGAACAGGCGGTGATCTCCGTTGGCAAACTGGCTGATGCGCCAGTGCAGACGCTGTGGATGTATCTGGTGCTGGGTATGATCATTGGCATGGTCGGCGTACTGTTCAACCGCCTGATATTCATAACGCAGGATCTCTTTGCCCGCTTTTATGCCGGCAAAACGGCTCGCGTGGTGCTGGCGGGTGCATTGCTCGGCGGCGGCTGCGGTATTCTGGCGCTGCTGTTCGCACCTGGCGCAGGCGGCGGCTCAGAACTGATTCCGCAGGCGGTTCATGGTGTGTTCCCGTTGACCCTGCTGCTGCTCATCTTCATGGTCAGACTGGTCACTACCCTGCTCTGTTTTGGCTCAGGTGCGCCGGGCGGTATTTTTGCGCCGATGCTGGCACTGGGAACGTTGCTCGGGACAGCTTTTGGGGTAGCGATGACGGATCTGTTCCCGTTGTATCATCTGGACGCGGGAACCTTTGCGATTGCGGGAATGGGCGCACTGTTTGCCGCTTCGGTAAGGGCACCGCTCACCGGGATCGTGCTGGTGCTGGAGATGACCGATAACTATCAGCTGATATTGCCGATGATTATTACCTGTCTTGGGGCTACGCTGCTGGCGCAGTTTCTGGGGGGAAAACCACTCTACTCATCCATACTGGCCCGCACGCTGGCACGCCAGGCAGAAGCGACCCGCCCATAGCGGCGGGTCGTACTATCAGTTACTTACCATCAAAATAGTCAGCAGGCATCTGCCCCGGTGCCTGATTAATGACTTCATCGTTATCCGGCCCTTCGTTTTTCATGTAAGTCACTTTCGCAAACTCAGGAATGATCACATAAGGATAGGCCGGGCCTTCGTCGCGGAAGCGGTGCATATCTTCAATGAAATCATTCTGGTAGCAGATGGTTTTTTCCGGATGCTGACCTTCTCCGGCAATCCACTGCGGGAAGAAAATTGTCCCGTGAAGCAGGGTGCGATTCAGATCAAACAGCAGGCTGACGCAGGTGCCGGTGGGTTCATGCCAGTCAACTTTGTAAATGCCGGGCGCAAACTGCACTGCGTGCATTTTCTGGTTGGTCACCCAACGACCGCCCACCAGCCCCTGATGAATACGGTAGTCACAGGTCGTTTCATTGCGGGCGTACCACTCATATTTCCAGCCATTATCATAGGTATAGACAAAATGTGTGCCAACGAACTGGGACAGGTCGCTGGAGATATCTTCCGGAGATTCTGTAGACATTTTAACCTCTGTTAAATAGCGCGTAACCTATGCGCCGATGGATTTAATAAAAGCTAAAGCGCAATTAATCGATGAATATTGACTATGGCGCAGATTATCGATTTTGCCATAAGCGACCCGGCAGACATTTGATCTTCCCAGTGCTTATCGCTGTACGCCATCACTCGACCTGATTTTTAATCAGCGCATAGCGGTTCAGCAGCTGAGTAAACTGCATATCGACCTGCGCCAGCTGTGCTGCTCTACCTGATTCGGCATTTTCTGACTGCCCCAGCTGATAAAGCTGCTCTTCGAGGGGAACTGAGCGGCTGAAGTTCTGCGTTATCGTGAACACCATCGACTTCAGCTCCGAACCGGTGAGATACCTGCCATTGCGCTCACCAAGCGTATTCAGGCGGTGTGTCAGTGCCTGCAATCCGTCCATCCCCTGATGCCAGCCGGATAATGATTCAGTGGGTAGCGCGTTTCCCAAAAGGTACTGCTGCCACTGCGCTTTTAGCGTCACTGTTTCGGCAGGTTCAGCTCTGGCGGCGAGCACAAAGCCATATTCCTGTCGCCACAATGGCGGCAGCTGCGCCAGCGTTGTCAGTGCTAAGTTCTCAAGGCCATGCGCAGGGTAAATGCCAGCAGTCACTCCTGATGACAACGCTAAAGCCACACCATGTGAATACTCTTAGCAGAGCATGGAACCTTAATGCGAAGCGATGAAGAGGATGTGCAAACTGAAGAGAATTAAAGCATGCATGAATGCGACAAAGAGTGACTAATGAGAAAGAATTCGAAAATGACACTCAGTAATGACACCCCCGCAAAATCTGAGAGACACGCTGAAATGATAAAAGCCCTGACTGAAATAGTCAGGGCTTTTAAAGTACTACAGATTTAACATTAAACATTAACTAACTTAATTGATAGGTACTGCTTCGATACTACTATTTATGAACAGATCCTGCGGATAATAATGATCACAATAATCAAATGTCATTATTATTAGCGGTTTCAACCACCTGATAGTCTTTCAGGAGACAAAGACAGGTCAGGCCCGTATAAATCTGTACACCCCCATCGCGATATATATTCTTTGATGCGTTGCCTTACTTTCATTACGACGTTTAAACCGCAATCGTATCCTGTCGTAAAGTAACGTTCAGAACTACGAGGCCTTACATCATCGCGACGCGATACTACTTACTTCTCGAAGATTTACTCAGACTCCATCTAACAGCGTCGTCATTAACTTATCAGCGATTAATAACAACTTCGTTTAACAGAACCATCGGCAACTTATATTTAAAAAATTGTCGACACCATTAACGCTAACACCAGGGATTTTTTGGTGTATCAGGGCAACTTCACGCCGCTGATGTCTCTTACTTTACGGTTCTGATAAACGATGTCAACACTGTTTTTAAAGACATGTTTATATTTTCAGTAGACTTACTCTGCTGAGCGTTAATAAGAGAAATCCAGCGCTGTAATTATTGGCATCAATTTAAATTTAGTCCTAATCTATTTGATCTGAATAATTCATCAGGTAACAATCTGCACTGTGCCTTGAGTTCAGCAATAAAAAAGGCGCCCTGGGGCACCTTTCGAAACGTCTTAGCTACAGACGCTTTAACTCGCCAGACTTGAGAGTAAGACTTTCGCGGTCTCAGCCGACGAACCTGGGTTCTGTCCGGTAATCAGTAAGCCGTCCTGCACAGTGTAGGATTGCCAGTCATCACCGCGTGAGTAAAGACCGCCATTCTGTTTCAGCACATCTTCCACCAGGAAAGGCACGACGTCAGTCAGGCCAACGCCCTCTTCTTCGCTATTAGTAAACCCGGTTACTTTCTTGCCTTTCACCAATGGTGTGCCATCAGCGTTTTTCACATCACGCAGAACACCAGGTGCATGACAAACCAGCGCCACCGGCTTGCCAGCCTGCAGGGTTTGCTCAATCAGCGAAATGGAGTGTTTGTCGTTAGCCAGATCCCATAACGGCCCATGGCCGCCAGGATAGAACACGGCATCAAACGTTTCCTGATTAACCGTATCAAGCCTTACGGTCGAGGCCAGCGCGGCCTGAGCAGCAGAGTCAGCATGAAAACGGCGGGTCTCATCAGTCTGAGAATCAGATTCATCACTTTTTGGATCGAGTGGCGGCTGTCCACCCTTCGGTGAAGCCAGAGTAATCTCAGCGCCCGCATCCAGGAATGCATAGTAGGGTGCGGCAAGCTCTTCAAGCCAGAAACCTGTCTTCTTGCCGGTGGTGCCCAACTCATCATGCGAGGTCAAAACCATTAAAATTTTCATTTCTGCTTCCTATAACAGTCAGTTTCAGGTGTAAGGATAGCCAGAACCCGCGATTTAGCCGCCATGTTCTGCGTTGACCCACTAATCATGGCGGGCATATAAATATTTATGAAATTTATTTCTTCAATTTAAGCTATTCACACAGCATTATAGCTAAATGAAATACGACCTGAATTTACTGCCAGTTTTGCTGGTTATGATGGAAGAGCGCAACGTCACCCGCGCAGCGGAACGGCTTGGTATTACCCAGCCGGCTCTTTCTAATGCATTGAACCGGTTGCGCGAAACGCTCAACGATCCGCTGTTTATCCGCGAGCGCTACGGTATGCGCCCGACACCGAAAGCAGAACAGCTGGCCCAGGTAGTCGGTGCTGCCCTATCATCCATTGATAACGTGATCCTTGGTCAGCAGGACTTTGATCCGCTGCACGCCACCCGGTTGTTTACCCTCGCCCCTAACAGCTATGTTGAATTCATCATGATGCCTGCCATTGTGGCGCGTCTTCGTGACTGCGCGCCCGGTATCAGGCTTCGCCTCACGCCGTTTGGCAACGACGTAACGGAAACGGGTGTGATTTCAGGAAACACCGATATGGTGCTGGGGCGTATCGTTGAGCCTCCTGAGAATCTGGTTGTGCAGCACCTGATGAATGAAGGTCTGGGGTGTGTGATACGCGCAGATCATCCGCTGGTGGGCGAAAACCTTAGCGCAGAACAGTATGAGCAGCTCAAACACGTTAATGTACTGCCGCCTGGTCGTATGCGCGCGGGTTTATATCAGGCACTTGAAAAGCGCGGCCTGCGCCGTCAGGTTGCCGTGTCGGTGACACATTTTCTGGCCGTCCCGGAGATGATTGCGGTCACGGACTACTGCGCGACCCTGCCTCGCCTGATCTGCCAGCATCTTTCCAGAGATCAGCGGCTCAGAATTGTTCCCGCGCCGGTTGATCTCGGCACTTTTCCGGTTGAAATGGGCTGGCATGCGCGCTATCGCGACGATCCTGCACATCGCTGGTTCAGGAGTTTAGTAGCAGAAATAGCCCACGCGCTGGCCGACCCTCAAATAAACAGTTAGCACAACCATCAATGCCGAGCTAATAGTTAGTATTGATATGGTAACCTGAGTTAGCATTATTCCCATCGGAGTCCAGTATCCTCCTCATTTATGCGACGGCCGACACCTCAGACATCCTCAACCGGCACCAGCGCAATTAGTTTCTCTTGACGCTCAATGTTAGACAGGTCAAGTACGCCGCCCGTCTTAGACCACTTTTTTGCAGTGTGGCTGGCAAGTTTGGCAAGCGTTTCAGTTGGCGCGATGCCAACACCTGCGGTGAGATGCGTATTGCGTCTAATCGTCTCCCTCCCCTCCCGTCCAAAGTTTTCCAATACCATGCAGTTGCGTACACCGGTCAGTTCCAGGAAAGCTTCATCAATCGAATAGACCTCCACGCTGGGTGCCATCTGTTCTAACGTCGTCATTACCCGGTTACTCATGTCCGCATACAGCGCATAATTGCTGCTGAATACATCGATCCTGTGCCGCCTGATGCCGTCCCTGAGTTTAAAATAGGGAGCCCACATAGGAATGGCCAGCGCTTTGGCTTCTGCACTCCGGGCAATGTCACAGCCATCGTTGTTACTCAGCACCAGCACCGGTTTACCACGCAGATCGGGACGAAATACTGTCTCGCTGCTGGCATAGAATGAGTTAACATCCACCAGCGCAAACATCACAGGCCGCCATTCGGGTTAAAGACCTGAAAGATGCAATCCTCACCTTCGGATGCTGAGATATCCCGGAAATCTGACTTGCGCACTTCTATCCACCTGTTCGCTTCCCTGGCGGTAAACTGCCAGTTCAGCTGCTGGAGTTGGTGAACAAAGTCGAGTGTGCTGACGATGTAACGTCCGCGCGCGTCCCGCTTAATGGCCAGCCGGAAAGCGGCTTTGATTTCGTTCTCGCGTGGCATGATAGACTCACCTTGAGATGCTGTATATATAAACAGCAGTTGCAATCAGTGGATTTGATGAAGATGGCAGGGGCTGAAAATTTTATAAAACCATCGCGGAACACATCGACTCGGTTATCATGGATTTTTATCGTGAAGTAAAGCATATAATCAATTTATTATGCTATCGAAATGTAATCATCAATCACATATTCCATAGAGGTACTTTCGAATAAGACCTTTTAACTGTCTTTCAGCCGCGAGATTGAGAATCTGTATTTATGGATTGATGGCTTACTCGCGAAGAAGCATGCGTACCTGCTTACCACGGTAAATAACATACTGCTGACACTGGAACCCAAAATGCTCAGCCAGGTCATTTGACCGTTTACTATCCTCATAAATGATAAAGATGCTCATCAGCAGTGAAGCGCATGTGGGTTGTGCCGATACCGACAGTCATACTTTCGGGCTCCTTTTATTGAGTAAAACCATATGAGTGAGGGGGGTGAATCTGCATCAATTTCTGCTGCATTTTTGCATAATGCCTGAGCTCATCATCATAAGATCAGGGTGTATGTAGCACAAAGACCCGATATGATAGTTTAAATAACTGACTCTGATTACAATTCATTCAGAGGTCGCCTACGAACAACTGCGTTTATATTCTCCATTATTCACATAAGCGGGGAGCTTCAAAATTTAAATTAATCAATTAGTTTAATTAAGGAGTCTACTTTTTTAGCAAGCGATTTCTATATATCTGAAAGCTGCATTACACGTCAGTTAAACCCATTAACAACCTCAATTGAATGCCAGAATTGCATGAAGAGTGTCAATAGCCACAAACGATTTTACTCATATAGTCGTTGTTAATGTGCTTATTAACACCCCCTGCCATGCCCTGCCTACCCCTGAATCAGATTTCATCTATTTATTCAGAAAAAAAAGATCACAACGTGTTTCCAGGTATGCCGTGATAGTTTCTGTTGAAATAAATTAAACCTGATGAAGGTTGGCCCATACGAATTTCCCTGATTTTTGCGAACATAACGCTATGAGAACCATTCTCGATGACTTCATTGATTTCACAATCAAAATTCACCAGGGCATCATCTAATGCGGGTGCCCCGGTATGAAGTTTTGACCACCTATGGGAATTAAACCGGTCAGCCATTGATAGTAATTTATTGGCAAAGGAAGATGATAAATCCTCATGTGAGGAAGAGAGTATGTTCACACAAAGTACGCCGCTGGAGATAAAAAAATCATGTGACCATGCTTTACGGTTAATACATACCAGTAACGTTGGCGGGGTGTCGGTCACACTACACACTGCGGAAACAGTCATTCCATAGTTATTATTTTCATGGGCGGTGGTGACAATAGAAACGGCGCTACCAAGCATTGACATGCCATTGCGAAAATCATTAGTGTCTATCATTTTTGTTACCAACTCGATCGAAGTGAAATTTATTCGACAGGTTCAATAATGCGTATTTGCCATTATACAAATGAACCAGATAATTCATTTATTTGTAAAATAATTATAGATAACCTGGCGTGGGCAACTGCCCACACAGCATCGTGCCTGCATTTAAATATGTCATTTCACCCATAAAAGCGTGTTGGGTTATTACCATAGTGTCATTAACACATCTGGCTACAGGATGATTTTTCGAAACGCCAGTCATGCCTGATAATAATTGCATGTTGCGGCAAATTTTTGATGCTTCGTGAACTGCGTTGGTGCTGGAAAGACGCAACATGTTTATCTGATCATCGTATAATTCTTCTCCCTTTGAAATGCCAGCCCATACTTTTTCCAGTGATTGATAAAAGAAAGAGCGCATTGAATGAAAACGCGCTTCAGCTTTTGCGATTTCAATTTTAGCCGTAGGTTTTTGTATCGTTGCAGGTGCGCCCGTGACCGACAGATTTAAACCTGATGCATTTCGAACTTCATTGATTGCCCGCCGCGCAATGCCAATCGCAACCTCAGATAGCACCTGTGCTGCCAGTGAAAGGGTAGGATATTTGAACAGATTTTCCTCAAGATTTGCTTCACCTCCCCGGATAAAAGTCCACTCTTCAGGCACGAAAATATCTTTTACCACCAGATCATGGCTGCCAGTGCCCTTTAAACCCACCATATTCCATGTCTGATCAATCATGACGTCTGAGACGGGCAGCACAGCCACCCGGGGAAGTCCTTTGCCCCCGCTGATTACGTCTGAATCCCCACCCCAACAACATCTGCCCCCATACAGCCACTTGAATACCGCCAGCGGCCCGTGACTCTTACCCCTCCCTCAACCGGAGATGCCGTTTGCGTAGGGAAAATTCCTCCGGCAAAAATGATATCGGCTCCTTTATCGGTATTGTAAAGCGCTTCAAGTGTCTTTAAAGGTAGCGCTGAAAGGTAAAATGGACTCATCCCAAAACTCGCAACCCATCCAGCTGAGCCGTCAGCCTCCGCCAGGCATTCAATGAGCTGACAAAAATCAAAAGGGTTAGACTCTTTCCCGCCAAATCGTAGAGGCACCAGTGCCCTATAAACCCCGGCCGTCCTGAAACACTCAATGATGTCCTGAGAGATATGTTTACGATCATCAAATTCACCTGTGAGTGCCCGTTCTCTGATATCACTCAACAGTGCCTCAAATTCCGGGGGTGCCAAATCCAGGATGCCCGACTGCATGACTGACGACGATAAACCGATCATTTTTAACATTCTCTCTGAGTGATCCGGATACTTAGAAGGCCAAAACACAAGCAATACTCATGTTTTTTTGCTGAAGTTAATTTACAAATCGGCGATAAGAGACAATATATTCCCTTTCACTGTCAACTTATTTCTGAAATAACCCCCTTCTTTTTCCTTGTAAACTTTTCTATCCAAAAATCCTCTCTGGGCCTGCTTAGTGTTTAATTTACAGGCAGGTAAGTTAAATTTCCCATCGCATCAGCACGCTCAGAAAAAATCGGTAAGACAATGATTTAATTAGAAATTATATATGAATCTCACATGGAATATTTCAGGTCTTATTTTATGCAGCTAAGGAAAAGTATTTAAGCGGTTAAGTTGCATAAAATTTAACCAATAAAAATGGCAAAAATTTAAGCGGCGAAACCCTGTAATCCTCGTGGATTACGGGTCTTTAATCGCAATGAATATAAAAATTTGAGAGGATCTAACCTTAGCCGGATAAAACTTTATATCAACGCATATAATCAGTTTTTTGAATGTTATTCGTTGCTTCAGGCTCAGGTTGTTGCAACTAAGCGATCGCGCAGGAAATCAATGAATGTCCGCACTTTTTCCGGCACATGGCGCGTATTGGGATAAAGCGCGTAGATACCCTGTGGGGGAAAAAGATGATCGGGCAGAAGATGTATTAACCTTCCCTTCACTATCTCATCCTGTACCAGCCAGGCCGGCAGAATGGCAACGCCAGCTCCGGCTAAAGCAAACGCCAGCAAAGAAGACGCGCTGTCAGCCATGACCATTGCTGGAGAGCTGGCGTTCAACAATACAGTCACCCCGCCCGGGTTGATCACCTGCCAGCTAAGTGGCGTTGATAAACGGCTATGCGCAATCCATTTTGCAGAGGCAAGCTGTTCAAGGTTCTGGACAGACCGGGTGTGGAAGGTGTTCAGATAAAGCGGCGCAGCGACCGCCAGAATATCAAACTGATCAATGAGACGGGCATGATGGCTGGAATCGGCCAGATGACCAAGCCGAATAGCCACATCAAAGCGACCGGCAATGAGATCGTCATTTTTGGATGAAGAAACGTGCTGGATACGTAACTGCGGGTGTTTCGCAGTAAAATCCGTGAGTGCTGGCACAATCACCCTGGCCCCATACTCCGGGGTTGTGGTGATCCTCAGTAACCCGCTTAATCCGGCATGATCGCTGCGGACATCCTCCAGGGCGCTTTCGGCATCCTCAAGAAGCTTGAGACAGCGATGATAAAATCGTTCTCCGGCATCCGTCGTCGAAACGCGTCGGGTACTTCTTGTCAGGAGTGAAACACCAAGCTCTTCTTCAAGATGTTTGATATTAAAACTGACTACTGCTTTGGTAAGTCCCAGCGTCTGAGCGGCACCGGTAAAACTGCCCGCCTCTGCTACCGCAACAAACATAGCCAGACGTTGCATATTGATCATCACATCTCCTCTTCCGCACTCAAATTGTCAAAATAATTTTGACAGTGTAGCAAGAGAAAAGCAATTTATCCGGCCTGTCGTCGGTCTTATACTGCGCGCCCTAAGCTGTCCAGTCTGAGAAAACAAATGTCTTATCGTGTGCGTGTTGCCAGTGTGTATCTGCTGGGTTTTTTTATCGATCTGGTAAATATGTTTATCGCCAACGTGGCTTATCCGGATATCGGCCGGCACTTTGACGCACCCGTTAGCAAGCTGGCGTGGATAAGTAATGGATACATTTTGGGGCTGACACTGGTCATCCCTCTGAGTAGCTGGCTGGCAAGGCGGATGGGGGCGAAACGTCTTTTCATGCTGTCATTAATGATTTTTATTTTGGGTACCTGCGGAGTGGGTGCGTCAGCATCGGTTACACAACTCATTACATGGCGCTGGATTCAGGGCATTGGCGGCGGATTGCTGATCCCCATAGGACAGACAATGACTTACGCCCTGTATCAAAGTAATGAGCGCGCAAAATTATCCTCCGTTGTCATGCTGGTCGCTCTGCTCGCACCCGCACTCTCGCCAGCCATTGGCGGAATGATGGTCGAGCATCTCAGCTGGCGCTGGGTATTTCTGTTCAGTCTTCCCCTGGCCGTGGTGACGCTAATCATGGCAGGTTTATGTCTCAATCCGGCTCGCCCGGAAAAGACCGCCGAACCGTTAGATCTGGTGGGATTAGTCAGTGGCTGTGTTGGGCTCACGCTGATTCTGCTGGGGCTGACCTATGTGGGTGAAGCCGGAGAGTTCAATAAAGGCGTACTGATGCTGCTGGCAGGTGTTATTACGCTGGCGGGCTATGTCAGCAACGCGATTAAAAAACGTCACCCGCTCATCAACCTGCATCTGGTCAAAGACCCGCTTTTACATACCGCAATGCTGATTTATCAGTTTATCCCCGGTGTGTTTACTGGCGTCAGTATGATCACCATGCTCTATCTGCAAAATCAGTTGGGGATGCATGCCAGCTTCGTGGGTTTGCTAATGCTTCCGTGGTCAATAGCCTCTTTTGCCGCTATCAGCCTGACCGGCAAAAGATTTAACCGCTGGGGCCCCCGTCCGCTCTTTATCACAGGCTGCCTGGTTCAGGCATTAGGTATCGGGATGCTGGCGCTAACAGGGCATAGCACAGACACTATTATTTGCATACTCGCTTTCGCTTTTATGGGATTTGGCGGCAGCTTGTGCAGCAGCACGGCGCAGAGTTCTGCTTTTATTCAAATGGCTGATCATGAACTGGCCGATGCAAGCGCCCTGTGGAATATCAATCGTCAGCTTAGTTTTTGTCTTGGCGTAACGCTGGTCAGCCTGCTGTTCAATCTGATAGCGAACACGGGGATGCCTGTAAAGCAGTCCTATCGTCTTTGCTTTGTCATAGCGGCATGCAGCGCTGTCATCCCTGTCCTGTGCTCCCTCCGCATTGCTAATCACAAAGTCGTACTTACGCTTAATAAGGAACAAAAATGAACCTTTTCCTGAAGGAAGTCCTGGATGCCCATGAATTGATCAAAGAGTGGCTGGGCAATGAAACTGCAAAAGATGAGGTTTGTGAAGATCTCCTGGCACGTTTCAGTCCTGCATACTCTATGGTAACGACCGGTGGCGGGTTGCTGGACTTCACAACATTAAACTCCTTTTTTCGGACTCAGCGCGGCGCACGCCCCGGTTTAGCGATCGAAATCAGCGACATGCGAGTGATTGCTGATAGCGACACTGGTGCAACGGTTGTCTATAAAGAATTACAGCAACTTCCTGATCAAAGCCCCACTCTGCGTTTTTCGACTGTCGTATTGGAATCAAAGCCGAATGGCAAAATCATCTGGCATCATCTGCAGGAGACAGCGTTGCCTCAGCCTTCATAGCATTGATGACCTGCCCCGCCGATGTGCGGGGTTTCTTTACCTGCACAAAAAATAAAGATGCCAGAACCTGCGTTTATCATGGAAATAACTCTTCAGATTGACTGACTGTTTTTATGCAATTGCATTGAGAATTTTAATTCCTGAACAGTCCACAATGTGGATGTTTAAAAACAGGCCCCTTCTTCTCTAAAGAGTTTAACTAATAGCGCATCCTCATCTTTGAATTAACATGCATTCTGCTGGATAGATAATGAAGACTAAAGCAAGTCGTGTCGGTGAGGGTAATACCTTTCCCTTTATTGATACACTCTTTGATTACGGAACTTTTCTTGCCCACGCCAAATCAGCGGGCGGCATTGGCCATGTTGATAACGATTGTCCAGCAAGCGTGGCAATTATCGGGGCAGGCCTGAGCGGAATGATTGCGGCGCGGGAGCTTCTGAATGCGGGTGTCACACATGTCACGCTCTTCGAAGCAAACGCTGCCAGATCCGGTGGGCGACTGTTGAGCCAGCAATTTGATGACGGTATGCCGGAATATATCGCTGAAATGGGAGCAATGCGCTTCCCGCCTTCAGAAACAGGCTTGTTCCATTATCTGGCTGAATTCAATATTGATACAGCCTCTGAGTTTCCGGACCCTGGCATTGTTGATACCGAAATTCATTTTCAGGGTGTGCCGCACAAATGGACTGCAGGAACCCCGCCCCCGGAACTGTTCTCGCGAGTTGATCGCGGCTGGCGATGCTTTTTACAGGAAGGCGTCCTTATTGAAGGAAAGCAGCTTCAGGCGCCTGCTTCAATCACACTGGCGTTAAAAGAAGGCCGGCTTGCGGATGCCAAAGAAGCGTGGCAGCAGTACCTGGATATTTTCGGTGATAACTGTTTCTACTCTGCGCTTGTCAGGATCTTCACTGGCACTAATCCGCCGGGAGGTGAGCAGTGGCACAAACCCGATGATTTTGCTTTGTTTGGCTCGCTTGGTATTGGTTCTGGCGGCTTTCAGCCAGTATATCGGGCGGCGTTTATTGAAATCATGCGGCTGGTGGTAAACGGTCTGGAAGACGATCAGCGTATGGTCCCAGCAGGCATTGAAACGCTAACGGCAAAAATGGGCAGTGAAATCCTGCAGGGCCGCACGTTAAGCGATCGTATCCTTTACCAGAAAGTCGAAGAAATCGCCCGACTTGAAAGTGGGCAGTTTGTGGTTTCAACCTGCACAGGCAACCGTCAGGTTTTTGACAGAGTGATTGTCACCACCTCTACCCGCGCAATGCAGGTATGCCTGGATCTGTCGAGACACAATACGCTTTTTCCGGCTGATGTCTGCCGGGCAGTGAATGAAACCCACCTTATCGGTTCGTCAAAGCTCTTCCTGTTGACCCGGGAAAAGTTCTGGCTGAAAGAGGGATTGCCCCATACCATTCTTACGGACACGCTTGCACGAGGTATTTACTGCCTCGATTATTAGCCGGATGATCCGGAAGGACATGGTGTCGTGCTAATCAGTTACACATGGGAAGATGATTCTCATAAATTAGTTACCCTGAAAGATAAACGTGAAAGGCTAGAGCGACTGGTTAAAGAACTGGCGATATCTGCCCCTGCGTTCGCTAAACACCTTCGCCCTATGAATAACGATCCCAAATATATTCTTGAATATGACTGGCTGACCGATCCTCTGGCAATGGGTGCCTTTAAACTCAACTATCCTGGTGACGATCGCTATTCTGAAACGCTGTTTTATCAGTTTCAGTCAGCTAAAGATAATAATCCCGACCAGGGAATCTATCTGGCCGGATGCAGTTGCTCATTTACTGGTGGCTGGGCGGAGGGTGCGGTACAGACGGGCATTAATGCAGCCTGCGCTGTGATTTACAGCATCGGGGGTCAGCTCCGTGAAAATAATCCGCTTCAAAATATGCACCGTCATTATCATTACTGAGCCTTATTAAACATGGAAAAAAGAACACCACTTTTGCTGAAGGATGAGCAGGGCCTGAACAAGCGTCCAGCGGAACTCAAAGCCAGCAACCCTGTCCGGCTGCACAATTATCACGCCAGCAAAGATTTGAATGCATTTATTGCATTCGATGAAGAGTTATTCTCTTCAGACAAGATAAATACGTCAGAGACCGGATTGCCCTTATCAGGGTTACCCTTTTCATGCAAAGACAATATAAATGTAAAAGGGTTTGCGACAACTGCCGGTACGCCGGGATTAATCGACTTTTATCCGATGGACGATGCGCCAGTAATTAGCCGGCTTAAGGCACTCGGTGCTGTCATGTGTGGCAAAACCAATATGCATGAGCTTTCTTTTGGTGTGACCTCTCTGTCTGGTCAGTGGGGTAGCGTTGGCAATCCAGCGCACCCTGGTCATATCGCCGGAGGCAGTAGCGGTAGCGGCCGGTATCAGCGCATTTTCAGTCGGTACCGATACCGGAGGGTCAGTACGTATACCTGCTGCACTGTGTGGAGTTGCAGGTTTTCGACCCAGCACGGGACGTTACCCAACCAGAGGCATTGTTCCTGTTTCCCGCACCAAAGATACCCCTGGATTTATTGCCCCGACAGTCAGCGACCTGGCGCTGCTCGACGCCGTAATGATGGATGAACCCGCTATTACCCCTCGTCTGCCTTCACGAATAGGGCTGCCGGCTGAGTTTATGTGGAGCAACCTGGATACTACCGTACGGGAAACCTGCATGAAGGTGGTCAGGCAGATGGCGCGGGCAGGCGTTGAGATCGTGACGTTCGATGACAGCGTATTCGGTAAGCTGAATAAAGAAATCCAGTTCCCTGTACCGTTTTTTGAATTTTTTATCGACTTCCCCGCTTTCTTACTGGAGCAGCACTTCGTCGCTGATTTTGACACAATCATCAGTCAAATTTCCGACCCAGCCGTCGCGTCTATTTTGCAGAGGCAGAATGCGCAGGAACAGGTCAGCTGGAAGGACTATATGCATGGCCTTAAATCAATCGGTCAACTTCGCGCTTACTGGGACCAGATTTACAGCAAATTAAAGCTGGATGCCATCCTCTATCCCACACTGTGTTGTGAAGTGCCACGGATTGAGAATGCCGCTCAACCTGATATTTTCAATAAACTCATTCGTAACACCGACATTGCCAGCAGCGTGGGTGCGCCCAGCGTGACAATGCCGGTTGCTGACCGGGGAAATTTGTCTGTTGGATTATCGTTAGACGGGTTGTCGAAAGAAGATCGTCAATTAATTAGTCATGCCCTTGCTATAGAGGCTATTCTCCAGCGTTAAATTTTTTCTTCAGGAAACCTTATGTCTGATATGGCAATTCCAACGCGTTCTCCTTCGATGTTTTGGGGAGCAACCATCATTTGCGGCACCGTGGTGGGTGCAGGGATGTTCGTCCTGCCGGTCGTGATGGCCGGAGCATGGTTTGGCTGGGCATTACTGATACTGACTTTTAGCTGGATCTGTATGTTAATCAGTGGCCTGATGTTTCACCGTGTGAGCCAGCATTACCCTCTGGAAACCGGCTATGACAAAATTGTCCGAGATGTTTTAGGTCGTAACTGGGCTGAAATAAATGGCCTGAGCCTGGTTTTCGTGCTGGGCATTCTGACATACGCCTATATTTCAGCGGTCGGGCCTGTTTATGATCACTCACTGAGCATATTGACCGGCAAAACGGTCTCATCATCCGAAGCCAAAATTATGTTAAGCCTGACCGTAGCTGCCATCGTCTGGTTAGGCACCAGCAGCATTGGCCGGATGATGTCTGTTCTGCTCATCACCAAAATTGTTCTGTTACTTATCCTGTTTGGTGGATTATTTACCACCGTAAATGTCGACTACCTGCTGGACAATCAGAATCCTGCGGCATCGTACTGGCCCTATATGCTCGGCATCGTGCCATTCTGCCTTGCCTCATTCGGCTATCATGGAAACATTTCCGGCCTGATTAGCTATTACAATGGCGATCATCGTCGTGTGAAAAGATGCCTGTGCACAGGTACTGCCGTGGCGCTGGTTATCTATCTTTTCTGGATAATCTGCACTATGGGTAACCTTCCCCGCTCAGCCTTTCCGGAAATTGCCGCCCAGGGCGGCGACATTGCCGCGCTGATGCACGCATTTAGTCTGCGCGGTTATGCTGCCGGGATGTCGCTGTTGTTTTCGACGTTCTCACATTTTGCCGTTATCTGTTCGTTCGTGGGAGTGACGGCGGGCCTTGTGGATTATATCAGCGACCGCTTCAATTTCCCCGCGACCAGAACGGGTCGCCTCAAAGCCACTGCGATCACTTTCCTGCCGCCATTGAGTTTATCTCTGTTTTTTCCGGATGGGTTTGTCACGGCAATTGGTTATGCCGGGCTAATCGCGACAATATGGGCAGTGATTGTTCCGGGGTTGCTTCATCTGAAAATGCGCTCCCGGCAAGACTCAGGCTATCGACGCGGCCAATGGGACGGGCTTCAGTTGAGCATGATTATAGTATTCGCCGCCCTGAACATCCTTTCATGGGCGCTGAGTGAATTTGATTTATTGCCAGTATATTAACGTCATCAGAAAGCTTGGTCGGCCTCATCATTTTTTCAAACCAGCCTGTAATTACATGAATAAGCCGGTCAGGAAGCGTGCAACTTACATACTTCCTGACCGGTTGGTTAACTACACACAATACGGCCAGGAAAATCGCAAGCAAAATCCCGTACTCAAATATTCACCCCGCCACCAGCTGTTTAATAGCTTATAGAGACGAAATTAGCAGTTCTGATTCATGCCCCTTATCCTTAAAATGGATTCAGGTAAACAGTCGGGAATGAGCAGACATTGTCAGGAATAGTTGCTGGCATATCTCAAGAATATGACCATGAAAAATGTAAAAGCACTCTCAATTGCCGCCCTCGCCGCTCTTTCACTGATCTCATTTGGCAGCTTTGCTGAAAGCATTTCTGTCACCTCCTCTACACTGGATGGCGCAGAATCGAAAATCGCTGCTCAGGCGCAGGAACACGGCGCGCAGTACAAAATTACGGAAGCGAACACCAATAACCGTGTTCACATGACCGCAGAACTGTATAAATAACGGATGGTCGCAAACGGATTTGCCAGACGAGGCTGCCCAATGGGCAGCCTTTTTTGTGCTTATCAGGCCAGACGGGTGGCAGGCGAGCTACCGGTACGCCACCATAAAATCAGCGCCATCAGGGCTATCGCCCCAAGAACCGCAAACGCAGTGCTGTAAGAATAATGTGCGGCGATTGCTCCGGTCATGGCCGGACTCAGCGCAGCACCTGCGCCCTGCATCAGCATAATGACGCTCTGTCCGGCATTAACATGGCCGGTACCCCGCATCAGAGTCACAATGTAACCCGGCACCGCCACGCCCAGAATCCCTGCCGCAATACCATCCAGAACCTGAACCGGAATGACAAAGAGCGGCTCCGCAAAGCCTGCCGCAATAACCGCGCGCAGCGGTAAAATCATCAGGGCGACCATAATAAACAGGCGATAGCCATGCGTTTCCACCCGTTTAGAGACCCACAGCGCGACCGGGATCATCACCAGCTGGGAAATCACCACCGTTGCCGCAGCGTACAGACCCGGACTGACCGCCGCCTGTCCGCCTGCCGAGGCGACGCGCATGCTCAGCATCGGTAACAGCGCGGCATTGGCAAGATGAAACAGCAGCAGCGTCACGCCAGCAATCATCAGCGCTGGCTTACGCATCAGCATCGCCAGGCTCAGCGCTGGCTGCCGCTCTTCATTCTGTTCATAGCCTCGCGCCACCTCGTTATCTATCTCATCACCGCGAATCGCCAGGGTGGCGAAGGCTGCAAAAATCGCCATTACCGTCATCAGAATAAAGACGGCACCCATGCCCCAGTACCAGGCAGAAAAACCCGCCAGCAACGCCGCAATAGTGTTACCGCCATGATTGAAGGCCTCATTGCGTCCCATCTGATGGTTGAAGCCGCGCTGTCCGGTCAGCCCCAGAGTGATACCCGCCACGGTCGGGCCGATAAACGCCGCAGCAATTCCCGCTACGATTTGCGAGACCATCGCGGTCCAGGTCTGATTGCTGTACCACAGCAACAGCGTAGCAACGGTGATCACCAGACAACCCAGCAGCACAATCATTTTTTTATGGCGGGTCGCATCGGCAGCTATGCCTGCAGGCAGCGTGGCAAGGAGTCCGGCTATGCCGCCGCAGGTCATCACCAGACCGATTTCGTCGGGACGCCAGTGCCGTTCCGTCAGAAATATGCCCAGAAAAGGCCCCAGACCGTCGCGGACATCGGCCAGAAAAAAGCTCATTAAACAGAGCGCATAGAGTGAACGCTGAGACATGTTATTTCCCTGGAAGGTAAGTGTTAAAGGCAGTAGCGCTTCGGTTAACAGGGAAATTATGTGTTACAAAGAAGAAAGTCACATTTCGTTATAGTAACAAAATGAAAAAGGCCACCCGTCACATTGCACGGATGGCCTGATCCTTTTCACTTCGCGCAGGATAGGTTATTTATCCGTGCCGAAACCCTGTTTCAGCAGGGCGGGCAGTACAGCCGGGAAGTAGATGTTTTTATAGTAACCGCTGACGCTTTCGCTCCAGCTCTCACCGTCGTGACGACCAATGTTTTTCCAGTGCTGAACCATTTCATCGTTGTAGGCCGCAATCTGCTGCTCCAGCCCCTGCGTCTGATAGGTCTCATCATGGCGGAAGGTTGCCAGTGGCAGACGCGGTTTCTGATGAGCGGGTTCATCAACGTGACCGATGACCACACCCGCAACCGGGAAGGTCATTGGCGGCAGTTCCAGCAGTGAAATCATCGCCTGTGGATCGCGACGGATTCCGCCAATCGGCACAATGCCCAGACCTTCTGCACGCGCAGCGGCCATGACCGAGCCCAGTGCAATACCGATATCGGTAGAGCCCGACACGATGCTCTCAATGCTCTGATGCGCGATCTGCTGCTGATCGACAGCGGCCATTCCCACCGCTGATTTATGCATGTCCAGCACGAAGGTGATGAAGACCGGTGCTTTGGCAATCCACGGCTGACCGCCTGCAATGGCGGCGATCTCTGCCCGACGTCCGGCATCACGCGTGATCACCACAGAAACCTGCTGTGAGTTTACTGATGTCGGTGCGCGATAAGCGGTACTGATAATCCGATCCAGTACCGCTTCATCGACAGGTTGCTCAGTGAAACTGCGTTCACTTTTATGACTTGTAAAAATATTGATCAGTTCGCTCATGGTTCCTCCCATATAAAGCGCAAGAATAGCAGTAAGTCACAGGGAAAAACTTAACCGCACTGGTCATGCTGCCGGGGCATTTCAGCCTCCCCAGCGGCTTTTAAGATAGCTCACCGCCTGCTGAGTCTGCGGCTGATTCAGATAGTTCTCTCTGAACAGAATGGTGCCATCAATATTGGGGTTAGATTCATTCAGGTCGAGCTGCTTTTTCAGTTCAGGCACCCCGCCCTGAAGCGTCCAGTCAGGTTCAATTTTTGATGACTCGCCCACTTTATAGAGCGCAAGACCGATATAGAGCCGGGTTTTAGTCGGTTTCACTACCTCTGCCCACCAGTTTGCCAGCACATCGTAACGGGCAGCCTGACGGGAAAAAGGCCAGTAAAGTTGCGGGGCGATATAATCCAGCAGGCCCTGTTGCACCCAGCGACGGGTATCCGCAAAGGCTTCGTCGTACGCCGCGGCACCCCGGGTATCGGAACCAGCAGGATCGTGCGACAGATTGCGCCAGACGCCCGCCGGACTGACACCAAATTCAACCTCTGGCTTCAGCTGTTTGATAGTCCGGGACACCTGCTCAATCAGCTGCTGAGTATTGTGACGTCGCCAGTCCGCTTTACTGGCAAAACCCTGTCCGTAGCGACTGAAGGTCTGATTATCGTTGAGCAGTGAACCTGCCGATTCTGCATAGAAGTAGTCATCGAACTGCACACCGTCGATGGGATAACGCGCCACCACCTCGGCCACAATGCTGGTGATCCAGTCACGCACCTCAGGAATGCCCGGATCGAGCACATAGCGATCCCCTGCGGTGCGGATCCAGTCGCGGTGCAGCACAAAAACGCTGGCCGGATGCAGTGACAGCGTGCGGTTCAGTTCGCTGACGGTAGAGGGTTTGGTATTCACCGATACCCGATAGGGATTAAACCAGGCGTGAACTTTGATGCCACGCTTATGCGCCTCATCCAGCATAAACTGCAGCGGATCATATCCTGGATCTTCACCGATTTTGCCGGTCAGCATATCGGACCAGGGCAGGATTTTTGAGGGCCAGAACGCCGTGGCATCCGGTTTCACCTGGAAAAACACCGTGTTAATCCCCAGACTTTTCAGCTTATCCAGCTTGTCGGTCAGAGATTGCTGCTGCAGGCGGATACGCTGCGCCGGACTGGTGCCATTCACCGACGCGACAGGTGGCCAGTCAAGACGTGACACCGTGGCTAACCAGACGCCCCGCATCGGTTGATTAGCCTGAGGCTGGGCAGGTTTGCCGGGCACAGGTACTGGCTGTTTCGTTACCGGCGGAAAAGGGGTCACCAGCGATTTCGGTGGTTCGGATGCGCAACTGACCAGCAATAACGCCGCAGCCAGCGCAGCGCCTCGCTTAATAGCCGCTCTGGCCTGTGCAGAAAAGGGATTAAGGGCGATGATAAACTCCAGTATTTTCTGGTCGGAACGCAAAGAGCTGTATTCTCGGTGACGCTGATGAAATGTCAATGCGTTAACTCAGCTCCAGCCCTGAAACTGCTGCCTTTTAAAACCCCATGAACCGCTAACGCGGCGGACTAAATACCATCCCCGCGGACATAAGACAGGCTTTGAGTGTGCCAAAGGCGTCCTGACATTGCCGCTCATTGACGCAGGCATATCCCAGCAGCAATCCACGCGCCTCCTGCGGATGCATATAGTATTGCGAAAGCGGCCGCACTTTAACTCCGCGCTTCAGTGCTTCAGCGGCTATCGCCACGTCATCCACACCCGCAGGCAGCGGCATCACCAGATGCAGTCCCGCTTCATGGTTGAATGCCGGCAAAAAGGCCGGCCCCAGATAGCGTTCAATCAGCTTGCAGAGGAACTGTCGCCGCTGACGATAAAGCAGGCGCATCCGGCGGATATGCTCCATGTAATGACCCAGCCGGATGAACTCCGCCAGCGCCCGCTGAATCAGCAGATGTCCACCGCGATAGAGTTCCGCCGCCGCAATGCGCAACGGCTGTGCCAGCGGTTTCGGCACCACCATGTAGCCAATACGCAGGGCGGGATAGAGTGTTTTACTGAATGTTCCCATGTAGATGACCGGTGCATCGGCTTCCAGCCCCTGTAGTGAGGGATGAGGCTGACCGGAGAAGCGAAACTCGCTGTCGTAGTCATCTTCAACAATCCAGCTCTGATGACGGCGAGCCAGGGCGATCAAGGCCTGACGACGCGCCAGGCTCAGGTGCACTCCCAGCGGATACTGATGAGAAGGCGTTACAAACACCATTTTAGGAGCCGGGCCGCTGTCCGGTACCAGGCCCTGCTCATCCACCGGCATCGCGCGAATCTTCAGACCATTCATGCGCAGCAGATTACGTGTTCCCCAGTAGCCCGGCTCCTCCATCCAGACCCGATCGCCGGGATCACATAACACCCGCGTCACCAGATCAACCGCCTGATGGACCCCTTCGGTAATCAGGATCTGGTCAGCATCGGCTCTGACTGAGCGAGCTACCCGCAGATAGTCCACCAGCGCATGGCGAAGGTCGGGACAGCCGCCGCCGCTGCTGTAGACCAGGCGATGTACGTCAGGTTCACGGTTCAGCCGCGCCTGAATCTGGCTGAACAGCTTGTGAGGAAATTCGGTGACATCGGGCGCGCCGGGCACAAATGCGCCCCACTGCCAGGGCGAGGCGGTGGCATGGCCCAGCAAACTGGCACCCCGCTTCGACAGCGTCGCCGGTCGTTGCGCCTTCACCGCCTGCAGATCGGCAATCGCATCACTTTGCAGAGAATTCTCCGGCAACGTTTCGGCAATCCAGGTGCCGCTGCCGGTGCGTGCGGTAACATACCCCTGTGCCATCAGACTTTCATAGACATGCATTACCGTGTTTCGCGACACGCCGAGTTCGCGCGCCAGATCGCGGGTCGGCGGCAAACGGCTTCCGCGCGGAAACACCTCTTCAGCGATTGCGGCTTGCATACAATTCAGCAGCCGCTGGTGTAATGAGCCGGTTCTTAAAAACTGTAACCGTGCTAATAGATGATCTGCGTACAAGAGTCGCAATTGGCTCCACCTTTCCTCTGACAATTGGCTCTGGCAACTCACCACGCCTCAGGCATAAATAAACGTGTTTGTCGGGAATTGTAAACACGCATATTAACGAGGTGGATGAAATGAGCGAAAATAATAACCTGATGCAGCAGCGCAAAGCACAGGCTCTCCCTAAAGGCATCGGTACGCTGTGCGACTGGTACGTTGCCCGGGCAGAAAACGCCACCTTATGGGATCAGGCCGGAAACAGCTGGATCGACTTCGCTGGCGGCATCGCGGTGCTGAACACCGGCCACCGTCATCCACGTATCGAACAGGCCATTGCCGATCAGTTAACAAAGTTTACCCATACTGCCTTCCAGATCACCCCCTACGAAAGCTACATCGCCCTGGCTGAGCGCATTAATCAGCGGGTGCCCATCGCCGGTCCGGCCAAAACGGCTTTCTTCACGACCGGCGCGGAAGCGGTGGAAAATGCGGTCAAAGTGGCGCGTGCCTATACCCGCCGTCACGGCATCATTACCTTTGGTAACGCGTTCCATGGCCGCACCTTTATGACGATGGCAATGACCGGCAAAGTGGCACCTTACAAGCGGGATTTCGGCCCGATGCCGCCGTCAGTTTTCCATGCCCGCTACCCCAGCGCGGTTCAGGGCATCAGCGTTGAAGCCGCTCTGACCAGCCTTGAAGAGATTTTCACTCAGGACATTGCACCGCATGATGTTGCCGCAATCGTGCTGGAGCCGGTACAGGGTGAAGGCGGATTCCATGCTGCACCCGCAGAATTTATGGTGCAGCTACGTGAGCTGGCTGACCGCCACGGCATTCTGTTGATTGCGGATGAGGTCCAGAGCGGATTTGCCCGGACCGGTAAGCTGTTCGCCATGGAGCACTATCCGGTGAAGGCCGATATCATGACCATGGCGAAAAGCCTGGCAGGTGGCATGCCACTCTCCGCCATCGCTGGTCGTGCAGAGGTCATGGACGCCCCGGCACCGGGTGGTCTGGGCGGAACCTACGCGGGCAACCCGCTGGCTATTGCCTCGGCTCATGCGGTGCTGGATGTGATTGAAGAGGAACAACTCTGCCAGCGCGCGGTTGATCTCGGTGCCCGGCTTGAGGCAGAACTGCAGGAGCATCAGCGCAAGCATCCGGACATTGCCGACGTGCGTGCGCTGGGTTCGATGGTGGCGATGGAGTTCTATCAGGCCAGCACCGCGCAGGCGGTTCAGAAGATGGCGATGGAACAGGGCCTGCTGCTGCTGACCTGCGGCGCCAAAGGCAACGTTATCCGCTTCCTCTACCCGCTCACTATTCCTGATGCCCAGTTCAGCCAGGCGCTGACCATTCTCTCCACGGTGATCGATCACTGTGTCGCATCTGCCGGAAACCCCGTCGTCCCAGCCTGATTTCGCTGGCGCGTTAACCCATGTTTATCCCCGTTCGTCCGGCCACACAGGCCGGACGCCGCCTGGAGACGTTTACATGACGATGACTCAGAGTGCGAATAATGAAGATTCGCTGGCTCAAAACCTGAAACCGCGCCACGTGCGCATGCTCTCGATAGCTGGCGTGATCGGCGCAGGGCTGTTTGTCGGCTCCGGCCACGCGATTTCTGAAGCCGGTCCTGCGGTGCTGATCTCTTATGCCGCTGCCGGCGCGCTGGTGGTGCTGATTATGCGGATGCTGGCCGAGATGGCCGTCGCCTCTCCCGATTCCGGCTCGTTCTCAACCTACGCGGATAAAGCGCTGGGACGCTGGGCCGGATTTACCATTGGCTGGCTCTACTGGTGGTTCTGGGTGCTGGTGATTCCACTGGAAGCCAATGCAGCAGGCACCATTCTGCACGCCTGGTTCCCTGAGGTCGCCATCTGGCAATATACCTTTGCCATCACGTTACTGCTGACCATTACCAACCTGCTCAGCGTTAAAAATTATGGTGAATTTGAGTTCTGGTTTGCGCTGATCAAGGTCGTGGCTATCATCCTGTTCCTGGGTGTGGCGGGGGCGGCAGTATTGGGTCTGCTGCCTGACAGCAACACCAGTGGCCTGTCGCATCTTTATGACACGCACGGGTTTATGCCGAACGGGATGGGTGCGGTTGTAGCGGCCATCCTGACCACGATGTTCTCGTTTATGGGCACAGAAATCGTCACGATTGCCGCTGCCGAGTCGAAGAATCCTGGCAAGCAGATTACCCAGGCTACTAACTCGGTCATCTGGCGCATTGCACTGTTTTATCTGCTGTCGATTTTCTTTGTGGTGGCGCTGGTGCCGTGGAATACACCAGGCCTGGTCGAACAGGGCTCATGGCAGACGGTGCTGACGGCAATGAACATCCCGCATGCCCGGCTGATTGTCGACCTGGTGGTGCTGATGGCGGTGTGCAGCTGTCTTAACTCTGCACTCTATACCTCATCGCGCATGCTCTATTCCCTGTCACGCCGTAAAGATGCGCCTGCTTCGGCTTCACGCACTAATCGCAGCGGCACGCCGTGGATTGCAGTGCTGCTTTCTACAGCGGCTGCGTTTCTGGCGGTGATCGCCAATTATCTTGCGCCAAGCGTGGTGTTTGAATTTTTACTGGCGACCTCGGGGGCGATTGCGCTGCTGGTCTATCTGGTGATTGCCGTATCGCATCTGGTGCTGCGTAAAAAGCGTGAAAAAGCCGGCGAAGTCCTGAGTTACCGGATGTGGTTATTTCCTGGCCTGACGTGGATCACTATTCTGTTTATCGTGACGGTGCTGGTCATCATGTTGTTTGATGCGAAACATCAGGCTGAATTACTGGCAACCGGCGGTTTAACGCTGCTGATTATTACCACCAGTCTGGTTCTGCGTCGTAAAAAGGAGAAGCGTCAGAGCACGAAGTACTTTACTCAGCGCTCTTCTGACCCTTCGTGATTCTTTGATACATTCCATAAACTCAAAAAGCCCACCCTCAGTAATAAAGGTGGGCTTTTCTGTTTATCTGTCCGCTGACCGATACAGGAGTTAACAACCCCTTTAAGATATGGATTCATAATTTACTTTCAGCATAATCGTTACTAACCAAAGATTGCGCTTACGTTATCAGGTCAACAGTAAAATCAGTGGTGAGTATTACAGATAGCTGACTTCAATAATCCCTTTGCTTTTCTCAGGATTAAACCAGTGCATCTTTACTACCATGGGCAAGCCGTTCAATGACTGGGGGTTCATCATGTCAGCAGTAGTAACAACAGACTTGCCACGGGCGGGATCAAAGCAGTCAAAAACGACAGGATTCTGACCGATATTCATATTGCATGAACCATTGGTGATGGCTCCACTGAAGGAGATCGTGCCTGAATTTGAATCTGCGCTCGCTGGACCGGCCAGAGTAATCAGCAGCGTGGTAAAGCAGGTAATTAAAAGTGATTTCATTTTTCGTCCTCCAGAGTATGTGTCTCCTGTTATCGGCTCACAGACTCAAAGATTAAGTACTTAATGAGAGAATGAATGTAAATATTCAGCCGTCTGGCCCAATGAAATCCATTAAGAAGGTGCTGTTAAGAATTATCCCAATCCTGCCAGTTAAAATGAGTGTAGTGTAATGCGTGCTTTTCACTTAATTTTTTCAGTGTTCTGATCACATCGATAAAAAAATCACGAAACCGGTAAGCCAGCGGCATCACAAGTTTCTCTTTCTTTTCGTGTGAGATTCATCCTGGCGACTCATCAAGTATTACGGAAACCATTAAAGCAGAAGGGCTGGCAGCCTTTTTAAAAGACCTCATACTTATTATTTTTAAAGAATTTTTTTCGACCAGATAAAATAAAAAAGGACTGTTAAGTTAATTTATTAACGCCAGCCCCGGAATTGTAAATTTTTACAAACAACTATTCAGTTTATTCCAGATACTGACTGAACCGCAGCAGATAACCATCTGGATCCTGAACAAGGCATTCCCGCTGGCAGGCGGTCGTCTCGCCAGTGTCATAATGGTTATCCCGTAACGCCCGATAGAGCGGAACAGCGTGCTGCTGTAAACGCGCCATTACCGCCTCAATGTCATCCACTTCGATCTGGAAATTAATGCCCCGCCCCAGCGGCCAGCGCAGATCGGCGGTGTTCCAGCCCTGCGGATGGAACTGCTCAATCATCAATTGCGCCTGGCCATAGCAAAGGTAAGCAAAGTCAGGCTTCTGACGCTGGATCCTCACCTCAAAGCCCAGCACCACCGTGTAAAAACGCAGCGACGCGGCAAAGTCAGTGACGGTAAGTTCTGGCACCATGCTATTCCAGTACAGGTTTTGATTCTCGTCCATAAAGCGTCCATTTTTGTCAGTTACGATCGCGGCTCATCCCCGGCTCGCATACTGTTCTGCAGCTCATCCAGCATCAGACGCAGCGCAGCAGACTGATGCTCGCGCGACAGGTAAAGCCCCCAGATGCCAATGCGCTGCGGCTCATAATCAGGCAATAATTCCACCAGTTTTCCCGCTTTAAGCGCATGGCGTGCCTCCCGTTCAGGCACCATCGCTATCCCGCAATCTGCAATCGCTGCGTCACATAGCAGTGACGAGATGCCCGCACTGAAATTTCCTTTAACGGCGACAGCGATTTTGCCGCCATCAGCCGCCGTGAAATGCCAGCTCTGTCCGGCAAAACGACTGTAGTAGAGGCAGTTGTGCTGCGCCAGATCGCCAGGCGTTTGCGGGATGCCTCGCTTCTGCAGATAGCCGGGTGAGGCGCACAGTACCGAGTGACATTCACCGAGACGGCGTGCGATTGCCCCCGGCTCTGGCGCATCGGTGATACGGATGGCGAGATCGATGCGCTCGCTGATCAGGCTTACCGGCTGATTGTTAATATCCAGTTCAATGCGCAGTGCCGGATAACGGGCAAGAAAATCGGGCACGACCGGGCCGACAAGATGAAGCGCCGTAAAATGGGCACAGGCGATGCGTAACGTTCCGGCCGGAACACCCTGGGTGGTTTCCTGCTGGATCGCATCTGACAGCAGGGCCAGCTGGCGGGTCTTTTGCAGAATTGCCTCACCGGCAGGCGTCAGGGTCAGCCGGCGCGATGAGCGATGCAGCAGACGCGTTCCCGCCCACTTTTCCATCTCTTCCAGATAACGGCTGACCATCGGCCGTGAGATCCCCAGCGCCCGCGAAGCAGCACTCAGGCTGCCCAGCTCACATATCCGGTTAAAAACGGCAGCTGCCGTCACTCTGTCCATCCCGCTCACCTGTTCGGATTATGAAACTCAGCATCTCTGATTGCGGGAATTCTAACAGATAGCCAGATGGGTAGAATAGCGCTACTGATTCTGAACATCGCCCGATACACCTGCCTGAGTCGGGCATTTATCTCTGAGGAATATTCATGAAAACGATTCTGTTACCTGTGATGCTCGTTCTGGCTTCGGCCTCTGCCAGCGCGGCCACGCTGCAACTGGAAACCTATAATTCGCAGGAAAAGGGGATTTTTGCCGTCTCCTCAACCCTGGTCTCTGGGCCAACCGAAGCGATTCTGTTTGATGCACAGTTCAGCACTCAGGATGGTGAGAAACTGGTGGAGATGATTAAAAAGAGCGGTAAAAAGCTGAAGGAGATTGTGATCACCTCTGGCGATCCCGATTTCTACTTCGGTCTGGAGCCGATTGTTAAAGCCTGGCCGGACGTCAAGGTCGTTGCCGCACCTGCCGTAGTGAAGCATATCCAGCAGACACATGACGCCAAGCTGAAATACTGGGGCCCTCAGATGAAACAGGGCGCACCGGATAAGGTCTTTGTACCAGAAGTTACGCATCAGACCCGCTTCAGCGTGGATGGCGAGGCGCTGGAACTGCGTCATCCTGATCAATATGCTGCATATATCTGGATCCCCTCAGTGAGCACCATTCTGGGCGGTACAGCCCTTTCCTCAGGCATCCACGTCTGGACGGCTGACACTCAGACCGTTAAGAGCCGCAGTGAGTGGCGCCATATTCTCACAGAGATGCAGACGCTCAACGCGAAAAACGTTATTCCGGGCCACTATCTGGGTGCGCGTCCAGCCGGTTCAGAGGCTGTGGATTTCACCCTGAATTATCTGAAGAGTTTTGAAGCGGCGCTGTCAGAACACAAAACCTCAGCAGCGGTGATTGCTGCCATGAACACCGCCTGGCCAAAACTGGCTGAGCCAGCTTCACTGGAACTCAGCGCGAAAGTGAATACCGGCGAGATGAAGTGGTAAACCTGCAGAGAGGTCCGCTAACGGCACGGTGAGCTGGGTTCAGCGATCATTCTGTGCGGATGCCAGTGACTGAGAGCAAAATGACCGGGCGCTATCTTTTCGCCAGATAGCGCCTGTCGTCACGCGCCTGCAACCGAGCCTCTGCCGGTGTGGGAAAGATATAGTGAAACAGGTCGCGGTAAAAACTCAGGTGCTTCATTAATCCATCCTGAATGGATTTACGGATGTCTTTAATCAGGAATTCCTGAGTGGTATTAAAGTTAGCCATACTGAAAAAGGTTTTGTCGTAGACGTTGACCACCCCTTCCCATTTCATCACCTGCTCTTCCGGAGACAGGCCTTCCGAGGCGACAAACATCCCCTTATGGGATTTCACTCCCTGTTTACTGACATAGGTGGTTAAGGCGTCATAGCCGCGCTTGTTGCGCCAGCGACAGAATTCATAGGGCACATCGTAATGCGGCAGTACAAAGTCCGGGCTGCGAAAATGTTCATCGCCGATCAATCCATCCAGGGTGACCCTGAAATGCAGGAAGTCCTGCAGGAAGTCGAACTGACGGGTTTTGGTCAGCGTGACATTAATGGTGTAGTGACCAGCCTGCACATACCAGTAATTGGTAAAGCCGGTCACCAGAATACAGAACGCCTGCCAGTCACTGAGTCTTCTGTCGCCCGCCAGCCCCCTGAAACGGCTGATCATCATCCGTGATTTAGGATGCTGATACGCTTTCAGCAGCGGATCGTTCATACCTTTCAGTAACATCAGGCACACTCCTTGATAGATTGCGCTTATCCTGCCACGCCCTTATCAGGGTGAAAAGTGTCGTTGTTCTGAATGTGAGCCCTTTAAAATCTCGCTTGAGGCGGGAAATGCACTGTCTGATTAGGCGAAAATGAGGGCTGTGCTAACCTGCCGGGGTCACGGATGTCGGGCGCAGCCGTAAAAGAATGTGCTGCCCGCCATCCGGACGGGCATATCAGAGTTGCGCGAGCGTCTTTAACGTTTCAGGGTTCTGCTGCACCATGCGAATTAATAATACAGCCTGGGCGTTAGGTCTGGCTCTGCCCTGCTCCCAGTTCTGCCAGGTCGTCTCGCCAGTGTGGAGATAATGGGCGAAAACGGCCTGGGAGAGGTTGAGTTTTTCGCGTACGTCGCGCAACTCCTGCGGCGCAATAGTGACAGGAGCACGCTTCGTGACCTTATGCCGTTTAAGTGTGATTTTGCCCTCCTGATGATCCTTAAGCTCCTGCATACCCGTCATCAGTTCACTGAAAATATCGCATTCAGTCATGTCTCAACCCTTTTTTGATCACATTCAGCGCGGTCGCCAGGGCATCACGCTGCTGCTTCGTAAGATCGTCGTGTTGGTCTTTATCGTAGATGGTAAACAGGATGAATTGGCCTTGTTCGTCCGTCCAGTAATAGATAATCCTGATGCCACCTCTGGCACCCTTGTGTCGGCGCTCATCAACTGATATTTCTCCTGGTTCCCTGCTCCACCACCTCACTCAACCGCCCGACCAGCTTACGGACCTTATCAGGAATAAAACGGGCATCCGGGAACACGGCATAGAGATAACGATCGGGCAGTCGCCAGTCAGGTAACACCCGCACCAGTCGGCCGGAGGCCAGCGCGTCTGCGCCAGGCAGCGTCTGTAAGCCGCCAATGCCGAGGCCTGCTTCAAGAGCCTGCATCAAGGCATCGCTGTTATTAGACCGAAACACACTTTCCACCGGAACAGAAACCCTCATGCTCTCAGAGACCAGCTGCAGCGGCGCATCAGTCGCTATACCGCTAAAACGTATATGTGGATGGCGCATAAGGTCATCGGGTGTCTGCAGTGTGCCGTTGCGCGCTATCCACTCAGGGGAAGCCACCAGCACGGTTTCAACCGTGGCGAGTGAACGGGCAGCCAGCATGGCGGGTGGCGACTCGCTGAGACGGATCGCCACATCAACGCCCTCCGCAACGAGGTCAGACAGGCGATCCTCCAGCGCAATATTCAGACGCAGCGCGGGATGCGCCTGCTGGAAGGCGATCAGATGCGGCATCAGCCGCTGCCCGATGCCGGTCGGCAACTGAACATGCAGTCTGCCGTGAAGCGGCTGCGAGCCGGGCCGTAATTGCTGCTCCAGTTCCTCCATCGCACCAAGCACTTGCCTGACCTGCTGCAGATAATGGAGCCCCTGCGCCGTCAGCGCCATTTTTCGCGTGGTGCGGTGCAGCAGTACCACGCCCAGCACCTCCTCCAGCGCGGCAATCTGCTGGCTCACCGCGGACTGCTTCATGCCGTTTTGCCGGGCCGCCGCCGAAAACGATCCCGCTTCCGCGACCCGGATGAAGGTCTGAATCGCAGTCAGTTTGTTCTGCATTTATTGATTTTCCTGATAAGTGATATCCGGTTCCGGGGATTTAATCAGAATTTAACGCAGGTGAGAATGCGGCTTCTTTCTTAACCGGATAGCGATCATGAAAACAACACAGGGCAAAAAAGTTGCGCTGGTAGCGGGTGCCAGTGGAATTGTGGGTCAGCAACTGACTCAGGCGCTGGTCGCAGACCAGTGGCAGGTAATCGCGCTGACCCATCGCTCAGGTTCTGCTACAGGCGGCACAGAGGCTGTTGCGGTCGATCTGCGCGATCGGCTGCAGAGCCAGCAACGGCTGGCATCACTCACCGACGTTACGCATATCTTCTACAGCGCCTGGCTCAATGCTGCTGACTGGACGGCGATGGTCGGACCCAATCTCACCATGTTGCAGAATCTGGTTCAGGTCATGGAGGATGTCGCCCCGCTTGAGCATGTCAGTCTGATGCAGGGATACAAGGTGTATGGCGCACATCTGGGCCGATTCAAAACCCCGGCGCGGGAAAGCGATCCTGGCGTGCCGGGGGCCGAGTTCAACGCCGCACAGCTGAACTGGCTGAGCGCACACCAGCAGGGTAAAGCCTGGCACTGGGGTGCGCCGCGCCCTGGCGTCGTTGGCAGTGATCGGCATGGCAACAGCATGAATCTGGCGCTGAGTCTGGCGCTCTATGCATCGATCTGTCGCGCGGCTCGGCTCCCTCTGCGCTTCCCGGGTTCGCCGGAAACCTGGCAGAGCATGGTCGATTTTACCGATGCTGAACTGCTGGCCGATGCCACCCTCTGGACTTCGCGCAGCGCTAACGCGCGTAATCAGGCGTTCAATATTAACAATGGTGACCTCTGGCGCTGGAGTGAGCTGTGGCCGGTGATTGCAGCGTGGTTTGAACTGGAGATTGCCCCGCCGGTTTCGCTGTCATTCCGGCAGATGTTTCAGGATTATCGTGCGCTGTGGCGGCAAATCGCCGAGGAGCATGCCTTAATTGAAGCGGATATTCTGGCACTCAGTGACGGTGCTTTCGCTGATTTTATTTTCGGCTGGAATTACGACATGTTTGGCGACGGCAGCAAACTGCGGCGGGCAGGCTTTCACGGTTATCGCGCGACGGATGAGATGTTCTGCGATCTGTTTGCCCGCTTTCGGGCGGCACGCGTTATTCCGTGATGCGTCCGTGAAAGCGCAGAGAGCGAGAATATCGCTCTCTGCATCGGGCTGGGTTTAGCGCCCTTTCTTCTTCCGTCCAGGCTGGACAAAGCGCTTGCGCGAGGCGCCAGCCGCATCCGCTTTCTCAGCCGGTTTCGCGGCACTTTTCTGCGGTTTCTTAGCGGCAACTGCTTTAGCCGGAGCTTTGGCTTTCTTCGCGGGTTTATCTTCTGAAGAGGAGTTCTCGAGCAGTTTAAACAGCTCAACGAGTTCGTCGTCGGTGAGGTCGCGCCATTCGCCCAGCGGCAAACCCTTAAGATTGACGTTCATGATGCGGGTGCGCTCAAGCTTCGTCACTTCAAAGCCGAAATGCTTACACATGCGACGGATCTGGCGATTCAGACCCTGAACCAGCGTAATACGGAAGACAAATGGCGCTTCCTTTTTTACTTTGCACTTTTTGGTCACCGTGCCCAGCATCGGCACGCCTGCGCTCATCCCGGCAATAAATTCATCGGTGATAGGCTTGTCGACGGTAACAACATACTCTTTTTCATGATTGTTACCGGCGCGCAGGATTTTGTTGACCAGGTCGCCGTGGTTGGTCAGGAAAATCAGGCCCTGAGAGTCTTTATCAAGGCGGCCAATCGGAAAGACGCGCTTGCTGTGATTGACGAAGTCGCTGATGTTATCGCGCTCGCCCTCTTCCATGGTGGTGATGATCCCCACCGGCTTATTCAGGGCAATCAGCACCAGGTCGTCTTCATCGCGCGGTTCAATCAGCTGACCATTCACCTTCACCACATCACCTGCAAATACCTGCGCGCCCACAGAGGCGCGTTTGCCGTTAATGAAAACGTTGCCCTGCTCGATGTAACGATCGGCGTCACGACGGGAGCAGATACCGCTCTCGCTGATGTATTTATTAAGACGTGTTGATGAGCCAGTCAGCATGATTCCTCCAAAAAACGCGGACTATACCTTACCGGCGGGGGCTTGCGAAGTCTTTGCACGGTAAACTTTCGCCCCATTTCGCCAACCTTGCGGCAGCGGGCATTCATAGCCCAATCGCCATCTCAATACAGCGCAACGCGCAGCCCGCCAGCTTTGATGGATAGAGACTTTCTCCCAGCGCGCGGAAGCCATGCTGCTCATAGAAGCTCACGGCGTTCGGCGTCGATGCAAGGGTCAACTGACGGTAGCCACGCTGCCGCGCCTCCGCTTTAATGGTATCAATGATCAGGCCAGCCATTCCCTGTCCGGTGAAATCGGGCAGCGTAAAAATGGCTTCGACACTGGCGGCGGCGAGATCCAGCGATCCGGTAGCGACCGGCACACCGGCCGGGCCATCAATCACGAAAAAAGGATTAACGCGGATCATCGCGGGAAAGCTGGCAGGCATGCGGTCCGGCGTCCAGGCGGCAATCACATCGGGTGGATAGACCTGCTCACAGCCGTGACGAATGGCCTGATTTCGGATGTTCCATAAAGTATGCGCCTCTTCAGGCGATGCCTGTCTGACTATCATGCTCCCCTCCGGCTGTGATCGCGTCGCGCGTCGCTACGTTATCACAGCACGTCCCGCAGAACTGACATTCTCGCCCTGTTACCGTCAATAGCGTGATGGCAGGCATTCAACGTTCAACGATCCGTTCAGGCATCGCTGCTGCATTGGCAACCCGTTTGTCTCAGCCGTGCCGCATTTGCAACACATCTGGCTCGCCTCAAACTATTTACTCTTTTAAAAACAGTCTCTTATTTTATGGCACGGTTACTGCTTAGTTTCCCTTTATATCGGAAAGTTTGGAAAAAATGAGCGCCCCATTAATTCAGCTATATAAGGAGAGACTATGTCCGCTTCACAGCCTTTACAGTTCGCCTACTGGGTTCCGAATGTTTCAGGCGGATTGGTGATCAGTCAGATAGAGCAGCGAACCCGCTGGGATGCTGGCTACAACCGTAAACTGGCGCAGATCGCCGAACAGGCGGGTTTTGATTATGCGCTGACGCAGATCCGGTTTACTGCCGGGTATGGCGCAGACAATCAGCATGAATCCGTCACCTTCTCACAGGATCTGCTCAGTCACACCTCGAAGTTAAAAGTGATCGCCGCGCTGCTGCCTGGCCCGTGGAATCCGGTATTAGCGGCAAAGCAGATCGCTACCATCAGCCATCTCTATGGGCCACGTATCGCCGTTAACATCGTCAGCGGCTGGTTCCGGGGTGAATTCAAAGCGATTGGTGAACCCTGGCTCGATCATGAAGAGCGCTATCTGCGTTCTGAAGAGTTTATTCGCTGCCTGCAAGGCATCTGGCGCGAAGAGAATTTTACTTTTGCGGGTGATTTTTATCGTTTTCGCGAATACGCCATGAAACCAAAGCCGTTGTCTCCATTACCGGAAATTTTCCAGGGCGGCAGCTCACGTGCGGCGCGCGACATGGCTTCCCGGGTGTCAGACTGGTATTTCACTAATGGAAATACGCCGGACGGCGTTCGTCTGCAGATTGCGGATATCCGTGAAAAAGCGACACGCAATCAGCATCAGGTCAGAATCGGACTGAATGGATTTGTGATTGCGCGGGAGAGTGAACAGCAGGCGCAGGCGGTGCTTCAGGAGATCATCAGCAAAGCCAACCCGGATGCGGTGAAAGGCTTCCAGCATGAGGTCAAAAATGCAGGCAGTGCTTCACCCGAAGGTGAAGGCAACTGGGCGAAATCGTCGTTTGAAGATCTGGTGCAGTACAACGACGGCTTCAAAACCAATCTGATTGGCACCCCCCAGCAGATTGCTGAACGGATCATCGAACTTAAGCAGGCCGGAGTCGATCTGCTGCTGCTGGCGTTTCTGCACTTTCACGAAGAGGTGGAATTCTTTGGCCGCGAAGTGATACCGCGCGTTCGTGAGCTGGAGGCGCAGGCGGCACTGACCGAAGCGTGAAAACCGCACGTCAGAGCGAGTTTAACGCTCTGCCGCCGCGGCGTAATGAATTACACGCAGTGTCGTCTGCCGCACCGTTTCAGACAGCGGCAGACGATCTCTGCACGGCCTTTTGATACCGCTTAACATTTAAAAACGGGCGTTAAGCCCGACGTTCCATGTCACCTGGTGATAGTCGCTGTTACCTGTCACCGCTGAAACGCCGGCAAACGCGTTCACCGATGTGCCAATGGGTATGCTTGCACCCAGAGCCATGTTGATCCAGCTATCATCCCGTGAGCCGCTGCTGCGGGTAAAGGCGGTGCGGGTCGATTTCAGTCCGGCGGTAACAGCAGAGTCGCTGTCGCCGAACTGATGGTTGTAACTGACCTGCGCCCAGGGATTGATCACTAAATCTTTGCTGTCGATACGCCAGCCCACTGACCCGATTTGAGAATGCAGCGTCTGGTCGCCAAAGCGCATTGAGGTACTGCTGTTACCCTCTTCTCTGTATCCATCAACCTGGGTGTAGTCAAGCGCATAGCTGGCCATCGGGCCGGTGGAGACATAGCGGCCCAGCGGTAGATCCCAGCCGGTCTGCACCCGCATTCCCAGCACCTTGCCGTCGCTGCTGCCCTTCTCCGTGCGGGTCGCCGGTCCCAGTCTGACCTTACGCTCAATATCATCAAAGTTAAGATCGGCGTAATGGGCATCTGCATTAATCCATCCCCGATCCAGATAATTTAACTGGCTCCACAGCGCCACCAGATTGCCGCGTAAACGGTAATCAAAGCGCGACGAGGGATCCTGTCGTTGCGAGGTGGTGGAGAGCATGGCGCCGGCCTGCCAGTGATCGGTCAGCTGATAGCCCACACCCACGGTGCCGGTGGCGCTGGTGGCATCGCCATCCAGCAGGCTGTCGCCGCGGAAATCTCGCTGCTGTCCGGCATAGCCACCGAAAACCGTAAACTCTCCAGCGCTGGCGGGCTGCTGACGCTGCTGTTGCAGATGGCCATCCAGCGTATTCTGCGCATCACCCACCAGCATCGACGGTGCCTGACTCAGCGCGGCCACCTGCAGCGGCGCATTCAGTACTGACTGAATATAATCGGCGATCAGCGCATGCACTGCCGGGCTGGGATGCAGCCGGTCGGCGAACAGATATTGCTGTGACTGCGAAAATCCTGGCGTCGAGGAGGTGCAGTCCATGGATGAGACGCCGGGCGGACAGGCCATGCCCGCCGTGTTGCTGAGTCCATACAGGCGCGGGTTATCAATCACCTCATTAAACAGGCCATTAATATCCACCCGCGCGATGTTACCGCGTGCCGCCACCAGGCCCTGTTCCTCCGCCTGGTTGTAACGATCGGTGAGCGCCGCCGCCTCCTGACTCAGCAAGTGCCAGGCGGCAATCAGCTGTTGAGCAAGGGCATCGCGGATCAGCGGAATCGAAGAGACCTGACCAGCGGCCTCGTTAAGCGCGGTTTCAATCGCCTGTTCTCTGGCGGCACGATCTGGCGTGGTGGTGGCGCTCAGCGACTGAAACAGTGCCGCCGTGGCAGGCTGCGCGGCCGGACCCAGCACCTGCAGAATCGCCTGAAGCAGCGCGGGCGTCGCCCCGACATTTGGCACCGTAGGCACAATCACCGTGCCGGCCCCGGCATCCAGCAACCGGCTAACCTGTGAGGCTGCGGCACTGGCACTGTTATCCACGATCTGCTGCGCAGCGAGCGGCGCAAGAGCTGCCGCCGCTAAGTCATTGCCGCCAATCCAGTGAATATAGAGTCCGTCCGGATCGGCGCGTCCGTCGCGCGCCGCCAGGTAACGATCAAGCTGATCCTGGCTATTAAATAACGGATTGATCGCGGGCACTGCGACGGCACCGCCCTCGGCATAGTTGTTACCGCCCTGGGATGAGGGGCGCAGAGTGTCACCCAGCGACTGCGCCAGGATCTCGTCATAGAGCGGATGGGTCGCACCATCATAGGTAAAACGTCCTACGTTTCCGCCATCGCTCAGACTGTCACCAAAGATGGTAAGGTCACTCCATGCCATTGCAGGCAGCGGCGACAGCAGGCTCAGGGTGGCACAGCAGAAAAGGTATTGCGCGTGAAGGGGTTTCATCAGCAGCTCCGCACAAAACAAAGTAAAGGGAGAAAAAGTAAAGCCGTACCCGGAGGCACAGCACGCTGTAAGCGTAGTCGCCCTGGTAAACGGGCTGATGAAAAGACGCGATCGCGCTCGCAAAGCGGGAAAATTTGACGTAAAGCTGAGCCGGTTTTTACCGGGAAACTCCCGTCACGGCTCAATCCTGCAGATTACTTTTTGCTGGCGGGTTTCAGCCCGCGATAGAGATCCTGTAGCCGTTTCATGGTTTTAACGGTGCGCTGCGGCAGCGTCGAAGCCACCGACAGGATTAGCATCTCCAGACAGACCATAATCGTGCCGTGCAGCGGAATGCGTCCCTTCTCGCCACCGCGAGGCACATTGATCACCACATCCGCCTCACGCGCGAAAAACGAGTCGGTGGCGTTGGTGAGCAGGATAATCGGGATATCCAGCCGTTTCGCTTCGCGCACCACGGTGGTCCCTTCACGATGCGCCGACTGCTGCGCCATCATTATCAGCACGTCGCCACGCTGCAGCGCCAGCATCTGTTCTGCCAGCGCAATGCCGGCGCGATTAAGCGAAAAAGCGGGCAGGCCGATGCGGTTCAGCAGCCGCACGCTGTAATCCGCCAGAATACCCGAGGCGTTAATGCCAAAAATAGCCACTTCCCGCGCTTCAGTCAGCAGTGCCACGGCATCTGCTACTGCCACCCGGTTCTGCGGCTGCGCCAGCACCTCACAGGCGTGTCGGTGACCCGCAAGTACGAAGTCGATGGCGCTGTTCACATCACTGGTCACCTCACTGACCGTGGTGATCATCTTATCTTCCGAGGTCAGTGAGGGACCAAACCAGGCCCTGAGCGTCTGTTTGAGATCGCGCAGTCCGCTAAATCCCAGCGCCTGAATGGCACGGATCACTGTGGCGTCAGAGGTCGCATTCGCTACGGCGATCTCCATCGCCGTACTTTCAAGCACCGTTTCACGCTGTTGATCGATATAGCGCGCCACCGCCAGCAGACGAGGCGAGAGCTGCTTTTCGCGGGCGCGCAGACGCTCTGCCACCACATCCACCCTGTTTTTAACTGGCCGGCTCTGTTTCATGCTGTTCCTGCTGCTGGGTTAAACGTTGAAAAAATGTAGTGAATGGCTGAATCCGTTTTCTTTTTCACCTGCAAAAGATGGGGATTTATGCCTCAAACGGTATTTGGCATGGAAATAAATTCAATTTATTCATTTACCTGAATCACACACGCATCTGATTATCGGTAAAAGTACATTTAGCCATAATTGTAGTGATTTATGTACAAATTATGTTTACTACTACATTACCGGATGTTTGAATGATTCTCAATTACAGATGAGAAGCATTGTCGTCCGGGTGCCGTAATGATCGCCGAGCCCTGATGCTGATCGCCTCTGTTTAAACCGCTGCATCCTGCAGAACACCTTCAGGGAAGCCCGGCGTAGTCGTCAGCCATCGGGCCTTATTAGCTTCAGAAACAGATACGAAAAGAAGAATGAAAAACAGAGACTCGCGATATCCGGCCCGGCACCCCACTCTGGTCGTGGCGATCTGTGGCAGCATGCTGTTGCCGCAGGTCAGTGCAGCAACCGACAGCGCATCAGATATGACCGTGACCGCCGATGCCAGCTCAGAGGGAAATTACAGCGCCAGCGAAACCAGCGTTGCCAGTAAAATGCCAACCGCGCGGCTCGATGAAGCACAATCGGTCAGCGTGGTGACGCAGCAGCAGCTGGAAGATTTCCAGGCCAGCTCCCTGGCGGATGCAATGCGCTTTGTCAGCGGCGTCACCGAGGCCAATACGCTGGGCGGCACCGAAGATGGCTTTGTACGACGCGGTTTTGGCAGTAATGCCGATGGGTCGGTTTATCGCGATGGCATCCGCAGCAGTCAGGGACTCAATTTTGATGCCACGACCGAACGGGTCGAGGTGCTGAAAGGCTCCTCCTCGCTGCTGTATGGCATTCAGAATCCGGGCGGCATTATCAATGTGGTCAGCAAAAAGCCACAATACAGCTGGCACTCCAGCGTTACCGGGCGTTACGCCAGTGAAGGTGGCGGTGCGGGTACGCTGGATGTCACCGGCCCGCTGGGCAATGGCTTTGCTTTCCGGCTCATCGCCGAAAAGCAGAATCAGGATTACTGGCGCAACTTCGGCAGCGAAGAGCACACGCTGCTGGCACCCTCTCTGCAATGGTTTGGCGAGCAGGCCAGCTTTCTGATCAGCTATGCCGACTACCGTTATGATATTCCCTACGATCGCGGCACGGCCTTTATCGACGGCAGGCCGATCAATATCGGCTATAAAGATCGTCTGGATGACAAAGCCAATCACGCATGGGGCCATAACAAAACGCTGAATGCCCACTATGACTGGCAGTTTAATGATGAGTGGCGGACCCGGTTCACCCTGGGCTGGAATCAGCGGCGCTATGATAACAATGAGGTGCGCGTAACGGCGGTGAATGCCAGCACGGGCGTGGTTACTCGTCGCGCCGATGCCAACCGCGGGTTTAACCACAAAACCAAATATGTGAGCTGGGATCTGCTGGGCAACCCGGAAATTCTGGGCATGCAACATGCGCTGGTGGTGGGCACCGACTATGAGATGAACCAGACTTATCGCGCCCATCAGTATCTGGGCAAGGTCAATCGCCAGTTCAGTTATTTCAATCCCGACTATGACATCCTGTCACCGGTTACAGATGACAGCACGGAAAATACCACCGGCGCGAATAACCTGAACCGTATTCATAGTCGTTCGCTTTACGCCAAAGACAGTATTTCACTCACACAGGACTGGATTCTGGTGCTGGGCGGCCGTTATCAGCATTATGAACAGCGCGCTTCCCGCGGCGTTAATCCCCAGTCAGAAATCCTGAACGATGAGGGCAATAAGTTTCTGCCACAGGCGGGGGTGATCTACAAACTCACGCCTGACCTCTCTTTCTACACCAGCGTCAGCAAATCGTTTACGCCATCTACCGATGTGGATGATAACGGTAATGTCGGCAAGCCTGAACAGGGCACGAGCTGGGAAGTCGGCAGCAAATGGCAGCTTTCGCCGAAACTGCTGGCAACAGTGGCGCTTTACCGGATTGATGAAAAGGCGATGTCGCTGAACATCAATGGCAGCACGCGGGCCATCGATAAAGCACGCTCGACCGGCGCTGAATTTGAGCTCAACGGCGAAATCGCGCCCGGCTGGGATTTGAGTGCGAACTACAGCTATGATCAGGCAGAGATCGTCAGCGATCGGGTGAATCCGGAAAACAACGGTAATCGCCTGCAGAATGCGCCGCGTCATGCCGGTGCGCTCTATCTGAGTCATGAGATGCAGATCACCAGCCTGCCCGGCGCGTTCAGGCTCGGCGGTGGCGCGCGCTACGTCGGCACCCGTGCGGGCGATCCAGATAACAGTTTCACCCTGCCCGACTATGTCGTGGCAGACAGCTTCGTGGCGTGGAACAACCGCCTGTTTGGTGAAAAAACCCAGCTGCGTCTGAATATCAATAATCTGTTTAACCAGCACTACTACAGTTTAAGCGGCGGCAACCTGCGCGTCCGTGAAGGCGAAACCCGTAATCTGATGGTACAGGCCCGTGTGGAATTTTAACTCGCTACGTTCGGTGCTGCTGACGATCGCTGTGATGCTGGTCAGCGCGGGTGCACATGCCCGTACGCTGACCGATATCACCTGTCGCCAGGTCACGATTCCCGACCATCCACAGCGCATTGTGCTGGGTGAAAGCCGGATGCTCTACAGCGTCGCACTGCTGACGCCCGGTAATCCGCTGCAGCATATTGCCGGCTGGCCGCAGGATCTGAAAAAGTACGATCCTCAGACCTGGCAGGTTTTTGCCCGCCAGTTTCCCCGGATGGAGACAATTCCGGTAGTGGGGCTGGATGGCGTTAACGATATGAATCCAGAACAGGTGATCGCGCTTAAGCCCGATGTGGTGATCCTGCCGCAGCTGGCACGTGACAGTGAAAACGGCGCCGTGCTGGAGAAGATGCTCGCTGCGGCGCATATTCCGGTGGTGAAGATCGATCTGCGGGTTAATCTGCTGAAAAACACTGAGCGCAGCATCACTTTGCTGGGTGAGGTGCTGAATCAGCCGCAGCGTGCGGCTGAGTTTAATCACTTCTACCGCAGCCACATGCAGCGCATTGCCGGTCGGCTGGCGAGTTATCACGGCCCTAAACCGTCCGTTCTGCTGCAGCTCCATCTTGGACGGCGCAGCGAATGCTGCGTCACCTCGGTGAATGGCAATCTGGGTGAGCTGCTGACATTTGCCGGTGGTGATAACATCGCAAGCCAGCAGATTAAAGGCGTGTTCGGGCGGCTGAGTGAAGAGCGCGTGATTGCTGCCCAGCCGGAGTACTACTTTGCCACCGGCAGCGGCAGCGCCGATGAGGCGGGCGCGCTGAAGCTTGGCCCCGCCGTCACCACGCTGCAGACCCGGCAGAGCCTGCTGGCACTGACCGGTCAGCAGAACGCACTGAAACAGCTAACTGCGCTACGGCAGGGTCATACCGGAGCCCTCTGGCACAATTTTTATCTCAGCCCATGGCACGTCGTAGCGACCGAGTTCTTTGCTACCACGCTCTACCCGCAGCTATTCCGCGACGTCGATCCCGAACAGACGTTACAGCAGCTGTTTCGTGATTTCCTGCCCATCCCTTATTCGGGCAGCTATCTTTATCGGCTGGCACCTGAGAAGACGGCGGGATCAGGCGGCTGAAGGCTCACTATTCTTCACGCGGACGATATCGGCCATGACCGACAGCGCAATCTCCGCCGGGGTTTTGCTGCCGATGGGCAAGCCGATGGGCGCATGGATGCGGTCCAGTTCGACCCGATCCATCCCCGCGATCTGTTGCAGACGCGCCCGTCGTTTCTCGCTGTTTTTCGCCGAACCCATGATGCCGATGTAGAACGCGGGGGTTGCAATCGCCTCCATCATCGTCAGGTCATCAATGCGCGGATCGTGAGTCAGTGCCACAATCGCCACCGCGGCGTGCGCGCCATTCAGTTCCAGCCAGCGCGCCGGATGCTGTGATACGAGCGTCACGTTGTCCGCGTCGCTGAAATGGCTCTCCAGCTCCGTCCGCATTTCCGGTCGGTGCTCACAGACCCGTACGTGAAACCCCAGCATCTGACCCAGCCGGATGCACTCATGTGCCACGCTGGAGTAGCCTGCGATCAGCAGTTCCGGTATCGCGCCAACCGGCAGTAACATCTGCTGCTCGTTGGCATCCAGTGCGGGCAGTCTCCTGTCGGCGGCAATCGCCTCCCACTGCGCGCGCTCGCCCGGCCGTATCATTTTTACCAGCGGCTGTTGCCCGCTCAGCGCGCGCTGCATCGCCGTCAGCAGCGCCAGCGTGACGTCATCAGGCGGCAGAAACTCGATGACGATTTCCAGACTGCCGCCGCACGGCAGGCTGACGTCAGGACGCATCCCGCCCTCGCCGTAGCGTACCCGCTGACTGCTGGCGCGATACGCCCCTGCCGCCAGCTGCGCCAGAAAGTCCTCTTCGATGCAACCGCCTGACAGCGATCCGCAATACGCGCCGGCTTCGTTAACTGTCATGAGGGTCCCGGGTGCGCGCGGCGAAGAGCCATAGGTGCGCAGCACCGTACAGAGCCAGACCTGCTGGCCCGCCTGGCAACTGCTCAGTGCCGCATTAATCACGCGTTGATCCAGCGTTATCATGAAAATTCCTTAATCAGCTGCAGATCGGCAGGAAAATCGATATCACAGAGGCAGCCGCGATCGTGAAGCGGCAGCCGGACAGCCTGTGACTTCACGATTGTCTGGGGTCCGGCATCGCCCTGTAACGTGCTCAGCACTGGAAAATAGTGATTCTGAAAGCCCACCGGATGGCCCGGTTTGCCCTCAATGACTGGCCTGACGATCGGCGAATCTGCCAGCGCGACACTGACGGCGCGGTAACTTTCAGGCGTCACAAACGGCATATCGCCCAGCGCAATCAGCCAGCCGTCGTAGTCATGACTGGCGTTAACGCCCGCTGCGATGGACTCGCCCAGCCCGCCGCTGTCGCACAGCACGACCGTCGCCCGCGAGCAGAGCGACTGGATTGCCAGGGCGTCGGGACGGGTCACCACGAACAGGTCAAGCCCACTGGCAGCGGCCTGATCCAGCGTGCGCTGCAATACCGCTTTGCCTTCAAGATCAGCCAGCAGCTTATGCCCGCCCGCCTGCTGGCGAAAACGTTGACTCAGCCCGGCGGCCAGTACAATCAGCGCAATCCTCACTCTCTTTCTCCGCTTGGCGTGAAAAACGGGCGCTGGCTTAGCCCGCGCCCGCATAACTACCGTCCGGCCTGCTGGCAGCAGGTCAGGAACCGGTTCAGATAAGCTTGTCGAGCGTAATCGGCAGATCGCGTACGCGCTTGCCGGTGGCATGGAAGACTGCATTACTGATCGCTGCCGCAACACCGACGATACCCAGTTCACCCACCGGTTTACCGCCCATGGTGGTCGCCTCAAAATCGGGCTCGCCTACGTTGATGGTAGTAATGCTCGGGATGTCGCCATTCACCGGCACTAAGTAATCTGCGAGGTTATTGTTGATTACCCGACCGTTACGCGGATCGATGATGCCCTCCTCCATCAGCGCCTGACCCACTCCCATGATCATGCCGCCAATCCACTGGCTGCGCGCCAGTTTCGGGTTATAGAGACGACCGCTGTCGAGCGCGGCCACCATCCGTTTAACCCGGATGGTACCGAAGTCTTCATCGACCCGGACCTCAACAAACTGCGCACTCCAGCTGTGGGCAGAGAATTTTTCGGGGCGGGTACCGTCATTAAGATTACGCACCATCTTGTCGCGTTCGCTTTCTGACATATCTTCCGGGAAGGTGCCGCCTTTCACCGTCAGACTCTCTGCCGGGGCCAGCGTCGCCAGCTGAGCAAAGGAAACGGCGAGATCGCTGCGCTGATTGTGCTGCACCCCGTCGCCTTTCAGCGTGAGCTGAGACGCAGGCGTGCCTTTCAGTGGCGACTGTGGCAGTTCGCTGACCAGCTTCAGCAGCTGGTCGCGCATCCGTTTGGCCGTGTCGTTCACCGCCGCGGTCACGTTGCCTGCCAGCTGCGATCCACCCGCTACACCCGCGCGCGGCAGCGCGGTATCACCCAGCTGCACCTCAATGGTGGTAGAGGCGACGCCCAGAATATCGGCAGCGGTCTGCGCCAGAATGGTATAGGTTCCGGTGCCGATATCCGCACCGCCGCACTGCACCACAAATGTTCCCTGCGGCGTCAGGATAATTTTCGCTTCGGCAGGGAGTTTGTTGACCGGATAGGTGCCAGAGGCCATGCCCCAGCCAATCAGTTCACGCCCTTCGCGCATTGAGCGCGGCGTCATTATACGCTTGTCCCAGCCAAAGGCTTCTGCGCCTTTCTGATAGGCTTCTTTGAGACGACGAGAACTCCACGGCAGGTCGAGCTGATAATCTTTATCTGCCCAGTTGCGCAGACGCAGCTCCAGCGGATCGATGTTCAGGGCATAAGCCATCTCATCCATCGCCACTTCCAGTCCAAAGGCGCTTGGATTTTCACCTGGCGCGCGCATCCACCCTGGCGTCACGGTATTGATTGGCCTGACCTGATGCTGCGCGGAAACGTTGCCTACCGCATACATGCGGGCGGTGACTTTGCTGCAGTTCTCGGCGAAGACATCAATGAGTGACGTTTCACTGAAGCTGCGCTGGATAATTGCCTGGATTTTGCCGTCGCGGGATGCGCCCAGCTCCAGCTGCTGCGAGGTCGACGGACGCCCGCCAAGACCGGTAAAAGTCTGCGGACGAGTCAGCGACACTTTGATAGGGCGTTTCAGTGCCCGCGATGCCGCCGTCGCCAGCGCAACATGGGTGTAAGGCACCGGCTTAGAGCCAAATCCACCGCCGACATACGGCGAGATGATCCGCACGTCTTCAACCTCAATGCCCATCCACTCGGCAATCTCTACCTGCGCGCCGGCTACCCACTGGCTCGGCTCCCAGACGGTAATGCGCCCATCCTGCCACTCCGCCACACAGGCGTGCGGCTCCATCGGCATGTTGTATTCACGCGGTGTGGTGTAACGCTGGCTCAGGCGCACCTCGGCCTGCTGCATCGCCGACCGGGCATCGCCCATATCGATATCCTGCTTCGGGAGCGGTTTCGGCTCGACGCCCTCATCGGTGGCAAAAATCAGTGCATCAGACGTTTCATACTCAATCTCCACCAGCGAGGCAGCATAGGTCGCCTGCTCAAACGTCTCAGCCACCACCAGACCAATGTTCTGACCGTTGTGAATAATCACATCGTCCTGAATCGGGGTGTAGGTTGACTGCGCCGCGCCGCCATCGGCAATCGCCGTGGGTTTGTTGATCTTCAGCGTGTTCAGATGGGTATAGACCGCCAGCACGCCGGCGGCCTGCTGCGCTTTTTCCGTCGCCATGCGGCTGATGCGGCCGCTGGCAATCACAGACTGAATCACCACGCCGTAGAGTGGATTTTCCGGCTGATGTTCTAACGCATAACGGGCCTCACCGGTGACTTTTACTTTACCATCGCCACGCGAGCGGGCAGCGCCCAGGCCTTCAATCCGGGTGTCTGCCGCTGAGTTCGCGTTGATCACATCCGGACGCGCTTTGTCGTTTACTTCACTCATGCGGTTTCTCCTGCTGCCATTAGCGCGCGTGCAATCACTCGCGGCGCCAGTTTTACTTTATAGGCGTTGTGGGTCAGCGCCTGCGTCTCCTGAGTAATCCGTTCTGCCGCCTGAAACACCGTCTCTTCATCAAACGGCTGGCCTTCCAGCGCCTGCTCGACCGATCGGACGCGCCAGGGTTTAGTGGCGACGCCGCCCAGGGCGATATGCACGTCACGCATCACGCCGTTTTCCAGCGTGAAGCCTGCGGCCGCGCTGGCTGCTGCAAACTCATAGGAGCTGCGGTCGCGGACTTTGAGGTAGTGTGAGTGCCGGAGTGACTCAGTTTGCGGCACTTCAATGCCCACAATGATCTCGTCATCGCGCAGATCGTGCTCACGATCAGGCGTCTCACCCGGCAGCAGGAAGAAGTCATCAATTGCGATGCGACGGATTTCGCCCTGCTGATTTTGCAGAACGACGATGGCGTCAAACGCCACCAGCGCAACCGCCAGATCGCCGGGATAGACGGCAATGCAGCTGTCGCTGGCACCCAGAATCGCGTGATTGCTGTTGACGCCATCCAGGGCGGCACAGCCGGAACCAGGATTGCGTTTGTTGCAGGCCGGGAACGTTGCCGGGTCACGGTAGTAGTTACAACGGGTGCGCTGACGTAAATTTCCCCCCAGCGACGCCATATTACGAATCTGCGGCGAGGCAGCCTGCCACAGGCTGCCATAGATAGCAGGCGCCCTCTGCTGGCAGGTGGGATGATCGGCCAGCTGGCTCATGGTGACCAGTGCACCAGCGATGATCTTATCGTCATCAAACTGCAGGTTTTTCAGCGCCGTTAAGCCGCTGATGCTAATTAATTGCGGTGGCGTGAAGACACCACACTTCATCAGATCGAGCTGCGTCGTGCCGCCCGCCAGCAACTGACTGCCCGACTGCTGTTTCAGAGTGGCGGCCTCTTCAGGTGACTGCGCAACTTTCCAACTGAATTCATTCATGCGGACTCCTTCGCCATCTCAGCAGCGGCCTGTTTAATCGCATCGACGATGTGCGGATACGCGCCGCAACGGCAGAGATTGCCGCTCATGTATTCACGGATCTCATCGTCGGAACCGGCATGACCCTCTTTGATGCAGGCGACGGCGGACATAATCTGACCCGGCGTGCAATAACCGCACTGGAAGGCATCATTCTCCATAAAGCAGCGCTGCACCGGATGCAGTTCACCCTCGGTGGAGGCCAGCCCTTCAATACTGGTGACGTCAGCGCCATCCGCCTGGGCCGCCAGCGTCAGGCAGCTCAGCACCCGCTGACCATTTATCAGCACGGTGCAGGCACCGCATTGTCCCTGATCGCACCCTTTTTTGGTGCCGGTCAGGTTAAGATGCTCACGCAGCGCATCCAGCAGAGTGACTCGCGGATCGACCTGCATCTGCTGCGACTGACCATTGACCTGCATTGTTAGCGATATTTTTTCCGACATTGTCTGCTTCCCATTGTTGGGGGCTAAAAGATGAAATTTTTATAGGTTTAGTTCTGACGGGAGTGAAATCGGGGAAAATCGTGATAACCCTAATCTTTACGCGCGTATCTCTGTCTTAAGGTTTAGCAGCTTTTTAGCAATCTGGCGGGCATGTCGGGAAAAAGTCAGCGTTATCTGAGGAAAAAAAGGAATGTAAAGCGCTATATACTATATAACATAACGATTACATATTATTGATTTTAGTGGATATATTTCCGGATCTTTCCAGCCAGTATCGCTTACAGGATTGATGCAGCCGCCTCACTAATTTTTCCACAAATTGCAGCCGCGACACTCGCACGGGAGCAAAGCCTGCTGTCATAATCTGACCGGACGCAAGTCAGTACCTCAATCAGCAGATGTCATTGCAGACCAGGTTGCACAGTTCAGACTAATGAACGTTAAGTTTGCACGGCTGACTATACGTGGGACCAGGAGTCAACAGGGGTATCTTTACTCTCCCCCTGTTCCCATTCATGCTCTTTTTTCTGTCGTCAGAAAGTGAAAACGAATGATGTCTGAGCGCTGGGTGACAAACAGGTGCCTGTCACCCATCCTCATCTGCCGGAAAAGCAGACCTTCGGAAGTGTGAATACTGGCGGCACCTCCAGCAAGTGAACGCCGCCACCAGAGGTCATCACACCTGAAACGCGGCCACCATGCCTCGAAGCGCGTGCGCCTGTTCAGAGAGCGACTGAGAAGCTGAAGACGACTCTTCCACCAGCGCGGCGTTATTCTGCGTCACGCTGTCCATTTGCGTCACGGCGACACTGACCTGAGATATGCCCTGCATCTGCTCTGATGAGGCAAGGGAAATGGTATCCATCGACACAGCCAGTTCATTCACCATGCCAACAATTTTCATAATGCTGTCGCCAGTTGACGAGGCGACCGTGACGCCGCTTTCCACCTGGGTTACCGCTTCTTCAATAAGCAGTTTTATATCGCGGGCCGCAGAGGCACTGCGCTGCGCCAGTGTCCTGACCTCACCCGCCACAACAGCAAAGCCGCGTCCTTCTTCTCCTGCTCGTGCCGCCTCAACCGCTGCGTTCAGCGCCAGAATGTTAGTCTGAAACGCAATACTTTCAATCACAGAGGTAATGTCCCGGACTTTAGTCGCGCTCATTGATATGGCTTGCATCGTCTCTGCCATACGCTTGACATCCGTTTCCCCGGCGTGGGTAAGGCGCGCAGTTTCACGGGCCGAGTTGGCGGTCTCCTGTGCCCCGCTTGCATTGCTTTTTACGGTAGCGGTGAGCTGTTCCATGCTTGCCGCCGTTTCCTGCAGGGCCGCAGCCTGCTGTTCGGTTCGGGAGGAGAGTTCTGTATTACCCTGCGAGATTTCATCTGCGGCCAGTGCAACGGATGCAGAGGTATCTCTGATATTTGCCACCATGCTGCGCAGGTTGGCCTGCATAACATCCAGCGAAGCCAGCAGGCTGGAAGTATCGTTATGCCGTAACATGACAGGCGATGTCAGGTTACCCGACGCAATCGCCGCAGCCAGCGCCTGTGCCTGTGCGGGCTCTCCGCCCAGCTGACGCATGAGCGTCCGGATGATGGAATAACAGGCTGCGATAGCGATGAGGAAAGAAATCAATACCATCACCGACATCAGCGTAGCCGTTTGCGAAGCTGCTGCCCTGGCATCCAGAACGGTTTTCCTGCTTACCTGCATCTGAATAGTCGAAAGCCGATCGAGGGCATTCAGCATTGTTCGCTGTCCTGGCCTTACGGTTTTTAGCAGGTAATCAACGGTTTCGGACTGAGGTGCCTCCATCGCTTTCCTGCCCGCCGTCATGAGCAGACTCAGTGCGGATTCATCCGTGGAGGTCAGATTTTCCAGCGCACTTTTACCTTCCGCTGAGACGTTTTGCGACATACTGGCCGTCAGCTTGTCCCTGTTCTGGATGTAGATGGCTTTCTGAGCGACCATTCTGTCCCATTCAGGCTGTCTGTCATGCGGTTCATTCAGTAATGCAATATTCCTGACTGCGACCGCCATGTCTCTGGCCGCATTTCGCATGTTCTGAATCAGCTCATAGCGGTAAATTTTATTATTTACAGCGTTTTCCATATCGTCCCTGGCCTGCCAGAGTGCATGAAGTGCCGTCCCGGTGCAGAGAAGAAAAAGGATGATCAGCAGGCTATACCCTGCGACAAGACGCGTGGCTATTTTCATATTATTTTCCGTTATATTTTTGAGATTGCTATGTTGCTCTGGTGTTAAAAAATGAGGTTGAATAAAAAATCATGCAAAACTTTTTCTGGTAGCGCCATTAATAACGGCGCGACAGAAAATATATATAGACGATGGGAGAGGAAACTAAGGAATCAAAAAGAGAGGAACACGCCTGTAAAAACACAAGTCATTGATAATTAGTAATTAAAATAATATCCATCAGCAGACTAATTAGTGTTAAAAAACATTTCACGCTACAAATTATTTCTAAGCGTATTTTTCAATCCGGCTGCATGCATTGCCGGAATCATAAATTTCTAAGGGAGTGCGCTATTTTTTTGTTTCACATAACCATCCTGAATCTGTGCTGATACCAGGATCAATCATTATTAAGAGATTAAATTATCCGCTCCGATCACAGAGCGGATATCACTACCAGAAGTGACATGATGCGTCATTCGCCGGTTAAAGCATCACCTTTCAGGCATGAGAATATGTCGGTTTAGACGCTCTCCACTCTGAAATCTGAATGTCACCGCGCCCTATTATTGCATCAGGAGGGTTTATCACCGCAGGCGCTCTTTTCGGTATACCGATGTTTCAGCCGTTCCCGCTGCCGGGTTTTACGTCCCGCAATGACCATCGCTACGACAAACACCACAGCAAACAACACTACGATCGTCGGCGCAGGTGCGCTGTCGATAAAGAACGAAAGATAAACACCGCTCAGCGATACCAGTGCCGACACCATAACCGCCACCAGCAGCGCATGTGAAAAACGACGGGTGAGCAGCACCGCAATAGCGCCAGGTGCGATTAGCAGGGAGATCGACAGGATGATCCCCACCGCTTTCAGCGTCGCTACAATGGTCAGCGAGACCATGCAGAGCAGCCCGTAATGCAGCAGACGGCCGGATAAGCCAGAGACCTGTGCCTGCTGAGGGTCGAAGCTGAACAGCATAAAATCACGCCACTTCACCACAATCACCATAACGATGATCAACGCGATAATCGCTGTCTGAACGATATCTGCGCCGGTGATGCCAAGCATGTCCCCAAACAGGATATGATCCAGGTGCACTTCAGGTTTCACGGCGATATAGAGGATTAGCCCCACCGCGAACATGCCGGAGAAGACAATGCCCAGCACGGTATCTTGCTTAATGCGGCTGTTGTCCTGCAGGAAACCACTGGCGACGGCACAGAACAGACCCGCGACAAACGCGCCCACCGCCAGCGGCAGTCCTGCCATCCACGCGAGTACGATGCCAGGGAATACCGCATGGCTCATGGCATCGCCCATCAGCGCCCAGCCTTTTAGCACCAGAAACACCGACAGCAGCGCACAAGGGATTGCCACGACCAGCGCGATAAGCAATGCACCATTCATAAATGCAAACCGGAAAGGGTCAAGGATCCACATCAGCCAGGCTCCTTTTCAGGGTGATGGCGGCCACGACGCCGGTTAGCCAGCAGGCCATGTTTCGGTGCAAAAACAAACGCCAGCAGGAACAGCAGCGTCTGCGCGACCACGATAATGCCGCCCGTAGCGCCATCCAGGTAGTAACTCGCCCAGGCACCCAGAAAACTGGTGATGCTGCCGATCGCGACAGCAATCATTAGCAGACGCGGAAAGCGATCGGTGAGCAGCCAGGCGGTTGCGCCGGGCGTCACTACCAGACAAATTACCAGAAACGCGCCGACGGTTTGCAGCGCCGCCACGGTAGAGACCGCCAGCAGCGTAAAGAAGAGAATTTTCAGCCGTTCAGGCCGGAGTCCGATGGCGCGCGCGTGATTCTCATCAAAGAAGGTGACCATCAGATCTTTCCACTTAAGCAGCAGAATGATGATCGACAGCCCGCCAATCAGCGCCAGCTGGAGTATATCGGCTGGCGCAATCGCCAGTATGTTGCCCAACACAATGGTCTGTATGTTCACGGCAGTCGGATTGAGCGACACCATAAACAGGCCCAGACCAAAGAAAGAGGAAAAGATCAGGCCAATGATCGCATCTTCTTTTAAGCGGGTGCGCTGATTGAGTAACAGCATGCTGCCCGCTGCCAGCCCGCCGGAAAGAAATGCCCCCAGCGCAAACGGCAGTCCGAGCATGTAAGCGCCCGCGACGCCTGGTACAATAGAGTGTGAAAGCGCATCACCTATCAGTGACCAGCCCTTCAGCATCAGATAGCAGGAGAGAAACGCGCAGAGTCCGCCCACCATCGCGGAGACCCACATCGCGTTAAGCATGTAGTGATAACCAAAAGGTTCCAGTAACAGCGCCATGCTTAGCTCCCCTCTTCCCGTGCGGCATGAGGTGCAATAAAGGGACGTTCATCATCGGTGATGATCTGATCGTCCAGCCCCTTCACCATCACATGACGCAATACCCCGCTGAACGCGCGCTCAAGATTAGCGGCGGTAAACGTAGTCCGGGTCGGGCCGCTGGCCAGAACGGTGCCTTTTACCATTACGGTGTAATCGCAGAACTCTGTGACCGATCCCAGATTATGGGTGGAGACCAGCATAGTCTTGCCTTCATCACGCAACTCCCCCAGCAGGCTGATGATGCTGGCCTCTGTCTGAACATCCACGCCGGTAAACGGCTCGTCCAGCAGGATCACGCTGCCCTGCTGCGCAATCGCACGCGCCAGAAACACCCTTTTCTTCTGCCCGCCAGAGAGTTCGCCGATCTGACGATGGCGATAATCCAGCATATCGACCCGCGCCAGCGCCTCACTGACAATCTGCTGGTCATGCGACTTTGGCCGGCGCAGCAGCCCCATGTGCCCGTAGCGCCCCATCATCACCACATCTTCCACCAGCACCGGAAACGACCAATCCACCTCTTCCGACTGCGGCACGTAGGCGACCAGACTCTGGCGCAGCGCCTGGCGGGTCGGCATCCCCAGTACCGAGATGCTGCCGCTGGCGAGCCGCACAAATCCCATCAGCGCTTTAAACAGGGTTGACTTGCCGGAGCCATTAACGCCCACCAGCGCGGCGATCGATCCGCCCGGCACGCTGAAGCTGGCATCATGCAGCGCAGTGTGTCCGTTGCGCCAGGTTACCGTAACGCCTGAAACCACAATGGTGTCTGTCATTGCGCTTTCTCTCCCGCTTTAATGCCCTGCACCAGTGTCTCCGTGGTGACTTTGAGCAGATCAAGATAGGTTGGCACCGGTCCCTCCGCGTTACTTAAGGAGTCGACATAAAGCACACCACCGTAATGGGCACCGGTTTCCCGCGCGACCTGGCGGGCGGGCTTATCTGACACGGTGCTTTCACTGAACACCGCCGGAATGGCATTTTTCTTCACCTGGTCAATCACGCGTCTCACCTGCTGCGGCGTACCCTGCTGGTCAGCATTGATCGGCCACAGGTAAAGCTCTTTCATGCCCAGGTCACGCGCCAGATAGGAGAACGCGCCTTCACTGGTCACCATCCAGCGTTTCTGCTCAGGAATAGCGCCAATCTGCTGGCGCAGTGGATCCAGTGCCGCGATAATTTTTTGCTTATAGGCGGCAGCGTTCTGACGGTAGGTCTCTGCGTTCACCGGGTCATATTTCACCAGCGCATCGCGGATGTTATCGACATAGATCAGCGCATTGTCCGGTGACATCCAGGCGTGCGGATTCGGTTTACCATTATAGGGCCCTTCGCCAATGCCCATCGGCGTTACACCAGCGGAGACCACCACTTCCGGGACGCCGTCCAGATGCTGATAAAAGCGCTGAAACCAGCGTTCCAGATTAAGCCCGTTCGCCATAATTAACTGCGCACCCTGCGCCCGCCGGATGTCACCGGGCGTGGGCTGATATTCGTGTATTTCAGCACCGGGCTTAGTAATAGAGGTGACCTCTGCGGCATCGCCAGCCACGTTCTCAGCCATGTCAGCTATCACCGTAAACGTTGTCACTATCTTAAATTTTTCTGCTGCATAGCTGCTGCTCGCCATCAGGTTCATGAGCAGTGCGCTCAGTAACAGCGTGGTGAACTTTTTTATCGGGACCATTGGGCGAGCTCCAGAGATGATTAAAAACAGTACACAATTAGCATAGGCTATTTTTTATAGCACAGGCTATACCTTACGAACAGCAGGAAGATGTGAAGTTTCTTCAGCATTCAGGTTCAGGTGTCAGCTTTTGTAAATCAGCTCAGTTACTCTCTGATATAAATAAGAATAATTTTGATGAGTTGTGTCATTCAACCCGCTTATGGCTTCGCGAAAGGCGGGTTTTTCTACTGCCTGAATCAGTCTCACAATATGAGAAAAGTAGTAATGGCATAAAAATAGCATTCAACTACGCTTTGCCATCCACAAAATGAGGTTGCGTTACCGGACAACACTCACGCAACAGATGCAGCATTTTCACAATTAAAACAATCTTATTGATAGGACGAATTAATTAAGCCTGATGAATTTTTTTGCTACAGTTAATGTTACTTACCGCAATCACCCAGGAGGATATTTTGTATTTTTCCAGCGACGAAAAAGCGAATGTCATCATTGGCGAAGCCGCAATGAACCTGTTTAATGCTGGTCAGGAAGTGAACGTTGAACTGCTGATTAAAGAGCTACAGGTTATGGCTGCCTCTGAAGTGAATGAGTATCGCCTTGAGCAGATGCAAACTGCACGTCAATGGTTGACGGGATTCAAAACAATTGGTTCACGCACTACCGGTCCGGCAAACTGGCTATCAAGAAATGCGGGTATCGAACCGGCTATCAGCGCCTCTGCTGATGATATTTTCTTCAAGCATTAACAAAACTGCTTACCTTCTGCCGGCCTGAATAATCAGGTCGGAACACCGGAGGGCTTGTTGTTGTACAGGAATATGGTACAATTTTCACCTCGTAACCACCTCCCCGTAACTCCATGTTTTAAAAGCTTTAGCACTTTTTGCATAAAAAAAATCATTCCAAAAATCCAAAATCCTGTACAAGTTTTAAAAAGATGTATAACTTGCGCATCAGGAATGCTATACATTTTCACCATCTGAGGAAATCACCATGCGTCAGAACGGACAAGGCCCGGAAACGATCAGCGATATTGCCCGTTACTTCAATCAGGCCAGCTCACCTTCGCAACAGGAAACACTGGGCTCGGTAGTAGTCGAAATTCTGCGCGCAGGTCATAGCCTCAGTCGTAAAGCAATTTGCAGCAAATTATTGAGCCGCCTTGAACTGGCTGCGATGCCAGAAGAAGAGAGCCATTTGCATGAATTAATCGCGATGCTCTTTCGTCGCGAAGATTAATACCCGCTTACGGCTTCAGATATTTCTATCGTCGCCTGCTCTTAGCCAACATTCAGGAAGATTTACCCACAGGAACGAAGCCCAGTACTGCTTAGCCGTATCTGGTGCAACAAGTTGCACCCGCTGACGTATACGGACCCGCAGCATGGCCATTGATTCGTAATCAGAGAAGCCAGTATGTACAGAAGTGAAGATGAGAAACTGACAGATGTCATGATCGGTGAAGCCGTACTGACATTGCTCAAGTCAGACAAACCAGTGTCGAGTAACGCCTTAATCGCACAGCTTGAACTCATGGCTGCTAATGCCGATGACGACTCAAAAGTGTCTGTGATTCGCAAAGCCATCACTGAAGTTCGAAATGGCATGGTCGCCGCGCGTAAACGTGCGCAGGGCGAGAGTGCTGAACGTGATAAGACGGCGCACCGTATGAACAGCGATGGCCCACCTGATGGGTCTAAGAAGCACTGATAAAGGGTATTGCGTGCCTGTCAGACACGGCTGGCAATAAGCGAAGCGGCAGCCTTTAAGCGAAATTTTTTTGGCTGGCTGGGCAAAACGAAAACAGCGTCTACACTCGTTTTTGACTTCACCCATTGCGTATAACGAATTTTCCTCAGAGAAAGAAAAATCATGCAACACTCTTCATCAGAATTATCCATCATTGATTATTTTCGTAGTGAAGGCGATTTGCTGGCACCGGAAACCGAACTGCTGGGCGCAGTAATTCGTGACATCGTGGCTGATCAGGGACGTGTGACTAACAAAGCGATAATTCTTTATCTGATCGCCGAACTGGAATGCACTTCCGACGTGATCAGACTAGATGTGTTGCGCAGAACGCTGGAAATTGTCGTTGGCCGCACACCTGACGATAGTGATATCTGATTACCTCTCCTGCGTTATCGGTGATAACGCAGGCTCAGTGAGATGAGTGCTCTGCTTTCAGGTAATTTTTGACGAAGAGCTATACCCCATCTGGTGAGTACTAAACGCCCAACCGTATTTGCAAGTCATATTGCCGGCCGCAATGGCCATAAACAGCCCTGGCGTAGCCATGCTTTCCCGAGCAAAATCACCCTCTCAGCCTCCCCAGGACGCTCGTATCCCTCTGCTGGGTAATAATCCGCGCGAATGTTATTTATTTACTGGTAACAGATCACACTCTCTCCTTACTAATGTGATGATACAAATACCGGCGTTTGCTGCACGGGCGGAACAGAGAAGTGACGCTGCATGCGTTTTATCTCCTCTGCCGGGGGCAGACCAAACAGGCGTTTGAATTCACGATTAAACTGCGACGCGCTTTGATAGCCCACAGCGTAGCCTGCCGCGTCAGCGGTCATCTGCTGGCGTACCATCATCATGCGCGCCTGGTGCAGGCGTACCGATTTCACATACTGCATCGGCGGCATTCTGATAATAGCTTTAAAGTGAAGATGAAAGGCCGGGATGCTCATGCCCGCTTCCCCTGCCAGTTGCGTCAGGGTCAACGGCTCTGCATAGGTGGCGTGGATATGCTTTACCACTTTCCCTATTTTGCTGAACTGCCCCTGCATAGCCAGCGCGGCACGCATGGCGTTGCCCTGTTCGCCCGTGAGTACACGGAAGTAGAGTTCACGCAGTCGTGCATGTCCGAGTATCGCGGTTTCTAGCGGACTGTTCAGGGCTTCAAGCAGACCCAATACGGCGCCCATAACCGTGTAGTCCATCTGACTCGACATCATACTCTGCGGCGCGGCGGGAGGATGTGAAGCATCATGCTGGTCGATCTGCAGGATAAGTTCAGCCGCGAGCTGAAAATCCAGATGCAGGTAAATAGCCAGCAGAGGATGCTCTGCTGACGCGTCGGTTTCCATGGTAAACGGCACCGGAACCGAGACCGCCAGGTAGTGCTGCTCATCATATAAATAGGTCTGCTGGCCAAAGTAACCCCGTTTGCTGCCCTGACAGACAATCACAATGCCCGGATCATACAGCACGGGTGTTCTGGCAAGAGGACGATCGGCGCGTAGAATTCGTACGCCAGGCAAGGCCGTCAGGTTATACCCTTCATGCGTCGCAAGGGCTTTAATCAGTGCAATCATTCCGGACATCACAGCACCTCATAAGATCAGGCAAAAAAATGAGAAGATACGGCCTGAAAATGCATCAGCAGTGAGAATACCATGCAATCTCAACGGTTCATGGGAGTTCATTTATGTCATCTTTAAAAACAATCTTAATTACTGGCGTCAGCAGTGGCTTTGGTCTGGCACTGGCTCGCGAAGCCCTCCATGCCGGGCATCGGGTCATTGGTACCGTGCGTAACCGCGAAGCATTGCAAACTTTTGAGGCGCTTGATGCACAGCGTGCCGTGGGCCACCTGCTGGATGTCACGGACTTTGCGCGTATTGATGAAGTTGTCAGTGAGGTTGAGTCCACAGTCGGTCAGATAGATGTACTGGTGAATAACGCAGGTTACGGCCATGAGGGCATTATGGAAGAATCCTCCCTGGCAGAAATGCGCCACCAGTTTGACGTGAATGTTTTTGGCGCAGTGGCAATGACCAAAGCGGTCCTGCCGGGTATGCGTGAACGCCGTCGCGGGCATATCATCAATATTACCTCGATGGGCGGATTCATTACTTTGCCCGGCATCAGCTACTACTGCGGCAGCAAGTTTGCGCTGGAGGGTATTTCAGAAACGCTGGGCAAAGAGCTGGCTCCGTTCGGCATACACGTCACCGCCGTGGCACCCGGCTCATTCCGCACCGACTGGGCGGGACGTTCGATGGTACGCAGCGCCCGCACTATTCCGGATTATGACACCCTGTTCGGGCCCATTCGTCAGGCCCGGGAGGAAAAAAGCGGGAAACAACCCGGCAATCCCGTAAAGGCTGCTCAGGCTATGCTGGCATTGCTGGAAAGCCCGAACCCACCCGCGCATCTGTTGTTAGGCAGTGATGCCCTGAGTCTGGTACGGCAAAAACTTGCGGCAATGCGTCAGGAAATCGATCGCTGGGAGAATCTCACGCGTTCAACCGATGACTGAGCCGTTGCTGAAACAGAGCGTAAAGGCCTGAACGATGATGGCCGGTGACACAAACGGCCATCATTTCTGGCGTTCCGCACAGGAGAAAGGATCAGATTCAGGTGCAGAGTCTGTGCACCGCCTGAGCGGACATTAACGGGTGCTCAACTGGCTGCGACATCCCCTGGAATGTCGCAGCCAGCTGATCTCGTTGTGTTACCCGTGTGAGATGGGGTGATGAAGCTGGCAGAAGCGATGGTAAATTCCGTGCTGGCACTGGAACGTCGTCTGCCCGGCAACGCAGGATATTCTCCCGGTCATAATCATTTTTCAAATCAAACATAGTCAGAACTGTATAAGTAACAATTGAAGCAGAAGAAAACGCTGCCTCAGCACGCTGATATTGCAGGCGTTTCCATTAATACCTTAGATTAACATCTTAGGAAGCATTTATTCTGAATAAAGATTCTGGCCGATGCAGTTAATTACTGCGTTGTCATTTCAGGCTAAAAAAGGTAATTCTGACTAAATTTTAAAAAACAGAAATATAACTGCGCTGATATTAAAACTCTTCAGTTAAAATATTTTAAGCTCTGTTTACTGCGTCTTATTCTCAGTTAAGGCGGCACTGCGGAGTGATGGCTGGAGGGGGGAAGGTTCTGGATGGCGCCCGCCATCGGCGCCATCAACCTTAATGCATTTTGCGGGTAAAAAAGCCAATTGCTTCCTGGCACAATGCTTTCAGTTTGCTGTCACGCGTCTCTTCGCTCAGGCGAAACAGAGCGTCCGTAATGTCGTGAAAATGAACCGGCTCTCCCGCCTTGATCAAATCACTGACGACCGCGCCAACCAGTGCACGGATCTCGTTATCGTTGTCGTACTTCACACGACCTCCCGATGGTGTATGCATATACAGTCTAACATTATCGGGTGTGAAAAAACAAAAAAGCCGTCTTAACGGAAATATAAGCGAAGCGGCAAACAGGCTATAAATTACCCAGCACAGGATTTGAACTGACGTTATTTAAGTCAGCACCCTGTGCTTACCAGTAAATAGTCAAAAGAGTGTCATCACTACCAGAATATGACTTTGCAAATACCGGAAGTGAACCGATCATTTATATCGTTTAACGGAACCCTGAGTTTGAGGTTTATAAAATCCGTTATTCCTGTCCCCGGTGCCGCATTTTTCACGCTGCCAGCCAGCGATGCTTTGAACAACGTGTTTCTGTTGAAGCAAAGCAGTTAGCCAGTATTATGATAAAACTCTGGTTATCCTCTGCTGTCGCGAGTCCTGCATGGCTAAATTCACCCTCAAACAGATCGCTGCCCAATCGGGGCTTAGCCTTGCCACTATCGATCGTGCCCTGCATCAGCGCGGCAACGTTCACGCGCGCACTCAGCATCGGATTCAGCAGGCGATAGCGGACCTGGAACTGATGCAAAAAGCCGGGCTCGCCAAAGGCAGAACGATTTACTTCGACGTCATCATGCATACCCCTGACCGCTTTCAGCCACTGATACGTGAAGCGCTCAGCAGTCAGATCGCCAGCTTTGCTGCTTTCAGACTTCAGCTGCGTTTCCACTTTGGCGCGAATCTCACAGCGGAGGCCATTAATGCGCTGCTGAACAAAAAAGCGCTTCACAGTCACGGTGTCATTCTGAAAGCGGCCTGTTCCGATGAGCTGAATCCCACTATTGAATCGCTCCTGAAACAACGCGTTCCGGTGGTCACCATGATGAGCGATTTACCCGGCAGTGCGCGCCTGCGCTATATCGGCATGGATAACTTTGATGCCGGTAAGGTGGCGGCTTTTCTGATGTCAAAATGGCTGCGGGTCAGCCGTTCGCATATTGTGGCGGTGACCGGCAGTCACGATTTCATGGGTGAACAGGAGAGAATCCAGGGTTTTCAGCGTGCGATGCAGCAGTTTGCACCTCAGCATCAGGTGAGCGTGGTGGCGGGTGGTTATGGCATTGACGCGCGGATGCATCAGTCGGTGACGCAGTTTCTGCAGAGCCATCCGGACACGGACGCGGTCTATACGGTCGGCGGCGGTAATCCCGGTATCCTGCGCGCGTTTGCCGAACAAAAGCGGCATGTGAACGCCTGTATTGGTCACGATCTCGATCAGGAGAATTGTTCCCTGCTGCAGGCGGGTAAGATTGATGCGCTGATCGAGCACAATTTACAACTCGACGCATTACACGCTTTCAGAACACTGCTGGAGTTTCATGGCTTTATGCCCGCCTCCGAACCGCCTGCGCCCTACTCTAAAATCAATATCATCACCCGATACAACATGACAGCCTGAAGCACTGACACCCCGTAACCCCGCATGACACTATGACGTAGATTGCGATTGCGGAGTCTCTGAATGGCTCTCCGGTTGACCGGCTCAGGTTGGTCAGCGATCACCACTATCCGCGCTGACTAACCGGAGGCCTTTCTCACAGCCTGACGTGATCGATCAACGCCCTGAGTTTAGGGGCCAGATTTTTACGGCTGGGAAAATAGAGATAAAACCCGGCAAAGCTGGGTAACCACTCATCCAGCACCGTCACCAGTTCGCCGCGATCAATGTAGGGCTGAAAAGTCTCTTGCATGCCAAAGCTGATGCCGCCCCCGGCGCAGGCGGTGTGGATCATCACCCCCATGTCGTTGGTAGTCAGCTGCGGATTGACGGCAACATCAAACTCCCGTCCCTGCTCAGCAAACTCCCAGCGATAAGGCGCCAGGCCTGGCCCTTTCCGCCAGCCGATGCAGCGATGAGTGACCAGCTCTTCAGGATGCTGTGGCGTGCCTGCACGCGCCAGATAAGAGGGTGATGCTACAGCCACCTGACGCTGCGCAGTGGAGACCGGCACCGCAATCATATCCTGCGCGATCACCTCGCCCAGCCGCACGCCTGCGTCATAGCCCTGCCCGACAATATCAAACTCGTCATCGGTCACGGTGATATCCAGCTCTACCTGCGGGTAGGCGGTAATAAAGCTCGCCAGCAGTTCGCCTCCCAGCATCCGCTCAGCAATCGAGGAGATCGCCAGCCGCAACTGACCACGCGGCTCGGCCGCCAGCTCGGCAATATCGGTGACGGCGCGGTTAAGCTGGTTGATGGCCGGAGCCACTTCCGCATAGAGCCGCTGTCCGGCTTCTGTCAGCTGAACTGAGCGCGTGGTGCGCTGCATCAGCGAGATGTTAAGCCGATCTTCCAGACGCCGCAGACTCTGGCTGATCGCCGGTCGGGTTACGCCAAGCTGTTCCGCTGCCAGACGGAAATTTCGGGTCTGCGCCACAATCACAAAAACTTCGAGGGCATTCTTGTCCGCATTCATTGGTCAGTTTTGGTTACCAGTCCGTAAAGCGTCAGGTGGATTATCTTTATAATCCAGCCGCCGTATGATCGCCAGTGCCAACCTGACTGGAGAGACAAAATGACGCAGAAAGTGATTTTAATTACCGGTGCCTCAAGCGGTATCGGTGCAGGCATCGCACGTGAACTGGCAAAAACCGATGCCATTCTATTACTGGGCGCGCGGCGCGAAAGTCGTCTGGCCGCGCTGGCTGAGGAGCTGCGGTTTAATGGCGCTGAGGTGGCGATTAAAGCGCTGGACGTTACGCGCCGCGAAGATGTGGCGCAGTTTGTGGCGTTTGCGCTGGAGAAGTGGGGACGGGTTGATGTGATGATCAACAATGCCGGGATTATGCCCCTGTCACCCATGGCTTCGCTCAGGGTCGAAGAGTGGGATCAGATGATCGATGTAAACATCAAAGGCGTGCTCTATGGCATCGCGGCGGTGCTGCCGACCATGCTTGCCCACCAGCGCGGACACATCATCAATATCGCATCAATCGGTGCGCTGGCCGTGTCGCCCACGGCGGCAGTTTACTGTGCCACCAAGTTTGCGGTGCGGGCGATTTCTGACGGTTTACGGCAGGAGAACAGTCAGCTGCGTGTGACCTGTGTCCATCCCGGTGTGGTCGAGAGCGAGCTGGCCTCAACGATTACCGACCCGACAGCTGCCGAGGCGATGCAGCATTATCGCGCTATCGTGCTGCAACCGGATGCCATTGGCCGCGCCGTGCGCTATGCGATTGAGCAGCCTGAAGAGGTGGATGTAAACGAGATTGTCGTGCGGCCAACCCGCACACAGCAGTAAGCGACCGGCCCGCTGTGCGATGTGCAGCGGGCCGGAATATCAGTAAAGACTTCTGCGGGTTCGCTGCACGGTAACGGCAATGGCCGTCAGTGCTACCAGCATCAGAAACACACCCAGGCCAACCATCGCGTTAAATCCATAGGTTTTAAACAGCAGCAGCCCGGCGATACAACCGCTCAGGAAGGAGAATACCGTGGTCAGATGGGTGTGAAGAACCTTCTGGAAGAAGCGACGATCGTCGGTTTCCAGATGCACAGCATGAGACGTATGCGCAAAAATCCACGACCCCAGCGCTATGCCCGCATCGGTCAGCGTGCCGGTAATATGGGTCGATCTGACGCGGCCATTGGAGAGCTGCGTCGAGGTCGCATTGTGAATACCCATCAAAAAGCCCAGCATTATCAGAACTTCCCCGTTAAAGCTTGGCCGGTAGAACACGATCTCAAAGATCGATGCTGCCGTCAGCGCCGCGCCTTCTGCCAGAATAATCAGACAGAAAATGGTGCGTAACTTATGCCTGATCCCCACCACTACCGCCAGCCGGGCTACGGTACAGCCCAGTACAAAGGCAACAATCAGCGCCATCAAAAACAGCATAGTGTGAAGATCGCTGGTGGTGACTTCCTGAGATATCTGCGAGGTGTTACCGGTCATATGCGACGGGAAAAATCCGAACGCGCCCAGCGCCATGGCATTAAGGATGCCAGCGGTGGTCGCCAGCACCAGCGCCAGCAGTCGGTCTTCGGTATGTGAACGAACTTTCTTCTTTTTTATCAGCACAGGCTTCCCCACATCAGGTGAATGCAAAACGTTCTTATAAGGCTTCAAGCATACAACCTGAGGGGAATTATTCCTGTCAGAACCAGATAACTCTGATGAAATAAGCCATTAATTTTGCTGATTTTTATAAAGCAGATTCAGTTTACTTTTAAAAGTGTCAACGACGCGATGATCCACCACCGGGCGAGCCCTGCTAAAGCAGATAACAAATTCAGTCGACGATAAAGAGTTGCGCACCTGTCGTTGTAAAAGAACGATGCGGTTCAGCCTCATCCGCAACCTGATAGCTCACGCCCGGAGTCAGCACGAAACGGCGGCCATCTGCCAGTTCAGTGTGCAACTCGCCCGCCATGCAGAGCAGAATATGACCCTTGGTGCACCAGTGGTCGGCGACATAGCCTGGCGAGTAGTCGACCATGCGAACCCGGATGTCGTTAAATTTCATGGTTCGCCAGGTCGCCTGCCCTTGTTCGCCGGGATGAATCGTCTCTGCAACCTGATCCCACTGCGTCAGGCCAAACGGCAGATTATCTATTTTCATGCGATTCCCCTGTTGAGGATGAATGTTAAGTCAGCGCCTGGATAACGGCCTCTTGCGCGTGGATCAGCGTGGTATCAAACAGCGGCACGCTGGCATCGGAGGCATCAACCAGCAGGGTAATTTCGGTGCAGCCCAGAATAATGGCCTCAGCCCCCTGCGCCACCAGTGACTGCATAATCTCCCTGTAGCGACGACGCGACGCGGGAATGATTTCGCCCAGGCAAAGCTCGTGGTAGATCACCTCATGCACAAACAGACGATCCGCTTCATCGGGCGTCATCACTTCAAGACCGAACTGCTGCTGAAGACGCCCGCGATAAAAATCCTGCTCCATAGTGAAGCGCGTCGCCAGTAATCCGACCTTACGTATACCAGCCTGCTGAATGCGGCGTCCGGTGGCATCGGCAATATGCAGCAGAGGTATGCCTGTTGCAGCGCTGATTTGCGCCGCCACTTTATGCATGGTGTTGGTACAGAGCACGATGAACTGCGCGCCAGCCCGTTCCAGATTGCGTGCTGCTTCAGCCAGGATCTCGCCCGCCTGCTGCCATTCGCCCGCAGCCTGAAGCTGCTCTATGCGCTGGAAGTCGACGCTCCAGAGCACCAGCTCCGCTGAGTGCAGGCCACCCAGTTGCTGTTTAACCTGCTGATTGAGAATGCGGTAATAGAGCGCGGTAGATTCCCAAGACATGCCGCCTAACAGACCAATAACTTTCACACTGCACTCCGGTTCAAGGGGGTTTATTCCAGCATGCCAGATCGCCATTGAACGGCAACGGCTTTGTTCAGGCAGCCCTGTTTTGCGCTCTGAAGCGGCAGGCCATCGCCATCAGCAATACGACGCCAGCGCTCATGATCAGCCAGGCCTGATTAAGAGACGCGCCGCTGTCACGCACCCAGCCCGCGACCAGCGGCATCAGCGCCGCAATCAGGTATCCGCCACCCTGCACCCTGGACAGCAGAACCGCCGCTTCCCGGGCGCTGCGCGCATGATCCAGCGTAACAATCAATGACAGCGGAAACAGTGCGCCGATGCCCGTACCCAGCAACAGCGCAGAGAGCAGCGGCATCGTATTCGGGTAAAACACAAGGCTTAGCAGCCCTGCCAGTAACAGGACCAGCACGCCGAGCAGCAGCGGACGGCGATCGGGAAAGCGATGTAAGGTTGCTGTGACGATGAAGCCTGCCACCACTTCGGTTAACGTCAACGCGGCGAGAAGATAGCCACTGTGGCGCGCACTCCAGCCCAGCTGAATATAAAATGGCGGCAGCCACGCCAGAACCAGCGTGTAAGCCCCGGTGCCAATGCCGAAAAAGAGCGTCAGCAGCAATGTTCGCGGTGCTGGCAGCGTCATTGCCTCAGACGCCAGGCTCACCTGCGGCGATCGCCTGACTGCACTCAGCCAGATTAACAGCGCTATCAGCGTTAACCCGCCGGAGAGCGCCAGCGCGGGTTGCAGACCCAGCATTGAAAACAGCGGTTCGGCACTGGCTGCCGTCAGCGCTGCGCCCGCCATAATCCCGGTGCTGAACAGCGCCATCAGCGTCGCCGCTGCGTCAGCAAAACGTTGCCGGATCAGCGCGGGCATCATTGCCTGGATTACGCCAATGCCTGCGCCACCGGCCAGCGCGGTAAGCATCAGCTGAGCGGAGGTCAGGTTAAGGCCGCGCCACAGGCAGGCCACGGTCAGACAGAGCAACCCGATGGCAATGCCGGTTACCGGCCCGAAGCGGGCGATCAGCCACGGCCCGAAGAGTGCCGCCAGCCCCATCATCGCCACCGGCAGTGCGGTCAGCAGACTGAACGCCGTCGCCGACAACCCGGTTTGCTGTTGCAACACCGGAAACAGCGGGCCGATAATAGCCAGCATTGGCCGCAGATTGAGTCCGACCAGAAAAACGATCGCGGCAAACAGAGTGGGGAAAATTTTCATCATGCAGGCTCAGCCAGAAATTGACGATGACAGCACCGTGCTGTCACTATTTATCTTAACGTTAAGATAAATTTCATCCACTGTTAAGAGGCTGAGCACAACCCGACAACATAACCCCGACATTTGCAGGTGATTTATGCATGACCATATTGATTTCGTTGTCAGCCAGTGGGACAACGCCATGCCCGACCTGGACACCGCTTCCATGCGTATTTTAGGCAGGATGCTGAGGCTGATGAAACATCTGGCTAAAGCGCGCAGTGAGGCACTGGCGCCGTTTGGTTTTCAGGAGGGTGAATTTGATGTGCTGGCGACTCTGCGACGGGCGGGCTCTCCTTATCGGCTGTCACCCACGCAGCTCTACCAGTCGCTGCTGGTGACCTCCGGCGCAATGACAAATCGCCTGAACCGGCTGGAGCAGCAGCACCTGATTGAACGTGTTGCCGCACCAGATGATAAGCGCAGTATGCTGGTGGGGCTGACGCCGCACGGTCAGCAGCAGATTGAGCAGGCACTTCGTGCACATACCGCCATTCAGGAAGCGGTGCTGGCACCGCTGGCCGCATCAGAGCGCGCCGAACTGGAGGGGTTACTGAAAACGCTGCTGCTGGCCTTTCCCGGCGAAGCGACAGCCGAATAAAAACGCCGTCAGCGCTGCAGTTCCGCCACCGTCATGGTGAAGATAACGGGCTGGTCATTGGCACTGGCATAGGCATGGGGCATATCGGTACGGGCCACCGCTGCACAGCCCTGCTGAATCACCAGAGTCCGCTCACCCACGGTTAATGCCAGTGTGCCCTGCTCGACGTGCAGCAGTTCCAGCGTACCCGACGAGTGGCCGGTGGAACTGAACGCCTCGCCTGCAAACATCTGCCAGCGCCATAGCTCGATCATATCCGGCCCACGGGTACCAGCCAGCAGCTGCGCACTCCCGCCCTGCTCACCCTGCCACAGCACGGGCATTTCGCTGTTTTCAATCAGCCAGGCGTCAGGTGAATGGGAGATGCTAACGATATCCGCTACCGAGACGCCCAGTGCGGCAGCTATCTTGCAGAGAATGGCGATGCTGGGATTGGCAGCGCCCTTTTCGATTTCAACCAGCATCCCTTTACTGACGCCTGCCCGGCGGGATAACTCATCCAGCGAGAGTTTCTGGCTTTTGCGCCAGCTTTTTATGCGGTCTGAAACTGCCTGACTGACAGTGGCGACATCAGCACCTGCATCGGTCGATATATTGACTTTTTTGGTCATCGGTCATTACTATGGAATAAATTAGTCACTGAGAGAGTATCCGATGTTATCCGTTCATCCGTCAATCGATCCGGCCATTTTCACACTCGCCCCCGGCTTTCGTGCCATGAGCATTGCGGTGGAAGCCACATACATTACCCGACCAGAAGTCGCCAGCGACGCACTGAAAAGCGCATGCCAGCAGGTCATACAGGATGATATTGTCTGGGCAGATGCGCACCTTGCGGCCTGGGCCGAGGTATTCAGGGCGTTTGGTGCCAAAGCGAAGCGAACGCCCTGTTCTGCTGAAGCATTGCGTAAACGGGTGCTGCGGGATGGCACACTGCCTGCTATTGATCCGGTTGTCGATCTCTACAATGCCATCAGCCTCCGTTACGCCCTGCCGGTCGGTGGTGAGAATATTGCGGCTTACAGAGGCGCGCCACGTCTGGTGATTGCTGACGGCAGTGAACGTTTCGATACCGTCAAAGAGGGCGAAGTCGTTTATGAATCGCCGGAACCGGGCGAAGTGATCTGGCGCGACGATCAGGGTGTAACCTGCCGCCGCTGGAACTGGCGTCAGGGCGTGCGTACCCGACTGGATGCCAGTGCGCAACAGATGTGGTTTATACTGGAAAGCCTGCCCGCTATGCCGCTCTCCGCGCTGCAACAGGCCAGCGACGAGCTGGTCTCGGGATTGCAGCAGATGATGCCAGGTGCACAGATTGGCAAGACGCTGATCGAAGCGCCCGCAGGCTAAACAGGGACGGGGTTAACGCTGAGCTGAATCTGTGGCAGGATACGCGCCCTGCGTCTGGCCATACCCGGCTGACTTAACTGACCACACCCGGTGACCATAATGGCCAAAGTAAAATTCATCCTTCCCCTGCTGCTGATCCTGTCCCTCGCTGCCTGGTGGTTTGTCCCGCATGACAGTGAGGAAGACAAAGCGTATTACGTCGCGGTGTTCTGCGCGATTGATCACCACGGTCAGCAGCCGTTCGACCAGCAGATGCGAAATGTTATTGAAGGCGGCAATTCTGACTATGCGCTGCAGAAAATAGCCTATAAACCGCGGCTGGGACGCAGCGTGATTGGCCGCTGGGAGCAACTGAAAGCCGATGAGCAACAGCGCGCCGCGCAGGATGACCATGCCTGCCAGCAATTGCTGAAACGCTGATTTCTGGTGAGCGTGTTTATCTTATTATTCGAATAATTTCGCGCTGGTCATCATTATTGCTGCGCCCGTCTTGCCTTATTCCTCAGCTCCTGAAATCAGCGTGGGTTTACCGTTTATGGCTGAAAGAGATGCATTAAAAAGAGTGTCAGAAGCTATTGATGGTGATGAAAGCAGTCTCATTAAGACAGCATACAGTTTCACCAATAAGCCGGCTGCGGCGGCACTGGCTGGGTGAGCTGGCGCCTGCAGAAGACGGCTGCCCGGATTCGCATCGGTCGCGTTCAGCTGGAAGAGTCTCTGCTGCTCATGGTCATTAAAGATACGCTGCAGGTTATCGCTAACCGGGAATACCTGAGAGCGGCAGGAAAGAACAAATAGCGACGTATCATCGTTTCTGTGCTGGCTGGAGTAAAGCCGGTGAAGCACGATGGAAGACTATACTGCCGCTGGGACTGTTTTCTGGTTTTCCAGATTTGGTTCTGCCTGAAGACGTTCGTCACCGCCTGGAGCGTAGCTTCAGCCGCGAGCTTGGCGACTGGCACAGGGGGATGAAAGTCGTGATTATCGCTGAAACAGAGCCGCCGGAAACATCATTCAGACAAACAGACGGGCGTACCCGGCCGTCCAGCTGCAGTACCGTGATCGATGTGGCGCTGATGACGGTCAGCCCACGCTTTATTCCGCTGGATTCCGGCTATGAGGGGGCTGTCGAAGAAAAACTGTGGCAGGAAAAACGCGCCTTCATTAAGCCTCTGCGCTACGACGGTGAAGAAGATGTGTTTCCGGATTTTGTGCTCAAGGACGTTCCTGGCGTGGATGTGCTGCCGATGGAAGTGTTTGGCATGAATTCGCCAGAGTACCTGCAGCGAAGGCAGGTAAAAACCGCTTACTATGAGGCGGAATATGGGCCCGGGTGGTGGTGGTACTGGGATGCTGCTGCGAAGCCAGACATGCCTGCATTTCCCTGCGTCTGACACTGGTGTCTTTTAACTGCAGGGAGATAGGGCAGAAGTACCGTATCTGCTTAAACTGTGCCTGACAGGTTGTCAGGCCTGAACGCGGAAGGTATTGTTCAAGAAGCGTCAGGACGATAAATGAAGCTGAACATGCAGGAGCTGGCAGTGGACACGACCGAAGAACTCAACAACACCTATTTCTATGCAGGCAGACCGAACCTCACCGCCGGTGAGCTCTTTTTCATGATTTTCTGTGAAGAAGTGGCCGAACAGCTGGGGATTGATGACTTTGGTGCAATCGTGGCCATCCTGTCCGGACGTAATGTCCTGACTACCCGCACCAAACCGCGCGATGCTCTCAAGGGAACCTCCTATGCCTCACGGGCAGCACGCAGGGTGTTCCCTAAAGCCAAGTTTCCCTTCGGCATAAAGCTCCCCACCATCGTAGGGGGATACCCGCCCCGGACCGCGCGTATTCTTTTTACGCATAAGCTCAGCACCTTTGTCGGACGGGCGATACCCGTTGTGGGCTGGGTGATTCTGGCCAAAGACGTTGCCGATATCAGTTTCAATTCAGTCAGACTGTACAATGCCATCGCCCGCGGGGAGGATAAGATATGGTAGATGATACTCAGGCACGCGTAATGGCACTCATCGAGCCATGGAACGGCCGCTCCCTGCTTACGTTCCGGAAAAAAACACTCACGCCTGAGATGTCGCTCAATCTGGACATGAAGCTGGACCCGGAGGATGCTGCGGAATGCCTTCAGGACGTCTTCGATGCATTTGGAATGGATTCTGACCAGGTAACTTTCAGCCTCTACTATCCAGAAAACCCGCGCGAGGCCATCCCTCTTACTATCGGGATGCTGATTGAATCAGCGCGTGCCAGGCAATGGTGCTATGACTGATAAGGTCCAGCGAGCAACAGCAGCGTGCGAACGCAGATGCATCAATGGCCGCGCTGGACACCATTAACCGCTCGGGGTGTGTATTCCATAACAATGAACGGATTATCTACAGACTGTGCCCGTAATGTGTCGTAAGGCGGTTTTTTTAATCTCTCTCACATTAAAAGGAATTGCTTATAAAGTGAAGGCATACAGCAGTAGCGTATGCCTAACTTTTATTAACTCCGGCCATCGTAAAGCTTGGCGATTTCCGTAGCGGCCTTCTCTATACCCGGATAAACAGTACTTTCATTGATGCCAAAACGGCTGAGTTGCCGCATCAAATGTTCCTTATTTCTTATCACCAGTTTTCTGACATTCAGTGTGCTGAGACCCGTTTCAGGGAGATCTACGTTTTCACCGAATATGAGGAATGCTCCAGCCTGAGATGAAATGCGGACATTGCTGAGGCGTCCTTTAACCAGAACTATTTTGTTCAGGTGTGCCGGATCGATTACACTTTTAAAATAGGATTTCTCATTGCGGATAAGGTGCAGCAACTGCCCGCATTCTTCGGTGACATTAAATGCCGATGTTGTCAGACTGGTATTGAGTTTACTCTTAATTCGCGAAGGAAGGCGGGACAGGTTTGCGATGCAGCTTACGGTGTCGGAATCAAAAAACTTAATTTCACTTTTAGGCGTCGTCAGTAGAATGACGTTACCATCAATCTCATTCCCACTTTGGTCGCGTTTTATTTTAGAACAGGCAAAATAGAGTGCGATAAGCGGATTAGTTGAGACGTCAAGCAGGCGAGTGGGCAGGCCATAATGCTGCATTCGTACAAGTTTATCCAGCATGTAGCGGTCGTCTCTGAATTCGGCAGGTTGTACCGTCAGCAGCTCCGTTATCATGTCAGATTCATGATGACGATAGCGGTAGTTCCCCTGAGTATCCTTACGAAACAGAGAAGGTTCCAGCTGATAGCTGATGTCTGAGTGACCCCTGTAAAACACTTCTTCATCACTTTTCTGCTGATGATTCAGTATAATTTCCAGAAACTGATTAATATCTGAAATCACCTCAAGATCTTCGTCATTGTCCGGGGCTTCAGCAGTGACCGCTGCGGGGACGTCAAGAGCGAAGGCATCAAGGCCTAATATATGCAGGCATTCATTGAGATCCATTTCCTTTACTGCCCAGAAATTCCTGCTCAATCCGAAGCTGCCGAGCTCCAGTTTCTTAATGTACTCTTTGTCATTGATTAAGTACTGATAGCCGATGTTAGCGGTTAACTCATAGGTGAATGCCAGCACTTTTTCTTTATTTTTAGCTGATAACCTAATGTTACTGATTCTTCCTGTGCTGATATGACTTTTATAACCACCCAGACCGTTTTCCTCATCAATTTCTAATTCTGGTTCTGTCATAAATACGACCGGCAACTCCTGAAGAAACTCAAAGGTCTTACTGGTCAGAGGAAGAAGCTTACTTCTCAGGGAGTCCGGAGTGGATTCAAAAAGCCGGGAAACCGGAAAGGTCCCCTCGCCGCGAGAGTCGGAAAAAAAACTGTGATAATCGGGATTACCGACCACGATAAGATTAAGCATACCTGCCATCCTTACATAAGTTTATTTTACCTTTTCATCATGCCAGAACCGACCAATAAATGAATGCTAAAAGGATAAATTTTTTCACACACTTCATCTTTAACTGTTTTGGCCTTCACGATGTGCCTTCTGCGTATGTTTTTCCTAATGCTGAGAGCCTTTGAACTGGCATCAGGTACGGAATACTCCACAACAAAGCAATGCCGGTGTTCTACATAAGGATTCAGAATAGACGAGCTTCAGGGCTACTGTTGATTTCTTTTGTTAATAGGAATTCAGCCAATAGTGCCTTGCCGGCATCATCATCATTTATGGTCTGGAAGCCGTAGATCTTGCGAGTTAACATGAAGTTCCTGCATGTAGTCAGTCCACAGATTGTGCCGATGCATACTTGTCTTCAACAGCTCATAGTCATCTGAGTCGTGCAATATGGTTGCTGAAACTGCAGAAAATTGCGCCGTTTTCTGACATTCATCTAATATGGCTTCAACCATATTCATAAGAATATTTTTGCGTCTGGTAGTAGGGGAATGAAGGTACCATTCAAGTTTCTCAAGAGCATCTTCGAGGCTACTTTCAATAACATCTCCAGCCTTGCAGCGAGGAATATACTTATGCTCTCTTTGATTAAAATTTAGGGTGCTTATTGTCATTTCACCTAAGGTGGTTCGTCCTCTAATACGATAACCTCTCATATACAGGTGTACAGATGGTACATGATGGCATGGATTTATAATGGGATCTAAAACAACGTTATGAGTCTGCTTAGAGCCGTTGCAGTGACGGCATGACGGCAAAAGGTTTTCCCATTGAATCACATCATCTGGATAAGAGTTTTTGTCTTTGAAATGCTCAACTTCATTATAGGTACTTGCTTCTTCTAGTAGAACTTCACAGAAAGCACATTTACCGTTACTAATAATAAGACAAGCTTCTTTAACTTCCGGATGATGCCATACAGGTGTACCATCCTTTTTGAATCTATCAGTCAAGTCAGAAAGGTTTTCTCGAAGGAAAAAATCAGGGGTAAAATTTCTTTCCAGCTTTATCATTATTCTTCTCTGCTCTTGACAGACATAAGACGTATTTTTAGGGACTTGCGCAGTACGCTGTTCTGATGTAGGGCAGCATCAAGATAATCATAGATTTCTTTTGCCCCACCGAAATTCTCTGCATCCACAAACCTGTCAAAATCATCAAGATGGAGCTGTAGTTTTCTGCTGAGCGTACTTTCCATACCCATGACATCCAGCAGAACTTCTTCAACCGTCCAGGCTGAGTATCCAAAACCATTTTCAGGCAAGTTTCTCAGGCAAACTTCACCGTTACTTGATGAATCTAAAGCCATGATTTGATGTGATTTTGCGTTCTGCACAATATGAGGGCTATGTGTAGTAACTATAAACTAAGCTGACGGGAATATGCTAGTCAGTGCATCCGTTATTCTGGCCTGCCATTCAGGGTGGAGATGCAGTTCAAGCTCATCAATAAGTATAACGCCGTCAAAGTCAGGAGCATATATTGCTTCAGTCGGAAACCTCAGCTCAATTTCTTTTATGATACCTAACAAAAGACCCATGCATGACTTAAAGCCAGAGGAAAGATATTCATACCATATTTCTCCTGAGGGAGAGTTTACATAAATATCATATGATCTTGGATCGACCCGACTAAAAGAAAATTTAGCATCAAGTAAAGAGATGCACCTTTTTGAAAGCTCAATATTTTTTAAAATGTTTGGTGCATATCCAGGCTCAACTTTCTCAAATAAAATCCTTTTTGCAAGCCAGTCTTTGATACCGTAAAGATTAACGCCCGTATTCAGTTGCTGAGAAATCTCGCCGTCTTCAATATGCCTGTCAGCACTGATGGAACTAAGTGACTGATAATCAAAGCTTCTGTTTGTCTCAAACTTTATTAGCTTTCTTCTTTCATAACCCACCGTGAGATGGTGGTTTGCGTGTTCGTGTGGTAAATGACTCGTTACCTCGGTAACATTCTTATAATTCTGTCCTTTATCTTCTAATTCCAGCTCAATCAGGCCACGTTCAGTTACGATATTTCTTTTGACCTTAATCGATGTTCCCCAGATAAAGGGAAAAGATGCTGCAAGAAGGATTGTGGATTTACCAATTCCATTGGGGCCACAAATTATGTTCATATCGGGCTGAAATTCTAAATCGAGGTTTTTGATACCTCCAATCCCTTTTATAGACAATCTGGTAAGTTTCATATTAATCCATTATTTTTAAGTTTTGGTTATCATCAGATGAATGGCTAACAGGGATATTATACCGGATTTTATGGCCTGTAAGTATAACTCCGGTGACTTGGCAGGACATACTTCTTACAGACAATGGCGGTAACCGTTCTTACTGTTCATTCCCATACCAGGCATGCAGCGCAGAGTGCCTGGTACCGCCATGCCCCGATCTTTCCGGGTTCGAACAGAATAAAAACTCGTAAAGTCAGAGGGATCGCTATGTTAAAGCCGTTACAATCTCTGTAACGTCACTGCGTGCGTTCACATACGCACCAGATTATATTCCTTATAGCGAAGAAAAGGCCAATTAGGCATCGCCCGATCACCAATTTATTGCGGTCGGTTTTTCTGGACAGATGCGCCACAGGACGTTCCATATCCCCGACAGTTGAGAAAAAATGAATGGTATACCACGCGCACTTTTGCAGAATTAATCTCATTTACCGTAAATAAATTCTTCATGCTTAGATTTCCTGCTGAATCCAGCCAATTTTTAAGTTTAAATGTAATAAACCTCACTAACAGCAAAATATGCACTTATGTGCTGCATTGTGTCCTCTTTCACTGCATCCTTCACACAGCCTGTTTGCTGAATCCGGCAGATCCGGAAAAGGATAATGTCGGAAATCTGATTGGGCTGGTAATGAGTAACGGCTAAAAATAAGGCACCTGTAAAAAGGTGCCTGAGGATCACTGGCCGATATAGGTCAGGGCGGTGTTTACAGCAACGGTTAATGCAGGCAGCGCGCCTGCGACGGTGACAACATTCGCCACGTCGCTCAGTAGATCGGAAATTTTCTCACCGAACCTGCTGTTTGTCCCCTTACTGATTTCCTTGCGGTACTCCGGATTTAGAACGGCCAGGCCAAGGGTTGACTGCACGGCATCCATTACCGGCTCAACGCCGGAAATACCGTATGTTTCCAGTGCCTCCTGGATTTGTGAAAGCTGTTTCAGCAGCAGGGTCTTCATCGTAGCAGGCAGATCAGCCCCCCGGATATCATTACGCAGTTCGGTTAACCTTTCCAGCAGAGCTTCAATTTCTTCTGACTGCATAGCCGCGTGCGCGCCACGGGTTTCAAAAAGGTCTGACAGCATACTGAGTTCTGAGAATGTGCGGTCATCAATATGCTGCATGAACGACTGCCAGGTACTGTTGAGAGACTGTGAAACAAATGCCGTATCAACGCATGTTTTCCAGTGCGTGGATTTTCCCCTGAGAGCGGAGAAATGATCCTCTCTGACCTGCACTATTCGTCCTGGCAATTCCATGGCCCGCGCCAGGCGGGAAAGAAGATGCTGCTCATTATTTTTCTGAGCCTGCAGCAGAAAGACCCATACCAAGCGACAGTTTTGGTCCCGTTTTTGTGTTTTTCCTGCTTCAAGAATATCCAGTAATCGTTGAGCCGGATTGTCAATTTTCAGTTCATTCATTCTTTTAATATCCTGCAATTCATACCCGGGTTTAATATACCCAGTCTTCCAGAGCCAGATCCGGAACACGCGCAAATTCCCGCGTATTGTTCGTCACCAGCACGGCGCCAGCCGAGATGGCGTGCCCGGCAATCGCCGTATCGTTCGGGCCGATCGGTGTCCCGGCCTGGCGCAGCGCCACTTTAATCTCCGTGGTGGCATCCACCGCGGCGCGATCCCAGGGCAGGACGGCATCGAGCCGGGCGCAGAACGCGTCAACCAGCTGTGCGTGTCGCGGCGAGGCCTTCGGGCCGGTGGCGCCGAAGCGCATCTCTGAGTAGGTGATGGCCGACACCACGATGCGGTGGCCGCGCAGCACTGCCTGCTCCAGGCGCTTCAGTACGGCTTCCGGCTGCTCGCGCATGATGAACGAGCAGATACAGGTATCCAGCATATAAGTTGTGTTCACAGGTTAAATCGTCCTTCGTCGCTGACAACGTCTTCGCGCTCTGCCATAAAGTCCGGATCGGCCTTTTCGAGTTCAAGGTATGAGCCCCAGGTCGGCCGGGCGGGACGCAGGATGATGCTGTCCCCTTCCCGGATGATTTCGAGTTCGCTCACTCCTTCAAAATCCATGTCACGAGGAAGACGAATGGCGCGATTGTTGCCGTTTTTAAAAATGGATACGGTTCTCATGGTTACTCCTTCCGGTCGGATTTCCGACACTGTGCCGATACCGGCTATTTTTTGTGGCAGAACAGCGCTGCATAGATAAAGCATATCCACTGTATATGCAGATGTAAAGCATATGCATCTGTTAAGTATATGCAGATGCAGGACATATGTATATGTATCACATATTCTGATTTGTCTCTTTTTATCGAAGATCCGAAAAAAGGAAGAACCGGATCTTCTCCCTTAAGCGGTGCTTTTCTACACGGAGTACTACATGTAGTGGTTAAGGCATCTGCTCAGGCTACCAGATATAGTGTTATGACTACTGGCGAGCCCTGATAAAGCGAGCTTTGCCCCGACCCGCCGCAGTGCTTTTCTTCCGGTTACTGCCGTAAATGGAAAAAGTCGGATCATGCCGGTAAAGGCGCCCGGTAATTTCGAGTGGTTTATTTAAGCAAACTATTGGTAACCAAGGATAAAATAAGCACACTCATATTATCTTTGATTAATTTTTACATATTGAGTAAATCAGCCCTTCTGTAAGAACTCTATGAATCCTCCGGAAAACTGTTACGTTCGAATCCATGAAAGCCCATGATGATTTCAGCTAAGCCTTCGAGAAAATCCGGTACGGAATTACTTCCTCTGAAAAGAGAGACGCAGACTTCGCGAACGGAACCGCGCTGAAAATATTCAGCAGAAAATATGCGGAGTTCCGTCAGGTGCTGAGCGACGCAGGTGAACTCGGTGACCACGAGTACGATCTGGACACGTTTGCGCATGGCATTGACGTTCTGCAGGGCTATTTCGATGGCACTCCCGGCGGCCTGACCGAGCGCCTGCCGGTATAGTATTGCATCGTCTGATTCCGCTGTCCGACCCGCAGTACGTGGCCCAGCAAGAGCTGATGGTCTCCACACCGAAATTTTTGCTTAGACGCTGTCATGCTGAGACCGACCGTACCGAGAAAAGTCAGGCTCTGGGCCGTGACAGACATCGCAGTGTGCATCTGGCTGAACGAGGCTGAACGGGATTACATTTTCATTACTTAACAGCGGTAGCTACGCCATGCATATGCTCTATGCGGACATTCCAATGAGAATGCTGCAGAGCATGATGTGACACAAAAGCGTTAATTCGACAAAGGTCTATAAGAAAGTATTTGCGTTGGCGGCAGGGTGCAGGGTGCAGGGTGCAGGGTGCAGGTTCAGATACTATCGCCATACTGAAAAGGGTATGAGGCTGTTAATCATACGAAAACCAGTGTTATAAATGGTTAAAATATATTCTTCCGCTGCTGCTTATCCTCGCCCTGGCTGGCTTTTAATCCCGCACGACAGCGAGGAAGACAAAGCGTATTACGTCGCGGTGTTCTGCGCGATTGATCACCACAGTCAGCAGCCGTTCGACCAGCAGATGCGAAATGTTATTGAAGGCGGCAATTCTGACTATGCGCTGCAGAAAATAGCCTATAAACCGCGGCTGGGACGCAGCGTGATTGGCCGCTGGGAGCAACTGAAAGCCGATGAGCAGCAGCGCGCCGCGCAGGATAATATGGTCTGCCAGCAACTGCTGAAACGCTAAGTGGTGGCGGGAAGTAATGTCTGATGATTCACATGACGAAGGAAAAAATATGACCCTGCCAGAACGTAAAAATTATCCGCAACTGGGCGAAGTTAACGCGCCTTATGTCCATGCCGTTAAACAGGGTGAGACGCTGTACGTCTCAGGACTGACCGCCTTCGGCACGACCGCTCAGCAGGGTAATATGGCTGAACAGGCTGAAGCCATCTTTGAACAACTCAGAGCCGTTGCTGCTGCTGAAAACAGATCGCTTGCTGCGCTGCTCAAAGTCACGATATTCATCACCTCGTTCACAGAAATCGCCGCGCTGCGGGACGTGCTCTACCGCAATTATGGCGAGCATCTGCCCGCCAGCTCGTTGGTGCAGGTCAGCGGACTGTTCTCCACTGACCTGCGCATTGAGATTGAGGCCATTTTTGCCCTCTGAATGGCAATCCGCATCAAGACCGCTGCTACAGCTGCAGATCTGAAGCGGCAGCGCCTCGCGCCAGATAACCGATGCGATAGACCTCCCGGCCGGACGCCGGTCGCTGCTGTGATGCGTTAACCGTTAATCCCTGCCAGCGGGTCACATCCCAGGCGCTGAAGCCTTCGGCCATAGGCAGTGCAGCAAGGTTCGCATGCGGAGGAATCGTCCAGCGGTTCAGCGTCATAAAACGGGCTTCAGCCAGATCGGTGAGGAGAGTCTGCCCCTCCAGCGCCAGCCAGCTTTCGATGATCGGCCAGCCAAAATCCCTCACCAGCGCCGCAAAACCCGGGCTTTGCAGGAATCGCTGCATGCCACTCGCCTCCCGCCAGAAATAGAGCGGTGCATAGCGATGTTCATTGATTCCCCCATCCTCGCGGCAGGCGTAAAGATACGCTTTTGCCACCAGCCCCGGAAAGCCATCCAGCCGGGCACCGTTCAGTCGGATACGCTTTTCAATGATGGCCATGTCGTAGTCCGCAGGCAGCGTAAAGCGATAGTGCATGATAATCATAACGCCGCCTGTCCCAGCATCTGGCCGCCGCTAAAGCTCCACTCTTCGCGGCTGTTAAACTGAATGATGATCATCACATCATCAGGATCGATTGCCATCTCTGTCTGAAGCGCCGCGCAGAGTGCGTGATAAAAGCGTTGCTTCTGTTGCCGGGAACGCGGGCGACCTGCCGTTATCTGAAACAGCATGAAATTTTCGCTGCGTCCGCCGCTGAGATAATGGCGATCAAATACACGCTGAGGGACAGGCAGCATCTCAATGACCTGAAAACAGTCCTGCTCGGGCACATCAAATTCTGCGACCAGCGCCTGCTGAAGCAGCGTGGAAAGCAGATGCAGATCCGCATCGCTGTAACCTTGCCGCAAGGTGATCCGGGTGAAGGGCATCAGTGATTATCCTCCAGATAGCTCAGCGCAGTCACGGCAGCGGGCCAGCCTGCATAAAAGGCGAGATGCGTGAAGCTCTCCACCAGTTCATCCTGCGTCAGTCCATTTTGCCGGGCGTAATTAATGTGCCATGGCAGCTGCTGGACGCGCCCCAGCGCAGTTAAGGTTGCCAGCGTCAGCAGGCTGCGCTCACGCGGTGACAGCAGACCGCGCTGCCAAATATCATCAAACAGCACCTGCTGCGTCAGTTCCGCCAGTTTTGGCGCGCGCTGCGCCAGTGTTTCCCGGTCCAGTGATTTTTTCATTGCACACTCCTCGTTGGTCAGAGAGAGTGTCACTCAGCTCATTAATCCTGAAAATCAAATTAATCAGCATCTACTATCCGCATTTTAAGGACAATGATGAACAAAGTACCGGAATCGCTCGACATGGATGCGCTGCGCAGTTTCGTGGCGGGCATTGATGCGGGCAGTTTTGCTCTTGCGGCACAGCACCTCTGCCGATCAACCTCAGCCGTCAGTGCGCAGCTTAAAAAACTCGAGCAGCAATGCGGTACCGCGCTGGTGATGAAAAAAGGGCGGCATCTGCAATTGACCCGCAGTGGCGAGCAGTTGATGAGTTACGCCAGACGTCTGCTGTCACTGAACGATGAGACTTTGCGGGCAGTAAAAGGCGAAGCGTTGCAGGGCGAAATTCGTATCGGCATGCAGGAGGATTTTGGCGAGGCGCTGATGCCTGCCATTCTCGGCGCGTTTAACCGGCAGCATCCGGACGTGATGCTGACCGCTCGCGTTGACAGAAATCTGGCGTTATTAACGGCACTGGCTCGCCATGAGCTGGATTTAGCGCTGCTGTGGCAGGCGGAACAGCAATCCGGCACGCAGGTGATCGGTCAGTGTCCGTTAGTCTGGATACAGCATCCGTCGTTTGATCTGGCGGGATTTCTGCAGCGTGGCGAGCCGCTGCCGCTGGTGGCGTTTGATGCGCCTTGTGTGATGCGATCCCGCGCCACCGGGGCGCTGGATAAGGCGGGCATTCCGTGGCGCGTGGTGTTTACCAGCCACAGTCTGAGTGGCATCTGGGCCGCGCTGCAGGCCGGGCTGGGGATCACCCTGCGCACCAGCGCGGGATTGCCGGAGGGGCTGGTGACAGAATCACAGCGACTGCCGCAGGCGGGCCATCTGGGTATTGCGCTGGCCCGCTCAGACCAGAGTGATGATCCCGCGCGTACGCTGTTGCAGCACCTGATCACCGAAGCTGCCCTGCCCTACGTTCAGCGCTGAGTTAAAATGCCTGCTGAATCAGTAACGAACAGTATTCCGCTGAAACGTCGCGATCGCCAAACAGTATGTGAAACATTACGGGCGCGACAGCGACATCGACGAGACGATCAACGTCAAAACCCGCTTCCCCGCGCGCGATGGCCCGATTGTTCAGGGTTTCAAGATGCTGATAAGTAAATCCACAGCATTTATGGCTGGCCTCTTCAGCATGACTGCCAATCACATCGGCAAGCAGCTCACGGCCCACTTTTGAAGACATCTCTTCAGCATACTGCTGAATGAACGCGGTAAGATCGCCGATCATCGAGCCGGTATCTTCCGGATCGGCAATCGGACGCATCCTCGCCACGGCAACATCCGCCAGCAACTGGGCCAGATCGCCCCAGCGTCGATAAATCGTGGACGGCGTTACGCCTGCCTGTTCAGCAATCATCGGTACGGTAATGGCGGAACGATCCAGTGTTTCCAGCAGCCGGTTAACGGTGTCATGCACTTCCGCCTGAATACGGGCGCTGCGCCCGCCCTGACGAATCATCTCCCTTGCCATCTCGTTCTCCTGCTTTTATCCGCGTCAACGTTTTGGTTAACGCAACGATGTTGCATTAACAGATAGCGGCAGTGTACCGCATCTCAGGCTGAGCAGGCGCTAAAGTGTGCGATCGGGCGTGTGTCAATCAGGGCTGAACTTTACTCAGGCCCGCTTTGACCGGTTCTCCGCTGAAACGAGACGAACGGTTATCTGATGCGCCTATCCACAACAAACTGACTGCCATTACCGCTGAAATAAAAATCGTACGAATATCCATAAATCCTCCCCTGAGTAAGGCGGTTAAGGTAATTCAGCCAGCAGGGAATTAATCGCAGGATAAGAGAGGGTTTCTCAGAGGTTTAAGACTGTAAGAGGACGCAGACAACGCTGCGCCCGACTTGTAAAGTGGAAAGTCAGACGTTAAGCGCGTTGCCAGCGTCAAGCCATTCCCGGCGGCTCAGGGCATACATCAGGCTGGGAGGAAGCCCTTCGAGATCGTTAACCTTTTTCAAAAACGTTAAGCCTGCTTTTTCCAGCACCCGGCGCGAAGCCAGATGGTTTTCACGCACCACGCCTGTGATGACGCTGAGTCCGGCCTCCTCAAATCCGTAGCGAATGGCTCTGCGTGAAAGCTCAGTAGCATATCCTTTTCCCCATGCATCTGGCTCAAACCGGTAGCCGAGATTATTGGTCTGACGGCCGTCAAACTGGCTTCTGAAGACGCCACCAAAGCCGATAATTTTTTCCGGATGGGCTTTCTCGAATATTGTCCAGTCGCCAAACCCCTGATCCCTGTAACTATCCTGTATACGCTCCATCGCCTCAACAGCATATTCCCTGTCAGGCCACGGGCCTCGCGGGTTAAATTTATGCGTTTCCGGGTCGCCATAAATTCTGAACAGGTCGTCAAGATCCTCACGAAGGGTAAATCTGTAGAGCAACCGCTCTGATTCCCAAACCATCCTTTGCTCCTTATGGGTTTTGATCAGGTTAATCCTTTATATCAGCAGGTTGTTCTGATACCAACACCTGGGTTTTACAGGTCAGGCATGGTAATCCCTTCCTGTTTAAGCGGGATTCACGGATCATTGTGAATAGTGATCACAAAGGACGGTGCAGTGTCTCTGACTCTGCAGCTATTGGTGTTAGAGTCCTGCTTAAACCTGCGCGTCGGATCTGTGGTGTCTTATCGTCAGCGTCCTGAGGACGCTGATCAATGAAAGGAAAGTGCAAACATGGCTGAACAGAGCAGCATAGTGACGGAACTGACCGAACTTGAACGTCTTTATGGCACTGTCGCCCGGCCTTCTGTGGCTAAGGTGACCGATCATATTCATCCCGCCTATCGTCCGTTTATAGCCGCCTCGCCTTTTGTAGCGCTGGCAACATCGGGACCGGAGGGACTGGATGTTTCACCGCGCGGCGATCCGGCCGGATTTATCGAAATTGAAGATGATAAAACCCTGCTGCTGCCCGACAGACGCGGCAATAATCGCATCGACAGCCTGCGCAACATTCTGCAGGACAATCGGGTCGCGCTGCTTTTTCTCATTCCTGGCATTGGCGAGACGCTACGCGTTAACGGTACGGCGGCGATCAGCACCGACCCGGCGCTGCTTGAACGCTTTGCTGTCAATAATCAGCTGCCAAAAACCGTGCTGCGCATCCACGTGGAAAGCGTTTTCTTTCAGTGCAGCCGGGCGATTATCCGCTCCGGGTTATGGAATGCTGAAACGCAGATTGCGCGGCAGTCGCTGCCCAGCACCGGCTCGATTCTGAAACAGATTGCGGAAATCGATGGCGATGCCTACGACAAAGCGCTGCCAGAGCGATTAAAGAACTCGCTTTACTAAGCTCCTGCGGGTTGCACTTCAGGCAGCGTGCTGAAGAGGGAAGTGCTTATACTTTCGGGCCGCAGATGATCATGCACCTGCGGTCGGAGCCTTGCGAGAGTGTTACGCCTTCCCGGAATTAATAAATTTGTAATTTATAACTGGCAGCCAGCTTTTATTTATCGCGGGTCGATAAGGTCTACAACCAGAGACAATATTTCATCCATAACATGTGGCTCTACCCTGGCAGCATAGCTTGCCTTGCGCGCTGTCAGGTCAAGCGAACGCACCTGATAGCACAGCGCCACCCCAGTCACCTTGCCGGTATCTGTGCTGTTACCGTCCAGAAAAACAGTCACTCCCTGTGAGCGCGACGCGACGCCGCCGCTTGTCACCGGCACACAAACTGCCGTACCCAGAGCCGCAACTAACTCGCGCTGAGAGATAACAAGATAATAATGCGGCCCTTTAAACTCACGCCCTTCAACCGGATCACCATTAACGTGCCAGATTTCGCCCTTCTGCGGCACCCTCCTTGAAACCATCAGATATGCTCCCTGCCCTGCGGCGCGTCATTCAGTCCGTCGACGGCCTCGTCGTTATAACTCTGGATTTCCAGCTGATCAATACCGGCCAGCAACTGAGCAACTGTCCGGCGACCGCGTGGTACACGCGTAACCGGCACAATGTTCACGGTTTCGCCCTCAGCGGTCACGTCCAGCTCAATGCCCACGGTCCAGCCTGCTCTGGCAGCAATCTCACTGGGAATAGTCAGCACGACAGCTCCGCCCTGCTGACGAAGTTTTGTTGATGCCATGAGTCCTCCGGTGTGTAACTTAGTAACACATAGTTTAGCATAGGGTGACACTAAGTCACACCGCAATAAACGTTAAAGCAAAGATATTGCATTAAGCTCAGAATCACCGTATACCTTATTAAAAGCTAATCCTTTGCATTAAGGTGACTCCCATGAACCCTACCCTGACACCGCAGGCGGCTACCCGCACCTCGCTTTTTAGCTTTACCGGTGCGGCGCTGATCTCAGCCACCAGCAGCGCGCCAACGCCGCTCTACCCGCTCTATCGCAGCCTGTTTCATCTGACGCCGACCATGCTGACGCTGATCTTTGGTGCCTATGCTTTCGCGTTGCTGGCCGCGCTGCTGACGGTGGGTAAAGTGTCGGACTATACCGGCCGCCGTCCGCTGATGCTGCTGGCACTGGCGATTAACGTGGTCGCGCTGGTAATCTTTATGGTGGCCAGTTCGGCTTCGACCTTGATTGCCGCCCGACTGGTACAGGGCTTTGCTACGGGTATTGCACTGCCGACCTTCGGTGCCAGCCTGATTGACGCCAGTAAAACGCGTGGACCCCTGCTGAATTCGTTCACCGCGTTTCTCGGGATGACGCTTGGCACGCTGACAGGTGGCTTTCTGGTCAGCTTTGCGCCGTTTCCTACGGTCACGATTTACGCACTGCTGATGGTGCTGATGATAGTCGCGATGGCGCTTCTGCCCCTGATACCTGAAACGATTGCGCCTCAGCCGGGTGTACTGGCCGCGCTGCGGCCTCAGGTGAGCATTCCGCGACGCGCACTGGGCCCGTTGCTGAAGGTGACGCCGGTAAACATCGCAACATGGATGCTGGGCGGATTTTATCTGTCACTGATGCCCACGATGGTGGCAAATGCAACCGGCCTGACATCGCCGTTTATCGGCGGCTCGATTGTGGCAACGCTGATGCTAAGTGCAACGGCAGCCGTATTACTCTTTCGTCCGTTGCCGCCCGCGCGGGCGTTGGTTATTGGTACGCTGATGCTGATGGCGGGTGTCAGCGTCACACTGACAGGCCTTTCTATGCACAGCGTGGCCCTGCTCTATCTCGGCACCGCCATTGCGGGTCAGGGGTTTGGATCGATTTTCTCCAGCGTGCTGAAGATCATCATGCCGTTAGCGGAGAGTCATGAGCGCGCCGGGTTGTTCTCCGCCTTTTTGATCAAAAGCTATCTCGCCTTTGCCCTGCCCGCGATTGCGGCCGGTATTGCCGCACCCCATATCGGGCTGACCCAGACCGCCTGGTTCTATGGCATGACCCTTATTGTGCTGGCGCTGGTGTCACTCCTGGCGGTCAGAGGTCGCGCGTTAGCCGGCACGGCCTGCTCATAAACGTCACTGGCGCGGCCAGATATCGGCCGCGTCATCCATAAACGGCAATTTTCACTTACACTCAACGGATTAATTTCAGGCGCAATCTCTGCGTGATGCCGTGAGTATGATGTTGAAATCCCAATCTGATACGGTCCTGGCCCGGTTTTCACCCGCCACCCGACGCTGGTTTTCTGCCGCCTTTGCTGCGCCGACGCCAGTGCAAAAGGCGGCCTGGCAGGCGATTGCCAGCGGAGAGCATGCGCTGGTGATCGCGCCTACCGGTTCCGGCAAAACGCTGGCGGCCTTTCTCACCGCCATCGACACGTTGTTTCAGGTCAGAACTGACCAGCCTTCTCCCACACGCGAAACGACCACCCGCATTCTCTATATTTCACCGGTCAAAGCGCTGGCAGCAGACGTGCAGCGCAACCTGAATCTGCCGCTGGCAGGCGTCTACGCCGAACGGCAGGTGCTGAATGAACCTGAGATCGCGCTGAATATCGGTATGCGCTCTGGCGATACCCCCACTGCAGAGCGCGCCAGGCTGTTGCGCCGTCCGCCCGATATCCTGATTACCACACCCGAATCGCTTTTTCTGATGCTGACCTCTAAAGCACGCACCACACTTCAGGGCATCACCACGGTGATTGTCGATGAGGTGCATGCGGTGGCAGGTTCAAAGCGCGGTTCACAGCTGGCGCTGAGCCTGGAGCGGCTGGATGCGCTGCTGCCACAGCCCGCCCAGCGCATCGGGCTTTCCGCCACGGTGCGACCGGTTGAACGGGTAGCGGCCTTTCTCGGCGGCTGTCAGCCGGTTCAGGTGGTAAATCCGGCCGCCGATCGCACACTGCACCTGACGATCGAAGTGCCGGTTGAGGATATGACCGATATTGCCAGCGCCGATGACCTGACTGGTGAAGCGAGCACTGCAAGCGGATCGATCTGGCCACATATCGAGGCGCGCATTCTGCAGCAGGTAATGGCCCATCGCGCCACGTTGGTGTTTGTGAATTCGCGTGGTCTGGCAGAAAAGCTGACGGCGCGGCTCAATGCACGTTATCTGGCGCAGCAGATCCCTGCTGAAAATCAGGATGAAGAGCGCGCCGACGATCTGATTGCCCGCTCCCACCACGGTTCCGTTTCGAAAGAACAGCGCGGTGAGATCGAAGCTGCCCTGAAGCAGGGCAGTCTGCGCTGCGTGGTGGCGACCTCCAGTCTGGAACTGGGCATTGATATGGGGCCGGTGGATCTGGTGATCCAGGTGGGCGCTCCGCTGTCAGTCGCCAGCGCCCTGCAGCGTGTGGGTCGCGCCGGACATCAGGTTGGCGGCATCTCCACCGGCATCCTGTATCCCCGCACCCGGCGCGATCTGCTGGATTCGGCCGTGATATTACAGTCGATGCGGGCGGGTCACCTCGATGCGCTGGCTCCGCCCCGTAACCCGCTCGATATTCTGGCGCAGCAGACGCTGGCGGCTGTGGCAATGGATCCTCTGCAGGCTGATGACTGGTATGCACAGGTCTGCCGGGCCGATCCGTTCCGCACTCTCTCGCGTCGGCTGTTTGATGCCACACTTGATATGCTGGCGGGTAAGTTTCCGTCAGATGATTTTGCTCAGCTGCGGCCACAGCTGGTTTGGGATCGCCAGAGCGGACTGCTGACGGCGCGACCCGGCGCTCAGAATCTGGCCGTGACCAGCGGCGGCACCATTCCCGATCGCGGCATGTTCAGCGTTATCCTGCCCGAAGGCGAAGAGCAGGCAGGCTCTCGTCGGGTCGGCGAACTGGATGAAGAGATGGTCTATGAATCGCGGGTCAATGACATAATTACTCTGGGTGCAACGTCGTGGCGCATTCAGCAGATCACGCACGATCAGGTGCTGGTGGTGCCCGCGCCAGGCCGTCCGGCTCGTCTGCCCTTCTGGCGCGGTGAGGGCGTTGGCCGTTCTGCCGATTCAGGTGCCAGCCTCGGCCTGTTTCTGCGTAACCTGAACCGTGCTTCACCGGATGATGCGCAACAACAGCTGCACGCGCTGGGGCTGGATGCCCGTGCCGTGACCAATCTGCTGGCTTTACTGGCTGAACAGCGTGTCGCGACTGGCGTACTGCCCGACGATCGCACGTTGCTGATTGAACGCTGCCGGGACGAAACTGGCGACTGGCGGGTGATCCTGCACTCGCCATGGGGAAAAAGGGTTAATGCACCCTGGGCGCTGGCGATTTCTGCCCGGATCCAGCACCGCATGGGGATTGATGCTTCCGTCGCAGCCAGCGATGACGGCATCGTAGCCCGCTTTCCCGCCAGCGAAGGGCATCTTCCCGGCGCTGACCTGTTTATGTTCGACGCCGACCAGCTCACTCAGGACGTTACGGAGAGTGTCGGGCAATCGGCACTGTTCGCTGCCCGCTTCCGGGAGTGTGCCTCACGCGCGCTGCTGCTGCCGAGGCGCAATCCAGGTAAGCGCTTACCACTCTGGCAGCAGCGGCTGCGCGCCGGTCAGTTACTGGACGTCGCGCGGCAGTATGATGATTTCCCCATCCTGATCGAAACCGCACGCGAATGCCTGCAGGATGTCTACGATCTTCCTGCTCTGCACCAGCTGATGGAACAGCTGGCACAGGGAAACGTAAAGCCGGTCGAGGTGACGACCGAACAGCCCTCGCCTTTCGCCGCCCCGCTGTTGTTTGGCTATGTCGCAGAATTTATCTACGCCAGCGATGCCCCCCAGGCTGAACGACGCGCCTCACTGCTGGCGCTCGACAGCAATCTGCTGGGTGAACTGCTCGGCCAGACCAGCAAGCGTGATTTGCTGGCACCTGACGTCGTTGAGCAGGTCGGACAGGAACTGCAGCGCATTGATTCCCGCTATCATGCACAACACGCCGAAGGCATCATCGATCTGCTGCGTGACCTCGGCCCGCTCTCCGTTGCCGGTATTTCGGCGCGATTCAGTGGCAATGACCAGCAAATCGCAGAAGCCGTCGCGTTGTTTTCTGCTGCCCGGCGAATAATTCAGGTGATGCTAGCGGGTGAAGAGCGCTGGGCAGTTGTTGAAGACGCGTCTCGCCTGCGCGATGCGCTGGGCACTGAACTGCCTGACGATCTGCCCGACACATTTCTGGAGCCGCAGACCGATCCACTACGCGATCTGGTGAACCGCTACGCCCGCACCCATACGCTGTTCACCGCCAGACAGCTGGCGACCCATTTCGGTCTGGGCGTGGCCGTCGTGAATGCGGTGCTGCTAACCCTGTATCAACAGGGCAGCCTGCTGAACACAGGTGCGGCAGCGGACACATCGGAAACGGAGTGGGTTTCCTCAGAGATCTTCAATCGCTTGCGCTTACGTTCACTGCAATCAGCGCGCGAGGCAACACGGCCGGTTTCACCCGCCGCCTGGGTCAGCCTGTTGCTGACGCGACATGGCCTGCTTAACCACGCGCATCAGGGTGTCAGCGGGCTGCTGCGGGTGATAGAGCAACTGGCGGGCGTGGCGTTACCCGCCTCGCTGTGGGAGTCACAAATCCTGCGCGCCAGAATAGCCGACTATCAGCCTGCAATGCTCGATGAATTGTTAGCCAGTGGCGAGGTGATCTGGTGCGGACATAAAGCGCTGGGACAGAATGATGGTCTGATCTCGCTTCACCTCACAGAATTCGCCGCTGAGACGCTGCCGGAGGCTGACGCCACCCCTCTTACGCCGATCCAGCAGGCGACACTTGATGTACTGAGCCGCGGCGGCGCGTGGTTTGTTCATGAGATTATGGCGCAAATGGAGCAGCCGGAGGCACAACCCACCGACATCCATGACGCCCTGTGGCAACTGGTGTGGCGGGGCTATGTCACGGCAGATAGCTGGATTGCGGTACGTGGGCTGCTGAGCACGCCAGGCGTGACCCGTTCACGTCCGGCACGCACTCTGCGCACCCGCTTTGGACAGCGCTTTACGCCTGGCGCATTGCCCGCACGCCGTCCAGCGGTCAACACGCTGGCCGGGCGCTGGTCACAGATTAACCGGCAGGAGATTGTGCCTGCCCGACTGGCTCTTTCGCTGGCAGAAAATCTGCTCGATCGTTATGGGGTGATTACGCGAGGCAGTGCAGTTTCAGAGCAGATCCCCGGTGGATTTCCGGCGTTACAGCCCGTACTGCGCAGCATGGAAGATGCCGGACGACTGCTGCGCGGACAGTTTGTCGCCGGGTCCGGCGGTGCCCAGTTTGCTAACCATCAGACCATTGAGCAGCTGCGGGCGCTGGCCGAAGCGCCAACCGATGCCACTGAGGCAGTGACGCTGGCTGCACTCGATCCCGCGAATCCGTTTGGCGCGATGCTGAGCTGGCCAGTTCATGCCAGCGGTATACGCCCCACGCGTCGCCAGGGTGCGCGGGTCGTGATCGCAGGCGGCGCGCTGATGCTCTTTCTGACACCGGGAGGAAAAGAGTTGCTGACGTTCAGCGATGACCCTGAACAGCTTGAGACCGCAGTCGCGGCGCTGGGCGTGGCGCTGAAACGTGAAAAGCCCGCGGGTTTTACGCTGGAGACGGTAGATGGTGAAGCGGTGTCGCAGTCACCGCTGCTTAACGCATTGCAACACGCCGGTTTTTCACGGGTGCCGCAGGGATTCAGCTGGTATAGCTGACAGGTTTTTCGCGCGCATTTATTTCGCGCACAAAATCGATAAACGCCTGAAGCGGAGCCGGAATCAGACGGCGATCGTTGTAGTAAAGCCACGGGCCGGAAAAGGTCAGCCACCAGGGTTGCAGCAGCGGTTCCAGTTTGCCACTGTCCAGGGCCGGTCTGAGCCACTCATCAAACAGATAGATCACCCCGCTTCCGGCAATCGCAGCCTCTACAGCCAGATCCATTGCCCCGCCGACGGTCACTACCAGCGGCCCGCCGGTTTCAACGCTGATCTCTTCTCCGTCGCAGCTGAATGTCCAGTCAGCCATGATGCCGCTGGCATAACGGCCACGCAGACAGCGATGATGGATCAGATCGCGCGGGTGATCGGGTCGGCCATGTTCCGCAAGATAAGCCGGAGACGCGGCCAGCGCGAACCGCTGCTGCCGGGGGCCAATGGGCATCGCCACCATATCCTGCTCCAGCCGCTCATCATACCGAATTCCGGCGTCGCAGCCGTCACGAAAGACATCCTGCACGCTGCTCTCAGCCACGATTTCCAGCCGGATATCAGGATAGCGCCGCAGAAATTCCGGCACCAGTCCGGGCAATACCAGCCGGGTGGCACTGACCGGAACATTCAGCCGCAGCGTGCCGCCTGGCGTGTTGCGATAGCGATTAACCGCATCCAGCGCGGCATTAACTTCATTCATGGCGGGCAACAGACGTTCCATCAGCGCCCTGCCCGCTTCAGTCAGTACTACCGTGCGTGTCGTCCGGTGAAACAGTCGGATACCCAGTTGCTGTTCTGCCCGCCGCACCGCATCGCTCAGGCGTGACGCGTTGCTGCCTGTAATACGCGCGGCTTCCCGGAATCCTCCCGCTTTCGCCACTGCCACGATAGCATCCAGCAGCGCCATATCGATCGCCATTGTGCATCACCCCGTACAGTTTGTCCTGATTTCACCGGATAGTTGCACAGCTGAATCACCGTTACAATTAATCTACATTTACGCAGGAGGTTTTCATGTCAGATATCACCATGACTTTTCCGTTAGGCGATCGTGAAGTTAACCGCCTCGGCTACGGCGCAATGCAGCTGGCCGGGCCAGGCGTATTCGGGCCGGTAAAAGATAAAGCCCGGGCAATTCAGGTTTTGCGCGACGCCATCGCGGCGGGCGTCAATCATATCGACACCAGCGACTTTTATGGCCCGCACGAAACCAATCAGTTAATCAAAAAGGCGCTCCATCCCTATCCACAGGATCTGACACTTGTGACCAAGGTGGGTGCCCGCCGCGATGCAAAAGGCGGCTGGCTGGCGGCGATGGAACCTGAAGCGCTGACTCAGGCGGTGGAAGATAACCTGCGCAATCTGGGGCTGGACGTGATTGAAGTAGTGAACCTGCGCAGTATGCTGCATCCGGCGAAGCCGAAAGAGGGCTCTCTGGCACCCCAGTTGGAGGCGCTGCTGACATTACAGGCGCGCGGGCTGATTCGACATATTGGCCTGAGCAACGTCACCGCCACGCAGATCGCTGAAGCCCAGGCGATGACACCCATTGTCTGCGTGCAGAATATGTATAACCTGGCGCATCGACAGGATGATGAGCTGGTGGATCAGCTGGCGCAGCAGGGCATCGCTTACGTGCCGTTTTTCCCGCTGGGCGGCTTTTCGCCATTACAGTCGGATCAGCTTAATGACATTGCTGCGTCCCTGAATGTGACGCCGATGCAGGTAGCGCTGGCCTGGCTGCTGAGGCGCTCGCCCAATATTCTGTTGATTCCCGGCACGTCCTCACCGGAACACCTCAAAGAGAATCTGGCCAGTGGCAGCCTGCACCTGTCGGATGAGGTAATGGAAAAGCTGAACGCGATATGAACCCAGGCCCGCATCATGCGGGCCTGGTTGATTCAGAAACTGCTGAGGCAGGTCGCCAGTTGCGGCTTGTCACTGCAACCGATGTGGTGATCGATTCTGTTAATCATGTAAGGATAAAACGGGTTAGAGGTCGCGCGCATAATTGAGTCCAGTCCCACAATCAGTACCGCACTCTCGCCTCGCAGTGACAACGTACCAAAACTGATACCAAACTCATTCTTCTTCGCAGGTGCACTGCCGTAGAGACCATCCTCTGCCGGGAACGGGATCGCCACATGCGACAGCGAGTAAAGCCCGGCCGGATAGTTGATGGCCAGTGGCTGGATTCGCTCCTTAATCTCACCGGCAGGCACGCTTTTGGTCACCATTGCAAGCGACGTGGCGGCAGCATTGGTGATCACCGTGGAAGAATAATGCCGACGGGCAGCGGGTAAGAGCTGATTCACTGCCGTGTATGAGGAGTGACGGAATAACGGGCTGACGCTGACGGCCTGATTGATATCGAACAGCACCAGCTCACTGCCGTTTTCTGGCAGATAATTGTATAACGAGCGAATCACCGACGGCGTGCTGACAGTAGAGTCCATGACCGACTGAAAGGTCAGTACTGGCGGGAAGCCGGACAACTGCTGATTACGCGCGTAGTGCTGGATCTCTTTCTGTAGCGCCTGCGTCAGCAGATAGGTCTGCCGGGCAGCGTGCACCGGAAAAGAGTTGTATTTAAACGGATTAAACTCCGGCACGATGTTCAGCCAGGCTGTTTTCGAGAAGGCCGGGAAAACAGAGGGCAGTCCCGCAAGCCCGGCAAACCGCGCAAAACGAGTGACACCGATCATCGGTGATAACAGAATCAGCTGCTGCGGACGACGCAACGTGGCGTCGCCCAGGCTGTCGAGCGCATATTTCACCGCCAGCGCGCCGCCGTTAGAGAATCCTACCAGATGCAGCGGCGTCCGGGTGCCCGCCAGACGGGTTGCTTCGCGCACCGCTAAGCGTGTAGCCGCCATCCAGTCCTGCCAGTCCACATCAGTCAGGCCCGCAGGTACTGTGCCGTGACCCGGTAACCTGATTGCTACAGCCACATATCCCTGCTGGCGATAGATTTCTGCGATATGACGCAGGCTGTAAGGACTGTCGGTCAGACCATGCAGTAAAACGACTGCACCAAGCGGCGTGCCCGCCGGAAGCAGAATATAGGAACGGTTCCAGTCCTGTGCAAAATGACCCGGATAGATCAGACTGCCGGAAAAATATCGGTTGAGCGGGGTTTTCTCATCCGCATCCAGTTTGTCAGTGACCTGCTGCTTCATCTCATCAAACAGATGATTTTCGGCGTTAAGATAATCGGTGTAACCCGCTTTATCGAGCTGTTCAACTGTCAGCTCATGCGGAATCCAGGTGTGCCAGCGATGTAATTCCGGGCCACGTTCCGCCTCATAGATGCGAATGATCAGTAGCAGCAGCAATACTAAACCCACAACAAGCGTTGAATGCCAGAGTCTGCGCGTAACAGTTTTCAACTTCCGGGTCATAAATCCTTTCCTGAAAAATTAAAAGGCATAGCGAAACCACGCGAACAGCACGTTGCCATTATTGTAAGTGCCGGGGATGTAAGTGAACTGGACATTCACCGCTTTATAACCGGCAGAGAACAGCGGCAATATAATCGGCAGCGGAATATAGTTGCCAAAGTCTTCACGCGCGGTGATACCCGCTGTTAATCCGGCACCAAGCCGGAAATCCTGACCAGAGCCCGGATACCATCCCTTCTCCCAGCCATAACCGACAATGGGCTGCCACTCATTGTGCGAATCTTTAAACGCCATCGCATAAAGCGCACTCCAGTTGCCGCTGTCGCTGTAGCGGGAAACACCCAGACCGCCGCCCCAGGGATTCTCGTTATAGTTATCGGTTTTTTCTTTGTCATACATAAAGCGGGCGTGCCAGCTAATAAACGGCAGATAGAGATCGGTGTGCTGAGGCGCGTTCCAGGTTTGTGCAACATCGTCAGTGAAATCATTCCACCAGGATGAAACCGGCGCATTTTCAGCATGCAGTGGCGTGGCAATCAGCAGTGCAGCAGCCACTGCCACAGAGTTTGATATATTCATGGTGCATCCCGGTCAGCATGCGGAGCAGATGAAAAGTGAGTATAGCGCAGAGCCAGCTCCAATCTTTGTCAGCGGTCATGCTTCGCTTAAACAGCGGTTTCAACCGTCAGCGGCATCTGAGGGTTACGCCAGATTCTGGCGATTTCAGCCTGAAATCGCCAGGCATGGCCGGAAACCTTCCCGCAAAATCGAGCTGATTACAGTGAATGAAACGGCTTAACTGACAGAAAGGGATACGACGCAAGGGGGCAGAGAAGTGAGAGAAACCGGATTCAGCCGGCGGGCCGAATCCGGTAGGGACGTTAGCAGGTTTCAGCCTCCTTGGGCTTTTCACCAAACTTTTCTTTCATGTGTGACTCAATCTCTTCCAGACTTTTGCCCCGCGTCTCGGGCACCATCGTCATCACGAAGATCAGCGAGCCGACGTTAATCGCAGCAAAGATAAAGAAGGTCGTGCTGCCGGCATACGCCATGATCGGTGGAAAACCGAACGCGACCACAGCATTGAAAATCCACTGTAGTGAGACAGCGCCACCGGTTAAAACGCCACGCAGCTGCATCGGGAACAGCTCTGACATCATCAGCCAGTAGACCGGCGAGATGCACATCTGCATACAGAACAGGAACAGCAGAATACAGCCAAGAGCGAGGTAGCTCTGCATCAGGCCTGAGCTCATAAAGGTCATCACGCTGCCCAGCAGAATCTGTGCGGTAATCACCAGACATAAACCGGTGATGAGCATAGTACGACGCGGGAAGCGGCTGATCGCCCAGATACCGACAAAGGTCGCCAGAACAGACACCACGCCGTTACCAATGGTCGCGGCAATCGACGCGCTGGTGCCAAGTCCGGTCTGTTTAAGGATGATCGGCGTGTAATACATGAAGCCATTAACGCCGGTAAACTGCGCAACAAAGCCGAGTCCGACACCAATAATCATCAGGCGGATAACCCACTTCTCACGAATCAGGGTTTTCGCATCCGGCCCGCGTTCCGCTGCCCTCGCCTGCTTCTTCATCTGTGCCATCTCATGACGCACCTCACGCGGTGTTTCACGCAGATACTTAAGAATCTTCTTCGCCTCTTTCAGACGCCCTTCCGCCACCAGCCAGTGTGGTGAAGCCGGAACGAAGAAGGTGCCGATAAACAGCAGGAAACCGGGCACCATCGCAATCGCCAGCATGTAGCGCCACAGGTGCTCATCATGCAGCAGATAGCTCAGTAGCGTACTGGCGACATAGGCAATGAGCTGGCCGGTAACGATCATCAGCTCATTGCGGCTCACCAGCGGCGCACGCAGACGTGGCCCGGCAATTTCGGCAATGAACACCGGTACGGTTGAAGAGCCACCGCCGACAGCAATTCCCAGCAGGAAGCGCATGGCCACCATCACATTGACGGAAGGCGCCAGTGCCGTACCAAGGGAACCCAGTACAAAAATGATCGCCAGGGTGCGAAGGGTAATGCGACGGCCAAAACGGTCCGAGAAGAAACCACTGAGGAAAGAGCCGATAGCGGCACCAAACACCAGCGAAGAGGCGACGAGCCCTTCCGTGAATGAGTTCAGTCCCAAACCACCCTGATCGGGTGGCGAAGTCATGTAAGGTAATGCACCCGAGATAATCCCGGTGTCATAGCCAAAAGCCAGCGCGCCCATAGTGGCAACCAGCACCACTAAAAAAATGCGCTGGCGTACCGTATCCGCAGGCGCGTGATCGCCCGCTTCCCCAGCGTCTGGTGTATTTGTACTCATAATATTCCTGCCATTAATAAGTTAAACATCCGTTTGATTAAATTTCATACGGAATAGAAAGGGAACATATTTACCGATTGGGTAAAGAAGTGTAGACGGTATTTAAAAGTTAGCTTTGGCAATGCGACTTTTATGGCGTGAATAATTACCAGCAGAAATAAACCCACGTCATAGTGACGCGACGGAAGTTATTTTAACATTATATTAACGTTCTGAGTTCTTCCTGTATCCAGCTCAGGAAATGTGCAACTCGGGGGTACTGGGCAAATCCACGCGGAAAGACCAGATGGTGCGCGCTGACGGGCAGGCTATGCTGCTCAGTCAATACCCTGACCAGTTTCCCGCTGCGAAGATAATCCTCCGCCAGCAATTCGCTTTCAAAAATAAGACCGTGGCCTAACATTGCCGCTTCAAGACTCATATAAGAGCGGTCAAAACGAAATAACCACTCTTTATCCGGCTGAGGTAATTGCTGCGCCGCAAACCACTGCGGCCATTGAATAAGCGGCGACTCCGATAATATTAGCGCGTGATGGATTAAATCCGCGGCCTGACTGACAGGATGCTGTTTCAGATAGTCTGGCGAGGCCAGCACCGACATTTTTTCGTGGCGGATAGTTTTAATCTCAAATGCGTTCCAGTCCGGGAAGCCGTGACGTATTGCTATATCAATATTGTCGCGGCTGAAGGAGAGATTTTCATAAGAGCAGGAGAGCGTAAGCTGAAACTCTGGATAGCTATCGCGAAATTTATGGATACGCGGCAACAGCCAGAGCAGACCGAAGCTGGGTGCGCAGTGGATCCTGAGGTTACTGCGTGCTTTCTCGTTACTGATGCGCGCCGTGGCCTGCGCCAGGCACAGCAGTATCGGGCCGATCTCCCTGAGGTAATGTTCCCCCGACAGCGTGAGCGTTACGCCTTTTGCCGAACGATTAAACAGAATACAGCCCAGTTCCCGCTCCAGTTTGGCCAGCTGATGACTGGCTGCGGATGGCGTAATACTTAATTCCTCAGCCGCCCGCGCGACATTACCAAAATGGGCCACCTGTTCAAAAACCCGCAGTGATTTAATTGAAGGTAAGTGCTCCGACTGCTTTTCCATCCGCCTCTCCATACAGAAATTATGTGATGTGTGCCCATTTTTAAATCGCAGATTTGTTAACTGCATCAAATCAACAAATTCATTCAGCATCAAATGAATTTTTCTGCATTGCCAATATTAGGCGCTTTATCAATTCTGATCGTGACCCTGCCGGTAGCGATACCGAACCACTAATAATTATTCTTCTGGAGTGGACAATGTTACTTGAAAATAAAGTTGTGATTATTACTGGTGCCGCATCTCAGCGCGGCATTGGACGAGCCACAGCGGCCTGCTTTGCTCAGCATGGCGCGCGCGTGGTGGTGCTTGATTTAGATCTGCAGGCAGCTCAGGCCAGCGCGCTGTCGTGTGGCGACGGTCATCTCGGCCTGGCCACCGATGTGACCGATCCTCTTTCTATTCATCGTGCTATCGATCAGGTACTTGAGCACTACGGCCGTATTGACGTGCTGGTCAACAATGCCGGGATCACTCAGCCGGTTAAAACACTGGAAATCGGCATCGAAGATTACAACCGCATTCTTGATGTCAATCTGCGCGGTACGCTGCTGATGTCTCAGGCGGTTATCCCGACGATGCAGCGGCAAAAAAGCGGCAGCATTGTCTGTCTGTCATCCGTATCGGCTCAGCGTGGCGGCGGCATTTTCGGCGGCCCGCACTACAGTGCGGCGAAAGCAGGCGTGCTTGGCCTGACAAAAGCCATGGCGCGCGAATTCGGCCCGGACCAGATTCGTATCAATGCCCTGACGCCCGGTCTTATCCAGACCGATATCACCGGTGGCCTGTTACAGGATGAACGCCGCCATGCCATTCTCGACGGCATACCTCTTGGCCGCCTCGGAACCGCCAGCGACGTCGCTAACGCGGCGCTGTTCCTCGCCAGCGATCTCTCCGGTTATCTCACCGGCATCACGCTGGATGTGAATGGCGGCATGCTGATCCATTAAATAGCGCCCTGCCCTGCCCGCACGCCTTGCGGGCTAACTTCGGGAGTGAATACCATGACCACGCTTAATCTTAGCGCAGCCTCTGCTGCGCGCGATATCACCTACCGCAAAATTGCCTGGCGGCTGATGCCCTGGCTGATGCTCTGTTACCTCTGTGCCTATCTTGATCGTGTAAACGTTGGCTTCGCGAAATTACAGATGATGGATGATTTGTCACTCAGCGAAACGGTGTACGGGCTGGGTGCCGGGATCTTTTTCCTCGGTTACTTCTTCTTTGAAGTGCCGAGCAACCTGATCCTGCATCGGGTCGGTGCACGCCGCTGGATTGCCCGCATTATGATTACCTGGGGTGTAATCTCGGCCCTGTTCGCATTTGTAGAAACCGCATGGCAGTTCTACCTGCTGCGCTTTCTGCTTGGTGTGGCAGAGGCCGGACTTGCACCCGGTTTACTGCTCTATCTGACCTACTGGTTTCCCTCTCACCGTCGCGCTCGCATGACAGTTCTCTGGTTTGTCGCGATTCCACTTTCCGGAATGATTGGTGGCCCACTCTCTGGCTGGATCATGGCGACCTTCGCAGGCTTTCACGGATGGGCGGGCTGGCAATGGATGTTTATGCTGGAGGCTATCCCTACCCTTGTTATGGGATTCGTAGTGCTGCTGGTTCTGAAGGATCGGGTGGAGCAGGCAGAGTGGCTGGATGAGGATGAGAAGCGCCGGGTGCGTGCCGATCTCGACGAAGACAATCAGCAGAAAGCCTGTCATGGCACGGTGAAAGCCTTTGTTGCTGACCGTCGCCTGTGGCTGCTGGCGCTGATCTACTTTTGCGTGGTGATGGGACAGTATGCGTTAACGTTCTGGCTACCGACGCTGGTAAGAAATTCAGGCGTCAGTGAACCTCTGCATATCGGATTACTGACCAGTCTGCCGTACCTGTGCGCCATTATCTTTATGCTACTGGCCGGACGCAGTGGCGATCGTCATCGTGAACGTCGCTGGCACCTGATTGTTCCGATGCTGATCGGCCTCTCCGGACTGACGCTGGCGACGCTACTCAGCTATAACGTCTCCCTGTCACTGTTTGCCCTCTGTATTGCCGCTGCGGGCATTCTTTCCGCTTCATCACTGTTCTGGATGCTGCCGACCAACCTGCTGGGTGGCGTCTCTGCTGCCGCAGGCATCGCTGCGGTGAACTGCATTGCCAATCTGGCCGGTTTTTTCTCGCCGTGGCTGATTGGCTCAATCACCACCGCAACCGGCTCCCCCGCGTCGGGAATGTATTTTATTGCTGCCGTTCTGCTGGGTGGTGCGCTATGCGTACTGCGCATTCGGGCTGCGGATGTTAATCGTTAATCAGGAGGTTATATGACTGACCCTCGTCACCGTTCACACACGCTTTCATTGCCGCAGCGTGCCAGGAATATTCGCCGTCATGCCTTGTTAATGGGGCAGATACAGGGACAGGGCTATATCGGTCAGGCACTGGGTGCAGCCGATTTGCTCGCTGTCAGCTATTTTCACGCCATGAATTACCGTCCAGATGAGCCTGAGTGGGAAGAGCGCGATCGTTTCTACCTGTCGATTGGGCACTACGCCATCGCGCTTTACGCCGCGCTACTGGAAGCGGGCGTCATACCAGAAGAAGAACGGGAAACCTATGGCACCGATGAGAGCCGCCTGCCCATGTCCGGCATGGCCGCCTATACCCCGGGCATGGAGATCACCGGCGGTTCATTAGGTCATGGATTAGGAATAGCCGTGGGTGCCTGTCTGGGACTGAAGCAGAAAGGCTCACAGGCGCGAATCTATAACCTGCTTTCTGATGGCGAGCTGAATGAAGGCTCAACGTGGGAAGCGGCCATGTCAGCCTCACACTGGCAGCTTGATAACCTGATCGCCATTATAGACGTCAACAATCAGCAGGCTGACGGTCACAGCAGCGAGATTCTCGCGTTCGAACCGATAGTGGAGCGCTGGCAGGCTTTTGGCTGGTATACCCAGCGCGTTGATGGCAATGATATTGCTGCTTTGCAGCATGCCTTTGACGCAGCCCGCAGCTGGCCTGAACCTCAGCCGCGCGTCATCATCTGCGATACCCGAATGGGAAAAGGTGTGCCGTTTCTTGAAAGCCGGGAGAAAACCCACTTCATCCGTGTTGATGCTGATGAGTGGGACACAGCCCTGACTGCACTTGAGCAAGGAGTCTGATATGAGTTCACAACCGCAAAAAAAACGGCTGACCACTTCCGCCATGATTGCCTCGATTGCTGCTGAGGGTCAGCCCACGGTTTCGGCTCCGTTCGGGCATGCGCTGGTGTCACTGGCAGAGCAGCGATCGGATGTGGTCGGTATGACGGCAGATTTGAGTAAATACACCGACCTGCATCTGTTCGCGGACGCTTTTCCGCAGCGCTTTTACCAGATGGGAATGGCGGAACAGTTACTGATGAGTGCCGCAGCAGGAATGGCGCGCGAGGGCTTTATGCCTTTTGTCACCACCTATGCCGTGTTTGCTTCCCGCCGCGCCTATGATTTTATCTGCATGGCCATCGCCGAAGAGAATCTGAACGTCAAAATCGCCTGTGCGCTGCCGGGCCTGACCACCGGTTATGGGCCAAGCCATCAGGCGACTGACGATCTGGCAATTTTTCGGGGTATGCCAAACCTGACAATCATCGATCCCTGCGATGCGCTGGAGATTAGCCAGGTCATCCCGGCGATTGCCGAACATCAGGGTCCGGTTTACCTGCGCCTGCTGCGCGGTAAGGTTCCGCTGGTGCTGGATAAATATGATTATCGCTATCAGCACGGCAAGGCCCAGCGTCTGCGAACGGGCAAAGATGCGGTTATCATCAGTAGCGGATTGATGACCATGCGGGCACTTGAAGCCGCTGAGGTGCTGGAAAAGCAGGGCATTGAGATTGGGGTGGTTCACTCTCCTGTGATTAAGCCTCTGGATGAAGAGACAATCCTGCGAGAGGCAGGGGAAGCGCTGCATCATAACCAGCTGGTTATCACAGCAGAGAATCATTCAATCACGGGCGGGTTAGGCGAGGCAATCGCGGGGTTGCTGATGCGGAACCATGTGACGCCTCGCTTTAAGCAGATTGCCCTGCCGGATGCATTCCTGGCAGCAGGCGCTTTACCGACGTTGCATGACCGTTATGGCATCTCTGCCGATGCGATGGTCAGGCAAATAACAGCCTGGCTCGAAGCCTGACTTATAACAAAACCGGGCCGGGCCCGGTTTTGTATCGTTGTTTGCCACACCAGATAACGATCCTGTTATCACCTCCATCGTACGCACTCCTCAGGCACTATGATGATTGCCGTGCTCAACGCTGGCTGCGCATCAACAGATTCTGATGAGCCCGCCAGCCGATTGTCTGTGCTGCTTAACCTCTTTAGCTCCGCATTCACTGTAAACAGTTTTACGGTCAGTCATGTCCCTTTCCTGAGCAGCCGGTTCTCGTTTTCTGCTGTTGAGCACATCCTTTCATCTGCTTTACTCAATACAGTGAATCTGTCTGAAGTAGCCGATTTCAGATCACTGGCACTTTTTCTGTCCAACCCAGCTCATGTCGTTCGCATCAACAGAAAATAATTTTAGCCGGATGAGAAAGTTATCCACTTTTTCTGTGGATAAGTGAGGGATATTTTCTGAGTATCTTTTTTCATTCTGAGACGATGCCTTTGCTGTTAGGCGGTTACGCTGTAATTACGATCTCAACGAAACGCTTATATACTGTAATCAGGACGATCTCCAGCAGAAAGCGTGGCGATTTCAGGCTGAAATTCACAGATATTTTCAATTAAAAACAGCCGCTTAAGCGTTAAATTTCGCTGGCGGCCAGCATAACGGTAAAAAGACTTGCAGAGAAAGCATCAGTCGGTATGAAGCAGTTGTGCGGGAACTGAGGTCTGGTGAGAAGTAACTGGTCACTAATGAACCAGCTTCCGAAAATCTTTACTTGCAATTCGCGACCGCTGAATGTGGAAAGGCAGCATTTGAACCCTTCGGAGGTAACATCAGATTTTGAATCTGCTTTTTCCATTACAGACAATTAAGGGACTCAAAGGCTGCCAGGAAAGCTGGCGAAATGTTCAGGAGGAATGGCGATTTCACAGAGATTAGATTGAAAAATATTATAAATAATATCAATAAATTCAGTTATTTATCCAGATTGTCACCATTGAAAACCTGGCGATTTCAGCCTGAAATTCAGGTTTCATGCATCTTCGAAGTGTCTTTCAGCTTAACAAAGCAATAAAAAAGCCAGCGTCAGGCGCTGGCTGATTTGGATGTATATAAATTAACGACTGAGATATTTCTTCAGGGTCTCGGCAATGACTTTATCCAGCTCCTCCTGCAACTCTTTCGACTGCCGGTTAAATTCATAGCTGAACATCCGGCCGCGTACCTTTTTACGCGCAAAGCGATCTTTATCAGCAAAAGACCAGAGTGCAGTCGCCTGTGTTTTATCTTTCTCAGGCTCTTTCATCAATGTCTGGCTGCCCTGGCGAATCAGACGCAGAATGTGATTTTTTAGCTCATCCTCGGCAAGCCCTTCTCGCGCGCAAACCACATCTATTTCCCGCGAGATAGAATTAATCAGAGCTTCAACGCTTTGCCCGGATTCACTTAATTTGTCAGCCGCCTGCAACAGCGCTTTGTAATCAGGATAAGTCAGCTCAGCGTGATTAGGGAAAAGTGAGATCAAATCGGACGGAACACTGGCCGCCTGAAGAGCACGCGTGACCTTCGCTTGTGATAACCCCTGATTCTCAGCGATCTCTTTTTGCGACAGTCCACCCTCTTTTAACGCCAGCAGGCGCATTCCCACTTCCCGCAGGTTATGTTCGCGAGCCGTCTGAATATCCTGCGCCAGTCTGCGTGCTTCATCGGCGCTAATAGCGGCATCAGTGACCAGTACGTCCAGCCCGGTCTTACAGTAAAGCGCAGCTGCACGCCGACGTGAGCCGTCAAGAATCTCAATGCGGTCATCGCGCATTACGCCAATGGCCGGGAAGAACTGCTGAAGCTTAATAGTACGGATAATGTCGCGCAGTGAATCGGGTGTCAGGCCCGCCTGATCGCGACCATTGGTTTCCATCGTCACGAATGTCTTGTTTTCAACATCACTGGCGGCAATACGTTCAAAGCGAAACAGGGCGCGCTTGCCCGTAGCCAGAAAGAATGTCTGGTTGTGCTGGCTATCTGGCGTATCATTTTCCAGTGGAGTCTGGCTGAAGGTTCTGCCAATCGTAATTCTTTTTGCGCTCATACAAACCTCAGTTCAGGCGAATAAATTCGATACGGTCAAAGACGGCTTTTGCAAAGTCCTCTGCGGCGAATCTCGCATTTTTCAACGCTTCACTGCTGCCGACGTATGTCGAAGGATTTGCGGAGATGACCGTATCAAAGGATTCGCCGCAACGTTCGAAACCATCAAGGCGGGGAAGGGCAGCATCAAGCATGTCACCACCGAAAATTTCTTTTGCCAGGCTATGACAGAGCTTATGGTCGGCTTTATTCGAGAGCTTAGACATGAAGCCAATATTGCCCTGCAAGCGACAGGTAGCGCCGGAATCCTCAATAATCGCAATCAGTTCCGGGAGACGCGTCAGGTATTTAAGCGTGGAATGAAAGTCGACCTGAGCCGGTGGCACCGGCGTCATCAGCAGATCAGAGGCCGCAATGGCGTTTTTCAGGAAAGCATCAAGATGCGGGCCGCTGTCGATGAAGATAAAGTCATAATCTTTCTTCAGTTTGGCAATGACGTTGTCATACAGCACGGCATGAACATTCTGCTGCGGCAGATGCTCAGCGCAAAGCTGGTCCCAGCTTGAGGCAATAAAGGCATCATCAATTGAAGCAGGCAGCACATCCACACCCGGAATAATCGACGGAACGATAAATTCGCTCACCAGCTCATCACGGGTGACATTCTGCAGCATTGCCTGTGCCGCTGTCGCTTCCACCAGCCCTACTGAACGTTCATGATTCAAAAACATGGTTGCTGAGGACTGCGGATCCAGGTCAATCACCAGAATACGCAAATCTTCAAACAGCAGATGAGGATGGGCACGAAGTGCATGAGCCAGCGAGACGGTAGAAACCGTTTTCGAGACGCCACCCTTCAGATTACCCACAAAAATGGTATAGGCCTCATTGTGGCGATCGCGATATTTCGGCACGCCACGATGATGATAGATATCGATAATGTTCTGAATCGACATCGCATATTTAACGGAAGAACCAGCCGCTCGTTTGTCAAACTGATAACCGCTCTCTTCCATCTCATTTACAGCGTAATCGACACTGGCTCGTGTCAGTTTGGGCAACTTTGCTAACGCCGCTTTGGCATAAACCTGATAATACGTATTTTCATGCAGTTCCTGCTTTTGCGCCTGAATCTGGTCGGTGAGGCTCAGCAGCATGCGTTCAGAACGCTGTGCAACCTTCATCACCTGCTTGTCATCGTTAGCCATAGTTGCTCCAAACATGTAGGATTTATGACTTTATACATAAATCCTGCACGTGAGGCAATAAATTATCTTTTCAACATAATCTTCGTTTTTATGTAACACCACGGGTTTTGGTGAGGTTCATCACATTATTATTTCTGGCCTGGCAATTTACGCAGTTCAAATGCGAGCAGCGTTCACTGTAATCAGCAGAACATTCACTGTAATCAGTAGAAATCGATCCGCAGCAAGAGAGCATGGGGGAGTGGATGGTAATAAGCGCGTTGATGAGTCTGAACGTTCACTGTAATCAGCAAAGTCAGTTCTGTATCAGGTGACTCACACCGGAGGAATTTAACGTAGTGGTGCAGAAGAAAACAGCATACAGAAAGCCCACGCGATAAAGCCTGGCTGATGCCTGGCGCTGAACGAGCCAAACGTTCACTGTAATCAGTAATGCCATTGCAGATACCCAGGCAGCAATCACGTTCACTGTAATCAGTAAACTCGCTGATCAGTTAGCAGGACAGAAAGCCGAACTGAGTAAACGTTCACTGTAGTCAGTAGTGAGAAGAGAATAAATCCTGTCTGGTTCATAAAAGCACCGGAAGCTGATGAGATAACAGGCAACTACAGTTTGGGAGCCAGAATGGATCGACAGGGATGAACAAGACAGTCCGATAACGTTCACTGTAATCAGTAACGAGGGGAGATCGAACATTCACTATAGTCAGTAAAAGAAGATCCTTGCTGGCCAGACATTCACTGTAATCAGCATAAGCGTCAGTTCACTTCGACGGGAATAGCGGACAGTAAGGTTACGATACGCAGATATCACTTCGATTCTGGCAACGCTCAGGCCAGCAGACATAATCGCCTGATCATGAGTTATGTCACCACAACTTTCCCGCGAATGTTCACTATAAACAGTAAAGCGGCAAAGCGTTGCGTCAAATTTCAGCTATCATTCACTATACTCAGCAAAGCATTCACTGTAATCAGCAAAGCAGCATTCCTGAGGATCGCCGTGGTGAAGACAGCTCCGCGCTACAACGTTCACTGTAATCAGTAACCGACAGGGGAATCCGCTGCACGCCGGAGCTCTGATGATGCCAATCGGCAAACATTCACTGTAATCAGTAACAGTGTCACGCTGGCAATACTGATAAGTTAAAGCGCCTCAATACAGGACGCACGCCGGCCGTGTTGAACGTGAATGCAGTCATTCACTGTAATCAGTAAAGTGCTCAACGGGAATCAGCAGAAAGAGACGCTGTCCTGCCTGAACCAGAACGTTCACTATAATCAGCAAAGCCGATCCTGGAAGGGGCTAACCAGTTAGTAAGTAAGCACGCACTTACTTCATAAGCCTTATGGTATATAACGACAGGAAAAGAGGGGAGAAGAGTATGATTCTAAAACATGCCCCGTCTACTGATTACAGTGAACGTTACTGATTGCAGTGAACAGAGATGGAGTACTGATTACAGTGAATGTGAGAGGAAGGGCGCAATATCACTTTCAACGGTAAAAGTGACACTGCCACGCAGAAATGCTGATTACAGTGAACGTCAGGAGTTAATCCTCAAACTCGATCTCGTCCAGCGAATCGATGCTCTCCAGATTACCGATGCCATCAAGCTTAGGTGTGCGACTATGGATAATGAAAAAGACTGAGCGGCCACGCTTCACTTCTGAATAATCCAGATAACCAATTTCCTTCAGTTGCTCCATTGCACGCCGCACCACATGGTTCTGCGTGGTGGTCTTAGAGCCGAGATTAAGGCGCATACGCAGGCGTGCCAGTGATATCGGTGCCGGATTGGTCGGCAGGCTCTCAAGGAAAGTATAAAGCGCCTGTGCAGACTCTTTACGCTTAAGGCGGGATATTGCACGAAGCTGCAGCAGTACCTTGTGATCGAAGTTGTAGAGTTCAAACAGTTTGGGATCCGCCTGAATCCGCACAATATCTTTTTCGCGGTCGTAATAGGCTGACTGGACAAGGTGGGTATGATACGCCTTGCCGTTGCCTTCAAAAGAGAGCGTGTTAGTTGCAATGCGGCGCAGAGAGGCATCAAGACGCTTACGCAGTGCGGCAGACGAGTTAGCAGAGGGAATGCCGCACATCTTCACAAAATCGATAAACGGCAGTGTGACGGTATCACCTTTAGTCGGATAGCGCGAAAAAGACTGAATAATACCTGCCCAGGTTTTGAAATCGTTATCCATATCCAGCCGTGCGCCGGTAATGGTAATCTTTTCGTAGCCTTCCGCCTTTACCAATGTCAGATTCTTCAGCTCTTTCGTCGCATCCGTTGATGCCATTGCACCGGATTTACCCCGTGCGGTTGATTTCAGCGTCGGAACGAACAGTCCAAGACGCATCAGTGCCACCGGCTGAACGGTATTATTCTTGTTGGGATGAAGCTGAATAACTTCACCACTGTTTTTGGTCACTGACAGAAAAGGTTCAAGTAACGCTTTGTTTTCGTTGTCTTTATCTGCCATGGCGTAGGATCTTCATTCTGTGGATGAAAGGGATCGTTTTCTGACTACAGTGAACATTAGCACTGTTTACAGTGAACATTCTACCTGGTACAGTGAATAAAGTACTGATTGCAGTGAACACTTTACTGATTATAGTGAACGCGATCACCCTTTGAGCCCTTGCGGGGTGCGGCCTGCGACGATCGGGGATCTCTTAGGATCTCTCTATGATCTATTAAGGATCGTTTTTTAGGATCGTGTCACTGTATAAGTGGATAACTGCTTATCAGACATCAGTTTCAGACTCACGGACAGGTGACGTAATCGCAGCTACATCTCAGAGATCCCTCACGCTTCCTGTATACCGCGTTTGCAATTCAGACATTCTCGATTAATAAACAACTTCCTCACTATTATTCATTTTTCATCATTAACTACAGCGCGTATCGTTTCTCAATCACTGAACGAATGAGGAAAACAGCACCATGACTGAACATGCCCTATCACGTAACCCTGCAACAGGCGAAATTCTGGCACGCTATCCTCTGCATAACAGCACAGAACTGGAAAAGACGCTGGCAGAAAGCGCTTCCGCTTTTGCAGCATGGCAGCGCAGCAGTATGAGTAACCGGGTGCGCGTATTGCGTCAGCTCGGCGAACAGATCCGGCTGAGAGAACAGGATCTTTCGCGCATGATTACGCTGGAGATGGGTAAACCCATTGCACAGGCTCGCGCTGAAGTACTGAAATGTGCAAATTTGTGTGACTGGTATGCAGAACATGGCCCGGCGATGCTGGCCGATCAGCCCACTCAGATTGCCGATGCGTGGCAGCGATTCCGTCCTGTCGGTGTGATCCTGGCTGTCATGCCATGGAATTTCCCCCTGTGGCAGGTTCTGCGGGGCGCAGTCAGCATGTTGCTGGCAGGTAACACCTATCTGCTGAAACACGCCCCTAACGTCATGGGAAGCGCCACACTGATGGCTGAGCTTTTCACAGCAACCGATCTGCCATCAGGTGGCTTTAACCTGATCAACGTCGACAACGACGGTGTCTCAGTCGCGATTAAAGATGACCGCATTGCGGCCGTCGCGGTAACCGGCAGCGTGCGGGCGGGTGCGGCAATCGCAGCACAGGCGGGTGCAGCGCTTAAGAAAACGGTGCTGGAGCTGGGTGGATCCGATCCCTTTATCGTGCTGGCCGATGCCGATCTTGATGCAGCCGTGAAATCTGCCGTAATCGGACGTTTCCAGAATACCGGACAGGTCTGCATGGCGGCCAAACGTTTTATTGTGGAAGCCCCCATCGCGGAAGAGTTTGAAAAACGCTTCACTGCAGCGGTGAAGGCACTGAAAATGGGCGATCCGCTGGATGAAAATACCTTCCTGGGTCCGATGGCACGCGCCGATCTGCGCGACGAACTCGACGGTCAGGTAAAAGCAACCCTTAGTGAAGGTGCGCGGCTGGTGCTGGGTGGTGAGAAGGTGGTAGGGCAGGGTAACTACTATGCGCCAACCATTCTCGCTGATATTACCAGTACCATGACCGCGTTTAAGCAGGAGCTGTTTGGTCCGGTCGCGGCTATTGCCGTCGCGCGGGATCCGCAGCATGCGCTGGAGATCGCTAACGACAGCGAATTTGGCCTCAGTGCTACCGTCTGGAGCGGTAACGAAGAAACTGCCGATCGGCTGGCGCTGCAGCTGGAAGTCGGGGCCGTATTTATAAATGGTAACGGCGCATCCGATCCGCGGGTGACCATCGGCGGCGTGAAGAAAAGCGGCTATGGTCGTGAGCTGTCACATTTTGGTGTTCACGAATTCTGTAACGTGCAGACCGTGTGGAAGAATCGCCGCTAGTTTTTACTGCGCTGCCGGAAGATAGGCAGGCGCGGTTTTAACGACCTTACTGAGCGGACGCAGCAACCGATGCGGGGTAAACCTACTCAGCATCGGTGAAGGTGTACCGCTCAGCATCTCCTCAGCCACCAGTCTGCCCAGTAACGGGGCAAGGGTCATGCCACTATGGCTGACCATCAGATAAACGCGTGCTGAGTCACTGATGTAACCCAGTGCGGGCAATCCATCTGCCGGACGCGATCGCTGTCCTGTTTCAATCCGCTCAATTCTCGCTCCTTCCGCATTGTTAAACAGTCGACGCAACCGACGCAGCATCTCTTTGCCAGTCAGCCCATCCGGAGAAGCGGGGCGTGACGGATCGGCATGCTGGTCAAGATCCAGTGCCTGCAGCATCAGGCGTCCTCCGCCATCCGGCCGCACATTCAGTTCCGGGGTAATGAGATTGCAGTTTAGCGGGATCGGCAAGGGCTTTGTCTGCGCCAGAAAACTGCAGGCAACAGGATCGGCGCGGTTCGCATCGGTCATCGCCAGTTCGAGTCCACACTGGCTGATCAGCTCAGGTGCCCAGCGACCGGTTGCCAGCACCAGCTGATCCCCGTGCCACTCATCACCACTGGCCAGCGTCAGATGCACATGCCGACCTGATTCAGTCAGCGTGGTCACCTCATTGTTGCAGACCAGCTGACCGCCACTGGCGCGCAGGTCGGCAAGCAGAGAAGCGATGAACAGGCTGGGATAAAGCAGGCACTCCGAAGGGAAAAAGTACGCGTGCTGAATGCGGGGATCGAGCCGCAGTCCGGGCAGGGCACCCAGTAACGCAGCGCGGCTACGCTTCTCAACGGGGTAATCGAGCGTAGCAAGCTTTGCTGCGCGCTGCGTTAGCTGGCGCAGGGATGATTCATCGGCTGCCCACTCCAGCGAGCCGGTTTCAAGCAGCCAGCGGGGCCATGCACGGTGGCTCGCCTGCCATCGCTTGTGCTCGTTTATCGCCTGGGCGTTGAGTTCATGATAGTGGCCGGGTTCTTTGCCGTTGGCATTGACCCAGGCGTAGCTAATCTGGCTGGTGCCACTGCCAGGCAAGCTTTTGTCGAACACAGTGACCTGTGCGCCCCGGCGGGACAATGACTGCGCGACGGCTAAACCCAGCACGCCTGCACCGATAACAGCTATACGTTGTGGCATATCCGGCTTCTCCTGAACAGAAATTAGCGGGTGATGGCCACCCGCCGGGACGTTTTACTATTGCGGAGCGACAGTGTGCGGTCAACCGTTGCGTCAGGCGGTCATCTCATCAAACCAGGCAGGCACCGGATCGTCCAGCGTAACCCAGTGCTCCGGCCCTGCAGCCATCTCATGAGGCGTCAGCAGTGCGTGATCCAGCGCGGCAATAATGTGCTGCTCATCCATATCTATGCCGATAAATACCAGCTCCTGACGCGCATCGCCGGTACCTTCCTGCCACTGCTCAGCGATGAAATTGAGCGAATCTGCATCCTGTGGCCAGTTGTCTCGCGGCACGCTGACCCACCAGCGCCCGGCGTAACCCTGGCGAGCCACTGCGCCCGCCTGCGACCACATTGCCGCAAATTCGGGCCGGGTGGCCAGCCAGAAATAACCTTTTGAGCGAATCACGCCGTCGAGCTGGTGGTTTACAACCTCCCAGAAACGCTGAGGATGGAAAGGACGACGCGCGCGATAGACAACGCTGCGAATGCCATACTCCTCCGATTCCGGCTGATGCTCGCCGCGCAGGGTCTGCAGCCAGCCCGGGGCCTGCGCTGCCCGGTCAAAATCAAACCGGCCGGTATTCAGCAGAAAGTCCAGCGGAACCTGCCCGAACTCGCTGTTCACCATACGAGCGTGTGGGTTGAGCGCACGCAGCATACCCTGTAGCTGATGGAGCTCCGCCGGGCTGAGCAGATCCGTTTTGTTCAGCACCAGCAAATCACAGAACTCAATCTGATCCACCAGCAGATCCACCACCGATCGTTCATCCTGCTCGCCCAGCGACTCGCCGCGAGACTGAAGATCATCGACTGAACGGTAGTCGCGCAGGAAGTTAAAGCCATCCACCACGGTAATCATGCTATCCAGCCGGGCATAGGCTGAGAGGCTTTCACCCGCTTCGTCTTCAAACGTAAAAGTTTCAGCCACCGGCAGGGGTTCAGAAATGCCGGTCGATTCAATGACCAGATGATCGAAGCGGCCAGCCTGCGCCAGACGTTTCACCTCCAGCAGCAGATCTTCACGCAGCGTGCAGCAGATGCAGCCGTTACTCATCTCGACCAGCTTTTCATCAGTGCGTGACAGTTGTGCGTCGCCGTTGCGCACCAGGGCCGCATCAATGTTGATTTCAGACATGTCATTGACGATGACTGCAATCCGTCGTCCTTCACGGTTATTCAGAATATGATTGAGCAGCGTGGTTTTACCGGCCCCCAGAAAACCGGAGAGAACGGCAACCGGCAGACGTGGATCGCCGGATATCAGAGAAGAGAGTGTCATACTGTTACCTGTCAGATGAGGTTAAATGGTTATGTTATAACATAACATTAATAACACTGTTTTCAATCCGGATTTCTGATTTTGTGGCAGTTCTCAAAGTGGTTTTAAAAAAGGAGAGGAAATGCAGCAACTTACACTTGTTCCCCGTCTGATGCCCGTCGTCAGACGCGGCGAGAAAACCTCCACGATACGCTGGCAGGAGGGCGATATCGCCACCGGCCCGCTGAGGCTGGTCAATCAGCAGGATGAAGCCGACACGGTGATCGTCTGGGTGACACGGATCGACACACTGCGCTTAAACGAGGTCGCTGCGAAGCTGGGGAAAGAGCACGAATGGCCGGATGCGGTGCTGTTGGAGGGGATGCGCGAGCATTATCCGGCGATCAGATTGAGCAATAAGGTGCAGCTGATTACGCACCTCACACCCGCAGAAACCCGGCAGAAGCTTGCTGAGCGGTAACTAGCTGTGCTCTATCACCAGCAGCGCCAGCGTATCGGCTTCCAGCGCCCGAAAGATATGCAGCTCGTCGCCCGGATAGGTAATGTAATCACCCACATCCAGCTCTACCGCGCTGTCCACCGGACCCACCAGCGCCCGGCCTTTAGCAATAATAATATGCTCAATCGTATTGGGAATATGGGGCTGTGAAATGCGCTCACTGCCAGGCTGAACCTCCAGCAGATAGATATCACGCCGGACGCCGGGCGGGCAGGATGCCAGCAAAACCGCCTGATAGTCTGCCAGATCCGCAGTTACCGTCAGACCTTCTCCACGGCGGATCACCTGCAGACGACGCGCATCCGGCTCCAGCAGCCGTGAAAACGGAATATTCAGCGTCACGCACAGTGACCACAGCGTCTCAATGCCCGGATTGCCATTACCCGCCTCCAGCTGTGAGAGCGTTGATTTGGCGATACCGGCGCGACGCGCGACTTCAGCCAGTGACAGGCCGGATCGCTGACGTTCACGCACTAAGGCATTGGCAATGATGCTGATAGGGGTATTCAAACGCACTCCTGATAAACGAAAAGTTTTTTATACCGAACAATTTGTTCGTCTTGTAAAACGATGTTGAGGTGTTCATTATATCGGATTATACGTTCATTATGAGACAGAGTGATGCTTTTTCCGCAAATGCAGTTGCTGGACAAAGGGGTGATCAAAGCGATTTTTCTGGTCTGCCTGGCTGATGGAATTGTCGGTTTATCCTATGGCTCGCTGGCCTCCGCCAATGGGTTTCCGCTCTGGGTGCCGCTGGCGCTGTCAACGCTGGTGCTGGCAGGCGCGTCTGAGTTTCTGTTTATCGGCATCGTGGCTGGTGGCGGCAGTCCCTTTACCGCGGCTGCCGCGGGCCTGCTGGTGAATGCGCGTCATCTGCCTTTTGGCATTGCGGTCAAAGATCTGGTTGGAAAGGGGCCTCAGGGCTGGTTTGGCTGTCACATCATGAATGATGAAAGCGTGGTGTTTGGTATCTCACAACCACAGCTGGCCCAGCGTCGCAGCGCCTACTGGCTGTGCGGCATCGGTATCGGCTTAATCTGGCCGGTGAGCGTTATGGTTGGGGCGGCGATTGGCCAGTTTATTCCCGATGTCTCGGTGATTGGACTGGATGCGGTGTTTCCGGCGATCCTGATTGCCCTGATCTTCCCGGCGCTGCGACAGCGGCGGACCCGGATCCCTGCCACCGTCGGCGCACTGCTCTCGTTGCTGGCGACGCCGCTGGTTCCGGCGGGCATGCCGGTGCTCTTCTCGCTGCTGGGCCTGCTGACATGGAGATCGCGCAAATGACGCACCAGGGATTGATCATCGCCGGGATTGCCATGCTGGCCGCCGGAACGTATCTGATGCGCTTTGCCGGCGTCAGGCTGGGAAACCGTCTTCCGATTAGCGAGCGTACCCAGCAGATGCTCTCCGACGCTGCCACGGTGCTCCTGCTGGCCGTCGCGGCAACCACCACGCTGTTTGAAGGCCAGCACTTTGCCGGTGTGGCACGGGTGGCAGGTGTGGGTTTTGCTCTGTTGCTGGCCTGGCGTCGGGCACCCCTGATTGTCATTATTCTGGGGGCGGCAGCAATGACCGCGCTGCTGCGTTTTCTCGGCGTGGCCTGAGGCTTCTTCCGCCACTTTCTCTCATGGAGACGCTATAAAGCGTCTCCGGCATTCATAATTGCTATCTGACCGGGCATCACGGCATGATGGTCACTCATCACCCGCCGGAGTTCACGCATGAATCGTCCGCTACAGATTGGTCTGTTACTTTTCCCCGATGTTACCCAGCTCGATTTAACCGGCCCGTGGGAGGTGTTTGCACGCACGCCTGGCGTGGAGTGCCATCTGATCTGGAAAGATCGTCAGCCGGTGCGCTCCGATCGCGGCCTGTCGATATTGCCGACTGCTATCTTTGACGATTGTCCGTTACTGGATGTGATCTGTGTACCGGGCGGACCAGGGCAGATTGCCCTGATGTCGGATGAGGAAACGCTGAATTTTCTGCGACGGCAGGCTGAGCAGGCGCAGTGGGTAACGTCGGTCTGTACCGGTTCGCTGGTGCTGGGCGCTGCCGGATTGCTGAAAGGGTACCGTGCGACCTCACACTGGAGCTCCATCGACCAACTGGCTTTGCTGGGCGCGGAGCCGGTGAATCAGCGGGTGGTGCGTGACCGCAACCGTATCAGCGGCGCGGGCGTCACTTCCGGCATCGATTTCGCCCTGACGCTGGTGGCGGAAATCGCCGGGGACGCCGTTGCCCGAGCCGTTCAGCTGCAGATGGAATATGACCCCGAACCGCCGTTTTCCTGCGGCTCGCCGCAGACCGCGCCGCCCGAGGAGGTGGCGCAGGCACGGGCGAAAATGGCTGAGTTCATCGCCACGCGGCGTGCTGCAACGGAGCATGCCGCGCGGCGACTACAGGCTGATCAGCTTACGGACGCCGGGGATGCGCAACAGCAGCAGTGACAGCGCCATTGAGAAGATCAGCGTCAGGGCGATGACCAGCAGTTTGTCGCCCAGGGTCTGAATGCGGATAGCAGCCGCCAGCACACCAAAAATCAGGTAATGCAGGATATAAACGCCGGTCATGGTTTTGCCGAGGGTGGTCAGAAATGTGGTCAGCCATTGGGCTTTTTCCGGCAGCCGGATAGCGTTAATGCTGATCACGATCAGCACCACCAGCAGATAAACCTGTGAGCCCGTCAGCACTACGTCGTTGTGGGTCGCCAGAAAGCGCGCAATAAAGTAATAGCGTTCATACAGCCAGGTAAAGAGATACACCGCGGGCAGCAGCAGCAGGCTTACCTTTATCACTCTGGGTGATGTCAGTAACTGCATCACACGTGGTGCGGCCATCAGCCGGCCGGTGAGGTAATAAAGTACCCATGTCCAGATTCGGTATTGTGGCAGCAGCGAAAAGGCCCGCTGGCCCGGATAGAGGCTGGCGAGCAGGTCATAAGCAAAGGCCAGCACCAGCAACAGCAAAATCCCTGCTGCCATTACGCCAGGCCGCTGAATCAGCCAGTCGATTAGCGGATGCGAGACGTAAATGACAATCAGTGCAATCACAAACCACGGCTGGATCAGGTAGCCTTTGTGGTGCATCCCGGCAAACCAGAAAAAGCTGAACCAGAAGATAAAAATCAGCAGAATACGGCGAATTTTGCCGAGCTGCCACGCGGGCGTGTGCAGCTCGCCCGCGTCGAGATAGCCGCTAAGCAGAAAATAGAGCGGTGTGGCAATGGTCGAGATAAAACTCAGCACATTCAGCGTCAGATTAACGTCGTAATGATAGCTGTCGTAACTCTGATACAGCGTGAAAAACGACACGGCGGTGATACAGGCCAGCGTCTTCAGCATTGCCAGCCCGGCCTTATTCACCGTGCGCCTCCCGTCCGTGGAAGCAGCGATAGATCACCGGCAGTACGAGCAGAGTCAGCACCGTCGCGAATCCCAGACCAAAAATAATCACCACCGCCATGCTCTGGAAAAAGACGTCGCGCAGCAGCGGCAGCAGGCCCAGTACGGTAGTAAAGGCCGTCAGCAGGATAGGACGCAGACGCGAGGTCGCCGCATCAATAATTGCCTGCTGCAACGGCTTCTCCTGCCGGAACAGTCGGATCTCCTCAATCAGCACGATCCCGTTGCGGAGCAACATCCCTGACAGGCTGAGCAGTCCAATCAGCGCCATAAAGCCAAACGGAATACCGGTGATCAAAAAGCCACAGGTGACACCAATCATCGCCAGCGGCACGGTAATCCAGATTGCGACGGCGTCACGCAGCGAGTTGAACATCAGCACGGTAATGATGAACATGGCCAGGAAGCCTGCCGGCAGCGAACTCAGCAATCCGCTTTGTGCTTCACGTGAGCTCTCCATCTCGCCACCCCACTCAAGCCGGTAGCCCGACGGCAGCTTAAGTTGATCGATCTGCGGCTGAACCCGTGCCACCACCTGCGCGGAGGTTAATCCTGAGGCGGGATCGGGGTCTGTCTGCACCGTCAGCACGCGCGTACGGTCACGACGCATAATCAGCGGATTCTCCCACTCCAGCCGGAAGTCAGAAATCACATTGCTCAGCGGCACAAAGTGCTGCAGGGCAGCGCTCCATAGCTGAATGTTTTCGATGTGATCAATACTCTGCCGCTCTTCATCTGCCGGATAGAGCATCACCGGCATCAGCCGCGATCCGTCCCGGAAAATGCCTACGGCATCGCCGCTGAAATTCATTCTCAGCGCCTGATCGATATCGCGTTTATCAATGCCCAGTTCCTGACCACGCAGTGCGGAATAAACCGGGCGGATCACTTTACTGCGCTCCTGCCAGTCGTTGCGTACCGGGAACGTCGAGCCATCCGCCAGAAAAATCGCATCCAGCTGGCTGCCGATGTGACGCAGCACTTCCGGATCCGGGCCGGTTACCCGCAGGGCAATCGCGCTGTCACTGGCGCTGCCAAACTGAATACGTTTGATGCGCTGATTCACCTGCGGGAAGTTCTGCTGAATATAATTCTCAGTTTTCAGCGCCAGCGCATCCAGCTGTCGGCCATCCTTAACCCGCACCATAATCTGGGCGAAGTTGCTGTACTGGCGCGCCGCGTCATAGGTCAGGGTAAAGCGTAGTGCGCCCTGGCCCACGGTGGTGACCGTCGCCGCAACGTCCGGATCCTGATTAATGAACCGGGCTATTTCCGCTGCGGTATCTGCGGTGTAGTGGATATCGGTGCCATAGGGCAGCCAGAGATCGGTAAAAAAGACCGGCGTGCTGGATGAGGGGAAAAAGTTCTGCTTCACCAGGGTAAAGCCATACAGCGACAGTGCCAGCAGCGCGACCATCGCCGTCAGCGTGATCAAGCGAAAACGCAAAAGGCCGCTCAGCGTCTGACGATAGAGCCGGAAAACGATGCCCTGATAAGGATCGGAGATGTCAGTTTTTGCGGGCTTCGCTGCGCCACGACGTTTCTCGCTCCAGTTGATGAATACCGGGGTCAGCGTCAGTGCGGTTACCCAGCTCAGCATCAGGGAAATCAGCAGCACCTGGAACAGCGATTTACAGTATTCGCCAGTTGAGTCCTGCGACAGGCCAATCGGTGCAAAGGCGAGTATCGCGATCACCGTGGCACCCAGCAGGGGCAGGGCAGTGCGGCGCACCATGCGGGAAATCGCCTGCTGTAAAGGATGTCCGCGCTGGTGGTCGATCTTCACCCCTTCGACAACGACGATGGCATTATCCACCAGCATGCTGAGCGAAATAATCAGCGCGCCCAGCGACACCCGCTGCAGTTCCAGTTTAAACAGGTACATGATCAGTAGCGTGCCGAGCACGTTAAGTGCCAGTGACGCGGCAATCACCATGCCGCTGCGCAGGCCCATAAACAGCAGCAGCGTTCCCACCACAATCGCCAGCGCCATCAGGAAGTTGAGGATAAAGCCATCAACAGACTGTTTCACCTCATGCGCCTGGTTGTAGAACACCTTCAGGCTGATCCCGGCGGGAGTATCCTGCTGATAGTGCGCTATACGGGCGGAGAGCGCGTCGCCGACATCAATCACGTTGACGCCAGGCGCAAATGAAATGCCGATTGCCAGTGCCGCTTCACCATCGGCAAAGTAGATATTGGCAGGATTATCGGTCACGCCACGTGTCAGGGTGGCGATATCGCGCAGATGCACGTTCTGCGGGCTGCCCGCAGGCAGAATGGGCAGATTCGCCAGGTCGTCGAGTGTCTTTAGCTCGCCGGTAGGGTGAAAACGGATTGATTCGCTGTCGACCCGCAGCGTGCCAGCACTGGCAACGCTGTTATTCCGGTTCAGCAGATCGGCGATGCGCTGCGGCGTCATGCCATAGGCGGTCATTTTGCTGGCGGAAAGGGCAATGCGGACCTCCTCCTGCTCAACGCCCGCTACCGCGACTTTCGCCACGCCGGGCACCAGAACGAGATCGCGCCGCAGTTGATCGGCATAGTTACGCAGTTCGCTGTTCGTAAAGTCTTTGCCGTGGATGACGAAGAAGTAGCCATAAACATCGCCGAAGTCGTCGTTAACCAGCGGAGCCTGCACGCCTGGCGGAAACTGCCGGGCCGCATCGCCGACGCGACGGCGTAGCTCATCCCAGATTTGCGGCAGCTGATCGGCAAGATAGCGGGTATGGATATTGACGGTAATCTGCGACAGGCCATTGCCTGAAATGGAGGTGACATTGTCCAGTGAGGGCAGGCGTTGCAGCGCATTCTCCAGTGGCAGAGTCACCTCTTCTTCGACCTGCTGGGCTGACGCACCAGGATAGTGGGTGACAATCACCGCCGATTTGATGGTAAACAGCGGATCCTCAAGGCGGCCAATGTTCAGCAGGGCATAGATACCGCCCACGCCCAGCAGCAGAATAACCATCCAGATGCGAATGGGTTTATCAAGGAAGTGCTCCTGAATACGCATTATAACCCCCGCTCACGCTGCCAGATGCGCACCGCTTCACCGTCACGCAGCTCACCCACACCGGCAGCAACAATGCGGTCGCCAGGCTGCAGCCCGCTGACGATTTCAATACCCTGCGCGGTGAGACGACCCACTTCGACGGGGCGATCTTTAATGCGCAGCGCCTCGCCATCCTGCTCAACCAGCCAGACGTGCGGCTGGTTAGTCGGGCTACGGTCGGGATTGAACACCGCAGCCGCCGGTACCACCAGCCGTGGCTGCGCAGGGGCATTCGGCAGGTGGTGCAGCTTAACGCGCACTGAGCCGCTGAGACCCGCAACGCCAGGCAGATCAGCAGGACGCGGCATGGTCAGTACCACCTGATACGTCAGCGTGGCAGCGTCGGTCTGGCTGGTGTGCTCTTTGTATTGCGCGGTGAAAAAGCGACCGGGCAGGGCGTTAAACTGCACCTCCGGCTGATAGTGAATATTCTGGATGTCCAGGCTGGTGAAGAGGGTTTCCGGCAGCGTGAAGATCACGTCGAGCAAATCGGCCCGGGTCAGCAGCGCAATCGGCTGTCCTGCGGCCACCACCTGATGATTACGCGCCTGCACTCTGGCAATCACGCCATCAAACGGCGCGCGCAGGGTAAGAAACTGCAACTCTTCCTGCGCAATTTTCAGTGCGGTAGCGGCGGCATCGCGGTTAGCTCGCTGCACATCCATTTCCGATTTTGAAACGGCGCTGCGCTGGGCCAGCGTGTTAAAGCGCTGAAATTGCCGCTCCGCCAGCTGCAGCGCCGTCAGACGATCGCGTACCCGCAGTTTCGCATCCGCGTCGTTCAGGGTGGCAAGAATTTGCCCCGCTTTCACGGGCGCTCCGTCACGTATATCCAGCTGTACCAGCTGGCCCGCCCTTTTAAAAGCCAGGTCGGTATTGTCTCCGGCCTGAATACGTGCAGGAAATACCCGGATATTCTGCGCAATGTCCGGCTCAAGGGTAAAAACTTTTATTACACGGGGAGGTGGCGCGTCCGGTTCTTTTTTTTCATCGCACGCTGTCATAAATAAGCAACAGAGAAAAACGGGAATAACCTTGCGTTTAATCATTTTATTCGCCTTAACATCAGCTATTTCACTGCGGTTTAATAAGCGTTAAGGCGTCATTAGCCTGGTGCTTATCGCCACCGGGATAAAAATATTTTTAATATTCGTAATCTTATTTTAACGAGACGGCAGGGCCGCTTCGCCTGGATCGGGTTACGCCGCCATATGAGAGACCACCAGCCAGGTCAGTAAGCCGACTAATGTGGTTGCGGTGACTGCGAGAATAACGAAACTGCAAAGCATGATAATGCTCTGTTTTATCATCAGAGTTTCCTTTTGCGAGCCAGAGTACAAGCCGAAGCACACTGCATCAGCATACTTAAACCTTAGCTAAACAAAAACAACGTTGTTATTCTCATAATATAGGTTAGATTTAATTTAGCCATTTTATGTTATTCATCAGACGTTTCTTACCTAAATATGATATCGGTCATTAACGGCGGGAGCGGCTTCCCGCAAAATGCATGTCTTTTAATTGCGCCTTTAATTCATCGCTAAATGGCACGAGGTTTATATATGCTAAATAATGATAAGCAGGATAAAGCGTTAGCTTTATCTGAGCGCCCCTGGTATCAGCGCAGTGTAGCCGAGATATTTTCTGACCTGCAAAGCTCTCCGGCAGGATTATCGACTGCTGACGCACAGGAACGTCTGCAGAAACAGGGGCCAAACGCGCTGCCACAAAAAGCGGATAAATCTGCGCTGCTCAAATTTATCGCCCATTTTAAAGATGTGCTGATTTATATTCTGCTGGCCGCAGCGGTGATCACCGCGCTCATGGGCCACTGGGTGGATACCTTTGTCATTATCGGCGTAGCCGTTATCAATGCCCTGATCGGTTTTATTCAGGAGAGCAATGCCGAGAAATCGCTGAAGAGTATTCAGAACATGCTCGCCAGTGAAGCGATGCTGGTGCGGGATGGCAAACAGGTCACTGTCGCAACACGCGATATTGTGGTCGGCGACGTGGTGATGTTACGTCCCGGCGACAAAATTCCGGCTGACCTGAGACTGTTTGAAGTCAATAATCTGCGGGTGGAAGAGGCGATTCTCACCGGCGAATCGACGGTGGTGTCTAAGAACATCGACACGCTGAGCGGTGAAAAGTCGCTGGGGGACCGTCTGAATCTGGCATTTTCCGGCACCACCGTCAGCTCCGGCACCGCCTCAGGTGTGGTCATCGCCAGCGGGGGTGATACGGAACTGGGCCATATCAACGAAATGATCAGCGGCATAAAAGAGGCTAAAACCCCGCTGCTGGTGCAGATCGACAAACTGGGTAAAGCGATTTTCCTTATCATCCTGGCGATGATGGTGATGCTGTTTATCTTCGGTTTCATGCTGCGTGACATTCCGCTGGGCGAACTGCTGCTGTCCGTTATCAGCCTGGCCGTCGCCACCGTGCCGGAGGGTCTGCCCGCCATTATCTCCATTATTCTGTCGCTGGGTGTGCAGTCGATGGCGCGCACCAATGCGATTATCCGCAAACTGCCGACGGTCGAAACCCTGGGCGCCATGTCCGTTATCTGTTCTGATAAAACCGGCACGCTCACTATGAATGAGATGACGGTGAAAGCGGTGGTGCTGGCAAAAAGCCGCTGGCGCGTCAGCGGCAACAGCTACGAACCCAAAGGCGAAATTGTGGCTGAGCAGGGCGGCAACGCGGCTGCTTCGGCGGCACAGGATCCGTTGTTCCAGCAGTTCCTCCATGCGGTAGACACCTGTAATGAAAGTCAGCTGCGTCAGGAAAGCCAGGGGCTCTGGACGATTGTTGGCGGCCCGACTGAAGGCGCACTGAAAGTGCTGGCAGCCAAAGGTCTGACGACGCCTCAGCCGGTTGACGTGGTGAGCAAGCTGCCGTTCGATTCCCTCTATAAATATATGTCGGTCAGCTGTGTAGCTGACGGTGAATCTTATGTTCTGCTGACCGGCGCACCGGATGTGCTGCTGACGCTGTGTCAGCAGCAGCAAACGCCGGACGGTACAGAGCCGATTGACCGTGCTTACTGGGATGCGGCTATTACCACCTATGCCAGTGAAGGATTACGCACCGTTGCTGCAGCCTGGAAAAAAACCTCCGCACCCATTACCTCGCTGGATCATGCCGATCTGAAAAGTGACATGGTGCTGCTGGGGCTTGCCTGCATGATGGATCCGCCGCGTCCTGAAGCCATAACTGCCATTGATGAATGCCAGAAAGCGGGCATCCGCGTCAAAATGATCACCGGCGACCATCAGGAAACGGCAATGGCGATTGGTCAGATGCTGGGTATAGGCAACAGCCAGACGGCCATCACGGGTTACCAGCTTGAACATATGAGTGACGCTGAACTTGCCGAGGCGGCAAAAACCTATGATATTTTTGCCCGCACCAGCCCGGAACATAAACTGCGTCTGGTGAAAGTACTGGAAGCGAGCGGCGAGATCGTGGGTATGACCGGCGACGGCGTCAACGACGCACCGGCGCTGAAGCAGGCGAACGTCGGCATTGCGATGGGGATTAAAGGCACGGAGGTTACAAAAGAGGCGGCCGATATGATTCTGGCCGACGACAACTTTGCTACCATCGCGGCGGCAATCAAAGAAGGCCGTCGGGTTTATGACAACCTCAAAAAAACCATTCTGTTCGTTATGCCAACCTGTATGGCGCAGGGGCTGCTGATTATTATCGCGATTCTGATGGGTAATCTGCTGCCGTTAACGCCGGTTCAGATCCTGTGGATGAATATGGCGACCTCCGCCACGCTATCGTTTGGTCTGGCATTTGAGCCAGCAGAACCCAATGCAATGCGCCGGCCGCCCCGTAATGTCAAAGCACATGTGATGGACGCTTACGCCATCTGGCGTGTGGTGTTTGTCAGCCTGCTGATTTCAATCAGTGCCTTTGTGCTGGAGGCCTGGCTGCAACCGCGTGGCTACAGTCCTGAATTTATCCGCACCGTGCTCCTGCAGATGCTGGTTACGGCGCAGTGGGTCTACATGCTTAACTGCCGCAACACAGATGGTTTCTCCCTGGACCGTGGCCTGCTGAAAAACCGCGGTATCTGGCTGGTTACGCTGGTACTGATTGTGCTTCAGGCGATCATTATCTACGTGCCGTTGATGAACACGCTGTTCGGAACCCGCCCACTACCGATTAACTACTGGCTGATTTCGCTGTTTGTCAGTATCGCAATCTTCATTGTGGTAGAGATTGAGAAACGTCTCACCCGCGCATGGCGGGTGAAGACGCCGTCACTGAGTTAACTCTGACTCCGGGTCCTGCTGCGGATAGCTCGCCAGCAGGACCTTCTTAATCAGATAGGTCAGAGGTATGGCCAGTATCCCGCCCGTAATCCCCAGTAACGCCTGCCAGAAGAGAAACGCCAGCAACTGTGTAGTGAGCGCCAGATTGAGTCGTTTACCAATCAGCAGCGGTTCAATCACCGAACTCAGGCAGAGGTTCAGCACCATAAAGAAGCCTGAGACCGCCAGCGCAACCTGTAAATCAAACATGATGTAGCTCTGGATCACCGGCGGAATCGCGGCCAGGAAAGAGCCCAGCACCGGCACGTAGTTAAAGATGAACATCAGCACGCCCCAGAAAAAGGCAAATTTCAGCCCGATCAGGTGCGCACCTAAACCCACGATGATCCCGCCAAGAATACTGGTCAGTGTTTTCACCCTGGCATAAACAATCACGCTCTCAATTCCCTCCTGCAGCGCCAGATAAAAGGCCTGATTTTTTCCGCTGACCCGCTGCTGAAGCGCCGCTTTCAGCAGCGGCATCTCATAGAGCATAAACAGCAGCATCAGGAACACCATAATCCACCAGGAGATGACGCCGGGAATTTGCGTCAGAAACGCGGTGACGATACGCACTATCGCGCCCGCATCCACAAAAGTGAGCATCTGGTCGGGCGTCATACCGATATCAAGCCGGGCAAAAGCCAGCGTCAGCTGTTCCAGCCGTGCCGCCAGCAGCATGGGGGCCTGGCGGCTGAGCTGCATTAAATCGGGCGTCAGTGCCGTTAACTTGAGCGTGGTGAACACCATGACCATCAGCATCAGCGTAATCACCAGCAGGGATGAGATAATGCGTGGGATGCGTTTTTTATCCAGCCGGGTAATCAGTGGGTCGAGCATGATAGCCAGTAACGCCGCCAGCAGGACCTGATTGATCAGCGGTGCCGCCAGATAAAGGCCGGTGAGAATAATGGTCAGAGAGGCGAGGATAAACAGTACGCGCGCCAGCGGTTGCCAGAGAGTAAACCAGCTCAGTCCCATGTTCGGGCTCCTTAAGCAAAGATAAGCTGCAGTATAGATGAGGCTTACCTGTCAGTGCTTTGCGTCAGGTCAGAGCAGGGGGAAGAGTTATAAGAGACGCTTCAGATCCGATTATCATAGGCTCTGAATCACTGTTCAAAGCCAAATGCGTGGTCTGCCGCTATCCGGTTAGTCTATTTACGGTCCGGTTTCAGCCGACGGTCAAACCGGAACGGAATGGCCTCAGCCTGTTGAACGATCCGGGAAAACTCCGGGTGTTCAGGATTTAACAGATAGTTGTGTTCTGTAGGAGATAGAGCACTGGGAACTCGCAACGCAACCGCATCGCAGGCAGAGCACCAGGCGTCGCCATAGTCAGCCAGTTCCGCCGGCGCGTCTTCATCGGCCCAGTTTGCAGGCAATTCACTGATATCGACGGTTTGTATCAGCGCATCGGGAACATCGATGCGCAGTAGCGTGAAAGCGTCGAGGATGTGTGCTGAGTGCAGATGGACCAGTGTTTCCAGCAACGTCAGTGAGGCGGTTTCTGAGACATAAACCATTGAGATGCCGATGCTGTTCCAGCGACCGCCCGCCTCTTTTGCGCCAAATCCCGTCCAGGCGGTCGAAAGATACTTTGTCTTAGTCAGCCTGTAGAGGATCAAGAATAAACTCCATGCTCCAGACGTGTGATGAGCTTCAGGACCTCATAAGCGCCGGTTTCCGATGCCATAAGTTCTGCTGGCATTTTCCAGCTCAACGCCCGGTTAGGCTCATTCAGCCATTTTTGCGCTTCATCCTTATCGCCTTCAAACAATTCAACCGCCCGATCAATAACGCGGATAATCCGCACCAGTCGTTCGCTTTGTTCAGCGCTGAATTTCGCTTTCACGCCACGGCTGAACGTCGTGGAGGGAATACCGGACATTCTGCGCAGGTCATTTTGGGTAATCTTCGCCCAGTCGATGATGAGGTGAGCCACGTTGCCATCGAGGCCATCGTTGATCTGGCCCAGCAGAGCGACACCATCCGTACTGTGCAGGCCCGCAGCCTGCCATAAACGTGGCGGTCTGGTCTTAGCTGCAGAAAAACTGAATGTTTTCATTTGTCACCTCCAGTTGGTCATTTAATCATAACCATTTGGTTTGCACTGCGCAATTGCTGAAGCCTGATGAAAGATGTCGGATAAAGTACAAGCGCTTCTTTAACTAAGTAACGAATCAGTCTATCTTTAAGGGAATAATCATTTCCTAATGGTGCTATCAATGCACGATAACCGTAATAAAGATCGGGGACGACCACGGGCATTTGATACCGATGCGGCACTCGACAGCGCAATGCTGGTTTTCCGACAGAAAGGCTATCACGCCACCTCAATCGGCGATTTGGGCCAGGCTATGCAGCTGACCACCGGCAGCATCTATAAAGCCTTCACCGACAAACAAACGCTGTTTGCTACGGTCTTTGCCCGCTATCTTTCACAGCGTAACGGCAGCTTAGCTGCGCGGCTGGCGCAATGTGAAAATGGCCGTGAGCAACTGGCGGCGCTGCTGAATTTTTACGTGGATTCAGTGCGCGATGTGGAGGGCGAGCGCGGCTGTCTGGTCTCGGTAAGCGCCGTGGAGTTGCAGACGCTGGATGAGGAGCTGGCCGGCGCGGTCAGCGCGGCGCTGATGCGCAATCAGCAGAACTTACAGCAGATGATCAGGCTGGGACAGCAGGATGGTTCGGTTAATTCTGCACTGGACTGTGAAGCCACCGCTTCGCTGATGCTCTGCATCGTGCTGGGGATGCGCGTCGCCGGTAAAGTTGCGGCTACCCGGCCCGATAGCCGCATCATCCCTCTGGCACTGAAGTTACTCGACTGAATTTTTTTATCCATTAAGGAAGTGATCGTTTCCTTATTATCCGGAGGCTTTATGTATTCTCAACCCGCTTATCAGCATCATTTTATCAACGTCGGCACACAGCGCCTGCACTACCTTAGCGCTGGCAGCGAACACGCCGAAACAGTGGTGTTGCTCGCCGGTTTTCCGCAGAGCAGTTACGCCTGGCGGGAGGTGATTCCCCGGCTGGCCAGTCGTTTTCATGTCATTGCACCCGACCTGCCGGGGCAGGGTGATTCAGATTTCCCGGTCAGTGGCTATGACACCGACAGCGTGGCGACATGCATTGTGGCGTTGCTAAATCAGCTGGGAATCGAACGCTTTCATCTGGCCGGACATGATATCGGAGCATGGATTGCCTGGTCACTGGCAGCAGCCCATCCCGATAAGGTCAGCCGTCTCGCGCTGCTGGATGGCGGCATTCCCGGCGTGACCCTGCCTGACGTGCTGCCGATGGTCGGTGATAGTGCCTGGAAAACCTGGCATTTCGGCTTTCACTGTGTGGATGATCTGCCGGAAGCCCTGATCACCGGCAGGGAGGCGATCTACCTTGACTGGTTTTTTAACCGCAAAGCAGCGAATCCTCGTCGCATTGATGCGACGGCGCGTCGTGAATATCTGCGCATTTTTCAGCAGCCCGGCGCGTTACGCGCGGGACTGGCTTTTTACCGCGCCTTCTCGCAGTCGGCAGAGCAGAACCGTCAGCGTGCGTTAAACGGTAAGCTGGCAATGCCACTGCTGGCGGTGAGTGCTGATCAGGGATCGATACCCGATATGGCTACGCCGTTACGCGCTGTGGCGCAGCAGGTAAACAGTGAAACTATTCTTAACTGCGGTCATTTTATTCCTGACGAACAACCGGAGAAATTAGCGGAAATACTGGCAGACTTCTTTATTTAACCTCCGGATATACGCTGAATAACACCGCTCAGAAAGTAGGGAAAGTAATGTGGGGCGGCGGATTATTAATATTATTGCTGATCCGCTGCTATCTCATACGGCTTTCCAATAAATAAACCTAAGCTACTGATTATTAATGGTTCCTCGTGTGTTATAACGCGTTGCTTTCTGTCACGTGCTGTGAATAAATAAACGGTCACCACCATCCAACGTCAGGATGAGATTAAAAAGAGGGCCGGCACCAGACTGCCGGCCTCATATTGCCGGGGCTGCGATGAATCAGGATAAAGAACGACTGGCCGGGGAAATAAAAGCCAGAGTTAATGAGATTGAACCGCAATTAGTAGCGATTCGGCGTGATATCCATGCGCATCCGGAATTAGGCTTTGATACGCTGCGTACCGCCAGTCTGGTCACAGAGTATCTGCAGGCGCTGGGATTGAATCCCCGGACCGGCGTTGGCCGCAGCGGTGTCGTGGTGGATATCGACGGCGCGGAGCCGGGTAAGACACTTCTATTGCGTGCTGATATGGACGCGCTGCCCATACATGAACAGACGGGTTTACCCTTTGCCAGCCGCTATCCCGGCAAAATGCACGCCTGTGGTCACGACATTCACACGGCGACGATGCTGGGTGTGGCCACAATCCTGCCGCACTATCGTCAGCAGCTAAAAGGCCGCGTCCGGCTGATCTTCCAGCCTGCGGAAGAGACACCAGAAAGTGGTGCTGAGGCTATGATCGCCGACGGTGTGGCCGACGACATTGACTGGGCGGTGACCCTGCATAACAAACCTGAACTGGCTGCGGGTGACGTTGCCCTGACGCGCGGCGCCAGTACTGCCTCCAGCGACGAATTCGACGTGACGGTACAGGGTGTATCGACCCATGCGGCCCGTCCGCATATGGGCACTGACCCGATACTCGCCACTGTGCATCTCATCAGCCAGCTCCAGACCATCATCTCGCGTGAACGCGATCCTGCTCACTCCGCCGTGTTAACCATCGGGCACATTCAGGGCGGCACCACCCACAACATCATTCCTGACAGCTGTCTGTTTCAGGGCACCATCCGCACTAAATCACCGGAAGTGCGGGCTGCGATGGAAGCGTCATTTAAACGGATGTGCGAAGGGGTGGCGCTGGCGCAGAACGTCCGCGTAGAAGTTAACTTCCAGCGTGGCGTTCCCCCCTTAATGAACGACGATCGCCTCATCGATTCACTGGAGCAGATTCTGTCGCATCAGTTTGAGAAGGTCATCATCGCGCAGCCCAGCGCCAGCTTTGGTGCTGAGGATTTTTCACTGTTTACAGAACGGGTACCGGGTTGTCAGATTCATATTGGATCCGCTACGCCGGGCCGTGACGATCATCTGCATAACTCCGACTATCAGCCGGACGAACGCAGCATTGCCGCCGGGACGCAGGCGCTGACCCGCCTTGCTATTGATTTACTCTCTTAATAATAAAGACATGAGGTTTATATGATGATGCGTAACCGTCTCCTGAAGGCGTCTCTGACCGTGGCACTGCTTGCCACTTCCGCCTTCAGCCAGGCGAAAGATTTCGGCACCCTGAAGTTTGCTACCGAAGCGGCTTATCCTCCGTTTAACCAGACGACCCCGAGTGGAAAAATCGTCGGCTATGAGCCGGATATGGTGGCGGAGCTGGCGAAGCGTGCAGGTTTTAAATATGAAATCATCGCCCAGAAATGGTCAGGCATGATTCCGGGCCTCATCGACGGTAAATATGATGCGGTGATAGACGCGGTGACGGTGACGCCAAAGCGCGCTGAAGCGATCGATTTTACTCATCAGTACACCGTCAGCGTCTCCAGCTTTGTGACCGCGAAAAAAAGCCCGCTCGCCACGCTGCCAGGCAGCGGCACGGTGGTGACGGCGGATGACGACGCCGGTATGAAAAAAGCGATCGACGATCTTAAAACCACGTTTAAAGGCAAAACCATTGCGGTGCAGGTCGCCACTATTCAGGCGGACTTCCTGCAGAAATACCTGGGCGATGTGGCCACTATCCGCACCTATCAGGCCGGTCCTGAAACCTTCGCTGACCTGATGAATGGCCGTGTTGATGCCGTCATGGCTTCACGCACCAACCTCAATGCCTTTGTGAAAAAACACAGCGATGCCATCAGCAGCAGCGGTTATGGCTTCTCGGGTGGTGTGCTGGGTGCAGGCTCGGCGATTGGCCTGCGTAAAGGTAACAGCGAGCTGCAGCAGGTGCTGAATCAGGCGCTGGACTCGATGATCAAAGATGGCACACTCAGCAAACTGTCGATGAAATGGTTTGGCGAAGATGTCGCGCCAAAAGCGTAACTGCTGATGCTGATGAATATTGACTGGCAGATACTGGGCTTCGGTGATGAGGGCTGGGGAGGCGTGCTGCTTAACGCCGCCGCCGTCACGGTCAGCGTGTCGCTTTGCGCCTGGCTGCTGGGTGCCCTGTTGGGCAGCGTGCTCTGCTGGATGCAGATTGCCGGGTCGCGCTGGCAGCAGCGGCTGGCGGCAGGCTACATCACGCTGTTTCGCGGCGTGCCGGAACTGCTGGTGATCTACCTCTTCTACTTCGGTGGACGTCAGGTGGTCTCCACGGTGGGTACCGCGCTGGGCTTCCAGGGGCCGTTCGATGTCAACGGTTTTGTGGCGGGCGCGATCGCCATCGGGCTGATCTCCGGTGCCTATCAGAGCGGCGTATTTCGCGGCGCGTTCTACGCCATTCCGGGCGGTACGCTGGAAGCGGCGACCGTGACCGGCATGGGACGGCTGATGATGTTTCGCCGCATCATCGTGCCACAGGCGTTACGCACCGCGCTGCCAGGTATGGGCAACCAGTGGCAATCGGTGATCAAAGAGTCGGCGCTGGTCTCGGTCACCGGGCTGGTGGAAACCATGAACCAGGTCTCGACCGCAGCCAACTCTACCCAGATGTCCTTTTTCTTCTACAGCGTGGGTGCGGTGATCTACCTGATTATCACCACCTGTTCCGATATGGTTTTCCGCTACGTGGAAAAGTTTGCGATGCGCGGTCAACAGCGCGTGAAGGGATAAGGAGTCCACGTGGATATGATGTTTTTACAGCAGACGCTGCTGGCGCTGCTGAAAGGATTGCCGCTGACGATCAATCTGGCGCTGCTCTCGCTGCTGGGGGGCGGCGTGCTGGCATTGCTGCTTAACCTGCTGCGCATGACGCGCGTCGGCAGCCTGTTCTGCCGTTTCTACGTCTGGCTGTTTCGCGGTACGCCATTGCTGATCCAGATTTTTATGGTCTATTACGGCCTCGGCAGTTTACCGGCAGTGCGCGAAAGCCTGTTCTGGCCGTTGCTGCGCGATCCTTACTGGTGCGGCTTGCTGGCGCTTATCCTTAACGATGCGGCTTACACCTCGGAGATTCTGCGCGGCGGACTGCGTGCCGTCAGCCAGCAGTCGCTGGAGGCGGCTAAGGTCTCGGGCATGTCGTCGTACAAGATCTTTACCCGCATCACCTTACCGATTGCGATTCGTCAGGCGCTGCCGGCTTACAGCAATGAAATTATCTCGATGATTAAAGCGACGTCACTGGTCAGCACCATCAGCCTGATGGAAATGACCGGCATTGCCGACTCAATTGTCTCCTCCACGTTCCGGGCGCTGGAAGTGTTCCTGAGCGCGGCGGTGATCTACCTGATACTGACCATGCTGGTCAGCAAGGGCGTATCGATGCTGGAACGACGCTTATCACCTTACTATTTCGGAGCACGATCATGACCGCACCTACTATCATGCTGAGTCATCTCAGAAAGAGTTATGCGGGACACGAAGTGCTGCACGACATCAGCCTGACCGCGCAGGATGGTGATGTGATATCGCTGATTGGTGCCAGCGGCTCAGGCAAAAGTACGCTGCTACGCTGCATCCCGTTTCTTGAAGTGCCGCAGGCGGGCGAAATTGCGGTCGGCGAGGTAAACGTCACGCTGGATAACGCCGACGGAAAACTGAGTCGTGAGCAGCGCCGTCGCATCAAGCTGATGCGGATGCAGCTTGGCTTTGTGTTTCAGAGCTTCAATCTGTGGCCGCATAAAACGGTGATGCAGAACATCATTGAAGCGCCGGTTCATGTGCAGAAGCGCAGCCATAAAGAGGCGATTGAAGAAGCCGAAGCGCTGCTGCATAAAGTGGGGCTTTACGCAAAACGCGACGCCTGGCCGTCGCAGCTGTCAGGCGGACAGCAGCAGCGCGTGGCGATTGCCCGGGCGCTGGCGCAGCAGCCGAAAGCGATCCTGTTTGATGAGCCGACCTCTGCGCTGGATCCGGAGCTGGTGGGTGAAGTGCTGCGGGTGATCCGCAGTCTGGCAGAAGAAGGGCGCACCATGATTATCGTGACCCATGAAATGGGCTTTGCGCGTGACGTGTCCAACAAGGCGGTGTTTCTGCATCAGGGGATGATTGAGGAGTCGGGTTCACCGGAACAGGTATTCCTCGATCCGATTTCGCCGCGCTGTCGTGCCTTTGTGAACAGCCACTTTGAGCGCAATGCAGGCTAGAATAACCGGGATCATGCAATCTGGCTTCAGCACTGATAGCTATCGTTTGAAGCCATGTTCAGGATTAATCACTCTGGCGCAGGCCGCCCGCCAGCTGGGTGAACACCTCGATCATCTTCGGCAGTGCCTTTTCCGGGTCACTGCTGGAGCCGACCCAGAGTGCGGCATTCAGCGCTGCGCTATTCAGCAGATGCGCGGCAGCATCGGCGTCTACCTGCTTGATCGTTCCGCTTTCGGTCAGCTTCACAATCGTTTCACGCGTGGCTTCCAGACAGCTGTTCTGGCTGGGCCATTGCGCGGGATCACCCAGAAATGCCGGGCCATCGCGCAGCACAATACGCTGCACTTCGGCCTCCATGGCTAACTGAATATAGGCGATGCCTTCTGCCACCAGCTTCTCCCATTCATCTGCCACGCCGGATGCGGCTGCTTTAGCCCGCTGCGCCATCTCACCATCAACCTGAGCTACGACCGCCGCCAGCAGCCCCTTTTTATCGCCGAAATTATGGTAAAGCGCACCACGGGTCAGGCCCACGCTGGCCGTCAGTTCATCCATAGATGCCGCCGCAAACCCTTTTTCAGCAAATGCGGTGCGCGCTGATGCAATCAGCTTTGCACGGTTCTCTTCCATTGTTTTAGCGCGACGTTTAGCGGCCATAAGCTCTCCTTTGACATACGCCTTGTATATTATTTGACATACGCCGCGTATATTAAATCAATCCTGTGTACGCCGCATCCTGCTTTCCCGACTGACGCTATGAAAGGAACCACTATGATTACGCGCGAACCTGTTTTCCCCGCTAACCGTCATGCCCTGTATGAGCAGCATGGTTATTCTGCTGCCATCCGCTCAGGCGATCTGCTGTTTGTCTCCGGTCAGGTGGGCAGCCGTGCTGACGGCACGCCCGAACCCGATTTTACTGCTCAGGTTAACCTGGCGTTTGAAAATCTGGCGGCCACGCTCGCTGCGGCAGGCTGCACTTTTGACGACCTGGTCGATGTCACCACGTTCCACACCGATCCGGAGAACCAGTTTGAAACCATCATGCAGGTGAAGCAGTCCATTTTTCCGCAGCCGCCTTACCCTAACTGGACAGCGGTAGGGGTCACCTGGCTGGCGGGATTTGATTTTGAAATCAAGGTGATTGCCCGCATTCCGCCACAACAAAAATAATCTGTTCGTGCCGTAAACGGATGCCGGAAGAAAATAATTAAAAATTTTTGCATCCGTTTTCTTCACTCATTCGTATTAACAGATAAGGGCACATCGGCCCTGTCTGCAAACTCAATGAGGGAAGTGAAAATGAAACCATTCCTGCCAACTCTGCTTTTTTCTGCATTAGTTTTCAGCGGTGCCACCTATGCGGCATCCATGGACAGCGATACGGTCATGGTCGGTGGCGCTGCCATGTACCCGTCAAAAAATATTGTTGAGAATGCTGTTAACTCGAAAGATCACACCACGCTGGTCGCGGCTGTTAAGGCCGCCGGTCTGGTTCCGACGCTCGAAGGGAAGGGGCCATTTACCGTTTTTGCGCCGACCAATGCCGCCTTTGCAAAATTGCCGCAGGGCACCGTCGATTCTCTGCTTAAGCCAGAGAACAAACAGAAGCTCACCAGCGTTCTGACCTATCACGTGGTTGCAGGAAAACTGGATATGAAAGCACTGGAGAAAAAAATCAAAGCGGGTGGAGGCAAAGCGGAGCTGAAAACGGTAAATGGCGCCTCCCTGTGGGTGATGGCAAACGGCCCGCACAACATTCAGCTTAAAGATGCTCAGGGCAATGTCGCTAACATTACCACTTATGATGTGAATCAGAGTAACGGCGTCATTGACGTTATCGATACCGTGCTGATGCCGTAAAGCGTTACCTATACTGTGTGTAGCCACTGAAACTGTGGCTACACCTTTAACAGGGAAGCCGATGACAAAAACTGTGCCTCATATTCAGGCTGACTTAATGAACCAGATTGCCTGCGGCGATAAATCTGCGCTGGCGCAGCTCTATCACGTCCTCTCACCCCGGCTTTACGGCATTATTCTGCGTATGGTCAGACGGCGCGACTGGGCAGAAGAGATCCTCCACGACACCTTTATTCAAATCTGGCAGTCGGCAAACTACTACGACCACAAGCGCAGTGAACCGCTCATCTGGCTCAGTCACATTGCAAGAAACAGAGCGATCGATTTTCTGCGTAAACACGAGAACAGATGCTGTTCGATAGAGGAAATCAGCGAAGCGGAAGCGGGTTTTGAGCGTTCACGTCCCTCTGACGACAGTCCTGCTGAGGCGCGTCGCCTTCAGCACTGTATGGCGCAGTTACCGTCAGAACAGCGACAAAGCCTTTCGCTCGCCTATTATCGTGGTCTGTCACAGAGTGAGATCGCACTCTCCATGAGCCAGCCCGAAGGCACCGTAAAAAGCTGGATCCGTCGCGCGTTAACCCATCTTCGGGAGTGCATAGGCTTATGACTGGTCAGGAAAACGATGATCTCACTGCCGCGGAATATGTGCTTGGGCTAACGGACGCTGACACCCGGCAACGGCTGGATAAACGCTTTAATGACGATGCAGCCTTTGCCGCTGAGGTGGTGCGCTGGCAGAGCGCTTTCAGTGGCATTGACCTGACGACTCAGGAGGTCGCCCCGCCTTCTGCACTCTGGCAGCAGATTGCGCAGAATCTTGAGCGGAAACCTGGCATCCCCGGCAAAAAACGCAAACAGCAGCCTCCCGGATTCTGGCTCGGCTGGGGCCTCGCCGCGGCAATGACCGGCATCCTCGTATTTAGCTGGGTGACGAAGCCTGATGCGACACACGCGCTGCAGCCGATCGCGGTACTCAGCGGCGCGCAGCCTGATGTACAGTTTGTGGTGAGTCTGGACAAGCGCGCGTCATTAATTCAGGTTTCTGCACTGAACGTCACGCTGCCAGAAAATAAAAACTTACAGCTGTGGCTGATTAAGGGCAGTGCTCCGCCACAATCATTGGGACTGATCGATCACCGTGACAGTAACGCCTTTAAGTTGCCTTCCGGGGAGCTGGATAATAAGACCCTACTGGCGGTAAGTCTGGAACCGGTGGGTGGTTCCAAACTCAGCGGGCCGTCCGGGCCGGTGATTTTCCAGGGCAAAGTCACGCTGCTTTAACTTTCATCAGCAGGGATTTATCTGCCGCCTGGCGGTTATTGCACGTTTTGGCCTGGAAGAGGGGTAGCCAGGCCAAAGCATGCACCAGACGGTCAGTCTGTGTTTTTTAAATGTATAACTGAAATGAGTCGGCCCCTTAGCCAGCCCGTTCGTGAATGGCCAGGGCAGTGATCTGCGTTAACGGATAAAACGTCGCTCCCCCGGTACGCGGGAGAGCGACACGCTCACGCAATCAGGATTGCCCGGATATCGTTGACGTTTGTTAACGTAGGACCGGTTATCAGCAGATCATCCAGCGCGTGAAAATAGCTGTAACTGTCATGATCATCGAGAAATTTAAGGGCATTAAGGCCGCTCAGTGCGATGTGGCATCAGGGAAACAATAATCTTTATGTCAGCGCCCTGCTGGATATGCTTGCTGATAATCTCGATGCGCTGACACGTGAACTGTAAATATCGATTATTTTCAGGAATAAATTACTGGATCAAATAAGTTATTTTACCTGAGCGATGTACAGTTTTACCGATAGCATCCAGCCAGATAAAAGCCCCCATCAGAGGCTTTATCACTCTTATTTTTCTGCGGGCGTATTGCGGCATGTCGCCAGTATATCGTCTGCGGCGACATATTCGCGGGTCTGAACGCCGGTCATGCCCAGCATGGTTGAAAAAAGATTATCCTGAGAATATTTTTGCGAAGTCGCCAGCCGGTTCAGGCATGTGTAGTCCACGGCATAACGCTGCTGGTAATCGGGTGACAGCCAGATCAGCAGCGGCACGCGAGTCTGAAATTCAGGTGCGATAGCATAGGGCAGGCCATGCAGATAGACGCCTTTCTCGCCCAGTGACTCACCATGATCTGACAGATAAACCAGACTGGTTGTAAACTTCTCCTGATGGGCTTTGAGTAATTCAATCGCTTTATCGACAATATAGTCCGCATAGAGAATGGTATTGTCGTACGTATTAATCAGTTGCTCCTGAGAGCACTCCTGAATCTGTTTCGTCTCACAGGTGGGTGTAAATTTGCGAAAAGCCGGCGGATAACGGTGATTGTAGGTTGGGCCGTGGCTGCCAATCGTATGCAACACAATAACGCTATTACTCTGAAGCTGGTTGATATAGGTCTCCAGGCCATGGAAAAGCACCTCGTCATAGCACTCGCCTTTGATGCACATTCCCGGAAGATTGAGCGCTGTCATATCCTGATTAGGCACCCGGTCGCAGGCACCTTTACATCCTGCATCGTTCTCATGCCACAAAACGCTCAGGCCAGCTCGCTGAATAATATCCAGTAATCCCTCCTGATGACTGGCCAGCGCATCATCGTAGTGTCTGCGCGGCATATTTGAGAACATGCAGGGGACAGAGACTGCCGTAGAGGTGCCACAGGATGCGACGTCAGGGAAGTAGACAACGTCTTCTTCTGCCAGCAAAGGGTTGGTGGAGCGTGGGTAACCGCCCAGAGAAAAATTAGCGGCGCGGGACGTTTCGCCTACGACCAGAATCGTCAGGTTCTTTTTCGGGCCGTTGAGCATCTGGGGGCGTTGATGGGCATCTTCACCTATTTTCACCAGAGGAAGATTCGCCCGCTCGCGATGATTATAGTAAGAGAGCGAGGCCGCAATAAAATTAGAAGGGCTCAGGGATTTCAATAGCTGGTGGTTATTACGAATCAGTGATGCATAGTCTTTATAAAAAAACATCGCTATCAGCGCTATTAATGCAACTGAAATAACCAGGCTTAACCCGCGCTGAAGTAATCCCTTCCACACCGGTACCGACTTTTTAAAAGCAGGCCAGAAGGCGAGTGCGGCCATAAAGAAGCCGGTAAAGAATATTAGTAATATCATCTTCGGCGTCAGCAGTGCCAGGCTTTCAGCGGGTGTGGTGTCCACCATATTGGTAATCATTGAACGATCAAGAACGATACCATAGTGCTGAATAAAGTACTGGGCTATGGCAGCGACAATGATAAACAGCGCAATGGTTATCCTGTCCAGCCAGAAAAAGGAGGCCAGCGTCACGACACTATTTATCACACTAAAAGCGACAATCGGCATGGAAAGGAAAAACAGCATACTGCTCATCCCGTCCGGCGCAATAAGTGACCAGGCCTGTTTGTAAAAAGCGAAATTAAGGAAAACAGCGATATAAAGTGAGAATAGCAATATGAACGCGACGCGGGGCAATACGGGCTGACTGACATTAAATCGTGGCATAAAGGTATTCCATAACCTTGCGGAAATAAGCCAATAAAGTTCTTTCTGAAATAATCAGCAAGCGTTAATAAAATTTATATGCCAGCAACTCTGAGCTGAGGGGTTGATGACCGTGATAATGTAAATAACTGCTTTAAAACACCTGTTTAATATCGTTAATAACCTGATGGATTGACGATAGGCTCATTTTCACTCCTGTTAATGTTAAGTAAAAATGAACTTTTTGCTACACTTTGTGCGGTTTATGTAGTTAATTTGTGATGCCGATCACGCCGGTTCGTTTAAGAAAACGCGATTTCAAACCTGACAGGGTCGCGTTACTTAACGATTGGATAGCTGCCATGGCTCTGAATGAGGACCGGAATTTATAGAGAAAATAGCGTCAGTGCCTGTTTATTCTTTTTCCCCCAGTCCGACAACGACATCTGGATGCCGCCTATTCTGCAGGTGATAAAAGAAGAGGGCGTCAGAGTAGTGGTCTATACCGGCTATGGCGAAAGCGCGATCATTCCAGCATTGTTCCGTGAATTAAAAGAGGCGGATATCATGCTGGAAGGTAATACAGACGAAGGCTATATCTCGCTTGGGACAGGCATTGGCAACATTCGTCGTATCAAAAGTGTCGCGAAAGTCGTAAATGATTTATCCATTGAATAAACCGATCTGAAGTGAAACGAAATCAATAAGAACTCATATTTAACGAAAAGGCGGGCCTGAATAAATATCCTCGTAAGCGGTCTGTTCAGGCCCGTTTGTATAAAAAAATCAAATTTCCTTACGGCCCAGATATCGCTCTTTCATCAGCGACAGGGCAATGCCGATATCCAGTGCTGGCGAAGGGGGCATGACATTGGCTTTGCCCAGCGACAGCATATCTGCAATATGCGGGTTATCCTGTTTCATCATGAAATCCGCCAGCAGCGTGCCTGCCACGGTCTGCTTTGAAATGCCTGCGCCGTTACAGCCGCCTGCCGTGCAGAGAAACTTGTTCAGCATACCCCATTCCGGCGCGCCGTTACGCGTGACGCTGATGGTGCCAGACCAGGTGTGGGTGATCTTCACACTGCCCAGCGTCGGATAAACTTTCTTAAATAAGTGCTCATGCAGCCGGGCCGCCTCATAAGTTCGTGCCGCATTTACCTGGCCCCTGAGCGCGGGTATGACATGCTGGCGAATCAGGAAACGGCGATCTGAGGTAAAACGGAAGGTCGCTCCGGCAATGGCATTAACCGGCGTGAGTCCCCAGCTCTGCATCGGGGGCAGGGTAGCCAGTTGTTCGTCCATCAGCGGATCGGTGATGCTGGCGAAGGTAGCCATAGCAGCCTGACGCGAAAGCCCCGGACGCAGCTCCGGCGATAGTGCATTGGTAGCCAGCATCACTTTTGGCGTTTTGATCACCCCAAAAGGTGTCAGCACTTCAGCCATGCTGCCGTAACGGATCCCCAGCACGGGTGTGTTATCGAAGCGCTGAACATTCTCAGGTAAACACGCGTTCATGCCGGCAATCAGCTGCGCCGGATTAACCAGCACGCAGCCCGGTGTATAAATTCCTTTGCTGTAAAAGTGCGTACCGAGTTTCTGGTACAGCTCCTCGCTGTCTGACATCTGCCACGGCTCGTTCATCAGATCGAGATGGCTGGCATACTCCTTTAAAATAGCGTCATTACCAGGTTCAGCCTGACAGTGATATTTGCCGACCCGTTCCCAGTCACACTGAAGGTGATGCTGAGAAATAACCTGCTCCAGCTGACGAATGCCTTCCTGAAGCAAATTCCGGTATGCGTTTGCCTTCTTTAATTCGGCCGTTGAACTGCCAATATTATGCGGCAGGCCGATAACGAAGCCGGAATTACGTGCCGAGGCGCTTTGCTGTGTGCTATGAGCTTCGACGATGATGATTTTCAGGTTGGGATTGATTTCCGCGAGACGGCGCGCAAAGGCGACACCTGCAAATCCTGCCCCGACGATGACCCAGTCTGCAGTGATATCGCCCTGCAACGCTGGCTGTGGCGAAAAACTGTGCTCACCCGCAGGCCAGCCCGGTTGGTTATGATTGAATGGTATTGATGCGTAGCGCAATTCCCTGTGCCTTATATGAAAAATAAAGCAATTTTATAGGGGAAAGCGGGATGCCTGTGCCAGCGGTAATCTGACTAATCTTGATTTCAGACAAGTAAAATAAAGGGTTTTTTCTGTACAACCCAATGCGCGCGGATTTGCGGAGGAAAGAGGATTACGCGCCCACAGAGTTTTATGTTTTGCTATTCAGGAGCGACAAAGCACACTGTTAATTTCAGCCACCACCTGCTTCGTTGCCTCTTCAATGCTCCCTTCATTGCGGCATAAAAACCAGCCGTTATTCGCAGCTTCCTGCTCAAACGCGCGGGTGCAGGCGATATGTTCTTCAAGGCGGTGAATTACCGTACTTCCCAGGCCACGCGATCGTGCTGCGGCTCTTTCCCAGGAAACCTCGGGCGCAGTGACCACCCCGACATGCAGATCTGGCGCGCGGACGTTGTGCGCACGGTTTAGCTGCAGAATCTCTGTAAAAGAAACCATCCGGCGAAACGCGGCATCCGATGGATACCAGCGATCCATCAGGATAACGCTGTCCTGTGGCTGTTTAGCCAGTACGTTCTGTGAAATCCAGGCGCGGCTGACAGCAAAGCGCTGACAGATTTCCCATTCCAGATCTGCCGAGGGATCTCTGGCGAGCCGGTTAACCAGTGCCATGGATTCCGCCCTGAAAGGATCGCTCTTTTTTTCGCTGAGTCGGATCACTTTCATATTATCTGCCCTCAGCACTTGCGTAATGGCCTCCAGAAGCGTGGTTTTACCGGCTCCCTTGGGGCCATCCAGAGAAACAAACAGCTGACGACTCATGCCCGGAATGACGATTGAGTCAGGATTTCAGTAAAAGGTACATTCGCCAAAAGCATGTTATTTCCTGGTGTGATAAGCGGGTATTTTCCTGAGCCGTCGGCCCTGGTTGCGAGAACAAAATCGAGGAGTATTCACAGACAATAATGTAACGGCTCTGCCTGGCAGGCTTTATCATCCTCTTTGCGTGTTCATGAATTAAAACCTGCGTCCTGTAGTTTACGGGAACAGCCAGGTAAACGAAAAGATCCTGATTTAGTCTGCTGACGGAGGGTTTGAGAGAAAAACGTGAATCTATGCGGCTATAAGTAAGCTCACACAAATGCAGGCCAAAAATCGTTTCTGACAGGGAATCACATCGCATCAGTTAACCCGTAATGGGTAACATTTTGTCCAGTTGTAGTTGATCTTTGCCAGCGTCAGTTCTCCGGCGACCTCCCCAAAATCAACGGCCTGACGTTCCAGAAAATAGTGACGTAAGGTTGCGGGTAAAAAAGCCGCGTTGTAACGCAGCAGGGTGCTGTGCCAGAAGGGGGGCGGTAATAGGCTGCCCGAATGACGCATCATCAGCTCATTTTTCCAGTCAGAGTTGAGCACCTTTTCGCAGAATGACTGGCGCATGGTTACAGCAGGACTTTCAGGGATCCCTGCGAGCAACAACTGACCGGGCAACGCAACGAGCCGGAGATGCCTGATAACGATTTTCTTCGCCTCAAATCCGGTCCAGATAGCCGTCAGCTGATCCACTTTTTCGGGCAACGGCGTGTTTTCGTGATAGAGCGGCAGGGTCAGAGGTAAAAAGGTAAAATGAAAACCGTCTGCTGGCAGAACATCGGCAAGCGGATCCTCTCTCGTAAGTTGCTGCAGTTCACGCAGCAGACGTGAGACATCTGAGGATACAGGCGGCTGTATGCCTGCTGCGAGAGCGAGTTTTACCGGATCGTAGTAGTTTCCTTGCCTGATATCGCCAATGCCTGCATTTTCCCTCCACATCGCAACGGTATTCTCATTTGCAGAACGGTAGACGTTGTGCAGATTCATCGATTTCATATCAGACCTTTTGCTATTTAAATCTGTTTGTCGCTAAGGATATTTCTGACTGACGTTTCAGGCTACCTGATTAACCCGATGGCCGCAGACCTGCGAAGGCATCGTGATGCGCTGCTACAGAAATCCTTTCAGTAAAACTATTAAGCCCGCCTGTCAGTCTGTTTTATGCAGGTCAGCGAGCGTCTTGCATAGCTAAGGCTGAATCACCTTTCCCTGCTCATCAAGCAGATCTGTCAGGAGAGCTGTGCCATCGTTCCCCACGCGGAATGCCCCGTAGCGTGCCTGCGCGAAACGCTCGCCATGACCTTCCTGAAAGAAATAAGCGTTGGTGCCGACGTTCAGCGATCCGGAGTGTTGATGGTATTTCACCCGTAGCTGATTCGTCTGTAGCGGCTCACCCTGATCAAACCGGGCCTGAGTTGCATGACGCTGCGCATCGAGATCCACAATCAGGGTCCTGCTGGTGGGCAGGCATGGCGATGACCGGGTCGCGCCGCAGGCCACCGCCTGTTGATACAGTGTCTGCTCCAGCGATCGGGTGAGGGCATAATTCAGGGCCATGTAATCACCCTGCATCAGGGATCGCGGGTCAACTGGCGCAAGGGGTAAAATCATGATCGCGCCCTGTTTAAGCAACTGCTCTTTTTGCCAGATGCTGATATTAACGGTCACCAGCGCCAGCGCTATCACTGCGCCTGCCAGCCATCGGCTCTTTTTACGCATTCTCACTCGCACCTCCGATTTGTGCGGGTAACACTTTTGTGACGCCCCACGCCAGCCCCAGCAAAACCAGACCGCCAGCCAGCAGTAACAGCGCTTTATGCAGCAGTAGCACTTCCAGGAAGTAATACCAGCCAATGACATAGAGCACCAGGAACCCGCCACTGACCACCAGCAATCCCGGACTTCCCAGATAACGCGCCATCAGAATTAACCATAAGCCCAGCCCGATACCTGGGGCATAAAGGGCGGCAGCCCCGCAGATAAGGGTGGCGGGCAGCGTGATTATCGAAAACAGCGGCTGACCGCTTCTTTTCTGACTGAGCGTACTCAGCACTACACCTGCCGCAATACCGGTGCCTGTCGCAGACTGAAGCATTGAAAACTGCGCAGAAGACCAGAAGAAATCCATGAGAACCGCCGCGTTTATTCCGAGGAAACTCAGCAGCATCAGACCCGACGGGATGCCATACAGTAGCGGATGTACGGCGTCAGCATAGGATCCTGCCAGTAATTCCAGCTGATGGCTGACAATCCACAGCCATAAAAACATTACCGCAGCCACCAGCAGGGAAACAGCAATGCGGCCTGCCGTTGGCGACAGATAGAGCAGGGAAAGTAAATAGCCCGCCAGCACCAGAAAAAAAGTCAGGGCAGTGATGGCCATAAAGCGGTAAGTGCGGTCAGGTATCGCCACCGGCATCGCTGTAAGAATCGGTAATGCGCACAGTGAGCTCAGCATCATAAAGCTGACGTCATTGCTCTGGATTTGTAACACAACGCCGAAAACCAGACCGCACGTCGCCGCGATGGCCCATGCCAGCCCGAGGTGATACTTACCGTCACGATCGCTGCGTAACAGGCCGCGGGCAATCACGGCGAGGATCAGTGAAGGCAGGATAAGGGTGACAGCATTCTGGTCATCGAGCAGGTCGGTGGAATAGAGCGCCAGCGCCATCAGTAACAGAGTAATGATCGCGGCGACCCAGCCTCCGACGCTCAGCGCCAGCCTCAGATACCAGGGCAGGTCCGACGCGTGACCGCGTTGCTGAATCTCCCTGATCTGTGCGTCGCTCAGCAGGCCCTGCTGACTAAGGGCGTCTGTCAGTAAGGTCAGTCTGGCCGGAGCAAGATCGATCGGCCCCTTTTCAGCCAGTTTGCGCTGCCACTTCAGCAGGATCGAACCATTTGCCGCTACCCAGAAAATCATCAGGACGCCGGTCAGATACAGGTCAGCCGTAACATAGGCCACCAGAAATAGCTGCATGATCAGCGCGCAGCCCACAACCGTCAGGCTGGCGATGCCCAGCGTCAGCATGCAGAGATCCACATGGCGATAACGGTACAGGTAATAGCCTGCCAGCAGGGTGACCACCCAGCCGCCCGTCACTAACATAAAATGGTTAGCACCGTGCCCGTCAGAGATATTTCCGGCCACGATGGTGGTCAATAGCAGCAGTAAAAATCCGGCCATGACGCGTGAGAACCAGCGGCTTGCCAGCCAGCTCTGAGGGTGATGCGTTATTGCCTGCCAGGCCAGAACTTCCCTGATAATCAGGCAGGCTGCCAGCAGCGCCAGATAGCCGTGCAGCACTGTTGTCGGGAGCCAGAAGAAGCTGTCAGTCACGGCAAGGTCCAGCAGTGACGTGGGCAACGTGGCGGTGTAATAGAGCTGAAACGCCAGGTTAGCGACCAGCCAGCTGCAAAACCACAGGCTGTTTTGCCGGGCAATCAGCGCCAGCGGCAGAAGAATGCATAACCAGGCCCGGAAGAGCTCCCAGCTATCCGCACCCGTCTGATAAATCTGCCCGTAAAGCGCAAACAGCGCACCGAAACTTAATCCTGCTGCCAGTAATGCGCTGCGTGCCAGCGTGCTGTACCAGCGCCACCAGACCACTACCGCCAGCGCGACGATCAGCAGTTCGGCCAGGGCAAATTTCGCCATCTTCGGCATCCAGGCCCAGTTCCAGGCAATAAAAAACACCGACCCGGCAACCAGTGACAGTAATCCCAGAAAGCAAAGTACCGGGATAAGAAACTGACGCCACTGCGCATCTGAGGGTCTGATACCACAGAAAGCAAAGATGCGCTGGCAGGTCTCCGGGCTCAGGCTTCCTGTTTTGACCAGATGCCCGATTTGACGGCAAAGATACGCTGTCGTTCGTGATGGCATCCCGGTTATCTTATCGGCTGTAATCTCCCTCATACTTTCCCTGCCTCTGTTTGCGGTGTGACTTTGATGATGACGTTAACCACGGTTCTTCCCTGTGATGGCGCTTTGATGAGCGGCAGATAATTTTGCTGAACAAATGTAAACATCTTTTCCGGGATATAACAGCGTAAATCAAAGGCGGGGAGTGAACGCTGCGCGATCTGTCGCATTGTTATGATCGTGAGCATCGTTAACCAGAAGCCCCTCAGTTTACTGAAGTCCTGATACGGACCGTATTGTCTGAACAGACAGTTTCATCCCGCTTACCTCACGGGAAAATAATCACTCTGTTAACCGCCAGTGTTTCCCGGTGATTTCATTTTTCTGTCATTTTTATTCTCTAGGCTCGTGTCTTTCCTTAACGGATATAAAAATGTGAAAATAAAAGCGATTTCTCTGGTTATCGGTTGCGCACTCTCTTTATCAACGCTAGCGGCACAGCCAAAGGTCGAACGTTACATCGTCAGTTTCCCCGAAGGAACGCGCGTGAGTTACAACGGTGCCTTCGCCAGCGCATTTCCTCAGGGTCTGCCGGTGGGTATCGGCTCTGGTTTGCTGTTTACCGGTAAGCAGGGGGATACGCTGACCTTTGTTACCGTCACCGATCGCGGACCCAATGCCGACTCGCCTGATGTGGGAAAGAAAGAGGCAAAAATTTTCGTCACGCCGGACTTCGCCCCGCTGCTGATGAATATTCAGGTGCAGAACGGCAAAGCCGAGGCCACAGATGCCCGACCGTTGCATGACGACAAGGGCAACGTTAACGGATTGCCGTTGCAGGATGGCGTCATCGGATCAACCAATGAGGTCGCGCTAAGCGATACGCTGAAAGCGCTGCAGGGCGATAACCGTGGTCTGGATACGGAAGGCATTACGCCGGATGGCAAGGGCGGATACTGGCTGTGCGATGAGTATGGTCCGTTCCTGATTAACGTAGATGAGCGCGGTAAAATCCTGGCGATTCACGGGCCGCAGGCCGCCGAAGGGGAGAAATCCATCGCGGGCGGTCTGCCGAACATACTCAAATGGCGTCAGCCAAACCGTGGCTTTGAGGGGATCACCCGCATGCCCGATGGGCGTATCATCGCCGCGGTGCAGAGCACGCTGGATATCGACGGTAAAAGTAAAAAGCAGGCGCGCTTTACCCGCCTGGTGAGTTTCGATCCGGCGACCGGGAAAACCGCAATGTATGGATATCCGATCGACAGCGAGGCTTACAGTAAAAACAGTGACGCAAAAATTGGCGATATCGTGGCGATCGACAATCAGCATATCCTGCTGATAGAGCAGGGCACCGACAAAAACGATGCGATGCGCAACCTTGTCTATAAGGTGGATCTCAGCCCCGCTACCGAGCTTTCAGCATTTGATAAGCCCGGTGAATATCCCGAGTCTGACGACGAGAAAACGCTGCTGAAACGCGGCATAAAGTTCGCTACTAAAAAGCAGGTGGTTGATTTACGTCAGCTGGGCTGGCAGCAGGAGAAAGCCGAAGGGCTGGCGCTGATCGACAATAAAACGCTGGCGGTCACTAATGACAATGACTTCGGCGTGAAAGCGGTGATGCAGAATCCGGTTGAAGGTAAGAAGCGTAAGGATTATCGGGTGACAGAGCAGGGGACGCTTACGTTGGATAACAAGCCGGTTGCCACGACCATCGGTCTGAAGCTGCTGAAGAAACCGGAGTCAGACAGTAAGTTGTGGATTATCACGCTGGCGGAATCGCTGAAATAAATGCTTTTCTGATTCGGGGCTTCACCCCTTTAGCGCAGGTGATGAGACACGGCGTAATACATTTGCTCTTGCCCGTCGCGCATTGAGCCAAAGGGGAGAATCCTGAGTGGAAAAGTACAGGCGCTACCGGCCGCCGCTTCGCATTGGCGCGCATGTAGCAAGCTGGATGTTAGCTGAAGTAAGTTGCTGACAGCAGCTATGCCGGCAGAGGTCCGAAGGCGCGATATGAATCCACCAGTGAATCGAAAAGCGAGATATCAGAGCGACTTCTGGCAATAAGCTGGGCACCGGCAATGGCCGTAAAAATTGCACGTGCTCTGGATTCACTCTCCTCTGATTCGCACACCTTTGCCGCCACCAGAAGCCTGTTCAGCCATGCAATGTTGACATCAGCAAACTTCTGAATCTCTTCGCTCATCTCAGGGGGTAAGGTATCTTTTTCCGCACCCATAAAACTGCCCAGGCAGAGACGATTGTCGGCCTCCAGCGATCTTCGAAATATTTCAGGAAAGCGATGCAGAGCATCAATCGGAGAGGGGCTTTCTGATTCGATAATTTCCAGCGCGAGCGTACCGTCCTCCCAGTATCGTCTGGCAACCGCAGTGCCCAGAGCGGCCTTGCCTGGAAAATGGTAATAAATACTCGCCGCTTTAATACCCACTTCCTGGGCGAGGTCGCGGAAATTCAGACCATTGTAACCCTGGGACTGGGCAATTTTTTTGGCCGCCAACAAAATGGCTTCCCTGGCGTTGACGCTCATCTTGATGCCTTTGGTATTGGGATAATCTCTTAAACTGGGAACGCTAATTTACAGCAAACGCTTACCGGGTGACAGGCAGATTGTCAGTAAGCGCAGTGAGTTCAATGCGTCCAGGATGCTCAGGCAGATGTCGCTCCATCAGGATTCAGCAAGCGACATCGACAGCCGACGCTTTCCGGAAAACCGTGCTCACCGGGAAAGTCAGCAGATAACGATCCCGGTGTACCAGCATTTCCAGTAAGAGCGGATTACCGGGCTGGCGAATCCAGCTCAGGAATGCCGCTATTGCCATCGGCGTAGGCTGCCTGGAAAGCGGGACGTTTAGTCCAGCGCTGCCAGTACGCATCTAAGAACTCAAAACGCTCGTCCAGTGGGGTTGCATTGACCGGGAATTTCGAGAAAGCGATCGCGGTTGCCAGCGTAATGTCTGAGAAGGTCGGAGCATCGCCGCCGAGCAGCCATTCGCGACCGTCTGACAGATGACTATTGACCAGAGCGGCATGAGACAACGCTTCCTTACGGCAGTGTTCGCCCCAGGCCTCATTTTTGGTCAGTTCCAGCTTGAAGCCGAGCCCGGTGTGCAACACGTGGAATGCGGTAACGATGCGGTACAGGATATGCACCCACACCCGGTTATCCCACATATTATCCAGACCCTGTTCCAGCGCGGTCTCCCCCATAATCCTGCGCCCCGGATATTCCTGATCAAGATAACGAACGATAGCAGCCGTTTCGGAAATATAACTACCGTCAGCCAGTTGAAGGGTAGGCGTCTCGCCCCACGGGTTCATATTCAAATGACGCCAGCCACGCTGTTCTCCTCCAGGAGACATGTCATAGATGGTCTCGGCAAACTGATCAGCGATGCCCTTTTCATGCATGAACAGACGCAAGCGCTGTGGGTTCGGAAAGGCCGAAGGCGAGGTGAAAAGCTGAAGTTTAGCGGTCATGGTCGATCCTGTGGGTTGGTGGCTGAGTTGCCTAACAATCGTTAGGTAGATAAACCTTAGCTGCAAGATCGACCCACGTCAATGTCTACCTAACATTTGTTAGGTAAATATTCTGGCAGTCCATCTGGTCGGTACAACATCTCAACGCAGGCTGAGCTGAAGGTGGGAAGAGGATGACGCAGGAGGGTTGAACGAATGCAGATGACGGGTGTGGAGCGATGCAAAAGGGTATTCAGGTGCAGTGCGATTCCCAAAAGGCTATGGAGTGGGGTGGTCGCAGTCAGGTCTGCCCATGTAGCCGACGGGTGTCGGCATCTTAATGGGTTACGAAAACAGGCGGGCGCTACGAGCGGACGCTTAATAACACATCTGTTTTCAGTAAGAACGCCGGATTACCCTGATATTTATTGTCAGTGCTATCCGGGTTTCTTTCATTCGGTTTACATTCCCAGACTGGCCAGCAGGTCGTCTACATCATCCTGACTGGCAGGGGTTTCTGATGGGGAGGCGGGTTTAGACGGCGCACTGGCCGTGCCATGTGAGCCGGTGTTATCACGGATAACCTGTATCAGCTGCTGCTCAGCCTGATTCAGCACGGCCATCATCGCCTGAACTATCTGTCCGGTGAGATCCTGGAAGCCCTGTGACATCATAATTGCGTGCAACTGCTGTTGTGTCAGACCCGTGATACGAGGGACCTCATCCAGCAAGGCCGCGGTATCCACAGCTAGTGCCTGAGCCTGTTCTTTGTCCGACGGATTCCCGGAAGCGACATCCCAGCGTTGTGTGAGCTTCTCCGCTTTTTCGCCCAGTTCGGTTTGCAGAGGCTGCGTGATCTCTACGCTGTTGATGACGCCCTCTGCGGCTTCGCGGGTCATTGTGACCACATAACCCAGCCTTTCACGGGCGTTCGGGATACTTCCCGCCACATCGGCAATGGTTTTATCAAGGCCCAGCTGTTGCAGACTGTCGCGAAGCTGCCGCAGGATGTAGCCAGCACGTGCCGTAATCTCGGTAATTTCCTGCTGCTTACTATGGGTGTCGAATGGTGACATGGATGCTGTTTCCTGCGTACGAAGTTTCGATACCTGAGGTTATCGGCAGCGTCCGGCGGTTTATTAAATTTCCTGTGATTTTTCCCTCAGAACAGACGTATCAGAATGTTAAGAAGACGCCTCGGCGCGGATGTTGTCAGGTCCGGAAAGGGAAAATGTGGCTGAATATCTGTGTTCACACCGCGGGCTGATATGCCTGGAGCATGATGCCAGCGGTTACGTTTGTTTTGATCGGGAAGCGGACTTCAGTTGTGGTTCTACAGCAGAGAACGTTACCGTCAGCAAAGTCACTTATTGAACAACAGAGGGCATGCCAGCTGCCGCCATTAATAAGGTGCTTTTGATAGCCGGTGCTCTGATTTAAAGCGGAAAGTGGCGTGTCAGGTAAATATTCATTGCTGCTGTGAACGGTATAGTATCTGTTGAGACAAACGGCGAGAGGTTGTAATCAAATGCTGACGTATATCACGATGGGTACAAATGACCTTCAGCGATCCGAGAACTTTTATGACGCTATTTTTAACGTCCTCGGCTATTCGCGACAGCCAGCCTGGACAGAGGACTGGGCAATGTGGGGAGATGACAATAATCCGGATAAGGGGTTCAGCTTTTGTATTTGCCCTCCCTTTGATGGACATACCGCGACGGCTGGAAACGGAACCATGTTCGCATTCAGTGCAGATAACGCGGAACTTGTCAGACGCTTTCATGCAGCCGGCCTTCTTGCGGGTGGAGAGAATGAAGGCGCTCCAGGCACACGAACCTTATACGGCCCCGACTTTTATGTTGCCTATCTGCGCGATCCTGACGGGCATAAGCTGGCATGCGTTTGTCGGGGTTATTCTCCTGAAGCGGATAACTACACAGTCGAAGAATAGTTACCCCATTTAATAAAATTTCACGATTTTCAGCGATGACAACTCAGCCGTGGACTCCAGCATTTACGGCGAAAAATCTCAATTAAGTTCACGGCTGGCGCAGTGCGATTCCGGCATAAAGCGGAGATACCAGCAGGGTGAAGTCTGCTGAAGGATAAAAGGGGACATGACATCCTGCAATGAACTCATTCCTTATCGTTCTGACTCAGCCTGGGCCAGACGTAAATGATGTGCTATAAAGTTTGCTTTGAGCGCGCTGTAGCGATGAGCATCGTTCCTGCTGAGTCGTGCTGCCGAGTGTTTCAGCTCAGCATACATCCCTGCGATGTGAGTGTTTTTTCGTAAGTAATCGCGGAAAACAAGATGTCTTGGTACCTGCATATCGCCACTAGCAAATGCATGCACCTGATGACTTCGCTGTTCGCCACCCTTAATGAAATATCTTCGGCCTGATATCCCATTCTCACCGCGGATAACATAACCGGCGTGGGCCATTGCACTATTGTATCTATCCAGTTCATGGATGTCGGAGACTTCCAGCAATATGTCGATAATGGGTTTTGCTGAGAGACCAGTCACGGATGTGCTGCCAATGTGATGGATATCTTTAGCCACACCACCGAGCAGTGTCTTTATCAGTAACCTTTCCGCAAACATCTCAGGCCATTTATCATCGTATGGCACAACTATAACCGTCCGCATAAACACATCTCCTCAGCCCTGAGTATGCAGCTCACCCGTGAACCTCTGTGCCTGCCGCTGGCGTTCCCTGGTGAAAAAACAGCATCCACTGGTTTTCATCTGAACAAATCCAGTAAGAGGAACGTAATGAAGGATGGCTGCCATCAGCGCAAAACGTCCGATAGTGAAGCAGCGCGCTACCGCAGCCCATCTCCGTGAGCCGGAAATCGCTGCTGAGAATAAAGGGTGCATCCTTCTCACTCAGCAGCGCCGTAATGGTCTCTGATCGGTTGACCATTACACCTGATCGGGTGATTTCCCGGAACGCAGGATGAAGAATCAGCTCAAGCCACTCCCGATCGTTTCGCCTGTCACCATGAAGGCTGCACTCAAGTAATCTGAGCTTTTCCAGGAGCATTCTGCTTATCCTCAAATGATCATGGCGGACGTCTGAATGACTACAACAGTACGCTTGCATCTTAACTGCCGATGCAGGCAATTTCTGATGTACATAGTGTCTGCAAAGAGCGAACATCGGGTACGATTATAAGCATTGTGTGAGAATTAACTGGAAGCAGATCAATCTCACCAGGTTAAGTTAAACAACATAGTAGTGGAAACCTAAACAGGATGTCATTTCATTGAATGTATGAGTCGTTTTCCGAATCTCGTCTCATAAGATATTCGTCATGAAAATACCCTTAGCGTAAAGCGCAGCAGTATCAGTGGCCCAGTTAGTGAAACCGTACGACAGATAGAGTGCATACGCGGCATGATTCGTTGTGACGACTGAAAGCTTTATAGTTCTTACTGAGCTTGCAGCTTTCTGCGCAGCCTCCATTAGCCCTGATGATAGTCCCGATCCCCTCATCCCGGCACGGACATACATCCCCCAGATAGTAGCGACATGACTCAGCTTTGGTGAGGTACTGAAGCTCAAACCAATCAGGCCCTGTATGGTGTTGTGAAGGTCAAATCCACCGAAAACATAATTGGTTCGCAATTTTTTCAGCAAAGAAAGGTGCTGGCTTCTGGCTCCAGTCTTCGTAGGACGCGCCAAAAGCGTCTGGATGAAGGAGCAATGCTTCCAGCCTTAATCTTCTGAAATCTTCTGGATCGCTCTCATTAATTCGACGCACCGTAAATGCTTTCACTTAAGGCTCTCTCCGGTCTTAAATTTTCACTTCCACTAGATAGCTCAATTTAATAAGAGTTTTGCACCATGTTTTTATAAATACCACGTCATTAATGTCCGCTAAGAGCGAGAAGCGGACTTTAGTAGCCGCGAATTAAGGGCTTTGTGAGGATGCCCGATGTACCTTTTGATGTGCCCGCCTGAGAGCATCTGTTCAGACCCGCATCAGTACACTATTTTAATGCAGCTGCTCGCGGGCTTACAGGATTTCGCGGGTACATCAGCTGAGTGGCTCATACAGAAAATAATCGAAATCAGCGTGTACGTTTTCGCCGGTAAAATCCTGACAGCAGAGCCCCACAAAGGTGCCGGTAAAACGTTCATGTCCTCTCTCTTTGTAGTATTCATCTGATAACTTGCTGTACTCGACATAATCTCCGACGCTATGCCAGTTCTGTTCATCGAGAGAATAATAAAACAAGGCGGCGTCAAGCCTGACATCAACCCTAAGATAAACAGGCTGGTCACTTTCAATGTCGATGCCCGGACCGGCAGGGTGTGAAAAAGTGTTGAGATCGTTAATCAGCAGATTAACCGTCCGCTTACCCGCCCATCAGGCGCTGGATACGGACGAGACTGTAACGCTGCTTGACGTGAGCCAGACGCTCCCGGTGTGGGGTGTGGTTGCCTATGCCCTCACCGATGTAGCCGGAGTTGGATTTAACGGACCTGCAGGAGGTTAGTAATGTTTGCGCTGGCCGATGCCAACAACTTTTACGCCTCATGTGAAACCATATTCAGGCCCGACCTTCGCGGCAAACCGATTGTCGTTGTGTCGAACAATGACGGCTGCGTTATCGCGCGATCGGCAGAAGCAAAGCGTTTAGGCGTCAAAATGGCTGCTCCGCTGTTCCAGAACGAGCGTTATTTCCGGCAGAATGGTGTGCATGTGTTCAGCTCCAATTATGAACTGTACGGCGACATGTCAGCGCGCATGATGGCCATACTGGGCGAGATGGCCGCGGGACAGGAAGTATATTCCATTGATGAGTCGTTCCTGGACGTTACCGGGATTGATAACCTCATCCCGTTTGAGGCATTCGGGCAGCAGATGCGCGAGCGCATCCGGCGTGAAACCGGGCTGATTATTGGCGTAGGGTTCGGACCAACGAAGACACTGGCCAAACTGGCTAACCATGCGGCAAAGAAGTGGACGCAGACCGGGGGCGTCGTGGATTTGTCCAGCAGAATCCGGCAGCGAAAACTACTGCACCTGACCGACGTCGGTGATATCTGGGGGATTGGCCCGCGCATTACCAAACGCATGCACCAGCTGGGGATCACAACGGCTCTGCAGCTGGCTGACAGCAACATCAGCATGATACGGAAAAATTTTGACGTTATTGTTGAGCGTACTACTCGCGAACTTAATGGTGAGTCCTGCATTGCACTGGAAGATGCCCCGCCACCAAAGCAGCACATTCTAAACTCGCGATCTTTTGGTGAAAGAGTCATAAAACTGGAAGACATGCAGCAGGCAATCGTGCTGTATGCCACACGTGCGGCGGAAAAACTTAGAGAGCAGAATTCGCGCTGCCGACATATCAGTGTTTCCATCGCCACCGCTCGTCACGGTAATGAACCGCAATATTCGAATACCGCCTCTCGCATCTGTGATTATCCGACGAACGATACCCGCGACATCATTGAATCAGCGCTAAGCGGCCTCAGCACCATCTGGCAGGCGGGTTACCGGTATGCGAAAGCTGGCGTCATGCTGGGAGATTTTTATCAGTCAGGTGTTGCGCAGTTTGACATGTTCAGTGAGCAGCAGCCGCGTGCGAACGCAGACGCGCTAATGGCAGCACTGGACGGTATTAATCGATCCGGGAAAGGAAAAGTCTTTTTCGCGGGTCAGGGTGATCGCGACAGTTCATGGCAGATGAAACGTGAAATGCTGTCACCTCGCTACACAACGAGATTAAAAGATATCCCAAAAATAAAGTAACTCAGTTTTCGCAGTCTTTGCTTAGTGCGCCCGGTCGCGCTGTTGGTCTACAATTGCCGTCGCAATTAATCCATTAAAAGGAAGAAATGATGAAAACAGGACTGATTTCACTGGGGTTACTGGCTACCCTGCTTACCGGTTGCGATGCTGGCGCGCAGAGCCTTGAGTGGTATAAGGCGCACGATAAGGAACGCAATGCAAAAGTTGAAGAGTGCAAAAAAGCGTCCGACCCACGCGGCTCCGAGGACTGCCGGAATGCGATTGATGCTTCTGTTCGCGCTGACGGCAATATTACAGAGAGTAAACCTAAAGAGTGGACTCTTGATGGTCCCAAGAGTTAGCTGAGAATGAACCGCCGCCAGGCGGTTTTTTTGTGCCCTTCCCCGGACAATCCCAGGCAACTGCCCCGCACAATTAACATTGCACTATCAGAAGGTAGCATTTAATTTTATTATCCACTGGTCCTACTATATTTGCACATAAAGAATGGCGTTCTCATGTCATATAGCTGTTATTTTCTTCTCAATCGCCGTGAAATGGCGAGCCTCAATTGCCCGGGCATTGGTACATTTCCTGCTTTCTCTGGTCAAAAAGAAGGCCGAAATAATCCAGAAAAAACAAACGTCCCCGACATAGGGCCGATTGTTCGTGGCCGCTATTTTATCGTTGAGCGGCCTACAGGTGGACGACTGGGGCCGTTCAAAGAACGGTTGTTGAAAGAAGTCTACGGAACGGATCGCTCAACGTGGTTTGGGCTCTATCGTGACGATGGAAAAATTGATGACTACACGTTTGTTCAGGGAGTTAAGCGTGGTAATTTCCGTCTGCACCCCATTGGGCCATTAGGGTTGAGTGAAGGCTGCATTACTCTTCAACACCCCATTCAGTTCAATTACATGCGCGACATGTTCCTGAAATCCGGCCCGACGTTGAACATTCCTGGTAGCCAGCTCAAAGCCTATGGAACGATAAAGGTATACTAACGATGCGCATTATTTTACTGGGTTTACTGTTTGTTATTTGTGCGATAGCAATCTCAAAGGCTATTGCTGTCATAGTGCCGGTTACATTCTTCTATGCCATCGCCGGTCTTTTCAATATCAGTGGCGATGAAGCAACCATCGACTTTGTACTTACAGCCAATATCATTCTTTCTGTCATTATGTCTTTTGTACTGGTGTGGGCGCTGAAAGGTTTGTTCAGAAAACGTTGAGCATGCCTGTATGAGTATGATTGATTAGGAAAGTGACTCTTCTAAAAATCAGATTCTCTTCCTGTACCATCTCCCTACTCGCGGAGTCACTTTTTGAAGACGTCTCAAACGTCTCCAGCCACCAATAAAAAGAACTAAACCGGTTGTGAAAATAGTTGCTGCAATGAATGGGCGTCTCAGCCCCAGTTCAATGATGGCCGGAGTACAAAACAATATGATTATGCCCGTCAGCAACGGCAATGCCGGCCTGCATCCCGTTCTCGCTGGCTCCAGTCTGTACTCAGCGTGGCAGCCCGTGCAGACGGTATAATTATCAGGTACGTGTGTACCACAAAATCCACATTTCATTTCCAGACCTGCTCCTTGTGAAAGTCCGGGCAAGGATACATCAATAAAGTATGGTACTGATAATCTCTTTAAGTAACTTCAGGCGCTATCTTCCAAAATAAACACATCATGCCTTTGGTCATCTAAGGGGCTGCTTTGTGCCAGAAGCGGACATTGCTAATCCCCTGACACACGCCAAACAGTTTGCAGTGCAGCTTATTTCTGTTCCTCATGTAAAAAGAGCATTAACTGAAAGATGACAATTAACTTCCTCATGTATATCTACATCCACACATAGTCATCAGGAAAAGGGATGAATGAAGATGCTGAGAGGTAAAAGGGCTGTTATTACCGGTGGTGGCGGGGGATTTGGCCAGGCGTTGTGCGTGTGGCTGGCACGAGAGGGCGTCGAGGTAGATTTTTGTGCACGGCGGGCTGAAGATATTCAAAAACCTGCAGCATCATAACTGCTGAAAGCGGCATTGCAAAAGGGTATATCTGTGATTTAACCCGGCCTGAATCCCTTTCTCAGTTTTCTTCACAGCTGTTAATTTCAGACAAGCCTATAGACATTTTAATCCTGAATGCTGCTCAGTGGTTGTCAGGGAGATTAGACGATCAGCCCGACACAGAAATTATCAATACCGTTAGTTCAGGTCTGACAGGTTCGATTCTACTGACTCAGGCTCTGCTGCCCGGGTTAAGACGTTCAGACAATGCTGATATCGTCTCAATTATATCTTCATGTGGGATCCCGAATTTTACGGATTCAATTGCGCATCCTGCTTTTTTCGCCAGCAAACATGGGCTTAGCGGGTTTATCACCAAACTGTCACAGCAGTTGTCCGAAGAAAACATACGTGTGACCGGGTTGTATCCACCCGATTTCGAACTTACAGGATTAGATACGCTTGTCGACAGTGAATTCAGAATGGGGGAACGTCTGATGAATGGGCGCTCAGTCTGGGAAACAATTCGTTTTGTGCTGACACAGCCACGAAGTTGTCATATAAGCAGTATCTACTTTCAAGGTCCAACTCGCGAAGACCTGGGATAAGAGTGGCTAAAAGCCAATAGAGTTAAACAAACATTCATACTTCCGCTCTTCACTCATAGCGGACCTTGGCCTGCCGTCAGTCCGCTTTGTGCCAGAACCGGACTTTGAGAAATTTCAGCTTCTCTGACTAAAGTGGAGTACTAATTTTTATTTAAAACTACTCATTACGGGAGTTAGAAAGATGGAAACTGATTGGCATAGCTCCTCACTAACACGTTCTACAATCGTTGATAAAAATTACAAAAACACACAAAACGTTCGCCGCTTTATGATCAAAGAGTGTGGAGAGAATTTCCGATTCAATCGTGAATTTATGATCTGGATAAGTAATGCTACCCCTAAGAATTTGGGTGATGTCGTGGATAAGTGGAAACGGCGGTATAAACGTTAAAATACGGATGTCAGCCTCTCACTTATAGCGAACCTTGTGCGTTCTGGCACTGGTTAGCACCCCGAATTTTATCTCGGCGAGAAAGCAGTTTCGTAAGATAGCTTAGTTTCTGTGCTAACCAGATCAGTTAAAAACAGGATTTTATGAAAAAAATAATTCTTGTCCCGTCTAATCTTGGTCTCAACCCGCTTTATGAAGGGCACATACCGGGCACATTCCGCGCGCCAGCAGTTCTCATGCACCACGGACTCGATAAAATGTTTTCCTCTTGTAACTTTGTTACTGTTCCCTGCCCTGAATACAGTTCTAAATGTGAGCCAGGTACTGATATCCTGAACGGCCACAAGCTCAGACAACTTAATCTACAATTGGCTGATGAAGTAGAGGCGGCGCATCATCGCAACTTAAAGCCCGTTGTTATCGGAGGCGACTGCGCCATACTGCCCGGAGCCTTGCTTGGCAGCAGGCGTCAGTTAGGGCAACTTGCACTTGTGCATATTGACGGCCACAGCGATTTCCGTCATCCCGGAAACTGGAAGCGAGAACCAGGAGCACGACCAGGCGCTGCGGCCGGAATGGATTTGGCACTCGTTACCGGTCGGGGAGAGCCATTACTGACTGCATGGCCCGGTATCGAAGGATCACTGATTCAGGATGACGCAGTGATTCAACTGGAAGAGCGTGAGTCGCTCCTTGAAGATTATGAATGGCCTGACATTGATGGCACTGATATCCGGCGTATAACTATTTTTGACGCGCTTAAGTTGTCTGATCATCATCTCATCAATGTGATATTCGAGCGGCTCAATCTTTTTCCTGAAATGCCTTACTGGATTCATCTTGATATGGATGTCCTGGACAGTTCTGAAATGTCTGCAGTTGATTGTCCCGGCATTACCGGTTTGTCTTCTGAAACACTTGTAAATGTCTGTCGCGAACTTTTCAAAAATATGCGCTGCTGTGGCATTACAGTGACCATTTATGATCCTGATTTAGATCATGAAGGGACAGCAGCAAAGCTCATTTTGGACATGCTCAGAAGCATAACTAACGATATCTGACCCACTTACAATCAATGCGGTTACTACGTCCGCTTCTCGCTCATAGCGGACCTTAGCCTGCCGTCAGTTCGCTGTGTGCCATGAACAGACCCTCCGTTATCGCCCGCCCCGTGTGTGGTGTAAGGCGGCACAAAGCCCGTGAACCTCAATTGCGGCCTGAATTTTATTGCTATTCACTGGCAAAATTTGACAGTGCAAGAGAAAGTGAACCCGGTTGTTCCCATGACATGCAATGCCCACAATCATCAAGGATTACCGTTGAAACCCCTGACTTGTCTAAGTAATCGACATCGTCGTCTGGTAACGACCATGCACCGAAGATAAGTTGTTTGCGCACTGGTAATTTAATAAATCGCTCAAGCCAGTCACCGCCTGCTATCAGACTGGCAGCACCTCGCCAAACCGCCCAAGGTGCATTAACTGCGAGGCTTCCCGCCCAGGGGCCTGATTCGTTTTCAATCATGTGTTGCCAGTGTCTGTTTATGAACTCCTCTTCACTGTGGCTGCATATCTGCCGACTGAAAAAACCACCCCCGGGTCTGAAATTAGGTTCAGATACCACAAGTCCCTCCATGCGGTCTGTGATTAAGTCTGCCGCTTCAATACTGATACTTCCCCCCATACTGTGTCCGTAAATAAAACATTTATTCAGCCCTAAATGCCGTACTAACTCCGCCACCACACTAGCCTGGTCAGTGATTGAATAGCTGTAATCACGGGGCTTTCCACTGTAGCCACAACCAGGCAAATCTATAAGAATCGCACGTCTTTTATTAAAAAGAGGGTCGGTGACGATACGCGGATACTCGTACGAAGAAGCGCATCCTAGTCCGTGCACAAATATCAGGGGTGTTCCGCTGCCAGGTAGATCCTGCCAGCGGACGAGACAGTTTGCAGTGGAGGAAAAGAAAGATTCCATAGAGTTATCAATACTGATTGAGTATAAAAACATCAGTATCTTTGCATTGAAGCCCGCAGACAAGGCTCAGATGCATAGGTTTCAATTATTCAATAACTATTGATGGCCGTGCTTTGACCTGCTCCCTGTTAACGAATACACGGCTATGGAAGTAAAATCTCTAAGTGTAATAACAACTACAGATGTCCGCTTTTCGCTCTTAGCGGACTTTTTGCACTTCAGCCGCCCGGCGGGCGGCTCTCAGTTTTAACTCATTTCTCAGAATAAAATTGCCAGTCCGCGGCTGTCGCAAGCGTCACAAACGGGCCTGCCAGGGTGGCGTTGTGATGGTTGATGATTTCGTTAGCTGCCAAATAGCCGTTATCCATTGTGGTGTGCGCATCTGAAATCAGTACGGTCCTGAACCCCAGCTCAGGCGCTGCACGACAGGTAGTGTCCACACAGAATTCTGTTTTCATCCCGGCGATAACAAGTTGTTTTATTCCGCGCTTGCCGAGCTGCAGCTGAAGGCACGTATCCCGGAAACAATTGGGAAATTTTTTGATGAAAACGATATCGAACTCGGCATTTACCCTCATTTCGGGTATCAGTTGTGTTAAGGGACTTTGCTCAGAGAAGGGGGAATCGTCAGGTCCGTTGTGGCGGGCAAAAAATACCGGCACCTGCGCCTGCCTGGCTTTTTGTATAAGCAGGCAAATGTTTGACAAAACTGAGTCTGCGGAATGGGGCAAAGAGGGACCTCGGAATAACCCCTGCTGCATATCGATAACTAAAAGTGCATTTTCAGATGAAATCATGATGTCTCTCAATTCAGTAAGTCATGAACGGAGAGATTTTCTTCCCCGTCCGGTTGGGCGGGGAGTCAGAATCTGTTTTGTCAGAAGTCAGTCACAGATGCGCACACGCCGCCGAAGGTTTCGGTGGTGGTAGCGGTTGTCACTGGCTTAGCTAACTTAATCATTTTCAGACGTGCTCTGTTGAGTTGATAATTAGTAAATACTAAACATCTTTGAACATGCTCTTCATCTTGTAACATCGGAAATCAGGGATTTCAACGGATATGTTTCCTGATTGATGACCTCCCCTGTTGGCATATCACGAACTCACAAAAGACAATACTGGCTTCCGCTATTCGCTCGAAGCAGACCTTCCGCTCAGTCAGATTGTCCACTTTGTGCCAGAAGCGGACGTCCAAGTCGCAATCCATGCATTCCCATGGTTGGTTACTTAATGAAACAGATGACGAATAGTGTTTTGTTTACGTAAGGTAAAAGCTGATTCCGCAGCTAAATAAAGGAAGTAAGCATGGGAAGATTTCAGGGTAAACGTATACTGATCACGGGCGGCACCAGTGGCATCGGGCTGGCAGGGGCTCAGCGTATTGTTACAGAAGGTGGCAACGTAGCCATTACAGGGCTTAATGAAGAAAGGCTTGAACGTGCACGCAGCTTGCTTCCTGCGACATCACTTATTTTAAAAAGCGATGCCGCAAGCGAAGCTGACATAAACGTACTGGGTGAAGCTATCAGAGGCTGGGGGTCACTTGATGGATTATGGCTTAATGCCGGCTTTGCAGAGGTAGGCTCTCCGGAGTCTGTAACGGCAGATTCTTTCAATGATATGATGAATGCTAATGTGCGCGGTCCGATGCTACAGCTGGCAGCTCTCTCCAAATCACTTAATTCAGGCGCGTCCGTTCTGGTGACGTCATCCTCATCTGTATATGAAGGAGCGGCGATGACAAGCCTGTATGCAGCGACGAAAGGCGCCGTTATCGCTATGGTCAAAAGCTGGGCATCTGAGTTTGCTGAACGCGGTATCCGCGCCAACACTTTGGTACCAGGTCCGATTGAAACTAACTTCAGGCACTTTATGCCAGAAGAGTCTCGTCAGCAGTTTGAAGATTTTGTGGTAAGCCAGGTTCCTTTGGGTCGTGCAGGAACAGCAGAAGAGGCCGCTGCAGTTGCACTTTTCCTTCTGTCCGATGAAGCATCCTATGTTACCGGCAGCCAGTATGCTGTAGATGGCGGTCTGGCACATTACTGACCGCTTCCCAAAGTCACGAAATTAACTGAAATTAATCGAATATCGTCCGCTGCTCGCTCTTAGCGGACGCTCATCACCTGCAACCAATGCGCGCCTTTGAAACACCCTTCCTGATTGACATCAAATACCACTGCTCACCCGTTCCCCGCCGTGAGCGGGACATTCGGTCTGCTCTTCATGTGCGTGCGCTTTCCGATAGCAGGGCATATCTCACAGGTGCAATTGTGGACAAAAAAATTTCAGCACCAGAGAAAACAGCTTCCATTAAGCGAGCTTATGATCTGCACCTCTGATCAAAACCAAGCTCATAACAAACAGTGTTAGAACAAAAGGGATGAACATGGCGGGATCACCATAAACTGCAGCCGCCAAAGCTGCTCCGGCAGATAATGCAATACTTGAGACACCATCCAGCAATGCAATTTTATTGTCATTTTCGGCAGATGCAATTACGGTATCTATCCCCGCGCCGTAAAACATTTCTAATAGCGTAACGCCAACTACAATCAGCAGCAGTCCGGACAGTTCTGTAAACTGCAGAAACCAAGGTATAAACAATAAAATACAGAATGCCGTCGAAAAAAGAAGAGCATTAATCACACCAAGTTTTTCTGTGAAATACTTATAAACGGGGATTTGACCAAGAATAATGACGCTGGTATTGAATAACATGATGGGCCCAACTAACTCTTTTTTTCCAGACTGGACCAGTTCCAGAGGAACGATTGTCTCAAAAGTGTAATACAGCATGGCAAACACAATGCTAAGGGTTGCTACTACGGCAGACTCCCTGCTAAGCACTCCGGCCAGATGCGGTAATCCAAAAGATTTCCCTGGAGACCTTTTGCACCGGGCTAGGCCAGCGGCCATCAACACACCAACGGTGTAAAGTACGATCAGAATAAGCAGAGCAGGGCGAAACGGAATATGGAAAAAGACCAAGGCACTGATAACCAGTGGCGATACTGCAGCACCAACGTTACTGAGCGTCATTCGGGCTGAAAAACTTTCACTGATATTATCAGAAGTTGCCCGAACATAAATCTTAGAGGCCGTAGAGAAAAATGATGACGCCAGGCCATTCGCCAGCATCACAGCCATACAGATGATAAATCCCTGCCCGGTAAATAGAACTGCTAATGATATAAGTTTAAAAAACAAGGAAAAAAATATTGTATTCTTAACGTCGAGGCGATTAGCAAGAGGAATAATAAGAAAATACGAAAGTGAAAATGACCAAAATTTCATTGTGCCTAGGTACAGAATATCTTTTGCACTTAGGCTATTGCCTGCCAGATAGAGCAGAGCTAGGGGCATCAGAAGTGTAGAACCAATAGAGTTAAACAAAAAGCACAAATTGATATTACGACTTTTACGTTCAAAAAGATGTCGGTAAACTTTCATTTCTAAAGCTCCATTAAAACAAACAGCACCGTCACGGTGCTGTTTGTTTTAGTTCAGTTTCCAGAGCTTGCAGATATCTTCATAGATAGTCTGCCCGGCTTCGGTAAATCGTCCGTGCTCTTTTACTATTTCATATGTATCATTTAGTTTTTTAAACGCGACCGAGAATCTTTCCTTACATTCTTCGACATATTCACTGGTTCCACGCTTAATTATCCTATCAAAAACATAGCAGATTCGCGAAAGAACGAATAATGCATGAAATATTCCGATCATTGGTCTGTTATCCACGCGTAAGGGTGCAACAAACGTATCGTTTGGATTGTTGATAACCAGTTCATCGAATGAATTTATAATATTGAGTGCAGTGTGCCCACACTCGTGGGCGAGAATATCAATATAGTAAGGCACGGTATGTTCTTCATGAACATACGTAAACATCATTCCCCACATATAAAAGTTAGTTCCGGAACGCATGAAACGAGAACCGTCACTGGTTTCACGAGTGAGATGTACTGAATGTATAAACGTGTTTATCTCTTCATAGGCATCAGGAACATTTTCTTTAATTACATCAAGAGCTTGAACAACCTTTCCTGCTTCGATTGCAGCAAGGTTTTTGTCATCACAAAAACCGAAACCAAGTTCTTTATCATCATGGATGATCTTTAATATCATTTCCTTGTCAAAAGATTTATCACTTGATGTTAGTGGTGAGACAACAATGCCTTCTGGAACAGGAATTGACTCTATAAATTTTAAATATTTTATTGCTGAATCATGATCCTCGGACTCAGCCGACTTAGCGGCAAGATAGTGTGCTGCACACATTTGCCATGAAAGAGGCGGGGACTTTTTAACACCGTCCAGTTCATAGAAATCTATGAGATAGTCGACAGATTCGTGCAGGCTTTCAGTGAAAAACTTTCTGGCAGCTTTGTGATCATAATCTGGGGAAGCGATATTCAACATAATAATCTCCACAAAAAAATCACGCTCCAGTGAGCGTGATTTTCCAAATCTACTTGTCAGTAATTACTTGCTGAATGACCAGCCAGACAGTGGAGATTTGATTTTCAGCAGTTTTGATGATTCAACTTTTTTCATTTCACTTTCCTTTTAAAATTAAAGTTAACATTCTAAAAACATTCTGTCCCGGAACAATTAACAATTAACAAAAAGTATCTTACCGCTACAATACTCTCTTTGAAAAAAAGCTAAAAATTCTGCTTTAAAACACTCGCGCCATTTTTAATTCTATAAGCAAGATCCTATCAAGAACTTTATTAGCTTAATTTTTCACCAGGGGGAATGGATAGGATAGTTTTCCTAATGTTTTTTCACGAAGCCCTGTTTCACCTGCATCTGAAAGATACGATATACGGTCATTTTGTGACCGCCTGTTGTCTGTGCGCGGATACTGCTGCTGCTGCGGTTTTATCCACAGAGTTACTGACCGGATATGCACCAGGGCTGTGGACAGAATGAAATAAGATACCCTCTTAACTTGCAAGCGGAGAGCAGGATTAAAAAGGCCATTTTCGAGGGACAGGGAAAAGTGAAGGTCTGCTTTGAGCGAAAAGCGGACGTCAAAATCATGGAGATGGAGATGTTATGCCACATTAGACCTAACATCCCTGTTGCGCAGTGCTTCGACTGGCAACATAGCAAGGCGTCACTTACTATCTTAAATCTATGGATATGAACCTTTTTGGCTTTATGCCAGCGCTTCTCCCTGTAGCACTGTCACCGGGAGCAAGCTTCACTCTTGTTATGAGCAGTGCTATTGCTGGCGGTCGTAAGGGACTGCTCAGAACTCTTGCCGGGACAGCTTTGGGCATATACACCCATGCCGTTCTTATCGGGCTTGGTATAACCGCAGTGATCATATCCTCTCCGGCAACGTTTGCTGTGTTGAAAATTTCAGGGACCGTTTATCTTCTCTGGTTAGGAACAATGCTCATTCGCAGCGGTATAAGGGCAGGCCATCGAGACCTTACTGATACAAAGCATTCGGTAACGCTGAGAGAGGCGTGGATAGCTAACGTCTTAAACCCCAAGGCCATCATTTTTTACCTGACAGTTGTTTCACAGTTCGCAGGAAAAGAGGCGGGCATCAGCAACTATCTGACGCTGGCATCAGTACATATAGCGGTCATGTGCGTGTGGCTTTTAGTTGTCAGTCGAACGCTGGTCTTTTCAGTAAAAAAAACCGATCCCTTATTGCTTAAAAAATACGTCAATATTGCTGGCGGGATACTGCTTATTGCCTTTTCCGTACACGCTTTTGTCCATTAATAAAGCGGCTCACTGCCTCGTTTTAACATAAGAGTTCTTGCCCCCTCTGAAAGGTCCTCAGCACGATTCTGGCTTATGCGGGCCTGATCACTGTCCAAAACACTGAAAACGCCCCTGATGATTTGTGCACGGCCGCATGGCTATGCACTAAAGGTGAATGATGGCCGGTCAAGACCTTGTATAAGGGTCAATACGATCTGTATGTGGCGTTACCAGTAAATGACATACTTTTCACATAAAATTACAGTACAGCGTGGCAGGTAATAGAATCCTCAAAAAGTCTCCACTTATAGTTAGTATGTTGTGATGACAGTTCAAATTTCTCTGAGAAAATCACATGATAAATCGTCGTCGGTTTATTGCATTGTCGGCATCAGCTTTGATGGCCATTCGGACCGGAAACGCTTTGGCCAAAAATCCCCTTGCTCCGGGAGCATTTCCATCAGGGGAGACACTTTCCGGTAACTGGGACGATATGGGACTATGGCAGAGAGTCCCCCCCGGGGGGGGAGGACCAGCCGGAAATGAGCTGCTTTCTGCCACAGGAGGCGTAAGCAATGTCGTCCGTCCTTCGTTGCGTGTATTCCGGCCAGAGCATCCGTCAGGGAAGGCCGTTCTGATAGCCGCAGGGGGCGGTTATAAACGCATCGAAATGGGAAAGGAAGCCTGGCCTGCTGCCCGGTGGCTGACGCGGCTGGGTTATACCGCTTATGTACTGACTTATCGTTTGCCTGCAGAAGGCTGGCATGACGGCAGTATGGTCGCCCTGCAGGATGCCCAGCGGGCGTTACGGATTGTTCGCAGTCGCGAAAAAAACGTCAGCGTTCTGGGTTTTTCAGCAGGCGGGCACCTGATGGGTATGGCGACGACCCGGATAGATGTCAGATCGTATCCGGAACAGGATGAACTCGACAGGACTCGCGCTTATGCAGACCGTGCAGCACTGATTTATCCAATTATAACTCTTGAGAGACCCTATACCCATACTTCAACGCATAATGTACTGGTGGGGCCACATGCGAGCGAGAAGGAAAATGCTAAGTGGTCCGTACAGAATTTTGTCACTCCACACCCCCCCCCGGTATTCCTGATTCAGGCTGAAGATGATCCCATATCTGATCCACATAACACGCTGATCATGGCGACAGCATGCCAACATGAACATGTGCCCGTGGAGATGTACAGATACGCATCAGGAGGACATGGTTTCGGCATGGGCAGACCCGGAACCCCCACGGTAGAATGGCCGGCGCATTACAGGAGGTGGCTTGGTGAAGTTTAAAAAGCGCTTTGCAAATTCCTTTTTCTGATAAGAGGGGCATGACTTCCCGATTTGCTGTCAAATGCCAAGTAAATGTGGGGCATCAATACGGTCTGTATGTGGCGCTTACCCTCAGTCAATGGTTGCACGACCTTACCTGCACCGTGCTGCCATAGCAGTCGGGCGTAAAGTGGAGCAGGAAGGGGCGACACCGGAAGCCGCATGCGCCGCCGAAGCGGACTGAATGTCCCGCGCACGGCGGGGAACGGGTGAGCAGTTGTGTTTGAGGTCAACCTAAGAGGGTGTTTTGAAGGCGTATAGTGGTTGCAGGTGATGAACGTCCGCTGTGAGCGAACAGCAGACGTTTTTTCCGGCGTAATAGTCTTTCGGGATGAAATGTCTGATTTGGGGTTATATCTGTGATTGCCATAATCGCACTAATCTACGGCATGAAGAAGGGTTCAGGAAGAGTAAAACCGGGCTGGTCAGCATTCTGAGCAGCCCGCTAAAACTATTTCAGATGCTCGCGAAGCAGACTACCCGCCTGAGTCAGTGAGGCCTGAACTTCAGGAACTTCGGCGAGAGCATTCAGCAGTCCGTAATCATGTATCATGCCGTTATAACGCACCTGAACCACGTCCACGCCGGCTGCGTTAAGCTTACGGGCGTAAGCTTCCCCTTCATCCCGCAGCACATCGTTCTCTGCCGTCTGTACAAGCGCTGGCGGGAGACCTTTCAGCTGGGTTTCTGAAGCACGGAGCGGTGAAGCGTATATTTCATTACGCTGCGCATCGCTGGTTGTGTAATTATCCCAGAACCATTTCATCATATTCCGGGTCAGGAAGCGCTTTGTCGCATATTTTTCGTAGGAGGCTGTGTCAAATTTTGCATCGGTTACCGGCCAGAGCATCACCTGGTAACGCAGGTCAGATCCGTGTTTTTCTTTTGCCATCAGGCTTACCACTGCCGCCATGTTTCCGCCAACGCTGTTTCCCGCGACCGCGAGGCGCTTACCGTCGACACTGATTTCATCGCCATGTTCAGCGACCCACTTCGTGGCACCGTAGGCCTGGTTTATGGCAACCGGATAGTGTGCTTCCGGACTGGGGGTATAGTTTACAAAGACGGCCACCGCACCGGACGCAAGGACCAGGTCCCGGACCATGCGCTGATGCGTCGGGAAATCTCCCAGAACCCATCCTCCTCCGTGGAAAAACATAAAGGCCGGCAGCTTTCCTGAGGCATTTTCAGGCCTGACGATGGTCAGTTCTACGGGCTTACCATCGACCTGAATGGTTTTGTTTGAGGTTGTCACGCCGGAGAGGTCAACTTTCACTGAAGACTGTGCACCGGACAGAACCTTGCGGGCTTCCTCCGGCGAAAGTTTCTCAATGGGTTTTCCATTACCGCTGTTCAGCTGGTCAACGAAAGACTGCGTGTGATGCTCCAGATGAACATCGTTTGAGGCCGCGCCGGCCGCACTCATAGCCAGAAAAATACTGCTGCTAATCAGGGCAGAGGTCACTTTATTCATGACATATCCTTAACAATTAACTGTATCAGGTCAGTGAAAAACCATCCGTACGAATCCAGATGATGAAACCTGATTATAGTTTAAATGCCAGATACACCCTGAATTTAAGGTTTTTTTTGTTGAAGGCATGAAAATATGGAAAGGATGAACGTCACAGATTAAATGAAAATATTTTATATATTTTGGATTGCGAAGCCAAATTTTAGTCAGACCTGAAACTGAAGAATCGCTTGCGTCCAGCTTCAGGGCAGCCACTGCAGTGCCGGGCTGTCAACGTCCGCTTCTGGCACAAAGCGTACATACGTGCTGCAAGGTCCGCTGTGAGCGAAAAGCGGAACTCTGTATTTACCCTCACCACGGGCTTGTTACAAAGCTGCACCAGGGTTGATTAACCAGGAGCAGGACATTGGATAGACATCTCAGACGCCAAATAGAATGAAAGCCCGTCGCTATAAAAGGTGACGGGCTTGATTAATAGTAGATATTATTTTTGGGGCTTAAATCAAAACGCCGCCGTCAATGATGATTTCTGAACCCACAGTCCAGGCAGACTCATCAGAGGCGAAGTAAAGCGCTGCTTGCGCTACTTCCTGAGGCTTACCAAAACGACCTGCAGGAATGGTTGCAACGATATCTTTCATTACCTGATCATGATATTTGACCGGTATCCCCGCCTTATCGTAAAGCGGTGTGTCAACAGGGCCAGGGCTCACTGCGTTGATACGGACCCCACGGGAAAGCAGCTCATTAGAAAGTGTTTTCGACATGTTCAGTAATGCTGCTTTCGTTGAGCCATACACAGAAGAATTAACGGGGCCTGTGTGAGCATTTACTGATGTATTAAAGACCACCGATGCAGAGCTGGCGAAGACGGGCAGCAGAGCCTGCATCAGGAAGTAAGGGCCTTTGACGTTGATATCATAAATGCGGTCAAACAGCTCCTCTGTCCATAGTTCAATTGGCATATACATCGATATGCCTGCATTCAGGAAAGCGATATCAAGCTCACCAAAGTGTTCCTTTACCGCCTGAGCCAGCGCTTTTTGTGCGGTTACATCAGCGGAATCAGCGCTTACTACTAACACTTCATTACCCAGTTCTGCTTTTGTCTTTGCAATTGAATCCGGGTTTACCCCGGTAACAATAACGCGGGCACCTTCTGCAATAAACAGCTTCGCTGTTTCAAGACCAATACCACTAGTTCCGCCTGTGATCAGTGCGCGCTTACCCTGTAATCTGGACATCTTAAAATCTCCTGCTGGATTTAACGACGGATCAGAGAATGACCGACAGGGAGAAAATATATGCTCATGCAAACTGAGTGATAAGATTGTATATTTGAATATATTTCATGCTTTAAAAGCATAGATGGACAATAAAATGGATAAACTACTTTTGATGACATGTTTTGTCCGTACTGTTGAAAGAGGCAGCTTTTCCGCTGCTGGCAGGGATTTAGGTTTAGGGCAACCGAACATCAGTCGTCATGTAGCAAACCTCGAAGAACATCTGCAGACCAGATTACTTCACAGATCGACCCGCAAGCTCTCATTAACGCCTGAAGGAGAACGTTATTATCTGGAAGCAAGGCGAATTCTTGAAGCCGTCGAAGAGTCAGATTCTTCTTTCAGAGAAAATGTCAGTCCAACAGGGCTGTTACGCGTTGCCTGCCCTACAGCACTGGCTCATACATTCTTAGTACCGCACATCCCGGTTTTTTTAGAACGCTACCCTGAGCTGGAACTTGACCTGCAGATTAATGACCGCTATATCAATCTTGTTGATGAAGGGGCTGAACTGGCAATACGCATTGGCCACCTGGAGGACAGTGCTATGCGTGCCCGCAGGCTTGGGATGTTTGTGCGAGTCTGTGTTGCCAGTAACAAATACCTGGCTAAACACGGAACCCCTGATACACCAGAAGATTTAAAAAAACATGATTGTTTGATTTATACCCTGCTGACGACAGGAGCCACCTGGAGATTTCAGGATATCAGTGTTCCTGTTTCTGGCCGGCTCAGGGTCAATTCACCTGAAGCAATACAGAAATTTGTCAATGCAGGGACTGGGATCGCACAGGGTCCGGAATGGTTGTTCAAAGAGGGACTGGAAAATGGCGAATTACAGTTATTGCTGACTGATTACACTGCTTCGCCCGTTCCCATCCAGGCCGTTTATGTTGCCAATCGACTTTTGCCAAAACGGGCGACTGTATTCATGGATTTTGTAGCTGAAATTTTTGAAAAAAATCCCGCCTTCAAGGCTTACAATTCGGTGAAATGAAACTGAGATACCTGAGATAACTTAACCCTCAGTAAAATTCAGTCATTCTCAGGAGGTTTCTCTTAACCTCAAAATCGCCTGGGAAGAGCGCGATGGCACACGGTTTAACTATGCTCAGGCAGTTCCCAGCGTCCGCTCCTGGCACACAGCAGATTACATGCAGTCAGGCGTCCGCTATGAGCGAGGAGCTGACGTTATAAAAGGGTTTTTAGAGAAGGTAGCCCGCTGATTAGCGGACTTAATGCCATTATTTTTTTAACATGTAAATGTATGAACTGGCGGTTTCCCCATCACTCATAGTAACCTTAACAGGCACGCGCTCATATTGACTACCTTCAAATTCATCAAGTACATCCCAGTGATGCTGCAGATTATCTGACGTAAAAAGGAATCCTTGCACGCGATTGCCTGAGTTATCCAGAATAATACCGGGATAGCCCATTTCGGCTGCCCAACCTTCATTGATGAGGGAGCCTGCGACATGCCCTTCGCGCCATGTACCACCTATCTTTTCGAGAATATGAGCGTTAGGACGGCCTGGCCCCAGCGTTCCATAAACAAACAGACTTTCCATGCATCCTCCTGTTGAAAAACAATAATCAGAATATCTCACTATAAATTTTTTTTTCCACAGTTAATGCGAGGCAAATTCATAAATGTCCGCCTCTGGCACAGGGCTGCTGTTGCAGCCCCCACAAATTAAACTTCAATAGACTCAGATATCTCCAGTGCATCATCCACTTCATACCGAGATAACGGACTGTACTTTCGAGTTTTTTTTGACCAAACTGTAGCTGGATCACTCAAAGATTTTTCGTTTTTTTATAGATCAGATATGGCTTGGTTCTTCGCATAGAATGCCTACTGTACAGAGTCCCGTTGAGACCCAGCGTATCAATCCATCCATGAAAAATACGGTTATATTGCCTGGCTGAGATATGCCGTGAAGAACCAATGCGGGACTGGAACAGATAGTCGCTATTACGCAGATGAGCCATTTTGAACCATGCTGCTACAGCCTCTCTTGTTCCCTTAGTCAGTTCAAACTGAACGGGGCTTCCCGTTTTTTTGCTGCAGCACTGTCGCTCGGCCCGAAACAGAGTGCCCACAGGCCACATCAGAAACTTTTAGCTTAATCAGATTACTGTCCCGAAGTGTACTGTCCAGAGCCATGTTAAGCAGAGCTAAATCGCGCACTTTTACTTACAGCTCAAGTCTGATACGGATTTCCCAGATATGAGAGATCTGAAGAAGCCGTTTCTGGCCAATAATACCGTCCTTATTCCAGCGAGGATGTTGTCATGCTCAATCTCCTTTGGGTTAGGAGATGTGATTATGGTTGTTTCATATGAGCGAACAGCGCACATAAGAGTGATATGTCGGGAAGCATTGAAATGAAAATCAAAAAACGGATGCCATTTCCAGTGAGAGAAAACAATTGCCAGACCTGCAATCAGCCAATGAGTAAAATACCAGACACATTGAATGTAGACTGTGGCGGAGATTGTTTAAGTTGCATGGCCTGGCATGGTGATCCAGACGCAATAAAGGTGGTTGAGAGACTTACTGGCGAAAAAGTTGATGTCTGTGGACATCGATAACGTTCATGTGAGATTGAAGGTCGCTATGAGCAAGAAGCGGACGTAAAGGCATATCCGTTCAGGCGATTATGCTGCAAGCTATCTACTCAGCATCATTATTTGAAGGATGACGTTTTTGTCATCATCTGCTTCTGGCCTGACGAATATTATTTGAAAAGGATACTGGCATGATAACAGTAGAGAAATCAGATCCACTTTCTCCAGACTCTCGTCACTTAATCGATAAACTGTCAGCAGAACTCGCCTCTATTACCGGCAATAGTGGCAAAAGCAACTTCACAACAGACTCAATAAATGAGAACAGAGCTTTGTGGGCACTGGCACGGGACAGCAGGGGAAAAGCGATAGGATGCGGAGCTGTTCGACCGTTAACTGAAAATATAGCTGAACTTAAAAGGATGTTTTCGGACCGTAGCTTTCCCGGTATTGGTAACGCCTTGCTTACCTTCCTGGAAGCAACCGCGAAGAGCATGGGATATAACGAACTCTGGCTTGAAACGCGCCATGTTAACCGTAAGGCTGTAAATTTCTATGAGAAAAACGGATACATACGCATAGAGAATTACGGACCATACGTTGGTCGGAAAGAGGCGGTCTGTTTTGCGAAGTCCTTGTAAGGCTGACATAAATTTGTTCAACCTAAGCTCGGCATGCTCCTTGCAGCTTTTAGACCGCGTATCAAAGTCTGCTTCTGGCACAAAGCGGACACAGCACTCATGTCAGTATTCTATGTTATCGTCTCTGGAATCAGTACTGGCCGTAGCTGAATCAAAGGCCTTATGGCCCAGCATGACCCAGACAGTAATCGCACAAACAAACGTTAGTGTAGCCAGTACCTGAAATAGCAATGAATATGCATTGTCATAACTGACCTGGACTACCTCACGCGGCACGCCGGTTAGAAGGGTGATGGCCTGCTGAATATTACCGCCTCCCAGCCAGGATGCTGCAAGGTGAATCTCCTGTGGCGAAAAACCATGCACGGTTTTGTTAAGGTTCAGATCGTTCATCTCAGTGAGAAACGCGGATACTATCGCAAGAGCAATACCCTCTCCTGCAACACGAACGGTGTTGAACAGGCCCGCCGCCATACCTGCCTTTTCAACCGGAACGGAAGAAATGGCCAGTCCATCCATCAGTCCCCACGGTAATCCCGCTCCAGCCCCCGTTATCAGCATCGGGATGAGAAGAAGAGTTGTGCTGTTACCGCGTAACGCGGGACTGAGGAAAAGTAACCCGGCAGAGGCGAGCATCAGCCCTGAGGCTGATAATACTGTCGGCGAAAACCAGCGCGTCAGCAGGGCTGCGAAGTAAGGAACGACCAGCATTGGAGACGTGAGTGCCATAAGATAAATCGCGCTCTGAGACTCGCTAAATCCACTCCCGCCCATAAAATGCAGCGGAATAATGATTAACAGAACAACGTAGCAATAGCAGGTGGCTAACGGCAGCAGCAAGACCCCGACAAAGCGCGGACTTCGGAGCAGGTGAATATCCAGGACAGGATTGCTCACGCGCAGGCATCGCACGATAAACCCGCTGAAGAGCAGTACAGAGCTGAGTAATAAAGCGAGTGTGAGAAGTGACAAAAACCCTTGTGTGGGCAGCAGCATAACCGCCGTGGTAAACACCATCAGCGCCGCCGTAAACAACGCCAGACCTGTTTTATCTGAAGGGGACAGACTGCTCTGCTGTGACAGAGGCAAAAACATCATACCGGCGAGCAGCACGCATCCTGAAAGTACAGCAAACAGAATATAGACCCAGCGCCAGGTGAGCGCATCCGTAACGAGCCCAACCGCCAGGGGGCCGAATGCCAGGCCAGCGCCAAAGACGGTGCCCAGCAGGCCGAACATGCGGGTCCGGGCAGCGCCGGTATAGAGCCTGGCCAGCAGAGCGCTTCCGCTGGCCAGTAACATGGCCGCTGCCAGTCCCTGCACACACCTGAGAATACCTGACATCATCAGGTTATTCGTGAGGACGGTGAAAATACTGCTGAGACAGAACAGCACTGCGCCGGCGATAAAAACCGGTTTTCTCCCGATGGCATCTGCCGCTATGCCTGCTGTCAGCAGAAAACTGCCGAACGTCAGCATAAATCCATTCGTAAGCCATGACAGCTCGCCGGGTGAGCCACCCAGCATGCGCTGTATGGCTGGCGTTGTTACCACGCCGCCGGTAAAACTTAACGGCAGAAGCGTAGCCGCCATAAAAATGGTAAGGGCTGCTGCGGTTCTTTGGGTGCGACAGAACGTGCTGGCTGCAAATGTCATGATGTGACCTTAATTATCCGGACAGCTGATGAATGAAAACTGCTGTGATGTTATTGCGGACAAAAGCGCAGATAAATAGACTGCAGCTACCTTCTGAGCAGACATAAAGTTAATAATTAATGGACAGCCTGACTTCTCTTACCTCCTTTGTACGGACAGCTGAAACGCTGAGTTTTGTGGAGGCTGCAAGACTGCTGGGTATTTCAGCGTCAGCGGTCGGTAAAAACGTTGCCAGACTTGAACATAAACTGGGCGTACGGCTTCTTAATCGCAGCACAAGAAAGGTAAGTTTGACCCCGGAAGGGGCGGCACTACTGGTCAGGTGTAAGCATATTCTTGAGCAGCTTCATGAGGCCGAATCAGAGCTGACGAACAGTGCTGCTGAACCCGTGGGAAAACTTCGGGTTTCCCTGCCCGTAGTAGGCTACAGGCTTCTGCTTCCCGCTCTTTCCGCATTTAACCGACGTTACCCGCAGGTCGAAATGGACCTGGATTTCAGCGACCGTCTGGTGAATATCATTGATGAAGGGTTCGATGTGGCAATACGCAGCGGCGAGCTGGCTGACTCCAGACTGACCGCCAGAAGGCTGGGTGAATTCAGCTTCACTCTCTGCGCCAGTCCAGGCTATCTGGAGGAAAAAGGCGTGCCGGCGTCACCTTCGGAGCTGGCGGCGCACAGGTGCATTCTTTTTCGATTACCCTCAACAGGTATGCTGCAGCCCTGGGAACTGAACGGTCTCCGCCCCGGGGTTGCGCTAAGCGCTTCGTCGGTTCTGACGGTGAATAATATTGAAGCTGCCATTGGCCTGAGCCTGGCGGGTACGGGCATTAGCTATATGCCCGACTTTATAGTCCGCGAAGCGCTGGCAGGAGGACAGCTCAAAGAAGTGATGAAAGGGTACTGTACAAAGCAGGGGCATTTCTCCGCCGTGTGGCCATCAGGCCGCTACCTCTCACCCCGAGTCCGCTGCTTTATCGACTTTATTGCTGAGTCGGGTTTATCTGTATAGGCCGCTAACGTGATGCAGACTATCGGGTTAATAGTCACTTCAGGTGCGAAAATGAGTTTTTATATGTCTGATTTGGCATAAAACGGACTGACGGCAGGCGAATGTCCGCTATGAGCGAGAAGCGGACGTTTGATACATCACGATTACCTGTTTTGCTTGGCTGAACATTACGATTTTGCGAAATGTCTGGACTGGCAATTTCAAAGAGTGCCAATTAATATCCAGAATCTATGGATGTGAACATTTTTGGCTTTATGCCAGCACTACTCCCTGTTGCACTGTCCCCGGGAGCAAGTTTCACCCTCGTTATGAACAGTGCTCTGGCAGAAGGCCATAAAGGCCTGTTCAGGACTCTCGCTGGAACAGCTCTGGGTATATATACCCATGCTTTTTTTATAGGGTTCGGTATCACGGCTGTGCTCATCTCGTCGCCAGCAGCGTTTACTGTGCTTAAAGTTGCCGGAACTGCCTGGCTGCTTTGGTTAGGTGCTGTACTCATCCGTAGTGGGATAATGGTAAGTTCAGGCGGGTCTACTGATGCAAAGCATTACGTGACTTTAAAAGAAGCCTGGCTGGCTAATCTTCTGAACCCTAAAGCCATACTTTTTTATCTGACAGTGGTTTCACAATTCGCAGGTGTTAAAGGCGGCATTTGCAACTACCTGATGCTGGCATCCGTTCATATAGCAGTTATGAGCGTCTGGCTTTACGCGCTCGCTCAAACGCTGGTATTCTCATCGAAAAAAATTAATCCATCGACGCTCAAAAAATACGTCAATATTTCCGGCGGTGTGTTGCTCATTGTTTTTTCTCTGCATAATCTCATCCATTAATTCTTCGGCTATAAATTTAATGATCGCTACTGCATTGTTGGCAACTGAGTCCGGCACTGTCTGCTTTGAGCGGTAATCGTATACCTTCAGTTTGCCTGCGGCAGAACACCTTTGCTCAAGTCAAAAATGAACTGGCATGTACAATAGTCATGCTGTGTGTACGGTTACAGCAGACAGGCCTTATTGAGCGAGCCTTGCTCAGGAAATCTTTTTTTCGTCAAAATTATGGTATTTCAGGTTCTCCTCAGAAGCTGAGGGATATGGCGATTAAGCCAGTTCAGCAGTATTTCAACATTCTGCTTTACGGGAGAATTTTCCGGCCACACCAGATAATATCCGTCACCGGTTGCCACCGCCTCCGTGACAGGAAGTGCTAGCAGACCACTTTTTAATGCCTCGCTGCTCAAAAGCAGGTCACCAACAGAGACGCCATGTCCGCTCAGGGCGGCAAGGTTTCCCTGCTCCAGCGTATCAAATACTTTTTCGCTACTGATGCTGAGCCCCTTGAAACGCCCGGTTCTCTACAGCCACCTCCGCCTGTCACGACGGTCCGGGGAGGGATGGATAAGGTCACAGTCAGGAAGAAACTTCCTTGCGCTGACGAGCATCGCAGGAGAACAGACCGGTATCAGCCACTCGCTGAAAAGCAGCCTGCTCTCTGTACTCTCCCCAAAATTACCGTTGCCGGGCAGAATTGCACAGTCGTAAGGTTCGCGGCTGAAGTCCACCTCGTCCATATCCATCCAGACGCTGGTTATCTCGATTCCGGGAGTGGTGTGGTTTTCACGGAAATTGTTGAGCACGTCCAGAAGCCATCTCATGCTAAGCGTAGAGGGAGCTTTGAGACGCAAAAACTGACTGTGACTTCTGGAGGCATTACAGGCCCGCTCTATGCCCATGAACCCCTCGGTAGGCTGACCGGCCAGGGTACGACCCGCCTCGCTCACTCTTACGCGCGGCCCGTTTCGCCTGAAAAGTTCACAGTCAAACCACGCCTCAAGTGTTCGGATGTACCGGCTAAGGGTCGATTAAATTACAATAATCGTTATATAATCCTCAATACAACGATAAGTGGCTGTGCCTGCCCCGTCGACAGTGTTCTGGAAACTTCATGTTTATTAAACGTCCGACCCTGGTGAAAACAACGTTCACCAGCGCAATGTTATTGTCTGCTTTTCCTGTGTATGCCGTGAACGAACAACCAGCCATGACCGTTAACGCTCTGTCATCCGACGCACCTGCCGAAACCGATAAGAAAGCAACCCTGGGAAACCTGGGTGCCCAGGAAGTTCGTAACACCCCGTGGTCAGTTCAGACCATTCCCCCCCAGCTTATGAAACGGCAGCAATTTAAAAGTGTGAGCGATCTCTACCGCTACCTGCCTTCCGTTCAGGGAGAGGGGGCTCGTCCTCAGACACGTGGTATGCAGGGAAGCGTTGTTCAGAACAGTATGATTGATGGGCTCAATGTCGTGTCGACCACGGACTATGCAGCCGAACAGTTTGACCATATTGAAGTGCTCAATGGCCTTGCTGGCGCGTTATATGGCCCGGCCAATCCGGCGGGCTTATTCAATTTTGTCAGCAAGCGCGCCAGTGACACACCTCAGAGAAGCTTCACCCTGGGGGCCGGTACAGGCCCGACTCATCAGGTCGCGGGTGATTTCAGTGGTCCGGTGGATGCAAATGACCGGCTACGTTACCGGCTGAATATGCTGGATGATGAGGGCAATGGCTATGTCAGCGGCAGTAAGAAGCGGCGTCAGCTTTTCAGTCTGGGACTGGATGCGACCCTGAGCGACCAGACTGTGCTTGAAACTAATTTCAGCTATTACCATTTTTATGAAAAGGGTCTGCCGGGGAAATTTGCGCTGGGTAAAGGCTTAACATTTCCCGCATCGCCAGACCCGAAAACAGCACGCCTGGGGCAATCCTACGCGGGAAATGATAACCACACGCTGACTGCCGGTGTCCATCTGAAGCATGATTTTGATGGCAACTGGCTCGGTGAAGTCGGCGTGCTGCGTCAGATCGCCGATCGCGAATCGACTGCTGTGACTAATACGTTTACCAGTAACCGTGGCGATTACACGACCACGACGTCATCAGCGACAGCCAGCCGCTTCACGATTAACAGTTACATGGCTGACTTAAATGGTGAGGTTGATACTGGTCGTATTCATCATCAGATAGCCACCGGCGTGCGGGGCTTTGTCTGGAAAAATTACAACCCGCGAAATGGTGGCACTTTAACATTGGGCAGCGCTTCGCTGGACAATCCACAGGCGTTCAATGAGCCTGATTATCCTGATTTCACCCATCGCTACCATTCTGCAACAGCCACCCAGCACGCTTTTCTGCTGAGCGATACCCTTCAGTTTTCTCCACAATGGAGCGTACTGTTAGCGGGCAGCGAAAGCCTGCTCAGCTCATCCAGCTATGCCAGAACGGGCCGCCGAAGCAGTAACGCCTCAGACAGTGGCTTTAGCAGCTCTGCCAGCGTGATCTACAAACCAGTCGATCCGCTGACGCTTTACGTGACCTACGCCGACAGCCTGCAGCAGGGCGACACCGCACCCGCTACCGCCAGTAACGCCGGAACAATTCTGGCTCCATACCGGAGTCGCCAGATCGAGACGGGCAGCAAACTGGCTATTGATAAGCTGCTGCTTACTGCCGCGCTGTTTGAGATTAAACGTCCATTTGCTTATACCAACGCCAGCGGAGATTACGGGGTGGATGGTGAGCAGCGTAACCGCGGCCTTGAACTGTTAGCCGATGGGGATGTTACCGATCGTCTGCACCTGTTTGGCGGCATGACCTGGCTGGATCCCCGCCTGGTGAAAACGGCCAGCAGTCAGACTGCTGACAAACAGATCGTGGGTCTGCCACGTTACACGGCCAGCCTGTTCGCGGCCTATGACTTACCGATGTTCAGCGGCACGGATATTCACGGTGGCATTCACTATGTGGGACAGCGCACTACTGATAATCAAAATCAGGGCTGGGTAAGCAGTTACACCACACTGGATATGGGGGCGGCATATCAGACCCGTCTGTTTGAGACCGCTACAACCTTTCGTCTTGATGTTACAAACCTCACGAATCGGCACTACTGGACCAATATAGTGCCGGGCGGTCTGAACGGCTACAGCGGTGCCGGTTATGCCAGCGCCTCTCTGGGGGAACCGCGCATGGTGCAGGTTTCCATGCAACTTAGTTTCTGATGGGGTAGTCAAAAATGAAAAGCCTGCAATGGGTAATACCGCTGCTGATAGTCAGTGCCCTGGCGTCGGCTCAGACAGTGACTGACGACAGTGGAAACCGTGTAGAGATAAATAAACCTGCCCGGAACATTGCCGATGCCTGGTTTGCCCATCACTCTCTGCTCATGACGCTGGGTGCCGGCGATCGCATCGTGGCAACTGTAAACCATCCTGCAGATCGACCATGGATGTTTAAAGTGCAGCCATCGTTAAACCGGGCGCTGCAGGCGCATGGCAGGACCTTTAACAGTGAAGCGCTGGTAGCGCGAAAGATTGATGCCGTTTTCGTTCCCGCCAGCGACCCTGATGCAGGCTCCTATCGTCAGGCTGGTCTTCCCGTGCTGGCAATGAATTTTGATGATTTTGACACAATGAAACGCTCGCTCATCACCACGGCTCAGGTGGTCGGCACGCCAGCCGCGGCAGCCCGCGCGCAGGCATACAATCACTATCTGGATAATCAAATTGCAGATATTCAGGCTAAAACGGCGTCACTCACGGACATACAGCGTCCGCGAGTACTGCATATCCAGTCGTTGCATCCGCTGAAAGTGGATGGCCGCAATACCCTGATTAACACCTGGATCAGGCTTGCCGGCGGCCGGAATGTAGCGGCATCTGTTAATGGCAACATGCGGCCTGTTTCTCCGGAGGAAGTCATTCGCTGGAACCCGGATGTGATAATCATCGGAGCCGAAGCGGGAACACTGGCAGACTCAGAATTCGGGACGCTGTTTGCCAGCGTAAAAGCCGTGAAGCAGCGCCAGGTCTGGCAGAATCCATCAGGTGTATTTCCATGGGATCGTTATGGTACTGAGGTCGCACTGCAGATCCAGTGGGCGGCAAAAAAGCTGCATCCGGCGCTATTCTCAAAGCGGGATCTGCGCAAAGCCACACAGGAATTTTACCGGACATTTTACGATTATCCGCTCAGCGCAAATGATGCGCAGCGTATTCTGCAGGCTTTGCCTCCTGAATAAGGCAGACAGTTATCAAAGCCAGTGCCAGTAAATTTTTCATCTTAGTAATTGATAAATGACAACTTTTTTTCTCATGCCACATCGAAACCTGTCAGGAGGATAAGCATTACTCCTGACAAATATCAGCCCTGTGTACAGGACTTGCTGCTTTATGCGAGAAGCGAACAATCAGAATTGATACTATTTTATTGCAGGCGCTGTGATGAGAACTTTGAATAGTGTATAAAAACAGCGTGTTATTTCACATGAGGGAAGAGAATGATCACTTGTCACGTCAGATATGTTATTGATCCATATCAATTAAGCGATTTCGAGAATTATGCTTTAAACTGGATGGAAATTGTGGAATCTATGGGTGGCATCCATCATGGGTATTTCCTTCCATCGGAAGGTGCAAATAACATAGCCTACTGTTTGTTTAGCTTTGATAGTCTGGCGCAGTATGAAGAATACAGAGTAGCCATTTTAAGTAAGGCTGAATGTGTCAAACTTTTCGATGAAGCTAACCAAAAAAAGTTCATCCTTAGCTACGAACGCAGTTTCATGAAGCCGTTGCTATCTGATAAACAGCATTAACCTGTTATAAGATGCTGTGAAATAAATAGACGAGTTAAGCCAGGTGAAACTGCTCTACTCAAATAATATCCGTTTCTGGCACTATGCGGACATGCGTATGGCGTAAGGTCATCGATGAGAGATGAGCAGATATCAAAATGATAGCGGCAAGCAAATTCAGCCAAATTAAACGTAACGTAACAGCCCAGCCAGGAATTCCTGGCATGGTCAGCAGGCAGGAGTAAACAAAAGGTTTTAAAGGTAAAAAAAACCGCCGTTAAGGCGGTTCAAAGAGGATTTCGTGACTTTTTCTTTTATGGTAATCGAGCGGAGCCGCCGCCGATTGGCCTTAATGATAAAAGGCTTCAACAGGACAACAAGCGTAAGCGGGGATTTTATTTTTTCGGCAGACAGTGTTGGATTTTGAGGCACCAAAGCAAAACCATCTCAGCGTCCGGGTACACCGAAGCGATATTTGACCTATCCTGTATATCAGCTCTGCCAGACAGGAAGAGCGCCCACCGCTGACGGCTATGCATGTTCAAAAAAGAAGTAGAATGTCTGCCCGATAAAATAATGGGTGAAGCCGTTATCATGTTGCTTAATGAGGGAGGACCCATAACCTGCGCTCAGCTGCATCTTAAGCTCCGCTCCTTCATGCCCCTCACAGAGGAAATAGTGCGCGAGGCTGCAATACAGGTCGCTGTCCGAAGTGTCCGGACAGCCATTCTTAAGTGCGAAGGCACAATACGATCGCAAGCGTCAGATATGCTCTGAACTAAGTACAATATATCTCAACTGCCGGGCATTCTGATTTAACCGCATGGCCATGTTCCAATGTTGAAAAGCCCTCCGGATGCAGGCTTTTTTCATCAAACATCAGGAAGCAACTGCGTCTGAACGCCTTTTTTTCTTACCAGATCTCCTTTGAGGCCCGCTTCACTGGCTCGCTCAGGGCTATTGTGAAATTCCCTCCGATTAACTGACCACCTTTCCGTCCGGCCTCTGCCGCGCGCTCCGGATTCTCAGCAAAATTACCGGCTCCAACACGTTTTGCTGCCATAAAATCTTCACTTTGGGTTAAGTATTATCATCTTTAAGTATAGGAGCCGCCGTTCTTCTGGCCGTTTTACAGCAATCTTTATGAAGGTATGGAAAGACTGAAAAAAACGTTATTTTCATTAATGTTACAGTGAGGTGCTTTTTGCCTCACGCGAATTTACCCTCCGGATTCAAACCGTGTGGTTTCGAGATTTTTAAATCTTTAAGCGTTTTTTGGATTTCGCATAAAAAAAGATCTGCTTATTGCGCATAAAATTTAATAGCAGACAGCTCAAAAAATCATACATCTTCACCAGCGCCATTCAGCCTTAGACAGCAGACCTCATGCATCCTTCGACTTAATAACATCACACGATGCCATCAATATTTGCTCCTGGCACAATAGAGACTTAATGAGACTCACACGCACAATAGTTGATCTCGCAGAATGCTCATCACCCCTATGGTGGTGGAATAAAAGGTGCGCCCAGGCTGGTGAAACATCGGGCAGACTGGTCCCACTCTGTTACACTTAGGGCAGGTATGATTTCATAGTTTCAGCCAGGTCAGAGCTGCTACTGAAATCAGACAAAGGTTATAGCCGCTCAAGAGCAATACTGCTTGTCCGCCGCGACGGACTTTACCGCCAGGCAACAGGAAGTTTGATATGTTCAGAAGTGAAGAAGAAAAGATCAATATCGTTATTGGCGAAGCAATATTAACACTGCTTGAGGACGAAGATGTCTTCAGCGCTTTCACCCTCTCCCGACAGCTTAAACAGATGCTTGAGGTGGAGACAGAGGCTGCCCGTCGCGAAATCATCAGACAGGCAATCAGGCAGACCAGCAGGCTTCTCGCCACAGCCCTCTGTTTCGGTAGTTGCAGTACTGAAATAAAACGAGTTCACGCGAGTTTTCTTGCCAGCAGAGTATCGGGCACGGGTGTTTATCCGGTATTTTTATCGCACCGATTACGTTCTGCCTTACTAAGTCAGTGTACCCGGTGACTCAGCATCCGACTCGCCCTTGTGCTGTTTTCCCGCACACGTCAGTCCGTAGTGCTTTTGCTAAGCAGTTCCAGTGCATTTATCAGTTCATCTTTCCCTACCGTGGCTTTCTGGCTGAGCATCCTGCGGGCCATGCTACCAATGAGATCCAGTGTTTTTTCATTGCAATTCTCGCCCGAATCCATAAATCCTCCATTAAATGAACCAGCTGTAAATATAGCATTGTGTCAGACGGGGGAAGGTAACAGTGTCCGTAACGGTGAGCTTATAACTTCATAAGCCCCGAGAATCAAAGAGAGCGGATTTCAGGCAGCGAGTCAAGCCTGTGACCTGCTCCCCGCAAACGAACATACCATGATACAAGCCTCGTTCGCTTTTGGCACAAAGCGGACGCTATCCGGCCCAATGTCCGCTATGAGCGATAAGCGGACCATGAGATTTTCGCTTATAAGTTGAATAAAATCTTAAGAGAAATAAAAGTATGTACTTCATATAAAAGCCTTTAACTCCTCAGCATTTATGTTCGCCAGCATTGATGCTTTCAAGTTTGGGGATGATGCGAGATACCTGGATATCAGGTTGAAACCTGCCGTATAACCCAGCCACCTTGGTAAATCTCCAGTTCCGAAAAACCAGAAATTATGGTCATAATCAGTACGATGCCAGTTTTCAAGCATGAGTGGATAGTAGGGCTTAACAGTATCAGTCATGAGGCTTTCCCAGGGCTCAGATTTACCACCAAAAAGCTCAAGAGAAAAATGCCCGGCAAGTCCTTCAGAGACTAGTACTTCGCCCAGCGTTGAGCCGTATCCCGGTCCTGCCCACCTCGCAGCATGGTGAAGTTCATGAGCAAACATACGTTCAAGGGAGTTCTCAACGTTTTTGCAGAATGCAGGATTTTCCGGATCGACTGTTATATAAATAACTCCAGCTTCAGGACAAAAACCGACATGCCCTTTCTCAGGGATAACAAACTTCCCGGACTTAACTATGACGTCTACTGAAGGAGTCGGCATCAACCTTGTGACCTGGACGTAGGTATCGGTCAGGTTAGTTCTCAGCCATTTACTGTGAACAGTGAGTTTTTCCTGAGCATTCAGAATATGGATGGTTATTTGAGACATGTCAGTCTTACCCAGAAACATTAGTAATATGCGGATACTAACAGACATAGAGGGCATGTCATGTTGCTGCTCAGCAAGTGGCCGACCAATGATCACTAATGTCCGCTTCTGGCACAAAGCGGACGCTATCAGGCCCAATGTCCGCTATGAGCGAGAAGCGGACTTTATGGGTGGGTATACCCCGATAAGGAACAAGTGTTTGCCCGGCAGAGCCGGGCAAAGGAAGGAATTTCCTTTAAGACATTCTTTTGTCCGTGTTAACGGGTCACGGTCACATCCATTGGCGCAGCAGGCAGTTTAGGTTGCGAACGCTGCCAGGCAGAACCATAGCGGGTGTACTGAGCAGGTACTGGAATGGCAACCTGGAGGTCATCTCCAGCGGTGCGTGCCCAGAATGGATCTTTAAGCATTTCACGTCCAATCAGCACCATATCCGCGCGACCATTCTGCAGAATTTCTTCAGCCTGACGGCCCGTCTGAATCAGACCCACTGCACCAGTTTTGATACCCAGCGAGTTGCGCAGCAGCTGAGCCGCCGGCACCTGATAATTTGGAAACACATTAACCACAGCTGGTGCAATGCCACCGGAAGAACAGTCAATGAGATCGACTCCCTGCTCCTTCATCCAGCGACCATATGTCAGAAAATCTTCCGGCGTATTACCACCTTCGGCGTAGTCCGTTGACGAAATGCGCACAAACAGCGGACCGTCCCACACTTCGCGCACAGCCGCAATAACCTCGCGCACAATGCGATAGCGGTTTTCATGGCTGCCGCCATACTGATCTTCACGCACATTAGCCAGTGGAGACAGAAACTCGTTCAGCAGATAACCGTGCGCAGTGTGAACTTCGATGACATCAAAACCTGCCTCGCGCGCACGAACTGCGGCAGCGCGGAATGCACTGATAATATCCCTGATACCGTCCAGGCTCAGCGCCTGTGGTACGGTTTCTTCGGCTGAGTAAGCCATGGCCGAGGGTGCCACGGACGTCATGTCAGGAAAGCCCTGCTTACGCCCGGCATGACCAATCTGAACGCCAGCTTTAGCACCCATAGCGTGAATAACGTCAACCAGGCGGCGGAGGCCTGGAACATGACTGCTGCTCCAGATACCCAGGTCACCCGGGCCCAGCTGGCCGTTTGGCAGGATGGCGCAGGTTTCAGGGAAAATCAGTGCCGCTCCGCCCAGCGCACGCGCGCCATAATGCACCAGGTGAAAATCTGTCACATTGCCGTTTTCATCGGCAGAGTGCATGCACATGGGTGACATGGCAATACGATTGCGGAATTTAACACCGTTGATTGTTATTGGTTCAAAAAGTAAAGCCGACATTTCTTCTCCAGAAAGTGTTCCATATTTGACCCACTCAAATTACCATACAAACAAATTTCGTTTATACGCTAAAAAAATTCACATACTTACCAAAAGGTAACTATGGAGAGAATATGAAAAAATTACGTAACTATGACGGCGCCCCGGGTTGTTCAATGGAAGCGGCGCTTCATATCCTCGGAGGGAAGTGGAAAGGAGTCATCCTTTATCATCTGTTTAAGGACGGTACGCTGCGCTTCAGCGAACTCCAGCGCTTTATGACCAGTATTAATCAGCGATTGCTGACAAAACAGCTCCGGGAACTGGAAGAAGATGGTCTGATCGTTCGGCAGGTTTACCCTGTCGTACCGCCAAAAGTTGAATACTCACTGAGTGAAGAAGGTCGCGAATTAAACAAACTAGTTCTCGATTTAAGCCTCTGGGGGAGGAAATGGCTGGAAAAACGTGGGCTCAACACTGCAGTTGAAGAAGATATGGATGAATTGATAGCGGTCCTAAGTGACAGAAAAAGTTAAAAGTGATTTCACATGGGGTATGAGGTTCTTTGATCAGGGCATGTCACATCGCAATATGCACGAAGGATACTAATACAGCTTGCTGAATCAATGCGCCACCGACGCTGTTCGCCGAGCAATGACCAGAGCCAATCTTCAAATATCTGCTCTTTGCATTTTGAAATTCACGTTTACCAATGTCCGCTTCTGGCACAAAGCGGACGTTGTTGTTCAGTGTCCGCTATGAACGAGAAGCGGATATCCGCATTTCTTGATCCGCATCTTTGAAACTGACCTGGCGTTTCTTCTGAGGCGCCATAATCTCCTTGCGGTGCCATCTCAAATAATAGGCAATAAATCTACTATAAAGTACTAATTTCTTATCCCACTGGTAAGACTCAGAGGAGTTAACATGGCTTCAGCACTAACATTCCTGATGCTAATTGCCGGAGGAATTGCGCTGGTTATTCAGAACACGTTGATGACCAGGATAACTTACTCGGCTTCAACTGTACTGATAGCTCTGGTGCTGAATTCTGCCGTAGGGCTTGTTTTACTTATCAGCTTACTGGCGGGAAAGACGGGGACATCAGGGTTTTATGGACTATTGCAGTCCTTCAAAAGCTGGATGTTTCTGCCGGGCATTTTAGGTTCTTTTTTTGTTTTCACGGTAATAACGGGTTATCAAAATATCGGTGCTTCGCGGACAATTGCGGTACTGGTCGCCAGTCAGCTTGTCGCAGGTCTCGGATATGACATCTACCACAGCGGTACAGAAGGATTGCTTAAAAAATACGCCAGCTATAATCGGCGCGATGTTACTGGTTACAGGCGCTTTTCTCGTTGCATCACAAATGTTTTAGTCTTAAACGCTGTCACCGGCACGTCCGTGTGACTGTGATTACTTTTAATGTGACGTTCTGGGAATATCCACTATCAGGGATGTGCCCGGGTATCAAGGCGTAGCTGCAAAAATGTCAGATCCAGCCAGTGTCCAAACTTGTTGCCCACCTCTGACAATCTGCCAGCCTCTGTAAAACCGAGCTTTTTGTGAAGCGATATGGATGCAACGTTTTCAGATTCAATGCCAGCTACCATGACATGCTTACCCTGATCAGTAGCCAGTCTGATCAATTTCTCCATCAGAGCTTTACCTGCTCCCTGTCCCCGGGCACTTTTGTGCACATATACAGAATGCTCAACAGTGTGGCAATAACCATCCCATGGACGCCAGTCACCATATGATGCATAACCCAGTACGGAATCGTTCCCGTCAACAAAGACAATGACGGGAAAACCTGCCTCACGACGGTCTCTCATCCATTTTATTCGGTTGAGAAAATCGACCTTACTTTCATTCCAGATCGCCGTGGTATTAAGCACAGCGTCATTATAAATCTCGGCGATGGTTTCAGCATCGCGTTCTGTTGCAGCACGAATTGGCATAGTAGACACCCCACCTCTAATTTACTAAAGTAGACTAACCGTACACTATATTATTTATCCATTATGTTAGATGAATTGTCTAGTAAAGAAGATGACCTGAACGCGCGTATCGGCCTGAAGGTAAAGGCTGAAAGAGAAAGACGTGGCTGGTCACTGACCGATCTGGCAGAAAACTCAGGCGTATCACGGGCGATGATTCATAAAATTGAGCGTGGTGAAAGCAGCCCGACAGCAACCCTGCTTGCAAGACTTTCTGGCGCTTTCGATATGTCTATGTCCCAGCTGCTTGCGGAAATGGAAGTTCGTACCGGTGTGCTTGTCAGATATGAAAATCAGGCTGTATGGCAGGATCCTGAAACAGGCTACATTCGTCGCCATGCTTCACCGGGGCAGATACCTGTAGATCTGGTTAGCATCGAGCTTCCGGCAAATACTGCCGTGCCTATGCCCGCTATTTCCTATCTTTCACGACGTCAGCTCATCTGGGTCATTGAAGGTAAGCTGACATTTATTGAGGGGAGCACAACATTTGAGATGTCACCGGGTGATTGTCTGGAGTTGGGCGATCCTGCTGACTGTATTTTCAAAAATGATACGGGTGATCTTTGCCGCTATGCCGTGATAGTCCTCAAGCCATCCTGATTGCATGCATTGGAACTGATTTGATTCAGAGTTAACTGGATGATTATCAGGCGGTGGTTCTTCTACCTGATTAAGCATTTTTTATCAGCTTAATTTTGTAACCGTCTGGGTGGTGGTCATGTCTTTCCCTGGCACATAACCGTCAAGGCAACGTCCGCTTCTGGCACAATGCGGACATTCTGAGATCCAGAAAGTCAACAAGGGCGAAATCAGGTCTTAGTACCGGATTTCACCCTGACTGACAGATGTTCATCAGATTATTTTCTCAACAGCAACACTACTTCGAGGCTTGTTCCGTTTATTCCAGGAGAACCGTCGTGACCTCCGTTGCTGTCTTACTGTAAACCCTGAGTGCCTAATCCGCCGGGTCCCGCTTTGCCGCCATTTCCCCCGTTATTAGAACTATCACCATTACCGCCGTTTCATCAATTCTCGCCTTTGCCTCCAGCAGAGCCACTTCTGCCGACATCACCATTACCGCCATCGGCTATTTGATGAACCAGGTGGGAAGTCTGCAATACATTTTTTCTTCCTTATTTGCCCACGCATTTTCCATAGAGTTGAGAACCATCACGCTAAAAATGCTCAAGGTGAAAACTTATTTACTCTGCTGTTCATCCGTTAGCTCCAGGCGCACCATTTCTGCCATTTGTGTTATCGATATTTGTGTTGCCGCCATTTAAACGTCCTGTCCCGCACGCTTCGGATTGCAGGAATAATGACCATCATTTTTAATGGACATTAGCGTTTCCAACACCTGACATGACGTCACTGAGGTACAGCTCTTCGATTTTAATGAAACGTTATCCTGTACCGGGCAGGGAGACGATAAGTTCTCTCCCACAACCAACATCAGTGAGCTCTTCATTCACTTCCGGCGTGCTGATCTGTTAAAGATAGTTGTATTAGCGCAGGTCCACGGTACGACAGAAATGTTACGAATAGAGGAGGGCGGCTGCGCCCCGCAGGACGCAGCCGGATATCAGAAGGTCGTCCAGTTTCCGTCTGCATCAGCAGGCGTTTCTTTCTTCACTGTGGCGGGTACAGATACGATTGCATGCCGGGTGACTGGGGGAGGTGAGACCGCCGCAAGCGTGAACACCGACACCGACTGCAGCAGCAGGGATGCCTGTTCGCGCAGGCTCTGCGAGGCTGACGTCGATTCCTCGACCAGTGATGCGTTTTGCTGCGTCACACCATCCATCTCCGTTACGGCGATGCCAACCTGCTCAATACCGCGAGCTTGTTCGGCACTTGCAGCGGTAATTTCCTCAACGGTGTCACTTAACTGGCCGACCGATGACACGATATCCGCCATCGTAGTCACAGACCGGTTAGCCAGGATGCTGCCTGCACTTACGCTTGCCGAGTTTGCCTCAATCAGCTGACGGATTTCACCGGCCGCCGTGGCGCTGCGGCTGGCCAGCGTGCGTACCTCACCGGCGACGACGGCAAAACCTCGTCCCTGTTCGCCTGCGCGTGCTGCCTCTACTGCCGCATTAAGTGCCAGTATGTTGGTCTGGAAGGCAATGCTGTCAATCACCGATGTAATGTCCGCAATCCGGCCGGAGCTTTCGCCGATAGATTTCATGGTGCCGGAGATGTCGGCAGTGACCTCGTTGCCTTGACGGGCGACTTCCCGCACGTTGACGGCAAGCTGTGCCGCCTGGCGGGCATTGTCGGCGTTATTTCTGACTGTCACGCTGAGCTCGCTCATGGTAGCAGCCGTCTGCTCCAGCGCGCTGGCCTGCTCATCGGTGCGCTGCGACAGGTCTGAGTTCCCCTGCGCAATCTGCAGGCTGGCTGCGGCAACGCTCTCGGCGTTCCGGCGTACTGTGCTGACCGTTTGCGCCAGCGAATCCTGCATCTCAGCCACTGCGGTAAGCAGCATGCCGGTTTCATCCCGTCCGCTGACAGGTACAGCCTGACTCAGGTCGCCGCGTGCGATGCGTTGTGCGGCAGCAAGCGTTATGTTCAGCGGGCGGGTAATGCTGCGGGTGATGAGCCAGGCTGCGGCCGCAGCTAGCAGAACAGCGGCAGCACTCAGCGAAGTCAGCAGAATAGTGGCCGTATTTCGCTCATCTTCAGCAGCACTGCGCGCCGTTTGCATCTGTTCTTCCTGAAAAGAGACCAGGTCTGCAATAGTTTTCAGATAGTCAACCTGGGTCTGGTAGCGCGGACCAAGAAGAAGTTGCGCGGCCTCGTCCCGCTTACCCGCCATTCCCAGCGCGACAACATCATCAGAAAAGGCCAGATACTGAGTGCCGGTGCTCCTGATTGATGCAATCAACTCCCGGCTTTTGGGCGCCTTCAGCATGGCGTCGACCTGATCAACCGTCGCAGTGATTTTATCATGTACCCTGTCATAATCTTTTTTAAAGACTGCCTTCCGGTCAGGAGCATCTGCCAGAACAACGTTACGGACCAGCCGGCTAAGGTCAGTTGAATAGTAACGCAGATTAGTTGCAGCTGAGGCCTTCTGATAACGGCTGCCGGCAAGCGTATCCGCCGTTTCTCCCAGAGACTGAATGCGGCTAAATCCGGTAAATGCAACGATGACCAGAAGAAGAAGGATGAAGGCAAACGCAGCACCAAGCCGCGTGCCTATTCTGATGTTGTTCATAATGTTCCTGACTGAAATAACGTTTGTTTAATAAAGCGTTACATGGGCAAAACGCTTCTCTCTTATTTTTGTAAGGTCGTTCAGAGGCTGTTGTGGGCTATTGCTGTATGCGGCTTGCGCAAAAAGTCGGACTACAGGGAATGCATATCGATGCACTTACCTGTTCATACTTTGTTGATTTCGTAAAGATTAAAACGGGTATTGCCCGGCAGGGCTGGTGACAGAAATAAAAAAAACGACACAGAGCAATCAAGCCGGGAACCGCTTCTTAGAGGACAAACGCTGTCAGTGACAGAGGCAATCATACCGACAGGCATAGCTTTTATCGGTTCGCTTATCGAAAACTTTATTGCTGGTGAAAGATTACACCTGAGCGAGCGTATGCATTTCCGTTGGTAAAGGGTGAGTGCTTCTGCCGGAATCTTTATCTCCGTGAAACATAACCCTATTGATGTTCGCTTTAATCGAGAAGCGGACATTTTTATCAGGGCTGGATGCTCCCGGAGTGTTGTAACCGGTATTACTTAATAACGTCGAACAATCCAGCCACATACCAGGGGACTAAAGACAGGTGCTTTTCTCAATTATCTGCAGACAGGTTCGCCAGGCTAAACAGTAGAAAAATTAACTATTTACTTTACTTATGCTGTTTGTGATCCGGCCGATAACATCAGTGTCATTATTTTTTACTCACAGGGAGCAATTATGTTAGGCAAATTATTTGGAAAGCCTGCGTCCGTTCAGGAGGCCAGGCTGCCGGTATTACCTGAAGTGCCAGCTGAAGAGCTCCGGCCAGATAGTACGTTACCCGCCTCTATGGACAGTTTTCTGGCTCTGATGCCAGAGCTGTTGTGGATGTGTGAGGGTAAAGAAATTACCGACAGCACCAAATTATGGATTTCATCGGCTGCACCATTGGGTTTGCCACGTGGGAGTGGCGATCTCTCCACTCTGTCGGCGCTCTGTTCGCTTGTTCATGATGAAGATAAAAATCATTTCAGACAGCTTTTACGAAATGCTCAGCCTGGTCCTTCTCCGGGTACAAAACATGAATGCCGTTTTATGACGGCAGGCGGCAGCTATGAATGGTTTCAGGTAGCGGTAAAACGTGAACGCAGCGCCGATGGTACCCGCCAGAGACTGGCGGGGACGCTGCTGAATATCAGTAACGATAAGACGCATGAAAGTGAATATGACATTGTGATGACACGCTTCAACCTCTCGCGTGAAATGCTGAATGACGGACTCTGGGACCTCCAGGTTATCAATGGTGATGCTCTGCACCCGAATAACGTTTTTTGGTGGTCTCCACAGTTCAGAAAATTGCTGGGATTTGAGACGGTTGAAGAATTCCCTGATGTCATTGATAGCTGGGCTTCGCGTCTTCATCCCGACGACAGTCAGCATACGCTGGATGCCTTCATTAAACACCTTAACGACCATTCAGGTGCAACAGGTTATGACGTTGAATACCGTGTCAGACTCAAAAATGGTAATTACCGTTGGTTCCGTGCTCGCGGTCAGACCCGACGCGACAAGGACGGTATACCTCTGCGGGCGGTCGGTGCACTGATTGATATACAGACGTTAAAGGATCAGGAGGTACAGAATAATAGCGAACGTCAGCGAAGAGATGACGCAGCGGCTTCTGTCAGAGAAATTGCTGATTTAGTCTCTGAAAATGCCAACATCGCTGCCCAGATTAAACTCATCTCACTGAACGCAAGCATTGAGGCCGCAAGAGCGGGCGTTCAGGGACGGGGCTTTTCTGTCATTGCCAGTGAAATTCGCGAACTGGCAGACAGAACCGCTGAGATAACAGAAAACATAAGCCGCCTGCAGGTCCGGCTTGATGCTTCCTCGCGCCTTTAAAGAGCATTGTGCAGCATGGGTTCAAAAGCACATTTCCAGGTTTAATCCTGTGAAGTGTGCTCTTTAGTTAAAAGAAAACTGAATTATCAGCGTGGGCAGCTCGAATCAATTATACCGCTGCTTATTCTGTCCGCTTCTGTAACTAAGTGGATGCTGAAACTTCAGGCCACGATATAATCAGCTGCTGAATTTATAAATAAAGGTATCGTCAATCACTCCCATGCTATCCAGTCTATCAGAAGCTAATATGGCTTCAGGTTTGAACCCACACTTTAATGCAACAGACTGACTGCGCACGTTACGTCGGGCAGTGCGAATTTCGATTCTTATAGCGTTAAAAAATTCCGAGGCTATTTTTGTAGCCAGCTTGCATGCTTCGGGCATTATGCCTTTTCCCATCGCATCCGTGGCAAGCCAGTACCCGATCTCGAAATAAGGAATAGCACGATTTCTTATGAATAAGCTTATACAACCTAATAGCTCATCTGACGTACAATCAATAATCAAAAACTTATATTCTGCTCTGTCATTCAGGAAGTTTTCTGCTGCTTCCAACATATTCTCCCTGACTGAAGAAAACGAATGAAAGCCAGGAGACCAGAGTAGAAACTCATGATGAAACGAACTAAATTCATTTAGTTTACGTTGCATTTCTTCTGAACGACTCAGGTCTGGCGCAGTCAGATAAAAACGGTCGTGTTGCAATAAATAAGCAGGAATTTCATCAATATGCATCTTCATCCTTCCGTTTATACAACCTTTATATTTAATTAACACACGTCGGAAGAAATTGCATCCGATTCAGACAGAACGGACTAGTGAAAAAATGGATTACTCAATGACAAGCTGGAGACGTGTACAGCTAAAAGTATCATCGAAAGATTTTAATTCAATGGGCGGGTAACGGGGTCCGCTTCTGGCACAAAGCGAACGTGCCCCCATTTTAATACGATTACGCCAGGCAAGATAGCGAACCGGCGACACCCTCCCGACTGGCATATCATGCTCATGAGCGCTGCCGATGATGCCCTGAAGACTGTATTAGCCGCCAACAATCATTAGCGCGCCGCCCGAGGCAACCGGGTCATGGATAAACCTAAATCGATCAGGCATACGACCGCTTTTTAGCGAGGTGGCAGGGTGCAGCAGTAGCGTATTCGATCCCCTATCCAACAGGATAATGACCGGCACCTGATTGATCAGGCGCTGTCAGAAGGCAGACTTGTGACGGCACGCGGTCTGGCCTTTAAGCGGAAAGTAAGGCGCGCTTAAATGAGAAAATATGCGCACGTGCGGCTTCAGCTGCGCGTTGCGTATCGCCTGATTCCAGCGCCGCAATGATTTCATTATGTTCAGCGATCACTTCATCCATATGCGCCACGTTGGAAAGTGTGGTGGCCCAGAAGCGCTGCGCCTGTGCATGAATCACGCTAAGGATATCAGCAAGATGACGATTACCGGCAATCTCAGCCAATACCTGATGAAACTCGCGATCCAGCAGCATCATCTGTTCACGGCTGCGTAACTGGCTCGCCTCATCAATTTGCTGATTAAGATGACGCAGATGCTGAAGCTGCGTATCCGTCACCTTCTGGCTGCCAAGCTCAATACAGAGCGTTTCATTTACCAGCCGTACTTCAATCAACTCCAGCGCGTCATCAATCGATAATGGCGCCACCATTACTCCTTTACGCGGGATAATTTGCAGTAGACCTTCGGTTGCGAGGCGATGAACCGCCTGGTTAACCGGTGTACGACCTATCGCCAGATCGTCCATCACCTGAGCGGTGTTAAGGTATTCACCAGGTTTATAACGCAGCGTAATGAGTTTGTGCCTGAAAGCCAGATAGGCTTGTTCATTAAGAGAAAGGCTTTTATCTGCGCTGCCTGGGTTCACATTTTCCGCCACTGATTCACTCATCACCACGTTCCTTTTTTTACCTATGAGACATCTTACACAAAAATCTGGCATGAAAATCGCTAGTTTAAAATTACTGTGAAATTTCACTGTGATTTCAATCCGGAGGTTTTCTTATGCAGTTGCGATTCTCTACGGGCGACAAAGCCGCTGCCACACTGAACGTGGACGTTACACATTTCATTATTGCTGGCTGGGCCGGCCGCGACAGGGAAGCCGTGTTGCACCATATCCGTGAATTAGAAGCGCTCGGTGTGCCCGCTCCCGGTGCAGTACCACTTTTTTACCGGGTTGCGGTTAATCAACTCAGCCAGCAATCACAGCTTGAAGTGGTTGGCGAGCATACCTCCGGCGAAGCCGAACCATTCGTCTTCTCGCATCGCGGCGAGTTGTGGGTTTCACTCACGTCTGATCATACCGACCGCCATCTGGAAACCTTCAGCGTTGCGCTCTCTAAGCAGGCGTGTATCAAGCCGGTCGCCAGCGTCGCGTGGCGCATGAACGACGTTACCGAACACTGGGATGTGCTTGAACTCAGCTCATGGATCAAAGAGCAGGATAAATGGGTCATTTATCAGCAGGGCACGCTGGCATCACTGCTGACACCACAGGACTTGCTCGCGCGCTATTTTAATGGCGGTGTCGCGGAAGAGGGCGTTGCTATGTCCTGCGGCACGCTGGGCGCAATTGGCGGCATCCGGCCATCCAGCGAATTCCGCATGGCGCTGCACGATCCGGTGCTTAATCGCACGCTGGAACACGCCTACACCACCGGCGCGCTGCCGGTGGTGGCATAAGGAGACTGCCGATGACCACACTCTGGCAAGCCAGTCAGCAGTTGCAGAGCGGTGATGCTTTGCCCGAAGCATTTACTGAATCCGCGTTGCAGGCCGCACAAAATCCTGAACAACAGGGCTCATTGGTGTTCACGCAACGCTATGCAGCTTCGGGCAGCGCGGCAAATGCTCGCTGGCAGGCGAAGCAGGCGTTAAGTGCCATTGATGGACTGCCTGTCAGCATTAAAGATCTGTTCGATGTCCAGGGAGAGGTGACCACGGCCGGTTCACGCTTACTGGCCGATGCGCCAGTGGCAGTTGCTAATGCCAGCGTCGTCGATAAGTTGCTGCTGGCGGGCGCCGCAATCGTCGGTAAAACCACTATGACGGAGTTCGCTTTTTCGGGCTTAGGCATCAATCCACATTACGGCACGCCAGTCAATCCGTGGCAGCGCGAGCAGCAGCGTATTCCCGGCGGATCATCCTCTGGCGCGGCCGTTGCGGTTGCTGAGGGCATGTGCCTTGGTGCCGTTGGCACCGATACCGGCGGTTCGGTACGAATCCCTGCTGCACTCTGTGGCCTGACTGGCTTCAAACCCACGGCAGAGCGCATCAACCAGAGAGGAACGTTACCGCTTTCGACCTCACTCGACAGCATCGGCGTGATCGCGGACGACGTGCGCAGCTGCTGGTTGCTGGATAGCATCATTGCCGATCGGCCGCTGGATTTACAGTTGCTGGATCTGCGTAACGCGCGCTTTGCCGTGCCGCAAACGCGCGTGCTGGATGGTCTGGATCAGCATGTCGCGCAGGCCTGGCAGCATGCCATCACGCTTCTTAAGCAGGCGGGTGCGACAGTTATCGACATCACGTTGCCTGAGCTGGATGAGCTTAACGCTATGAATGCGCGTGGCGGCATCACGGCTTATGAAGCCTGGCAATGGCATAAAAAAACCGTGCAGGCACAACCTGAAGCTTACGATCCCCAGGTGCTGGCGCGCATCCAGCGCGGCAGCCATCTCACCGGACAGGATGCCATTGAGCTTTACCAGCAGCGTGCTGCCTGGCAACAACGCATCAACGCAGCGCTGAGTGATTTTGATGCGTTACTGATGCCAACTGTTCCGCTTGTCGCGCCCACTATCGCGTCACTCAATGATGCGCAGCGCTATATGGAGATTAACGCGTCGATGCTGCGCAACCCCAGCATTATCAACATGCTGGACGGCTGTGCTCTTTCTTTACCCTGCCACCGACCGGGTTCTGCTCCGGTTGGCCTGAGCCTTGCTTCGATTCATGGTGATGACGCCAGCCTGATCAGCTGGTCGCTTGCTGTGGAAACTGCCCTTAACCCGAGATCCTGATGATGACTAAACCCCACGGCATGCTGTATGTCGCCACCAACATTGGCGCTGAAGATGAGGCTGACTTTAACCAGTGGTATGACCATGAACATGTAGAGGAACGTGTGGCAATTACAGGATTCTTGAGCGGTACACGCTATCAGGCCATAAACGCTGATCGTAAATATCTCGGTTTATATGAAACCGATTCGCTGGAAGCCTTTACCAGCGCCGATTATCACGCCGCATTCACGCACCAGACGGCATGGTCGGTAGAGAATCTGCAAAAAATGGTGAATCCCATGCGCCGGGTGAGCGCAGTAATGCACAAGCATGGCAAAGGCACGGGCAATCAGTTAGCTGTGTTGACGCTGCAAGCGATCAATGACAGCGCGCTAAGTGCCTGGCAGCAGCAAATAAGCCAGACGCCGGGCTACATCTCCTCCAGCGTGCTGGTGCCAGACAGCGTCCTGAGTTCGCCATTACCGAAAGAAAGCCAGGATCATCGGAAAATGCAGCCGATGCTGCTGATTCATTGCAGCGATGCACTGTGCTGCGATCGCCTGGCTGCTGCCGCGGCACAGGCATTTGCGGGAGATATACAGCGTTATGCCCTCAACTGGCAGTTAACAAAACAGGAGCTGACCCATGGCTGATACCGATTCACTGCACCATGCGGCAGGCGCAGTGCGTACCAAATCGAAGACCGGGCGTCTGGCTGCTGCCAGTTCGATTGGCACCGCGCTCGAGTGGTACGATTTTACCGTTTACAACATCATGGCCGCGCTGGTGTTTAACCATGTCTTTTTCCCCAGCTTCGATCCGCTGGTCGGAACCATTCTGGCATTTTCAACCTATGCGATGGGCTATATTTCACGTCCGCTAGGAGGCTTCGTGTTCGGCCACCTTGGCGATGTTGCGGGGCGCAAAGCGGTGTTGATCATCACGCTGGTGATTATGGGCGTAACCACGGCGTTAATGGGCTTGCTGCCGGGCTATGCGGTCTGGGGCATCTGGAGCCCGGTTCTGTTAGTCGCACTGCGGTTTGTACAGGGCATCGCGCTGGGCGGCGAATGGGCAGGGGCCGTGTTGTTATCGATGGAGCATGGCGACGCGAACAAACGCGGGCGTAATGCCTCATTTGCGCAGGTTGGCCCATCCTGCGGCACGCTGATCGGTACTGGCTTTATTACGTTGGTTACGGTCATGATGAGCGCCGATCAGTTTCAGGCGTGGGGCTGGCGCATTCCTTTCCTGCTAAGCCTGGTACTGGTAATTTTTGGCCTGTGGCTGCGTCGCGGTGTGGAAGAGACGCCAACCTTTGTCGCCATGCAGGAACAAGAGAAAACCACGCACACGCCGTTAAAAGAGGTTTTCGTAAACTATCCGAAACAGCTATTCATTGCCGGTGGATCGCGTATCGGCTCCGATGTGCTTTACGCGCTGGTGGTCGTTTTTACGCTGACCTATGTCACCACCGTACTGCAATTACCGCGTCCACTGGCGTTAATGGCTACGATGCTAGGCGCAATAGTTAACGCGATCACGGTGCCGATGTTTGGCGCGCTTTCAGATAAGTGGGGGCGACGCCCGATTTACATTACCGGTGCGCTGCTGGCGGTTGTCTGGTCTTTTCTGTTCTTTGTGTTGCTCGATAGCTCGCATCCGGTGCTGATCGTGCTGGCGGTGATTGGCGGTTTGCTGATCCACGCGATGATGTACGGACCGCAGGCAGCGTTTGTCACTGAGCAGTTCCCTGGTCATGTGCGTTACGCGGGTTCATCCCTGGCATACACTCTGGCGGGAATTGTCGGCGGTGGTTTTGCGCCCCTGATCATCACCACGTTATTTAAAGAGACGGGCAGTACGCTGTGGGTTTCTTTGTACGTCAGTTTCGCATTGGCGATTACGCTATTCGCTTTGTGGAAAGCCAAAGAGACTGCTCATCGTCAGGATTAAGGTTGTCATGGCGAAGGATTGCCTTTATCTGTTCAGCCCAGCAAAAATCTTTCTATCTTCACAAGGGAAAGTGGAATTCAGCCCTTATTTTTATGCCTGAATTCAAGAACGCATAAATATACCTTATGTAAAAACATGATTTTCATGTGTTTAATCACTTAATTATGGGAACGACTGGTCGCTGCTTAGAAGTTTGCCGCTGGCACAGAGCGTACGGATGTCAGGCTATCAAATCACGGGACATCTGATTTTCTGAAAGGGAAAAGCCCCTCGCTGAGATGACAGAACAACGCTAACGAGCTTACTCAATTTACAAAGGCAAACCACTTGCCCGGAGCATGCAATTCTTAACTTTTTCTGAATACTGTCTATGCTTTCTCCTGCGCTGTTTTTTAGCGTTGTCAATCACCCTGCGTAAATAAACACCATGCGTCGTTTCTTCAGGAAGGCATCCACAGCATGCTCTTTTGAATGTCGGCTTCTGGGATAAAGCGGACTAACACGCGAGCCAATATTCACTATGAGTGAGGAGCGGACATAAAGTTTTAGAATGCACTGAAGCAGGAAAGCATCTGGATTAACCTTGCCGATCTTCTGGGTTATCAAATCACTTTTGTTCCGCTCCATCCATATCGTTGAAAAACACCATATCTTTGTAGGGATGCTTCAAACATGCACTAAGGCGACTGTTTAAATCCCCATCATGAATTTCCAGCTTGTGCCCATCAGGATCCAGAAAGTAAATGGACTTTCCTTCACTTTTGTTCGATTTCCATTCCTTAATCCCAAATGATTTTGAGTGATTAGCAAACACATCAAAATCTTTGCTTCGAATACTGAAGGCATAGTGAGTGTAATCCTGCCGAGGACTAATCTCGTCAGCAGAAAGACACAGCCACAAATCACCCAGACAAAGGTAAGCACCAGAGGCCCATCTGGCCTTAGGTGTAAAACCTAATGTCTCCACGTAAAAATCAAAACTTCTGGAAATGTCGTTTACAGCGATTGTTATATGGTTCAGCCCAGTAAGCATTTACGGTCTCTTAAGCAAGCCCAGGAAAGTTACAAGCTACCATAAATCTTTACTTCCCTCAGTTGAATGAGAGTCGCTTCGCAATGTCTGCTTCTGGCACTAAACGGACGATGTACCGCAATACCGATTTTGCCCGCAGTCTCCAGCGCAAAGTTTTATTGTGTCTTTCAAACGTATTGTTGCTGTTTTATGGCAACCGCCTCTTTTCCTTATCGCTGAATAATATCCACCCTGTGGTTGTGGGCATCATCCACTAAATGAATCTTGTCGTCAGGCAACTGGATGCCATCCAGTGTGACCTGATACTCACTTTCACCACGCGAAATAGTGATGCAATACTGACTCTGTCTGTGTTGATACGTCATGCTAAATGAAGGCCAGTCATCGGGTAACTGCGCATGGATGATAAGCGTATCACCGTGACGTTTTATTCCGAGCAACTCTTCAGTCACCAGACGATAGGCCCAGCCCGCGGAACCGGTGTACCAGCTCCATCCAGCCCGCCCGATATGGGGGGGGACACTGTACACATCGGCACTCATAACATAAGGTTCTGCCTTGTACGTGTTGATGCCCTCAGGTTGCAGTGTGTGGTTTATTGGGTTGATCATTGACCAAAGTCGCCAGGCTCGCGATTTTTCCCCCATACGCGCAAACGCCATCACAGCCCAGATTGCACCATGCGTGTACTGCCCGCCGTTCTCCCTTACGCCCGGCAGATAACCCTTTATGTAACCCGGGTCAGACCCGTGGCCATCAAACGGGGGGGTTAACAGTTTGATCAGGCCCGCATCTTCATCTACCAGATAGTTGTCCAGCGACTGCATTGCCTGGGCACTACGTACAGGATCAGCTGCGCCAGACAGGACGGACCAGCTTTGAGCAATCGCATCAATACAGCACTCCTGTGACCCTCGTGATCCCAACGGCGCACCATTGTCAAAATAGCCGCGCAGGTACCATTCACCATCCCAGGCCGTAGATTCGAGGTTTTTTTGCAAGCGCAACGCTTCTGAATGGCATAATGTAGCCACGTCGGCATCCTGTCGCTGCTCAGCCAGTGCCGCAAAACGCTGTAAAATATCGTAGAGGAAAAAGCCGAGCCAGACGCTTTCCCCTTTGCCTTCAATCCCAACCAGATTCATACCATCATTCCAGTCGCCAGCCCCCATCAGCGGCAGACCATGCTCGCCAAAGAGTAATCCCCGTTCAACGGCTTTTACGCAGTGCTGCCACAGTGTTTCTTCGATATGGCTTATAACCGGAGTATCGTAAACAGACTCTTCGCCGGGCTTGAGCTGACGGCCTTCGAGATAGGGAATGTGCTGCTCAAGCACGCCGCTATCCCCCGTTATATCTACATAGTGACAAACTGCGAGCGGGAGCCAGAGGTAGTCATCCGAACAGCGGGTGCGCACACCATTGCCGAGCGGAGGATGCCACCAGTGCTGAACATCCCCTTCAGTGAACTGCCTTGAGGCACAGAGCACGATCTGGCTGCGCAATCGCTCCGGTGCAACATGGCTCAGCGCCAGTGTATCCTGCAGCTGGTCGCGAAAACCAAATGCACCGCCGGACTGGTAATACCCGCTGCGCGCCATAATGCGGCAGGCTATCGTCTGGTAGAGTAACCAGCCGTTCACCAGCAAATCAACACTGCTATCGGGTGTCTGAACCACGACTTTATCAAGAATTTTGTGCCAGAAATGATGAATCTGGTCCAGTGACTGGCGTGCGTTATCCTCATTCAGAAAATGGGCAAGCGTCTCCTGAGCCTGAACCAGGTTGCCTGCCACGCCGAGGACAAAAACAAAGATTTTCTGGTCACCATCGATAAGGGTGGCTGTCGACTGTAGCGCGGCACAGGGATCAAAACCGGCCCCCGTCTGGCCTGAGAGTCTGCGCAATGTTAGGGCGGCTGGCGCGTGTAGTGAGCCATTGCGCCCCACAAACTCACGACGGTTACCCGTTACCGTGCTCAGGGGATCATTGACGGCGAAAAAAGCGGTGCGTTCACTGCCGTCAGAACCATAAAAGTTATTTGCCATTACCGCATTACCGGCAGACAGAGTGTGCGAATGCGTAATGATATGCGCGGCAGAGTGTGCACGCGTTGCCCCAAGTGTCCACTCCACGTAGCCGGTGACAGCTAATTTACGCGTCCGGCCCGAATGGTTACTGAGCTTCAGGATCGCAAGTTTAACCGGGGCCTGTTCGGCTACCAGTATCGTCAGTTCACTGTCTATCCCGTTTTCACGGTGGGCGAAGACGCTGTAACCAAAACCATGGCGAGTAAGATAGTCGCCTTTCCCGCGTATGGGCAAGATCATGGGTGACCAGCACGCACCGCTCTCTTCATCGCGCAGATAAAACGCTTCGCCGCTTCGGTCACTCACCGGATCGTTTTCCCAGGGCGTTAAACGGTATTCATGGGCATTTTCAAACCAGCTATAGGCCTGTCCGGCTTCCGAAATTACACTGCCAAAATTGTCGTTTGCCAGTACGTTTGACCAGGGCGCTGGCGTCGGTTCATTCTCTCTTAAGCGGATCTGATACTCCCGGCCATCCTGAGAAAATCCACCGTATCCATTGAAATGACGTAACGAACCCGTATCCGGTATCCAGTCGGTATGGTGATTGTTACCGGGTATTATCTCCGGCACAAAAGGCCTGGCGATGATATTTGTCGCGCCAGTGCGTTGGTTAAGTTGTTCTTTAATGCTGTCAGCACGATCATCCAGACTCAGGCAGGCCACGCTCATCAGCAACAGCTTATCCTCGGCAGTTAAATGTTCGCCGTTTCGTACAAAAATTCCACCGGGTTTATCCAACAGGCTGGCTTCTGAACCCGCGTAGATTGAATCCATAATCTGTGTCTGTAACACCTGTTGGTAGCCACCGGCACTGTTATTCAGAATCACGAGATCCACTTCCAGCCCTTTCATTCGCCAATATCGATGCGCCTGGATCAGTGTGGCAACGGAGGCGATTCTTTCCTCGCTGGTGAGGGTAAGCAGAACAATCGGCAAATCGCCTGAAATACCCCAGCCCCACAGGCCAGACTGACCACGCCGGTTACGACTGATAGCCTGTTGGTCACTGCGTAATTCCTGGCCGGGATAAAGAACTGCGCTGGCGAGGCGGTTAAATAAGGTTGCGTCCCCTTCACTGGCATTCATCTGCCGTAACACGACCAGACTGTGAGACCAGGCCAGTTCAAAAACGCGATTGGCGATAGGATGGTCGCGATATTTTTCCATTAATTCGAGACTTTGCTGACGGTTTTCACTGATGCCATACACGATATCAATGGTGACAGGTTGTCCGGGCTGGAGTCTGATCGCGTGAGATATCGACAGTATTGGATCCAGCACGGCCCCGAAAGTGTTGCTGAGCGGCCCGTCTGTGTTTACCGCCAGAGCATCTGCCGGACTTCTTCCACGACCAAGAAATCTGGCCCTGTCAGTTTCAAACGATACGTTTCTGGAACAATCACCCTGTACCACCATCATATGAAACAGGTACGGGCTTTGTTCATCCGGTGAGCGTGAACGTCGATGGCACAGGATGGCATCCCGCGTGGGATCTATCTCAGTCTGGATAAACAGGTTGCTGAATGCAGGGTGCGCCTGATCGCTGGCGTCCGGTGCCAGCACCACTTCAGCATAGGTCGTCAGTTCTAACGTCCGCGTTGTTCGACCATGATGCATCAGAGTGACACGACGTAGCTCAATGTCATCTTCCGGGGAAACGACAACCTGAGTTTTAACGCTAATCGATCCGAGCACGCGTCTGAATTCAGCGCCCGCATCGGTAAAAATAATTTCATCATTGCTGATATCCGCCTTACTACCCGTAGGTTGCCAGGTAGTACTCCATACCTCGCTGGTCAGTGGATCGCGGATATAGCAGAATGTTCCCCAATTATCACGAGTGGTATCGCTGCGCCAGCGCGTGAGCGCAATGTTTTTCCAGCGACTATAACCACCACCGCCGGTTGTTATCATCAGATGATAATGTCCATTGGAAAGTAATTGTATTTCCGGGGTCGGGCTGTCCGCTCCGGTGAAAATGCGTGGTTCATAGCGTACCGGCTTAACCCTTCCTTCATGGGACTCAAAATGACGACGCGGACTATAGAGCTCGACTGCATCAGGTACGCGCTCCTGCAACAGTAGACTGGCCGTTCTGAAAGCGGGACTTGACATGAATCGCGTGGCCATTGGCGCATCAAGCAGCAGATGCCCCAGCGCCTGGAAGGCCATACCCTGATGGTGCGCCATCCAGGACTGTACGACTAAAAAAAGCTGACCGGATGCCAGACGCGATGGCGTATAGTCCAGCGCTTCATAAAACCCATATTCACCGTGCGCGCCGTTTTTCTCCAGAGTGAACAGATTTTCACAGGCTTTCTGCGGGGCAACCAATAACGCCAGCAGGGTGGCATATGGCGCAACAACCATATCGTCAGCGAGTCCACGCCGAAGACCCAGACCGGGTACGCCAAATGCCTGATACTGATAATTGTGTTGGACATCAAACGCATGATAGCCAGATTCGGAGACACCCCATGGCACACCACGCTCTTTACCCCAATCTATCTGCCGTATCACCGCGGATTTGCTCATCGTATCCAGCAGGCTGCCGTGCCATGTCGGCATCACCAGATTCGGCATCAGATATTCAAACATTGAACCGCTCCATGACATCAGGGCGGTCTCCCGATCTATGGTGGTAAACAGGCGGCCGAGTGCATACCAGCTTTTAATCGATAGCTGATTTGTCGCAATAGCAACAAAACTGGTCAGGCGGATTTCAGAGGGAAGAAGATCGTAATGGCTTTTGTCCAGCGCGTTGGTTTCGCAGTTGTAACCCACACTCAGCATACTGGTCGCACTATTGTAGAGAAATGCAAAATCCATTCGTGCATGGTCAGCCAGTCGTTGCTCAAGTTCGCTGATAATGTTCAGCCGTAGCCTGGCCTGGCTTATTACAGCGGTCGGAAGAGGGACGCCATCAATTGTTGCCGCGCCTGCCAGTTCAATCAGCGCAGGCAATGACTGCGTATCAGACGTCACGGACAACCCAGGGACAAATCAGGACAACATACGGCAAGCGTGTAGAACCCATCAACGCTCTCTGCTATTCATGACGTTAAATCACGTTTGTGAGAGAGAAAAGATGAACTTTTATCGCAGTAAAGCATTTACCGGCTCAAAAGCCTGGGATGCTCAACACATTGCCAGCTTCGACAATATCAGCGTGAAACTTCACTGGACCGATCAGCCCTATAAATGGCACATCAATGACGGACAGGAGGTTTTTGCTGTCATGGATGGTTGTGTTGAGATGCAATACAAAGAAAACGGTGAGATCAAAAGCAGGACACTCAACACAGGTGATATTTTCTATGCCAGCGAAGGGACAGAACATATTGCGCGTCCGCAAGGTGTCTCCCGCGTGCTGGTCATTGAAAAAGAGGGTTCCGTTTGATTAAGGTCTGCTCCGTTAGCCGGCAAAGCCGGATGTCAGTGTCCGCTTTGTCTATCAGGCGCCCTGTAGGCAAGATGTAAGCATCTGAGCAGATCAGACCTGCTATGTATCCCATTATGGCGAAAACGATGCCGGATTTATTGTAACGTCTCTGCCAGTAAGGCTGCCTGAACAGCAGGGCGCGTATTGATCGCTGCCCTGTAAGCCACCAGCGCAGACCAGCGATCGAGTTCAATATTGAAGTACTTGCACCAGCCCAGTACGGTAAAAAGGTAAGTATCGGCAACGCTGAATGACGCCCCCATCAGATACGTTTTATCCGTCAGCACCTCCTGCAAATAGTCGAATCGTTTAAAGAGCTTCTCACGAAAGATTGCCAGAACAGCGTCCGGAAGTGTCGTATTGAACAAGAGCGCGGACCGCGCGTGGATTTCGCTGCTGATGAAGTTAAGCCACTCCTGCAGCCGAACCCGCTCCCAGCTTCCTGCTGGTGGTGCCAGCCCGCTTTGTGGCATCAGATCGGCAAGATACTGCACAATCGCAGGCCCTTCAGTCAGTATCTGACCATCATCCAACTCCAGCGCAGCGACATAGCCTTTAGGATTAATGAGGCGAAAATCGCGACCGTCAGCGGTGAGTTTGCTCCTGTTATTGACTCTGATCAGTTCAAACTCCAGTGCCAGCTCGCGCAGCACGATGTGAGGTGAAAGCGAGCAGGTAGACGGGGCGTAGTAAAGTTTCATCGGTTCTCCGTTAAGAATGAGTGCTGTTCCTCGACATACTATGTTTAACCTGAATGCTGCTGTAAAATTAATGATTCATAAGTCAACTATTAGCCGAGCTACTGATAAAGATGATGAATCTTGTGCACTGGCGCCTGATGGTGGCCGTGGCCGACGTCCGAAACATCTCACGTGCCGCTGAAGCGACAGGCATGACCCAGTCCGCTGCCAGCCAGGCGATTGCCCAGCTGGAGTCGTCACTCGGGTTCCCGGTGTTTGTGCGTGAGCGTCGGCACATCAGTGTCACCGCGCTGGGTGAACAGGTGATTGAACATGCGCGAACAATGCTGGTGCAGCTCAATGCGATCCGTGAGCTTGCTGATGAGAGTCGGGGGTTACAGGGCGGGCGTATCAGGCTTGCCAGCTTTCCCTCTGTGACCTCCACACTTCTGCCTGGCCTGTTGCGGAACGTCAGGCGTCTCTATCCGGGCATCGAGGTTGTGGTGCTTGAAGGAACAGACGAGGAAGTTGAGGAGTGGCTCGCAGCAGACACCGTTGAGCTGGGAGTGGTGATGAATCCCGCGCCCGGACGTACAGATGTGATATTAGGCCGGGACGCATGGGTCGCGGTGATGCCCGTCAGCTACCCGCAGTCTGGCGCAAACGGGATAACATTGCAGGCACTGGCAGATCAGCCCTTTGTGCTGGCAACAGGCGGGTGCGTGGTGAATGGCAAAAGCCTGATCGAACAGGCGGGATTCCAGCTCTCCGACGTGCGCATAAAAGTTCGCGACTGGATCAGCGCCTGCATGCTGGTACGTGAGAACATGGGTATTGCGCTGGTACCCGAATCAGCCCTGCCGGCAGAGCGGCGAGGCCTGTCTGTCGTGCCGATAACCCCTGCGATACACCGTGAGTTCGGGCTGGTCTGTTCGCCCTCAGGAAAGGCTTCTGAGGTGACGCAGGCACTGCTTAAAGCTATGCGCAAAAGGCTGAGTAAGGAAGCGGCTTCGTGACCCGGCCGTAGAAGAACTAAACCTCAGTAACGCCTCTGCCTCGCCGACACCCGATGTGGTGTCAGTGAAATGGAAATATCCACTACACAAAGGAGTTCACGGTGAAATTACGTCAATCATTAAACATTATGGCTGCAGTCTGCCTGACTGCTGCTCTTGGCAGCGCTCCGATGATTGCATCGGCAGCCGAAGCGAAAACAGCACAAGCCGCAAATCCGCAGACTCAGACGCTCTCTCTGCTGGATGGCAAACAGACTTTCACTCTGCAGGGCTATGAAAAGCAGTCTGTTCCGGGCGGCGGACCAGGTACTATGTATGTCAACAAGCAGGAAAAACGCGTGTTGATCATTGGCGAAGAAGAGATCCCGGTGATTGCCCGTGGCGCCAGTGACGCTGATTTTCTTAACGGCATGAAGTCGATCAAAGACAAGCAGAAGCAGGCCTCACCTTCTTACAAAGTGATTAGTGAGAAAACCGAAAATGCCAATGGTCTGCCGGTCTATCATATCGAAGCCACTGACAAGATGGGTGGCAACGATGTGCAGCAGGCTACTCTGCTGGCGGTCGCCAACAAGAAATTCACCGTTATCCAGGTGGTTTCAAATCACAAAGACAAGGCTGGCCACCTGAAAGCGGTTAACAATATTCTGGGCAAATAAGCCGATAAGCTTGGTTAGCGGTAAGACGGAGCCTGCGAAGGGAACACGGTCAGATCGGAAAGTCGCTTGAGCCAATCCCTGGCCGCTCGGCCCGCGCCGTCCATGGCGCGGGACGCTTTCCTATTCTGCCCGTGTTCCCTGCGCAAATAAGTTATTCGTTGCTGTCAGATTCAGCCTTATTTAAGTTTGTCAGCAGTGTGAGGCCGTTTCCGGCCTCTTGTTACATTCCTCCAGACACTCACTTCAGGCCGCGCGCACCTGCGGCATCGCAATATCTGCGCTGATACGTGCGCCGTCGGCATCAAACACTATGCAGTGATGCGGATGGAAGCTGGGCCGCAGCGTCTGATAAGGGCGGAAATGCACATCGCCCGGCAGCAGCATCTTAAAGCCGTCGTGGCCGTGGCTCTGTCCAAACAGATAAGTATTGTTGCCGAGCCGTTCGACGACCTCGCAGTGGAAGTCGATATTCAGAGGCGCATCGCCGTTGATCTGCAACTGTTCCGGTCGGATACCCAGGGTGATCTCATCTCCTGGCTGCAGCTGGCGGATGGGGGAGGGGAGTTGCAGCCGGTGTTCGCCGTCATTGATCAGGGCGACCAGCCCGCCAGGGCTACACTGCTCCACGCACGCGGGCAGGAAGTTCATCTTCGGGGAGCCGATAAAGCCCGCGACAAATCGGTTGATTGGATTGTAATAGAGTTCCATCGGCGAACCGACCTGCTCTACCTTGCCGTAGTTCATCACCACAATCTTGTCGGCCAGCGTCATCGCTTCCGTCTGATCGTGCGTCACATAAACCATGGTGGTTTTCAGCTCCTGGTGAAGCTTAGCGATGTGCAGACGCATATCGACGCGCAACTCTGCATCCAGGTTCGATAATGGCTCATCAAACATAAATACCCGGGGATTACGCACGATGGCGCGACCAATGGCGACACGCTGACGCTGTCCGCCGGAAAGCTGTTTAGGTTTGCGATCCAGCAACTGTCCCAGCTGCAGCGTCTTCGCCACCATCTCCACCTGATGCTGAATCTGCGCCTTGGGCAGCCCATTCACTTTCAGGCCGTAGCCGATATTCTCCGCCACCGTCATATGGGGATAGAGTGCATAACTCTGGAACACCATCGCCACGCCCCGGTGCGAAGGTGCCACATCATTCATCACCTCATCGGCAATCAGAATCTCACCGTCACTGATCTCTTCCAGCCCGGCAATCAGCCGCAATAGCGTGGATTTTCCGCAGCCTGATGGACCGACGAATACTGCAAACTCACCAGCTTCAATATCAAGTGCGATATTTTTCAGCGTTTCTGTTTTACCAAAGCGTTTGGTGACATTTCTCAATCTGATGCTGGACATGCTGAACCTCATGGCAAAGAGTTTGGCGGCTGAAATGTACGACGTATAACAGTTGGCCATTTTCCACGTCAGCCCTGATGGTGCCTGCGTTGACTATAACGTTCCGTCAGGGCACACCCTATCGCTGTTTTTGATTTCTGTAATACCGATCACACATTGGTGCGAACGGGCTGGAGCACGTTACGCATTCCGCGTAGCGTATGGCGAAAATGCGATACGTTATTCACGTTTTATATGACCGATGAACCCTGTTCAGCATGTGTCTGAAAAAAGAACAACAGTAAATGACAGCTAAAATGTCATACCTTCACACGAGGCCGGTAATGAAAATCAAAATCAGCGTTACGCTACTTCTGTCAGCCATGATGCTTAATCAATCCGTCTGGGCCGCTCAGCAACTCACCGTCTGGGAAGACATTAAAAAATCGGACGGCATCAAAACGGCGATCGCCGATTTTCAGAAACAGTACGGCGTTGAAGTGAAAGTGCAGGAGATGCCCTTTGCGCAGCAGATTGAGAAGCTGCGTCTGGATGGTCCGGCAGGTATCGGCCCGGATGTGCTGGTGATCCCCAACGACCAGCTCGGCAGTGCGGTGGTGCAGGGCTTGCTGGCTCCGCTGAAAATCGATGCGTCAGAGCAGAGCGCTTATACGCCTTCGGCGATGGCCGCGTTCACACAGAATAACGTGGTCTACGGGGTGCCTAAGGCAGTTGAAACCCTGGTGCTGATCTACAACAAAGATCTGCTGCCCGCGCCGCTGAAAACCCTGGATGAGTATCGCGCGTTCTCGCAGAAGCAGCGCGAGGCAAAACAGTATGGCCTGCTGGCGAAGTTCGACCAGATTTACTACAGCTGGGGCGTGATGGCACCAATGGGATCTTACATTTTTTGTAAAGACGCAAAAGGCGGGATTAACACTCAGGATATCGGGCTGAACACCCCAGGCAGCGTGGAGGCGGTGACGTACCTTAAGCGCTTCTTCAGCGAAGGATTGCTGCCTGGCGGCATCATGGGCGACAACGGCCTTAACGCTATTGACTCGCTTTTTACCGAGAAGAAAGCGGCGGCGGTGATCAACGGGCCGTGGGCGTTCCAGCCTTATCAGGCGGCCGGGATCAACTTTGGCGTGGCACCCCTGCCGCTGCTGCCAAATGGCAAGCCGATGAGCTCCTTCCTGGGCGTTAAAGGCTATGTGGTATCGACCTGGAGCAAAAATCAGGTGCTGGCACAGAAGTTCCTTACCTTTATCAACCAGCCGCAGTACGTGAAAGCGCGTTATCAGAAAACCCAGGAGATCCCACCGGTTATTGCGCTGATGAACGATCCGATTATCAAAGATGATGAGAAAGCCAACGCAGTGGCAGTACAGGCGGCGCGAGCCTCGGCCATGCCGGGTGTGCCAGAGATGCAGGAAGTGTGGGGCCCGGCCAATGCGGCGCTGGAGCTGAGCGTTTCCGGCAAGCAGGAGCCAAAAGCGGCGCTGGATAACGCGGTGAAACAGATCACCATGCAGATTGAAGCGATGCAGGCCAGCAACCAGTAATGCCGGTTCACGGGATAACCGTACAGGATAAGGATCAGAGTGTGGCTATATCTTCCGATGAACATCTGGTGACCGCTAAGCGTCCGCGTCGTCATGCGACGACCGGTGCGTTGCTGGCACTGCTGCCTGGCTTCGGCCAGTTTTATCACCGCCAGTGGGCGAAAGGCCTGTGCTTTCTGATTCTGCTCAGCAGTTTTACCGGCGTCTTCCACGATTTTCTGCGTGAAGGATTCCGGGGGCTATACACGCTGGGTGAATCGGTGCCGCGCGATAACTCCATTTTCCTGCTGGCGGAGGGAATTATCAGCGTGCTGATCGCCGCCTTCGGCGTGGCGGCCTGGGGATTGTCGGTGCGCGATGCCTGGGTCAATGGTGTTAAACGCGACAGGGGGCAACCGCTTAACAGCGTGCGCCAGCAGTATCAGCTGCTGCTGCGCGACGGCTTCCCCTACCTGATGATTTCGCCAGGCTTTATTCTGCTGGTTTTCGTGGTGGTGTTTCCGATTCTGTTTGGTTTTGCCATCGCCTTCACTAACTACAACCTCTATCACACGCCGCCGGCGAAACTGGTGGACTGGGTAGGATTCAAAAACTTCATCAACATTTTCACGCTGTCGATCTGGCGCTCCACCTTCTTCGATGTGCTGCAGTGGACGGTGGTCTGGACGCTGCTGGCGACCACGCTGCAGTGCACCGTCGGCGTGATGCTGGCGATTCTGGTCAATCAGAAAGACCTGCGCTTTAAACCGCTGATCCGCACCATCTTTATCCTGCCGTGGGCGGTGCCGGGTTTTGTCACCATTCTGGTGTTTGCCGGGATGTTCAACGACAGCTTTGGGGTGATCAACAACGCGATTCTCGACTTCTTTGGCATTGCACCGAAAGCCTGGATGACCGATCCGTTCTGGACCAAAACCGCGCTGATTATGATGCAGACCTGGCTCGGCTTCCCGTTTGTCTTTGCGATGACCACCGGGGTGCTGCAGGCGATCCCGGACGACCTCTATGAGGCAGCAATCATGGATGGCGCCAGCGCCTGGACGCGGCTGAAAACCATCACGCTGCCGCTGGTGCTCTACGCCATTGCGCCGATCATTATCACGCAATACACCTTCAACTTTAACAATTTCAACATCATTTATCTGTTTAACAACGGCGGTCCGGCGGTGGCGGGATCGAATGCCGGGGGCACGGATATCCTGGTGTCATGGATCTACAAGCTCACCATGTCGTCGTCGCAATATGCTATCGCCGCCACGATCACCATTCTGCTGTCGATTTTCGTGGTAGGTCTGGCGCTGTGGCAGTTCCGCGCGACCCGGTCGTTTAAACAAGATGAGATGGCGTAAGGGAGCAGTTATGGCGAAGTCCGGCAGTATTAAACGCGAAAGGTGGATACGCCTGTCGCTGACCTGGCTGGTGGTGCTGGCCGTCTCGACCATCATCATTTATCCGCTGGTCTGGACGGTAGGGGCATCACTGAATGCGGGCAACAGTCTGCTCAGCAGTTCGATCATTCCGGAGAATGCGTCGCTACAGCATTATCGCGACCTGTTCAACGGCACGGTGCCTTACCTGACCTGGTACTGGAATTCGATGAAAATCAGTTTCCTGACCATGGTGCTGACGCTCATCAGCGTCAGCTGTACCGCCTATGCCTTTTCCCGCTTTAGGTTTAAGGGACGGCAGAACGGACTGATGCTGTTTCTGCTGCTGCAGATGATCCCGCAGTTTTCGGCGCTGATCGCAATCTTCGTCCTGTCGCAGCTGCTGGGATTAATCAACAGCCACCTGGCGCTGGTGCTGATCTATGTCGGCGGGATGATCCCGATGAACACCTATCTGATGAAAGGTTATCTCGATTCGATTCCCAAAGATCTGGATGAGTCAGCGCGCATGGATGGCGCGGGCAATTTCCGCATCTTTGTTGAGATCATCATGCCGCTGTCGAAGCCGATTCTGGCGGTCGTTGCGCTGTTCTCGTTCACGGGACCGCTGGGCGATTTCATTCTCTCCAGCACCATTCTGCGCACGCCGGAACAGTTCACGCTGCCGATTGGCCTCTACAACCTGGTGTCGCAAAAAATGGGAGCCAGTTACACCACCTATGCGGCCGGAGCCGTGCTGATCGCTGTGCCGGTAGCCGTGTTCTATCTGGCGCTGCAGAAATACTTCGTCTCCGGCCTGGCCTCAGGCAGTACTAAAGGATAAATCATGACGCCCAAAACATTGATTCTCGCCCTGGCACTGGCCTGGGCGACGCCGCTGCTCGCCGCCGATCAGCCTGTCATCGCCTCTGCCGGGCCGTGGCCCGCCGATTTTATCAAAGGTGCGGACATCTCTTCACTGGCAGAACTCGAGAAGCAGGGTGCGAAATTCTACAACGCGGATAATCAGCAGCAGGATGCTATCGCCATTCTGAAAGCCAGCGGCATCAACACTATCCGGCTGCGGCTGTGGGTCGATCCCACCGACGGCAGCGGTCACACCTACGGCGGTGGCGGCAACGATCTGGCGACTACGCTGGCGCTGGCGAAGCGCGTAAAAGCGGCGGGACTAAAGCTGCTGCTGGATATCCATTACAGCGATTTCTGGACCGATCCCGGCAAGCAGTTCAAGCCTAAAGCCTGGCAGTCGCTGACCTTTCCGCAGCTGGAAACGCGGGTGCATGACTATACCCGCGACGCTATCGCCCGTTTTAAAGCGGAAGGGGTGCTGCCGGATATCGTGCAGATTGGTAACGAGCTTAACGGCGGCATGCTCTGGCCGGAAGGCAAGAGCTGGGGCCAGAACGGCGGCGAGTTTGATCGGCTGGCGGGCCTGCTGAAGGCGGGCATCAGCGGGCTGCGCGAGAACCTCAGCGATCCGCATCAGGTGAAGATCATGCTGCATCTGGCTGAGGGTACTAAAAACGATACCTTCCGCTGGTGGTTCGATGAAATCGTTAAGCGTGATGTGCCGTTCGATGTGATCGGTCTATCGATGTACACCTACTGGAACGGCCCCATCAGCGCCCTGAAAGCCAACATGGATGATATCTCCCGGCACTATGACAAAGACGTGATGGTGGTGGAAGCCGCCTATGGCTACACGCTGGAAAACTGTGACAACGCCGAGAACAGTTTCCAGGCAAAAGAGGAGCAGGCAGGCGGCTATCCCGGCACGGTACAGGGCCAGGCGGCCTATCTGCATGACCTGATTAAAGCGGTGCTGGCGGTGCCGCAGCATCGCGGCAAGGGCGTGGTCTACTGGGAACCGGCGTGGATACCCGCGCCCGGCAATACCTGGGCTACGCCCGCCGGCATGAAATATATCCACGACGAATGGAAACAGGGTAACGCCCGCGAGAACCAGGCGCTGTTTGACTGTCACGGCAAGGCGCTGCCTTCGCTACAGGTTTTTGATTAACTTATCAGCATTAACGCTGATCTCTTCCTCTGAGGAACAGGTATGAATAAATTTCCCCCGCTGAGCGCCCGGGTTAACCGGCTGCTGCATGGTGCTGACTACAATCCGGAACAGTGGGCGCACCAGCCGGGCATTATTGATGACGACGTCGCGATGATGAAGCAGGCGAACTGTAACGTAATGTCAGTGGGTATTTTCAGCTGGGCGAAGCTGGAGCCGGAAGAGGGGCGCTATGAGTTTGGCTGGCTGGATGAGTTAATCGATACGCTGTGGCTGCAGGGGATTTCCGTGTTTCTCGCCACACCGAGCGGGGCCAGGCCTGCCTGGATGTCGCAGGCGTATCCGGAGGTGTTGCGCGTGGGGCGCGATCGCGTTCATGCACTGCACGGTGGCCGTCATAACCACTGTATGACCTCGCCGGTTTATCGCCAGAAAGTGCAGGCGATGAATAGCCGCCTGGCCGCGCGTTACGCGCATCATCCGGCGGTGGTCGGCTGGCATATCTCAAATGAGTATGGTGGTGAGTGTCATTGCGATCGCTGTCAGCAGGCCTTTCGCGGCTGGCTGCAGCGTCGCTATGAGACGCTGGAGACGCTGAATCTCGCCTGGTGGAGTGATTTCTGGAGTCATACCTACTCAGACTGGTTACAGATTGCGTCGCCTGCTCCGCAGGGCGAAATGTCGATTCATGGTCTGAATCTGGACTGGCGGCGGTTTATGACCGATCAGGTCACTGACTTCTGTCGGGAGGAGATTAAGCCGCTGAAACAGGCGAATCCCGATCTGCCCGCGACCACCAATTTCATGGAGTATTTCTACGACTACGATTACTGGAAGCTGGCAACGGCGCTCGATTTTATCTCCTGGGACAGCTACCCGATGTGGCATAACGAGAAGGATGAGACCACGCTCGCCTGTTACACCGCGATGTATCACGATTTGATGCGCACCCTGAAGCAGGGTAAACCGTTTGTATTGATGGAATCGACGCCGGGATCAACGAACTGGCAGCCGACCAGTAAGCTGAAGAAGCCGGGGATGCATATTCTCTCTTCACTGCAGGCAGTGGCGCATGGTGCGGACGCGGTGCAGTATTTCCAGTGGCGCAAGAGTCGGGGGTCGGTCGAGAAGTTTCACGGTGCGGTGGTCGATCATGTCGGTCATATTGATACGCGAACCGGGCGTGAAGTGAGTGAGCTGGGCCGGATGCTGGCAGCGATGACGCCGGTGATGGGCAGTCGGGTTGAGGCGCGCGTTGCGATTATTTTCGACTGGGAGAGTCGCTGGGCGATGGATAATGCGCAGGGTCCACGCAATCTGGGTCTGCATTATGAGCGTACGGTAAACGAGCACTACCGTGCTTTCTGGGAACAGGGCGTTGCGGTAGATGTGATTAACGGCGATAGCGATCTCAGCGGTTACGATCTGGTGATAGCACCGATGCTCTATATGGTGCGCGACGGTTTTGCCGCGCGAGCAGAAGCGCATGTTGAGCGGGGCGGGCATTTCGTGGCCAGCTACTGGAGCGGCATCGTGAATGAGAGCGATCTCTGTTATCTGGGAGGATTCCCGGGTCCGCTGCGGCCACTGCTCGGCATCTGGTCAGAAGAGATCGACAGTCTGACCGATGGGGAGTGTAACGGCGTGCGCGGGGTGCGCGGCAATGAGCTGGGTCTGAGTGGGCCATATCAGGCGCGGGAGCTTTGCGAGCATATTCATCTGGAAGGGGCCACGGCGCTGGCCAGCTACGAGAGTGATTTTTATGCCGGAACCCCTGCGGTGACGGTGAATCGGGTCGGTGAGGGTAAAGCCTGGTATATCGCGTCGCGTAATGATCTGCCGTTCCATCGGGATTTTTATGGTGCGCTGATTAAGCAGCTGGGATTGCCGCGTGCGCTGGCGACTGAGCTGCCGCCAGGCGTGGTGGTACAGCGCCGTACTGATGGTGAGCAGGCTTTTCTGTTTGTGCAGAACTTTACGGGGCAGGCGCAGCAGTTATCGTTGCCTGCCGGGTTAAGGGATTTAATCGATGGCTCGGGTGTAGGGGGAACGCTGATGCTGGGGCCGTGGGGATGTCGGGTTTTGAGTGTGCTTCTGGAGCAATGATGAGCGCTGGCTCAGGGGGGATGTTGGCGCTTTCTGGCAGTCTGAGCACATGCTCAGGGGGCATATGCCTCCCGCAAAGGCGCAAAAGATGGCATCCCTGCCCGCTCAGCACGGGCAATTACGCACCTCATCCCTGAGGTGCGCCCGTTCCCGGGCCAACGCTTTGCGTTGTTCAAAAACGCTCCCGGCGTTTTTATCCGGGCGGCGTGATGCTTTGCTACAGGCATATGCCCCCATCGCTTTTGAGACCGGGCATTGTCTGTAGGAATAGCTGGGTTTTACTGTTGATGTAGGGCAGGTTTTTTAGAGCCTGATTGCAGGATGGGTGCAGGAAGCGTGTATATTCAGTGAGCAGTCCCGGGCATGTATCCCGCGTTTTCGTTTATCAGTGGTGAGTGGCGGGCAGCAGCCCGCCTTTTTATTATCTGAAGGAGAACAACATGGTGAGTCTGAAATCATTTAAGCACTATTTCAGTCGGCAGCCGCTGACGGTGGAAGAGCTTGAGGTAGACAGCGCGCTACTGGAGCGTCTGGTGAACTGTTTTGGCGGGCGTGACAATATTCAGCAGGTGGATGCCTGTTTAACGCGGCTGCGGGTAAAGGTGACGTCGCTGAAGGCGGTAGATACGGCGGGATTACAGAAGGCGGGCGCGATTGGCGTGGTGATCCTGGGGCATGAGGTGCATGCGATCTTTGGTAAGCAGTCTGACCAGCTGCGTCAGCTGCTGGAAGAACGTTTCTTTAAACCGGAGTAACAGCCGCCAGTGAAATACGAATAAAAAAAATGGATAACCATCGCCGGTTATCCAAATAAGCCCCTGCATAAGAGCTTAGCAACGATCACAATGAGGAGACTGCTCGATTACCACCAGGCTTCGACCTGTACGCCGAAGTTCCAGGTGTTATTACTGGTGTTGTCTTTGAAGCTGTGTCCATCTTCTGAGTCATTCAGGTAAGAGGCAAACAGACGCAGTTCCGGACGTGACATAAATTCAGGACCGGCTGCCAGGCCCAGGGCCAGCGTATATTTCTGACCCGCCTGTTTGTAGTCGCTGCCCACCTTATTCTCATCTTTTTGCCAGAAGCTGCCGACTTCGCCGATGCCGCGAACATACTGCGTAAACTGATACTGACCACGACCCACCAGCGACAGCAGGGTGCTTTTGCTGGTCTGCGCGGTGATATCGTCCGCCGATCCCCAGGTAAAGACCTGATTCAGGGAGAACTTATCGGTGATTGGGAGCAGACCGGTGTTAATCACGCGGTAGCCAGTGGCGTTTTGAGTATCATTCCACATGTCATACCAGCCGCCGCCCTGCGAAATCATGTTCTGCGCCAGACCTTTGTTGGCGTACTGGAACACCAGCTTCTGGTACCCGCCCCACATGTCCTGACTGATTTCACTGGTGAGCATGACGCCGTTATCTGCGTCATACAGGCCACCATATTCTTTCTGTTTGTTGGTGGTGTTTGGCATGGCGTAATCGATACCAAATTCGGTCCAGGCACCGTTCCAGGGTTTCCAGCCGGCATAGCGAAGATCGAGGTAGTTAATGTTGACGTCGTTGTCGCCATCGACACGGTAATCCACGTCATTCGCATCGCCACGAATCCAGGCAAAGGAGATAGCGCCCGGACCGAGCGTGTAGTTTTCGATACCGGCACCTGACCCCGAGATGTTCCAGTACTTGGTATCAATGATGTGCAGATCGTGACGCTGGTAGTAGCGTTTACCGCCCCAGATCACCGCATCTTTATCACCCGGCACCAGTCCTTTGATCTGCAGGTTGAGCTGACGCAGGCCAAACTGCGCATCATCGCCGAAGGTGGTTTCGTTATCGTTTGAGCCGTCGGAGAACATACTGACCATGGTGTCGACGTAAAAACTGACATCATCCTTTTTGTAGACTTCGCTGCCCAGCTCAACCTCGCCATAAGTGTCGGCTTCATTGCCGAGACGGCCAACCTTGTTCTTTTGATACTCCTCAATACCGCCATCCTGTGAGACGCCCACGCCACCACGCAGATAGCCATGGAAATCGATGTTGTCGATGGCGGCATAGAGCGTCGGGGAGGTCAGGGCCGCAGCAAGCGCCACAGCAGCAGTACGTAACCTTGTTTCCATGTTATCCTCAATTTTATTTGTAATACGTTCACATGACAGCGGCAGTAAACGCCTTTTGTCGGATGAGTGACAAATAAAATCGCGATAATGTGTGATGCACTGCAAATAAAGTGACGCAATCTGTAACGATTAGTGAATCAGATCACCAAATTTCACAATGTGAAGGTATTACTTTTGCTTTTTATTCGCGCAATGTGACTGCAGTAGTCTGGCTGACATCAGGGCTGTGATAACATTCCGCCATCGGTAATCAGGGATGCGAATTATGAAATCAAAAAATGCCACCTTAGAGGATGTCGCCCGTCATGCTGGCGTGTCGTATCAGACGGTATCAAGGGTTCTGAATAAGTCGGCAAACGTCTCGGAATCAACGCGTCGCAAGGTGGAACACGCAATTGAGACGCTGCGCTACGTGCCTAACCGGCTGGCGCAGCAGCTGGTGGGCAAGCAGAGCACAACACTGGGTCTGGTAACGACGTCGCTGGCATTGCATGCGCCCTCCCAGGTGGCCGCTGCGGTTAAACGTTATGCGAATGCTGCGGACTACCAGGTGCTGATCGCGATGATTAATGAGAACGTCAATCAAAGTTTGCAGGATTGCATCAATGAGCTGAAGTCTCAGCGGGTGGATAAAGTGATCATCAATGTCCCGCTGGAGAGCAGCGCTGCTGAGCAGGTTGTGCAGGAGAACGACGATATTCTCTGTCTGTTCCTTGATGTTGATCCCTACAGCGCAGTGTTTAACGTTTCGTTTAACCCGGCTGATGGCACACGTGCCAGCGTTAAATATCTCTATGAGCAGGGGCATCGCGAGTTTGCACTACTGGCGGGTCCTGAGCAGTCGGTCTCCGCCAGGCTGCGCTTAAAGAGCTGGCTCGACACGCTGGAAAGCTACCGTCTGAAGCCGGTCAGCATCAGCCACGGTAACTGGGATGCGCAGAGTGGTTATAATGGCGTGCTGCAACTGCTGCGTGAAGCGCCGGAGTTCAGTGCACTGCTGGTGGGCAACGATCAGATGGCGCTGGGTGTGCTGAGTGCGCTGCATCAGCGCGGTGTGGCGGTGCCTGGGCAGATTTCGGTGATTGGCTATGATGACACCTATGAAAGTGCCTTTTTCCATCCGGCGCTGACCACGGTGTCGCTGGATCTCGATTTGCAGGGCAAAGAGGCGGTTGCGCGTCTGTTACTGGCCAGTGAGCAGGATGAGCAGCGTTCCTCCTCAATTCTGCCGGCAAAGCTGGTGGTGCGCAGCTCGACCGGTATCGCCGGACAACAGCAGCGAGATTTAAAGCAGATTGCAGAACAACTACGGCTGATTGCCAGCCGGCTTGAGTAGCAGGGGCCAGACAAAGATAAAAAAGCATAACAACACACCGCTGCTATGCTCAGATCAGGATAACGCTTCTGAATGTCAGAAAAATTACCCATTGCCTGAGCTGGTCGGTAAACGGGCATTTTTATTACCTGTAAGCCAGCCGGCATGCTCAGCCCGATTCCTCTCCATCCAGGATGTGACACTATGCTGTGGCTTGAACAGGGACTTTACCTCAGGATCGAAGAATTAGCGCATGGCCCCCGGCCGCTGCCGCTTTCCAGTGGCTTTACCCCGCAGACCGCTTATCGCGCGCTGGGCTGCTTTAACCCCTCTGAAACCTCGGATGCTTATTACATTCTTTCAAATGACCGCGACGAAATCTGGTTTATCTGCAACCGGCATCTTAGAACCGTTTTTCTTGATGCCAGCAACACGGCATTTCGGGTGAAAATGCAGGAGCCAGCAGAAAGTCTGCCCGTCCTCTCTGCTGCACATGAAGGGCGTATCGTTTCCATCGAGCGGCCAGCCTGATTTAACAGCCTGCGCGGACGATGACAGATCAGATAATAAAAAAGCCGCCATCACTGGCGGCCCTGACTACGTTTAAGAATAAGTGTGACCTGTAATTCTTCCTATAGCGCTTTTTAATTCGCGGTGGCGGTCTTCATTGCCGGGCGCTGTGGCAGGACCACCAGAAAAGCGATGATGATCAGTGCCAGCGTCAGCGAGGCGCCATAGCGGCTCAGTGCGAGTCCGCCCGAAGCAAGGGGTTTATCCAGGAAGTCACCGACAACGGCACCCAGTGGCCGTGTCAGGATAAAGGCTGCCCAGAACAGCGCGGTGCGTGACAGGGAGGTAAAGCGACTTGCCGCCCAGATGATCGCCAGCGCGCCGATAAACAGCAGGATCCCGCCATCGTAACCCAGGCCTTCGCTGTCTGCCGTCCAGTCACCCAATGCGGTGCCCAGTGTCTGAGAAAACATAATGGTGACCCAGTAAAAACTCTCAGTAACACCGTTGCTTACCGAACTCACTGCAACCGTTCCACAGGTCATTTTCCAGAGGAAAAGAGAGAGGATCAGCAGAGTGCTCAGCAGCAGCGTACCGCCCAGATAACCAATGTTCAGTGAGCGATCGGCAAAGTCTGCCATCGTTGTACCGACGGTGGTCGTTGCCACGACGGTGAACCAGTAGATCCATTTATTGAAGCTGTTGCGATTGATCTGCACCACGACAGCGACCAGAAAGATGATGGCGAAAATCAGTGTTCCGGTCAGGTAACCGAGATTCATCGACATCGTCACCGCATCGCCGCCGGTTTCACCCAGGGTAGTCGCAGCGATTTTGGTCAACCAGAACGCCGCGGTAACGGCCGGCACTTTACTCAGAGCGTGAGAAGCTGTGTTGTTATTTTGCATAGGGTGATACTCCGGAAAAGCCCAACATGGGCTAATACAGCGGGGATGTTATAGGATTATTCTTAAGGAAAGATTAAGCTGGAGGCGAGTCGAGAGAAATTTTTGATGGGCTTTTGACTGCTGCTCTGAGAATAGAAATGCGCCACGATGTGCAGTTTTTTTACAGGCTAAGCGCCATTATTATTCTGTTTTAAAGGCGTTTTTATACATCTTTCCTGCTATTAAATCGTCACAGCCCTGAAGGAATTTTCAGAATGGCTCAGATGGCTCTCTCTGTCAGCACATCATCTATGAGTAAAAAAATTAACAAATTGTGAGGCGCAATTAATTGCCAGCATCATGGCCTTTTTCGGCCCGGCTATCTTTTCCCCCGTCATTCAGCCAGCGGGAATGTTATCACTGAGCGCCCCCCAAAACCCGCAGGGCTTTACTGAAGCAGCGATGTTCAGCCGGTTTCATGGTTCACAGCCCTCAGACAATATGCTGTGATTAAAGATTATGCCCCGATGAGCCGATATAAACAGGCTAATACTTCTGATACTGCAGCCTGACAGCTTTGCGTAATGCCACAGGAGAGGGCACCTCAGAAACCGCTGCCGGAAAGGCCTCAGTTTCCGCCAGCATTTATCACGGCCCGCAATACTGAACCTTTATGCATAGCCTCCCTCAGCTACAGGCAGGCATTAACGGTTATAATCAGGTCTGTAGCGACGTGTATTGAACTTATTTAAAATCGTCAGCAACGTCGGAGCCGGCCGCCATGAACCCAATGATCAAACCTTCTTTTACCGCTGTTTGGTCTACGGATGCCCAGGGGATCTGCATCGCCAGTCAGGAAACTCCTGCGGGTCTGATGCCTGAACTTAAGGGCGTGACGCTGAGTTCATGGCTAAGTCTGGCGCAGGCTGACGACGATGCAAAGATCGCGCTGCAGCTGACTGCAGCCCTGGAATTGCTGACGCCTTTCCATATTGAAGTGCCGATCCATTGTCTGGATGGCAAGACGCGTCGGGTCCTTGTTTCCGGCCTGCCGGATTGCCAGCCTGGCACCTCCCATCTGCAGTACAACGGCTTTATTCTGGATGTGACCGGGCAGCGTAAAGCCCTGGAAGATGCGCTGCGCACGGCGGCGGAATATCGCCTTCTGATTGAAAACAGTACCGATCTGATTGCCCATTGTGACGCGGAAGGCAGATACGTATCAATTTCTCCCTCTTACAGCGAAATCATAGGCTGGACCACCGAAGAGGTTGTGGGGCAACTGGTGGTGGATTTCCTGCACCCGGATGACCGCGAATTAGCCACCGAAGCGCTGGGATGTATCTTCAGCGGCGGGGTACTGCCGGATGTTGTTGAGGTGCGCAAACTGCATCGCGACGGCCATTACATCTCGCTGGGTACCAAAGCCTGTGGCGTCATCAATCCTAATTCAGGAAAAAATATTGGTGCCGTGCTGGTATCGCGCGATATCACGCGGGACAAAGAACGGATGCGTAATCTTGAGAAGCTGGCAACCCTGGACACGCTGACCGGGCTGCACAATCGTGCCTGGATTAACGAGAAGGTGGGATTCATGCTGGCGCAGGCAGACGATCAGGCCTATACCACGGTGATGTTTATCGATTTGAATGGGTTCAAGGCGGTGAACGATTTGATGGGTCACGCGACCGGCGATGCCCTGCTGCAACAGGTCAGTGAACGGCTGCGACACTGTATGCGTCCGGGCGATTCAGTGGCGCGTCTGGGTGGCGATGAGTTTGTCGTGGCTGCTAAATGCAGCAATCACAAAGCCGCATCCGCGATTGCCCTGCGGATTATTGACAGTCTGCAGGCACCTTTCGCCATCGATAATATGGATGTTCGTATTGGCGCGGCGATTGGTATCAGCCTTGCCCGCTTCGGGACAGCAACGGCCAAAATGTTATTCGAAAACGCAGATAAGGCGATGTACCAGGCTAAAGCACGACGTGATGGTTCTTATCAGTTTTTTGAGCCAGCAGCGGAGTAGCCGTTGTATATGATGGCTACTCCGCTTTCACTCCTGTCAGGCTTATCCTGAACTTATCTGCTCATCACCCTGCGCTATCATGCAGGAACGGTGCTCAGGCTAAGTTCATGCAGATTCTTCGTCATCCCGCCCTTCATCATAACCCGCCTGTGCCTGTTCCATGGCGCCTCCATGTTGCTTTGCCCAGTTCACCAGCGCGACAAAAGGCTCCTGCAATGTCCGGCCCAGCGGCGTAATCGCATATTCGACCGCCACTGGCGATGAAGCAATCACGCGGCGGCTCACCAGTCCGTTGCGTTCCAGCCGGCGTAATGCCTCTGTCAGAGATTTATGGGTGATGGGGTCGAGCCTGCGCTTGATGGCATTAAAACGCGAGGGCTGAGAGCACAATACGGTGAGGATTAAAACCGACCACTTATTCGCTACCTGTTCCAGGACAGGGCGGGTGCTGTTGATCTCGGCCAGTAGCTGAGTGATGTCAGTAGCCATGAGGTTTCCTTGAGGATATCTGGTGTACATCAGGTGCGTAATTGACACTAAATATAATAAATATACCATCAGGTGTCTAACCTCTATCCGGAGTCGCAATGATGAAACTGAGTGGAAAAGTCGCCCTTGTCACCGGGGGTAATAGCGGTATCGGCCTTGCTGTCGCTCGTCGTTTTGCAGAGGAAGGTGCACGCGTGTTTATCACCGGCCGGCGGGAAGCACAGCTGGCTGAGGCAGTCGCACTGATCGGCGGTCAGGTCGAGGCCATTCAGGGCGATATCACCCGCACAGACGACCTTGCGCGTCTGTTCGAAACCCTTGGCACCCAAGCGGGTCGCCTCGATATCCTCGTTAACTCTTCAGGTGTGTCTGAACCGGCCAGCCTGGAGGAAACCACGGAAGAACACATCGATCGCGCTTTTAATCTGAATGTGCGAGCCATGGTGCTGACGGTGCAGCATGCGGTGCGATTGATGGGTGAGGGCGGCAGTATCGTGCTGGTGGGTTCCGTTGCAGGCGCGATAGCGAATCCCGGTTATGGCAGCTATTCCGCCAGCAAGGCTGCGGTACGGTCTTATGCACGCACCTGGAATAGCGAGCTGGCACCGCGCGGCATCAGGGTTAATACGCTGAGTCCTGGTCCTACCAACACGCCGATGTTTGACCGGGCCAGCGATGAAGTCAGGCAGACGCTGACCGCCCGGATCCCGGCAAAGCGGCTGGGACACCCTGAGGAAGTAGCGGCTGCGGCACTGTTTCTGGCTTCAGATGAAAGCAGCTATATCAGTGGCACCGAGCTGGTCATTGATGGCGGGATGATTGCTTAGGCGATTTTCGTCGAGTGATGGGGGATGGCTTAATGGCATGGCAGGGAGGGTTTGGACTCATTAAGACGCTCCCCCGATAAGAATGTGTCTAAGACTGATATTTATACCCTTAGATTTGTTCTGGCCCGTCTTTACTGTTCAGAGTCAAAAGTCAGTCCGCAGCGTAAAATCATATTGCGTCAGTTTATTATTTCTGCAGGTTTTTCACTTTCGGGAGACCAGTAACCCCCACTGCCATGATAGGTTTCAGCTCCCAGCACGAATATGGTTCCGCAATGATTACAGGCGAAATGGTAATCAACGATATCCCCCCAAATCATCTGTTCAGCACATTCTGTAAAGGTAAACTGATTCCAGTTAATGGTGGTTGTAACTTCGGAAATTATCTCCTCTTTAAGCGCGTTATGTGCAATACGTATAGCCCGGCTTAACTGGCGAGGTTCTCGAATAATGTATTTAACACAGAGATCCTGACAGTACTTACAACTCATTCTGTAAAACCTCCTTTTTACCTGAATGTTCAGGTGAGGCGCTATCGTCGGGCGCTGACTATCTCTTCTGAAGAGGCAGTCGCTATCTCTTCGGAAAACTATAAATGTGTTCTATGCAATGATGTGTATTCATTGTGAAGCAGAACGTCGGTCCATAATCTCTTTCACGTAATGCTCAATACCAATGTGATGTTCACGGTTTATTGCAGAAATAAATGTCTGCAGGAAATCTGATGCTGAGTGAAGTGTATTTACAATCAGTTTATCGAAGTCTTTCTGGGTAAATCGGTCATAGCCTTTTCGCGTCGAGCGCTGAAGCAAGGTATGCGCTGTAATTTCGAGAACCGCGCGTCTGTAATCATTGGAAAGCAGAATATCAAGATCGTCCCGGCTGATCTCAAAGTCAAAGTTATAGCTCATGAAACCAGAATCGACAGGCAGTGAGTAGGTCAGCTTCCCATCCTCCCGTGTCACATGAGGCTCATATGCTTCACCCATGAGGTGTACTGACTGCATATTTATCTCCTTTATTTTACTGGCGCTGCTTATCCCCGGACTTCCGTACTGGCCTCCGCGACTACCCAGACCACCAGACCCGCCAGGGCCCGCGTTTCCGCCGTTTCCGCCTTTCCCACCTGGTGAGTTGTCGGACGATCCGCCGTTACCACCATTTCCTCCGTTAGCATCCCTGTTCGTATTTTTATAGTGCTTATGGTGATGGTGTTGAGTGCCGGGTTCTGCACCAGCACCGTCGCCACCATTCCCGCCACGGCCTCCATTTGAAGCTCCATTGCCGCCGTTGCCGCCATTCAGACAATCGGTGCCAGAAACGCCATTCCTGCCATTCTGACCATCAGGGGAACCGCTTTGACCATCCAGACCATTCTGGCTTTCGCAGGCAGTGAGTTGCGGAGTGAGTAGGATCTGAGTATTCGCTGATACCGGCAGGCAAAATATCCCGAGCGAGAAGGAGACGAGGGATAATAAATGTCGGAGCCTGAACATTGTTAATTCATCCTCCTGGTTGATGGTCACCCGCCACAGCCATGCCCTCAAAGGGCAGCAAGAATGGCGGCTTCCATTTTCTCCGGCGTGGTGGTTGGTGCAAATCGTTTAATCGGTTTACCGTCGCGCCCGATCAGAAACTTAGTGAAATTCCACTTAATACGACCACCCAAAACGCCGGGTAATTCATCTTTCAGGTAATGAAAAATCGGGTGCGTTGAGGTGCCATTGACATTCACTTTGCCAAACATCGGAAAACTTACCCCGTAGTTAATGTGGCATGTCTGCGCAATTTCGTCGGCTCCGCCAGGTTCCTGATTCCCAAACTGATTGCAGGGAAAACCCAGTACCACCAGCCCCTGATCGGCATATTTTTTGTAGAGGGTTTCGAGGCCGGCGTATTGTGGCGTGAATCCACAGTGACTGGCGGTGTTAACGACCAGCACGATCTTGCCAGCGAAGTCGGACATCGGTACAGGCTGGCCGTTCAGGCTGGTGGCTGTGAGTTTATAAAAGGCAGACATGTTGTAATCCTCAGTGCGGAAACTGTTTTACGCCAACATTAGCACAGAGCACATGAGGAAAGTGGAACATGGAGAGCAGGTACTGAGTGAGAAGGCCCGGCATCCGGATTTCAGACGTTATCGCCAGGCGCTGATGATTATTTCCACATCTGATGTAAATCCTGGTTGTTATTCATGATGAATTTTAACCACGACCTTACCCTTTGCATGTCCCTGTTGAAGCCAGTTAAGAGCATCCTGAGTTTCTGCAAAAGGGAACACACGGTCGATCACTGGCCTGATTTTTCCAGCTTCAAGTAAATTGCTCATCTGCCCCAGCTGGTTGCCATCAGGACGAACAAAAAGAAAGGAATAATCCAGACCGCGCTTTTTTGACAGTCGCAAAATCCTGCGGCTCATCAGGCCAAATATCATCCGCAGAACGATATTGAGTTGTCTGGTACGCGCAAAATTAACGTCTAAAGGCCCTATCAGAGAGACTATTTTTCCGCCTGGCTTGAGGATGTTCATAGATTTCTCAATCGAATCATCCCGAAGCGTGCCGAGGACAAGATCAAAGCCACTCAGCACGTTTTCGAATTCCTGCTTTTTATAGTCAACGACTTGATCTGCGCCCAGCTGACTGACCCACTCCACATTAGCTGAACTGGTCGTCGTCGCGACCTTTGCGCCAAGATATTTCGCCAGCTGAATCGCAAAGCTGCCAATTCCTCCCGAACCTGCCGGAATGAACACCTTCTGCCCTGGCCGCAGACGGGCTCTCTCTGTGAAAGCCTGCCAGGCGGTGAGGCTGACCATCGGGAGCGAAGCAGCCTGAACGAAATCCAGATTTTCAGGTTTGATGGCCGCGAGACTTTCAGGGACCAGGGCAAACTCGGCCAGTGAGCCGTTGCCCCTGTCGAAAATGCTGGCGAACACTTCATCACCCGGACTAAAACGCGTTACCTGACTTCCTGTTGCAATAACCACACCCGCCAGATCACTGCCCAGAGTCGCTGGAAGTTTAAAATGTAAAACCGGTTTGAATATTCCCGTAGGGATCATGTTGTCTATGGGATTCAGACCCACAGCATAAACTTTCACCAGGATTTCATTGGGACCGGGGCTAGGGTAATCCACATTATCAAATCCCAGCTCAGGTGATTTTCCGTAGCGTTTAAACGTAAAGGCTTTCATCATGCTGGTTTTCATTTATTCATCCTCTCCAATAACACCCAGACCGTAGCCCGTTCCGAAAATTTCATTTTCAGATTCTCGTATCGAGCTGAAGGCTGTTCCGCACGACCTTATCCAGCAGGGTTGCAGGCGCAAAGCGGAGGACGAAATTCAGTTTTGCTGCGAGCGTTCCCGCCGTGTAGCGTATTTTTGGCCGTGAGGACTGGGCCGCTTTAAGCACCACCGCAGCCACGACCTCCGGACTTTCCGCTTCAGCCATTGCCTTACCGACCACGTTCTTCAACTTAGCCCGGATGAATTCATACTCTTCAAGCTTCGCATCCGGTTCGATATTGTGGACTTCAAACTGCGTTTTTATGTATGCCGGCTCAATGACAGAAACCCTGATGCCCTGGGTGCGCAGTTCATGATCAAGTGCGCCTGTATACCCCTCGACCGCATGTTTACTGGCCGCATAGAGTGCGACATAGGGCAGTGGCACGACCCCCAGAATGGAACCGATATTGATGATGCGCCCGCTGCCCTGGCGACGCATGTAAGGCAGTACGGCGCGTGTCAGCCTGACGATACCCATGAAGTTTGTGTCGAAGATATGCTGCGCCTGTTCGATAGAACTCTCTTCCGCCGCTGCCGGAGCGACGCCAAAGCCTGCGTTGTTCACCAGCAGGTCTATTCGACCCTCAAGCTGCATCAATTCGTAAATAGCACCCTCTACCGAAACGTCGTCAGTCACATCAAGAGTGAGTAATGGAAAGGGCTGTTTACTCGCCTGTGGGCCACGACGGCTGGTGCCATACACTTTATAACCCGCTGCTAAAAGTTTGTTCGCAGAGGCTTCACCAATGCCAGAAGAGGCGCCGGTCACCAGTGCTACACGTTTTTGGCTCATTCTGAGTACGCTCTTGTAATAGGGTTCGGAGGAATAACTGATTTAATGATGATGATCGTAATCATTAAAGTCAACTTGTTTGATTATGATCATCATCAATGTATGCTTGGGTTCTGTTTCAGGAGGAAAAAAACATGAAAGTGTCTAAAGAGCAGGTTCGCGAAAACCGGTTGCGGATCGTTGAAACGGCGTCAGAGCTTTTTCGTGAGCGTGGTTACGATGGGGTAGGCGTCGCTGAACTGATGTCAGCCGCCGGGTTAACACATGGCGGTTTTTACAAGCATTTTGGGTCGAAAGCGGATTTGTTAGCTGAAGCGATGAGTTGTGGTTTCACGCAGTCGGCAGAAAAAACCGAAGGGGTAGGTCGGGAAGCGTTTATTGAGTACTACCTTTCCCGTCAGCATCGCGATGACATGGGAAAGGGGTGCGTGATGTCGGCTCTGGGCACCGATGCAGCCCGGCAGTCTGAATCAATCCGCGAGACATTTGCGGCCGGGATTGAACGACAGATTGCCATCCTGGAATCCCAAAATGTCACGCGGGCAGAGCTGATAAATACCATTGCGCAGCTTGTTGGTGCATTGATGCTTTCGCGAGCCTGTCCGGATGGTTCCGGACTCGCTGATGAGATTCTGGAGGTCTGCCGGGCGCGTTTGCTCCGTCCTGATGCCAGTGGGATTTGAGCGGTGCTTTTCCGTTTAACTGGAACGAAGCCAATGTGACACAGGCTAGACTGCCCAGCCTGCTGGCGTCTCATTTGCGGCAGCGGGAGCGCGTAATCCGGACTTCCCGTTCCGGATAGAGGTTCCACCAACAGGTTTCCAATCAGTCGATCACCCACCTGGTACAGTGACTTATGACTCAGCCATTATCGCGGAATCCGGGATAAAGACTCATTCCGCCATCAATAAACAGTGTGGTGCCGTGAACATAGTCGGAAAGGTCACTGGCCAGCCAGACCACCGCATTCGCCACATCTTCCGCCGCACCGATACGTCCGTAAGGGATGAGTTTTAACAGCGCTTTGCCCGCTTCGCCCTGAGTGGTTTCTTCGTTAATAGCGGTTGCGATAGCGCCAGGTGCGACTGAGTTTACGCGTATACGGTCTTCACCCACTTCCTGTGCCAGGCTTTTCATCAGTAAATCAACCCCGCCTTTTGAGGCAGCGTAGTTAACATGTCCGGCCCAGGGAATGAGCTGATGCACCGAGCTCATGTGAATGATCTTACCTACAGCCCGGCTGATCTCCGGGCGGTGCGCCTGGTCACGAAACTGACGCAGCGCAGCCCGAGCGCAAAGGAACTGCCCGGTGAGATTCACATCCAGGACGGTATTCCAGTCTGCAAGCGACATCTCAATGGAAGGCGCATCTTTCTGCAGCCCTGAGTTCGCCACCAGAATATCCAGCCTGCCAAATTCAGCAATCGTCTGAGCAAAGAGATTTTCTACGTCAGCTTCCTTTGAGACATCACCCTTTACCGCAATGGCGCGTCCACCGTCTGCACGGATTTTGTCAACCAGTTCTTCGGCAGGTTCCGCCTGGCTGTGGTAGTTAACCACCACACCGGCACCAGCTTTGGCGAGTGCTTCTGCACAGGCATAGCCGAGACCTGAGCTGGCGCCGGTAACCAGCGCAACCTGATTTTCGAGTGATAAGATCATGAGGCTTCCTTAATTCTGTTAATGATGAGCGTCTTAACATGGACGAGTGCATAGGCCTGAGTCACTGAATTATAGATGCGAAGTGCAGGGTTGCCCGTGGTTTCGCCTGACATGCAGGGTCGGAAGGAGTTGATCCATAACAGCCGGTAATGAACTTAAAGCGTCTTTACCACCATCCCAGCCGCAGCCAGCATCATAATGGCTCCGGCTGAACGGAAAACGAGTCTCTGCGCTTTTGCACTGGTCAGAAGATGACGAATTCTTAGCGCGGCCAGAATAAAAACCGCACCAACATTTAACAGCACGAACACGGTAAGTGGAACCAGAATTCCTCCCCAAATCTGTAGCGAGACATTATCCAGAGAGATAACCAGAGGCAGTATCGCCAGATAGAAAGCGATGGTTTTAGGGTTGCCAAGCGTGATGGTCAGCCCTGAAAACCAGGCTGACGCCAGTTCTCGTTTTGTCGCTTTCTGGTCAATATTTATTGCCCGAGGCTGATGGCACCAGAATTGCCATGCAAGCATGAATAAATAGAGTGAGGCAGCCCAGTTAATCATCGTGAAGACGGCGGTATAGCTATGAGACATCACTGCCAGGCCAAACACCGCAACAGATAAATAAATTAAATCCCCGAGAATAAGGCCAGCCAGCATGGTAAAGCCAGCTACCGCACCACCACTCACGCTGCGAGCGACTAATGCGGTCATTCCCGGCCCCGGAATTGCGGCGGCTAAACCGAGTGCAGTCATATAAGATATTATCAGAGCAATATCTGACATAATTCTTCCTTCCATAATATTATTTGAAGAGAGAGGAGGTTTAATGCTTTAAAAAAATGGCCTGTCCGTGATTTATTTAAAATAAGATCACGATATACACTCAATCTGAATTCAGTTTTCCACTTTTGCTATTCGTAATAACACGTTGAAAAAGTAAATATATTATGTCGCAATAAGCGGGAAAATTGTTACCTATATCATTTACTCAATACTGATTTTGAGGTAATAATTACCCTTTATCAGTGCTATAACGAAAGGAATTTCCGACTATGACCCTAAGTCCGACAGATATGAAAATCCTCGAGATTTTACAGGACGATGCTCGCGTCACTAACCAGGTTCTGGCAGAAAAGATAAACCTCTCAGCTTCTCCCTGCTGGCGCAAAGTGCGCAGGCTTGAGGAAGAAGAAGTGATTCAGGGCTATCGTGCTGTTCTTGACCGCAAGAAAATCGGTCTGGGCGTGATGGTTTTCATTCGGGTCGTCATTGACAGTCATAGTGAGGCCGAGGCCAGAAAGTTCGAAGAAGAAGTGACTGCGCTGGAGGACGTGGTGGCCTGCTATAGCATCGGTGGAGATGCCGACTTTCTGCTACAGGTTGTAGCATCGGATCTGGACTCCTATGCTGATTTCGCAATGTCAGTGATACGCAGATTGCCAGGCATTAAAGAAATGCAGAGCATGTTTGTGCTTAAAGAGATCAAACCCCTCGTTTCTTATCCTATTAAGAAAATCGCTGAGTAGACTCACGCCGCCGGGACAGCCCGCGACAGAATTTTTAGTTAATAGTCCAGATGTCAGTTACATCAGCATTAGAAGAATTTTACTGCATAAAAAAAGCCCTCAGGACTTGCTCAGCCATAAAGTCCATGCTTTACCGCGTCGATAACTGTTGTACCGGGATCTGCCGGGGCATTGATTGTTTTCACCACGGAAAAAATATGAAACTTAATCATTTTACGATAGGGCAAAGACTCAGTGTGATGGCCGCCATCCTGCTACTGGCGACCCTGCTTGTCGGTTTGCGAGGCATTACCCTGAATACTCAGGCTTTGCAGAAAAATACCGACATCATGGCAAGCGAAACGCGTGTCGCGGAGAGCATTGATACTGCACGTAATGCACAGGTTCAGTTTAAAATTCAGGTACAGGAGTGGAAAAACACCCTGTTACGCGGCACACAAGGCATGCGTGTTTTCGAAAAATACAAAGCGGCCTTCCTGGCGCAGAGTGATAAAACTCAGGCGCTACTCCATCAATTGCTGATACTGCAACCCGAACTGGGGATGGATACGACCCAGGTGAAACAGACGATCGAGCTACACGCTCAGCTCAGACAAAAATACCTGGTTGCGTTGCAAAACTACGACATCCAAAACCTCGCCAGCGCCCAGCTGGTTGATGGTCAGGTCAATGGCATCGATCGTGAGCCGACCAAAATGATTGATGACGTGGTTCATCGTACGCTGGCACATGCTCAGAAGCTCAATGAACAGATGACGGCGCAAAATCTCGCCCAGTATCAGGAAACCCGCATGACCTTATGGATCGCGATGGCGGGTATTTTGCTTTCCGGCGTATTAATCACTGCCTGGTTAATCCGCAGCATCACCCATCCATTGCGCGAAGCTGTCAACATAGCGCGCACAGTGGCTTCAGGCGATCTGCAGACCGTGATTCGCCCCAGCGGACGCGACGAAACCGCAGAGCTGATGACGGCGTTACGAGAAATGAATATCAGCCTGACTTCCATCGTCTCTGGCGTTCGCACCGGCACGGAGAACATCGCCTCAGCCTCTGTTCAGATTGCCCAGGGCAGCCAGGAACTCTCCTCGCGTAATGAAGCGCAGGCAGGCGCGCTTGAAGAAACTGCAGCCTCCATGGAGGAACTGACTTCGGTGGTGAAAAATAACGCGCAGAACGCCTCTCATGCCAGCAGCATTGCACATGATGCCCGCTCCATTGCGGGTCAGGGCGGCAACGTGGTGGAAAAAGTCGTCCACACCATGAGCGAAATCCAGCAGTTCTCAAACGAAATTAACCAGATCATTACAGTCATTGATGGTATCGCTTTCCAGACCAATATTCTGGCCCTGAATGCTGCGGTCGAAGCGGCGCGTGCGGGTGCCGAAGGTCGTGGTTTTGCAGTAGTCGCGGCGGAAGTCCGTGCTCTGGCACAGCGCTCAGCAAAAGCGGCGAAAGATGTGCGTATCCTGATCGAACGTTCTGTGAATTCAATCGGGCAGGGCAACGAACTGGTTCAACATGCCGGTACGACAATGGAAGAGATTATTTTACGCATTCATCAGGTCAGTGAGCTGATTGAAAACGTTTCGTCGGCCAGTAACGAGCAAAGTGTCGGTATCGATCAGGTTAATCTGGCGGTCACCCATATGGACGCAGCCACGCAGCAAAACGCCGCGCTTTCTCAGCAGTCCACTGCTGCGGCGCAGGCTTTACAAGCGCAGGCTGAAATGCTGCTTGCCAGCGTAAGAGTGTTTAAAATTAATCCTGCACGTGCTTAATCTTTGATGTCAGGGCAGGGTACTTCACGATATCTTGCCCTGACAGTTTTCAGCGTAAATAGAAGCCCGGTTCTGAATATTCATTCACAACGCTCAGCGCAACAGGAATAGCAACCCCGCTTCGCATTATGTATCTGAACATAACTCACTTTCGGATCGGCAAAAAAACGGCGCAGCAGAACTTCAGCAAAATTTCCTTCAGCTATGTCTGCCGCTATTAAAAAGTGTTTTTCATCATAAGCACGTAATGACAGCACTCTGTTGTGCAGGACTTCAGGTAATTCATTGTGGTAAATGCCTTGTTGGGTGCATCCCTCCCAGACATAAATCGCATGCGTGCCAAAATAGGGTGTGTCTGCAGCCTGATAAATATGATTGATCAGAAGGGCGGTTTCACCTGCAGGAATATCACACAATGAGATTCTGTCGGGATAACCAGGATAGCACTCCACCTTTTGACGTATTGCGTTGTGTTCTTTCAGATAGCTATCGCTCTGTCCAAAAAGATGAGTAAATGGCCCGGCATCCAGACCTGAGATTTTAAAATTCATGATATCGCCTGTCGTTTTCAGCAGTGAAGAATGACGTTATCGGATATCGTTTGGTGAGACTCGCCGTTTCCGGTCAGGGATTTTTGGGAACGAGACTGTCAGGGAATTGCACTAGATGTGTCCCCCCCTCAGCCAGCTTTGACAACCTTACTCATGACAAACTTTTACGGATGTTAATACCTTTCCATCCGCGATAAGCCGTCAAATTGCCTTCACCTTTCTGCCCATCACCCTTCTCTGGTAACTTGTAAAAAATTCCCTGAACGCTACCCCGCTAACGACATATCCGTCACATAAAACAAAACTGCCATGTACTTTTTTGTGACAAATAACACAACCTCATTACATCCTCAGGCAGGGGCAAGATTTTATCGTGATAATGGTTTTACTCAGTACATTACTGTTTTACAGAGTACAACAAGCCGCTTTCTCCACTGCCCTTAAGCCGATGACAAAATTGTGAGGATCATCATGTCTGAAAAACAGCACATCACGACATTCTCTGCTGATATTGAGCAGCAGACCGTTAAGAAGGTGGTCTGGCGCATTTTGCCCTTTCTGATTGTCTGTTATCTGATTGCCATCATCGATCGCGGCAACATCGGAATGGCTTCGTTACAGATGAACGAAGATTTAGGGTTGTCGAAAGCCGTATTTGGTTTTGCAAGCAGCCTGTTTTTCTTGGGTTACTTCCTGTTTGAAGTTCCCAGTAACCTCGCCATGCAGAAAATTGGGGCAAAGATCTGGATCTCTCGCATCATGGTGTCGTGGGGCATTATTTCGGTCTGCACTGCTTTTGTTGAAAGTGCCAATACGCTCTACGTATTGCGCTTTTTACTGGGTGCAGCTGAAGCAGGATTTTTCCCTGGCGTAATTCTTTATCTGACGTACTGGATCCCGGGCAAGTACCGTGCGCGTGTGATTGCAACGTTCATGGTGGCAATCCCGGCGGCAAACTTTATAGGATCGCCTATCTCCGGTCTGATTTTGTCGCTCGACGGCTGGTTAGGCATGCGCGGCTGGCACTGGTTATTCATCCTGGAAGGTATTCCGGCGGTGGTTCTGGGGATTGCCGCTTTCTTCTTACTCAGTAATCGTCCGACCGATGCCAGCTGGCTAAATCAGGAACAAAAAGCGTGGCTGAGCACGACTATTCAGGCAGAAAACGAGAAGAAAAAAGCGATTGGTCATATCTCGCTATGGCAGTTACTGCGTCATAAGCATATCTGGGTGATGGCACTGATTTATGCGGGGGCTTCTGCGGCGGGATCAACTCTGAGCGTCTGGTCTCCGCAACTGCTGAAATCGTTCGGGCTGGATAACTTCACAACCGGTTTAGTCAATGCGATTCCTTACGGTCTGGCATCCATTCTGATGATTGTATGGGGCAGAAGTTCTGACCGGAGCGGCGAGCGTCGCTGGCATACCGCGTTAACGCTGTTCCTGATTGCAGGTGGTCTGCTCTCCGCCTTTATCACCAACAGCCTGACCGGCAGTGTTGTCATCCTGTCACTGGTATTAATTGGTGCCTACTCAATGAAAGGACCTTTCTGGGCGCTGGCGTCGGGATGGATGTCTTCCACTACCGCTGCTGCGGGTCTGGCTGCTATCGGTGCGATGGCGAACCTGATTGGCGGAGGGTTGATGGTCAACGTTTACGGCATCATTAATCAGGCGACCGGCAGCCATACGCTGGCAATGATGCCACTGGCTATTCTCTGCGGCATCGGCGGTATTGCGGTGCTGGTTATGGGGCGTAAAAAAGCGTTAAGCATTGAAGTTGACACTCACGCTTCGCCAGTCAGTAAATAACGTAGCATCACCTGCAGATGCTGAGCATTGCGTCTGCAGGTGAGTCCTTTCAGCTTTTACTGCCACAAGAACACTGTTTTAACTGCCAGAAAACTCAAGGCACATCCTGTGAACGTTCTTCCAAAGATCTTAAGTCGTCGATAGACTCATTCAGCAGATACCAGATTAGGTTTTGTGTTTCAGGTTCTAACTTTAAATAGTGATTTGACCCTACAAGTGAATTTAAATCCTCGCACATTAAAGTGATTGCTCAAAGCCTGCATCAGGCTGGAGCGAAGAAACAATCCTCTTTGGACTGAAGCGCTAATATTATAGCCATCAGGAAGTAGATATATCTGATGGAGCAATTTATATAATTCTTGTTTTACAGAGTTGGTGAGGATTAATAAGAAAGTTCAGCAGTTGCTCAGGATCAGAAAAACAGGATGCAATCCAGGAAGCACTTCGTTTAAAAGGCGTGTGTCAGGCGTCAATACCTGCTGGAAAATACATGATCCTAATCCCCGCCTGTTGAAGACAGAGCCATACCCGAACATAAGAGAACCGGTCTGATACAACGCACTGAAAAAACTCATTTTATCAGTCTGGCAGAATAACACGCCTGCTTAGTCATGTTCGCCACAATCAGGCATAACAAAACCACAATTTTAATGGCTCTGTTCATCCAGACCAGCCGGGCGCTGGTTAATATGCGGGCTATAGGTATTAACGTCCTGAAGCATGTATACAAGCCATGAAACAGATCAACACAGCATCTGCTACCTTCAACTGACTTTAACAGGCGTTTACACCCTACGGGGAATGCCTGAAACCAGCGATGGAATGATAATGTGTACAGCAAGGCTGTATCTGCAACAAGCAATTGCTGATTATCAAACGGTTACGGTTCTTATAATCTAATGTCCGTACACTATCCTGCGACATTTCATTACTTAGGATTTACCAGGAAAGTTGCTGTTGTCGCTTCAGACAGGCCTGCATTATCCCGAACTCTCAACACTTATTCGGCTATTCCCATCGAACAGGGTGTTCTGTCAACGTCTCGATAACCGTCAGCAATCCCATGAACCCATCCTGTCCTCACTGTCTTAAGGCAGAAATGAGTGGAATATTGCTGTATGATGTCGTCACTTCGATAAGTGAGTTGGGTAAACATACGATTCAATGTCGTTTATGAACCCGATTATACCTGTAAGCCACTAAACCTGAAGGTAGCAACTGACGTGAAGGATACCTACTACAACGACCAAAAGATAAATTCGTTAATCAAGGATGAACTGGATGCGTTCTTTGAGGATTACCAGGGTGTTATCTATGCATACGCTATTATGAATAAAAAAGACCCTTCGCAGATGCAAATTATTAACAACAACCCGGCGTGGTTTGATGTTTACCTTGAAAGGAAATATCAGTTTATCGATCCCGTCATTATCCGTGGTTTGCGCTGCGTTGAAGACTACTTTTGGGAGAATGAAGTTATTTTGTCAGAAGGTTACAACCTCACCAGGATTTTCAACGAAAGTTTTCAATATAACATTTATCGGGGACAGACATTTCCTCTCCATGACTACCTGAATAATCTGGTTGTGTTATCTGTTATTGGGAAAAAGGAATTTGATTTTGATATTGATAAACATCGTGCAAAATTCATGAGTTTCCTTATTCATCTGCATCAGAAGACGCTCAATCTGTATAGTCAACATCAGCAGAAAAAGAATGCCTTTTTATCACCGCGTGAGCGACAGATTCTTAAGTGGGTCAGCGACGGCAAAACATATGCTGAGATTGCTATTATTTTATCTATTGCGGAGCGTACGGTAAAATTCCATATGGGTAATGTAATGAAAAAACTCGGTGTTAATAACGCAAGACACGCGATAAAACTTGGCGCAGAACTCCGCTTACTGGAAAACTGAGCCAGATACTCATTCAAAGATGGCATAAGTGCTGTAGCTTTTCACGAAGCCAGTCTGAGTGTTTGTCCTTGATGATGATATCCTCAATGACGTTACTGTTAGCAGGCATAAAAATGTAGTAGATATCTTCTCCCTTTTCGGAGAACCCTTTTTGAATTACCTCTGTTTTCCAGTTGGCGTGACGGAATATGGCATACATGCCGCGACTGACCACTGCGTACATCCCTGTATATTTCTTCTTCATGCAAAAAATAATCATTGCAAGAAACAATGCTTTACTGGCGGGTAAACCATCCAGTTTTGCAGCGTCACGTCGTTCTTTGTCTAAAAACAGGCGAGTAATTTCACAGCAGGGCATATCGGTAGGGAGACGACACACTGCTGAAAAGTACTTATGGAAAATTTCGCTCATCATCGTCGGCTGGGTAGAGTCTATGAATCGTGCACCGCATAGCAACTGTCCGTCGTGCACACCCAGTAAGTAAGTGGTGTTTTTATTGTCAAAAAAGTCCTTTTCCATGCCGTCAATGCATTCGACTTCCCAGTCGAGTCGATCCCGAAATGTTTTTCTTCTGAGCCGGTATAACTCATTCGCTTCTTCAACCGATAGTTGATCATAATCACGCAAAAAAAAATCAATAGCAGAACTCATTAACTCGCCCTCAATAATCACATGATGAAACTATTACCCCTGCCCTTTAGGACAGCTTTTATTATATCGTACAGGTCTTATAATAAAAATGTGCCTGACCACTAAGCACTTTCATTGCCCGGCGGTCAGGTTATCAAAGACCAATGCAACACCAGGGAAAACCAGACGAGATTATGTAATATTCAAAGTCTCGCGTACAGAGTGCAAAAAGCATTCAAATAATAAAAATACCAGAATACGAAAAAAGTCAAACAACCATCATTAATTTATTGCCCCTTATTGTTTTAAGGGGCAAAATTTCCTGTTCAGTTAATCCAGTCAAATAATGAATGTAAAATTACGCATTGAGCGAGCAACATTGCTGTTCATTTGATAGCCAATGCAGTCAGTCTGCCTGGAAGTACTTCAGCAGTTAGCCAGCCAGCGGTATCATAAGGAATGATCAGTTGGTAATATCGAATTGTTTAGCTTCTGATTTTCAATTTACCAAATTTGCCAGATTTTAAGAACGCTTCCGGCGATTCTGAGATCACCCGGCTCTGCAAAAACTATCAGCCTGCTGACAGTTATTCATTATTTTTCGCGCATGAAAAATATCTCTGAACCTATTTTTTCCGGGTATTAATCCTCGATACAGCCATCGACGTTCCCATCAAATCTATACTGCGTTGGCTCACCAGCTAAATTAAGCGTAACTTAATATCATGCTTAAAGGCCATGGCTCGTTAACGTGGAAAATAATTCAGGCTCTGATCGTTATCCGTCATGAGGCGATTTATTGTTTTTCATCTGGATGTGGCATCAGCTTATCGGTATTGCCGGCAGTGACTCGTACTGAGGTTAGCCTGCCCTGAGCGAATAGCTCGCGGCAGGATCGTATCTAATAGCTAAGTCTCAGTTTCAACAGGCATTCTCGTTAAAACTGTCACGTGCCATAAAATCAGGGCATCGCACTGGTGTGAGGCTTAATTTCCCCAGTGAGGTTATTCGCTTAAGACCTGATTTTGTTGGGGTGTACAGCGTAAACATGGCAAATGCTCTGACACAAAAAAATCCTTCAGGGCAACCAAAAAAGCTCTCTTTTCCGGTCACAATTCTGCTTGCTGAACAGGATGAGTTGTTTGATGTGAAACGAATGACTGAGTTTTTCAGCAGCTGCGGCAATTCACATTTAAGCGGTCAGGTCGTGAAAAAGTGCAGGCATCTCGATTGCATTTTTGAGCTGACCGACAGCATGAAAAAGCATTTCGCACGCCTGTCTTCAGGAATATGAGGCCGATAACGGATGTGATGATTTAAACAATGAGAAAGCCTTTCTCATCAAGTGTGACTTCAACTGCTCACTTAAAGCAGACACGCATTATTTATAACCTACGTGCCTCGATGATAGCCTCTTCAGCGCCTTTAATGAGTGCAGAGACTCAAACCTGAAAAAATGCCGACTACATAGCGTTACAGCCTGTTCAGTCGGCTACAGAGATGGCTCAGGATACCGCGCTTTCGTTTTTCAGGGACTCCAGAACGTTCAGAATATTACTGGCCGCCACCGTACCCATCTTCACGTAGGAGTTATCACTGACGCCGCCAATGTGTGGCGACAGAATCACATTCTCAACATGCTGCCAGATATGCGGCGACGTCAGAGGTTCAGTGGGGAAACTGTCCAGTGCGGCCCAGGCGACGGTGCCATCATTCAGCGCCGCTAAAAGCGCATCATCATCAATAAGACCGCCGCGTGCCGTGTTTACCAGAATGGCGCCTTTTTTAAACAACGCCAGTTTCTCTGCATTGATCATCTGGCGGGTCTGTTCGGTCAGCGGACAGTGCAGCGAAATAATGTCTGCCTGTTGCAGCAGGTCGTTAAGTGAAGCGGACTCACACTCATCAGGAAAGGTCTTTGCAAAAGGATCATAGGCAAGTACCTTCATGCCAAACGCCTGCCCAATGCGGGCAACGCGACCACCAATTGCACCAAGCCCCACCAGACCCAGCGTTCTGCCTTCCAGCTCTACAGATTTATGAGTGGATTTGTCCCAGTGCCCCTGACGCATGCGCTGATCCAGCGTTATCACGGATTTCGCACAGGCTAAAATCATCGCCCAGGTATGCTCGGCTACAGCGGCTGCGTTGGCACCTGGCGCAGACTGAACGCGGATATCGCGTGCCGCGGCTGCCTGTTGATCGATAACGTCAATGCCGCTGCCGTGTTTTGAAATCACGCGCAGGGCAGGCGCAGCATCCATGATGCGGGCATTAATTTTTCCGTAACGGACAATTATCGCCACCGGATTATGCTGCTGGCAGAGTCTGAACAGGGTATCTTCGTCGGGCTGTTTGCCTGCATAAACCAGGCTGAACGCGTTCAGCAGGCTGACCGCCTGCGGAGCCAGATCGCTGGCCGTGACCAGAATGACGGGAAGCTGAGTTGTCATCATAGCGTCTCCCCATCCGTCAGCATGCCAGCGGTTTGCAGGGCTTTCTCCAGCCACGGCGCGCGAAGGTCACCATCACGAATGGCCGCAATACGCCCGGTCTCGAAATCCAGTTTTTTCTGCGCCAGTTCGAGCAGGGCAGAGATCTCTTCACGCGGCAGAATCACCACGCCATCAATATCACCGATGACCAGATCGCCGGGCTGAATAGCAGCACCCGCGACAGAAACCGGGTAGTTGACCCGCCCCGCAACAGATTTGGTCGGGCCACAGGGATTCAGACCCGCGGCAAACACCGGGAAACCGTTCGCGCTCAGTGCATCGGCGTCACGAACCGCGCCATCAATGATGATCCCCGCGATGCCGGAGGCTTCAGCCTGGGTCGACATAATCTCTCCGATTAAGGCACAGCTGATATCGCCTTTGCCATCAACCACAATCACATCGCCTGGCTGGGCGATTGCCAGTGCGGCATGGATCGCCAGATTATCGCCAGGCCGGACCTCGACGGTGATAGCGGGACCAGCGACTTTCATCGTGGAGGCTACCGGTTTGACGCGACCATGCAGCGTTCCGCGTCGACCGGCGACATCCGCCAGTATCGCGGCCTGGAACTGAGCCGCCTGTTTAACAAGTTCTGGCGCGACACGGATAATGTCGCGATTGATGAAGGTATTCTCTGCATGTGGCATAGATCATTCCTCTTTCGTTTTACCAGGTACAACTTAGTTGTACAATATAAAACTACTATATCGATGTTAATTCGCATCGCACCAGTGTTAAGCACTCATTTGTGATGTAAATACGATGTGAATCACAAATTGCGCGGTAAACTGCCTGCCGTCGCATACAGGAGGACGTACCAATGGGGAATGAAGGCGTAATTGCCGTAGAAAAAGCGCTGGCGCTGCTGGATTGTTTCAAACCTGGCGAGGAGTCGCTGACGCTTACCGCGCTGGCGCAGCTATCGGGTTATCACAAAACGACGGTCTATCGCCTGATGAACTCACTTGAGCGCATGAATTATGTGATTCGCCGCGACAATGGCGTCTATACCCTGGGGCCGAGGCTGCTCTATCTGGGCAAGCTCTATGAACAATCCTTTCATCTGGCCAGCATTGTTCAGCCTGAGCTTCACGCTCTGGCGACCGCGACGGGCGAAAGCGCCTCATGGTATGTGATAGAAAACGATCAGCGACTCTGTCTGTTCAGAGCTGAGCCTTCTGAAGGACTGCGTGAAACGCGTCTGCCCGGCACCTTTCTGCCGCTGGATAACTCTGCCATCGGACAGGTGCTTCGCTACTGGGGAAAGAACGAACCCCTGTTTGAGGCTGTACCTGAACTACCGCTGTTTACCTCCGGGATGCGCGATCCGCACATTGCGGCATTTTCCGTACCGGTGTTTGGAGAAGGCGACAGGCTGCTCGCTGCGCTGGCACTGACCGGGCCATCGTCACGTCTGACGCAGGCGAAGTGTGAAAGCGGACTGGGGAAACTGATGAAAGAAGCGGCCAGCCGACTTTCGGTTAAATCAGGCGCGCATAAAGTGACATGCGATAATTTTTACAAGATTTAGCTGACGTGAAGGGCACAGGTGATTCCATGTCAGCGCTGTGCTCTTCCAGAGCGGCAAGATTTTCTGGCTGGAGTCGGTCGATTTAAGCCAGGGTGAATTAAGGGATGTCTGGCTTGCCTGAGTACTTAATTCTCAAAAGACCCGCCGCTGTGATGGAGTGATATTAAGTCATTGATATTTGTTAAAATAATTTACTTCCGGTGCGCCTTTAAACATTCTGATTTAACGTCAGATGTTTAATGGCACGCTGGCCGCATGAAAAATCCCCCACTCTACCGCCTCAACATGAATTTCCTTCATGTTCGTTGAAATTTAATCACTTTTTTTCAACCGGATGTTGAGGCATAAAGTAAGAATTGTTAATAACTTTGAGTCATATGACTGGGTGTTAAGGGATAGCAAAGCTGCATAACCCTGAAGCAACAAATCATATCAGCGACCAGGATACCCGATAGCGATGAACAACTTAGCCTTTACCCTCAAGCGCATTCGTTTCGACGAAAACTATAACCCTTCGAAAAATACGCGGGCGACGACTAACTTCGCGAATCTGGCGCGTGGCGAAAAACGCCAGGAAAACCTGCATAACGCCCTGGCGATGATCGACAACCGGTTCAACGCGCTGGCGCACTGGGATAACCCAAAAAGCGACCGTTACGCTGTCGAACTTGAGATTATTTCTGCTGAGCTGAATCTTCAGCCAGGCAGCAACGACGAATCGTTCCCGGCGATTGAGATTCTGAAGACCCATATCGTCGATCACAAAACCGGTGAACGTTTCGACGGGATTGTCGGCAATAACTTCTCCTCCTACGTGCGTGATTATGATTTCAGCGTAGTGCTGACAGAGCACAATAAAGGCCAGACTGAATTCAGTCTGCCGGATGATTTTGGCCAGCTGCACGGCAACATTTTTAAAAGCTTCGTCAACTCAGCGGCCTATAAAGAAAACTTCAATAAGTCGCCGGTCATCTGCCTGAGTGTGTCGAGCAAAAATACCTATGTGCGTACCGGTAATGTGCATCCGGTGCTGGGCATCGAATACCAGCAGGATGCGCCTTCGCTGACGGATTTTTATTTTGGAAAAATGGGCCTGAAAGTGCGTTTCTTTATGCCGCAGGGCAGTGTTGCGCCGCTGGCCTTCTACTTTCACGGTGACCTGCTCAGCGATTACACCAATCTTGAGCTGATCAGCACCATCAGCACCATGGAAACGTTCCAGAAAATCTATCGCCCGGAAATTTACAACGCGAATTCTGCAGCCGGACAGTGCTATCAGCCAACGCTGCAGCATCAGGATTATTCATTAACCCGCATCGTTTACGATCGCGAAGAGCGCAGCCGTCTGGCCGTTGAGCAGGGTAAGTTTACTGAGGCGCATTTCATCAAGCCGAATCAGACACTTCTCGCACAATGGTCTGCTGAATCCGTTCTTTGATTAATTAAAAACTAAAGGTCACCTGCTATGAAAACTTTATTACCGACATCCACTGCGGGCAGCCTGCCTAAACCGTCCTGGATCGCGCAGCCAGAGGTGCTCTGGTCACCCTGGAAACTGCAGGATGAAGAGTTAGTTGACGGTAAAAGAGATGCACTGCGTCTCTGTCTGGACGACCAGGTTCGCGCCGGCATTGATATCGTCAGTGATGGTGAGCAGACCCGTCAGCACTTTGTGACGACGTTTATTGAACACCTCAGCGGCGTGGATTTTGAGAAGCGTGAAGTGGTCCGCATCCGTAATCGTTATGACGCCAGCGTGCCGACCGTGGTGGGTGAAGTCTCACGTCAGAAGCCGGTATTTGTTGAAGATGCAAAAATCCTGCGCAAGCTGACCGATCGTCCTATTAAATGGGCGTTGCCGGGTCCGATGACGATGATCGACACCCTCTATGACAATCATTATAAAAGTCGTGAAAAGCTGGCCTGGGAATTTGCAAAAATCCTCAACCAGGAAGCGAAAGAGTTAGAAGCCGCGGGCGTTGATATTATTCAGTTCGACGAACCAGCCTTTAACGTCTTCTTTGATGAAGTGAATGACTGGGGTATCGCCGCGTTAGAGCGAGCTATCGAAGGGCTGAAGTGTGAAACCGCCGTTCACATCTGCTACGGCTACGGCATTAAAGCGAATACCGACTGGAAGAAAACGCTGGGCACAGAGTGGCGTCAGTACGAAGAGGTCTTCCCGAAACTGCAGCGTTCAGCTATCGACATCGTTTCACTGGAGTGCCAGAACTCGCGCGTGCCGATGGATCTGATCGAGCTGATTCGCGGTAAAAAAGTCATGGTCGGTGCTATCGACGTGGCTACTCATGAGATTGAAACGCCGGAAGCAGTGGCTAACACGCTGCGCAAAGCACTGCAGTTCGTGGATGCTGAAAATCTCTATCCTTCAACTAACTGTGGCATGATTCCTCTGCCGCGTCAGGTTGCCAATGGCAAACTGCATGCGTTGAGTGCGGGTGCAGAGATTGTCCGCAGAGAAATTCTGGGAAAATAATCTTTTCCTGAGTAGCCTCAGTCCGGCTTCAGATGCCTGAAAGCCGGACTGAGGCTGCCCTTACTTTAACTTTGTCTGTCCCGCTATCCATCTCTGTAGGCTCTTCATTCCACTCCTCTTAAATCACGTTCAGATTCCCTGTTCTGAAACCTCAGTAGCGTAATTCGCTATGCTGTCGGGCGTGAATCACCTGGTCAGCGATCGCGCCCGTTTCAGATTACGTTCAGCTCAGCGTTTCGTCAGCGGAGCGGGGGTGATCCGGGCGGATTCTGAACCAGATCGCGTACATCGCTGGCAGGAATACCAGCGTAATCAGGGTACCGCCTAACGTACCGCCAATCAGGGTATAGGCCAGCGTTCCCCAGAATACGGAGTGCGTCAGCGGAATGAAGGCCAGAATGGCAGCCATTGCCGTCAGCAGCACCGGACGCGCACGTTGTACCGTTGCTTCCACCACCGCATCAAAAGGCGAGAGTCCTTCATGTTCATTATGGTGAATCTGGCCTATCAGGATGAGCGTGTTACGCATCAGGATGCCCGATAGCGCTATCAGTCCAACCAGTGCATTGATGCCAAACGGCTGGTTAAAGAGAAGTAGCGTCGGCACCACACCAATCAGTCCCAGAGGCGACGTCAGAAAGACCATCACCATCGCCGACATCGAACGCACCTGCAGAATGATAATCAGCAGCGTCATGGCGATCATAATCGGGAACAGCGGTGCCATTGCTTTGGTCGCTTTACCAGATTCTTCAATCGAGCCCGCCTGTTCAATGCGGTAGCCCGCTGGCAGTGAATCGATGATGGGCTGCAACGCGTTGAGCATCTGCTTTGAGACATCCGGCGGCTGCAGATGCTCAGCAATATCACCGCGCACCGTCAGCGTCGGAGTGCGATCGCGGCGACGCAGAATCGGATCTTCCATGCGTACGTCAACGTCGCCAATCTGAGAGAGCGGAATACGCTGACCTGAGGAACCGACTAAGGTAAAGCCCGCTATTCTGGCCGGATCGAGGCGGATGTTACCCGCTGCGCGTCCCATAACCTGCACGGAGCGGATATCTTCACGCACTGAGGTAATCGGAACGCCAGAGAGCAGGAACTGAAGCTGCTCTGCCACCGCATTCGATGTCAGCCCCACGGCCTGCAGGCGATCCTGATTAAGCGTGAAATGCAGCGTCGGCACCTTTGGACCCCAATCCGTATTAACTGTTCTCATCAGCGGACTGGCCTGTAGCACTGCCTCTACGTCGGCTGCGATGGTGCGCAACGTGTCGGCATCCGGCCCCATAATGCGATATGCCACCGGATAGGGCGAGTAGGGACCAAACACCAGCTGTGTCACGCGGATGCGCGCCTCTGCTGCAAGTCCATCAGCCGCCGCTTCGCGTAACCGGTGTTTAAGTGCTTCGCGCGCTTCCTGGCTGTCCGTCAGCACAACTATTTTTGCAAATGAGGGGTCAGGCAACTCGGGAGCCATGGCCAGATAAAAACGCGGTGATCCTTGTCCGATATACGATGTGACGATTTTTGCCTCCGGCTGCTTCTGCAGCCAGGCTTCGATTTTTGCCGCCGCGTTGCTGGTCTCCTCAATAGCGGTGCCATAAGGCATCTGGACTTCCACCAGCACTTCCGGACGGTCAGAGGTGGGAAAAAATTGTGCGTTAACCATCCCCATGCCGAGCACGGCAAGCGTAAACAGAGCCACCACCGAACCGGCTACCAGCCATTTACCTGCGATGACGCGGCCCAGAATATAACGGAAGCGGTTGTAATGGCGGGTGTTATAAATCGCGGTATGTCCTCCCGCCACCGTTTTGATCTCCGGCAGCATTTTCACGCCAAGATAAGGCGTAAACACCACCGCGACGATCCACGAGGCGATCAGGGCGATACCGACAATCCAGAACATATTGCTGGTGTACTCACCGGCAGTAGACTGTGCAAAACCGTTGGGCATAAAGCCCACAGCGGTAACCAGCGTACCCGCCAGCATCGGTGCCGCCGTATGACTCCAGGCATAAGCAGAGGCTTTGATGCGGTCATAACCTTCTTCCATTTTGACCACCATCATTTCAATCGCGATGATGGCGTCATCGACCAGTAAACCCAGGGCAAGGATCAGTGAACCCAGCGTGATGCGATCAAAATTCTTGCCGGAAGCCTCCATCACAACAAACACGATAGCCAGCGTCAGTGGCACGGCTGCGGCGACCACTACACCAACCCGCCAGCCCATACTGACAAAGCAGACCACCATGACCACCAGCAGGGCGACAAAAAACTTGATCATGAATTCGTCTACGGCTGAACTGATGTTGACGGCCTGATCGGTGACCTTCGTCAGCGTCATACCCAGCGGCATGCCGTCATTAATTCTGGCCGTTTCCTCATCCAGTGCCTTACCGAGATCAAGGCCATTCCAGCCGTCGCGCATAACGACGCCTAACAACAGCGCCTGTTCGCCCTGATTACGCACGATAAAGGTCGCCGGATCTTCATAGCCTCGCTCCACAGTCGCGACATCTGAAAGGCGCAGTGTTCGGCCCCCGGCAACGACAGGCGTCTGGCGAATCTTCTCCAGGGTGTCGAAGGCGCCATCAAGACGGATAAAAATCTGGGGACCGCTGGCATCTATTGAACCGGCCGGGGTCAGCACGTTCTGACTGTTCAGGGCAGAAAAGATATCCTGGGGAGAAATGCCGAGCGTGGCCAGCCTGTCATGAGAGAACGAGATAAAGATTCGCTCACTCTGTTCACCAATAATGTTGACCTTTTTTACGCCGGGTACATGCAGAAGCTGCTGGCGCAGCGATTCAGCATCCCTTGCCAGCAGACGCTGCGGCTCCCCCCTGGCCTTAAGCGCAAATAAGGCAAAAGTCACATCAGAGAACTCGTCATTAACCATCGGTCCGATAACGCCCGCGGGCAGGCTGCTGGCTTCATCACCGACTTTCTTGCGCGCCTGATAGAACTCTTCCTGTACCTGTGAAGGCGGCGTGCTGTCCTGCAGTGACAGCAGGGTAAACGCCAGACCCGGACGGGTATAGGTCTCACTGCGGTCGTACCACTTAAGCTCCTGCAGACGCTTCTCCAGCGGCTCAGCAACCTGATCCTGCATCTCCTGCGCTGTAGCACCCGGCCAGGCCGTGATAAGGGTCATCTGCTTGACGGTAAAAGGCGGGTCTTCCGCTCGCCCCAGTTCGAAGAACGACAGGATACCGGCGACAGTAATCAGAATGATCAGGAAGAGGGTAATCGAGCGCTCGCGCACAGCCAGCGCCGAGAGATTGAAACGTTCCTTGCTCATGGATGACTCCCCGCGCTGCGCTCGTTGCCTTGCGGTGCCGTGCGCACTTTTTCACCCTCATGAAGCAGGTGCGCGCCAAGCGCAACGACCTGCTCACCCGGCTTGAGGTTTCCGACAACGCCGGCATTGTCATCCCCAAGGTTGATCACCTGCACCGGTCGCCATGAGACGGTTGTGGGCTGACCTGAAATGCCCCAGACGCCCGGCCCTTTCCCCGGATCGTAGAGCGCGGCTAAGGGCACGTTCATGACCGAAGCTTTGCTGGCGTTTTCCGCGATGTTAAGCGTGACGGTCGAGCCGAGCGGTGCATTAGCCAGTGAACCTTCCAGGACATATCTCGCTTCAAAGGTTCGCGTCACCGGATCAGCGGCATCGGATAGCAGGCGTAACCTGGCGGGCACCTGTTTATCGCCGGAGCCATAAAGCGTGGCCTGAGCATCGCTGTCCGGCGCAGGCCTGAGCGTCTCCGGTAATTGCACAATGGCCTCGCGCTGACCGGCTCTGGCGAGGCGGATAACGGCCTGTCCGGCACTGACCACCTGACCCGGTTCTGCCAGCGTATCCACGACAACGCCATCGGCGTCGGCCAGCAGCACCGCATAACCGGTTGCATTCTGCGCGACGCTGGCCTGGGCCTGTGCGGCTCTGAGATCGGCTCTTGCCGTATCGGCGGCGGCCTTTATCTGGTCGTAGGCTGATGCCGACACGGCACCCGTCGCGACAAGGCCGCGATAGCGCGCTTCATCCTGCGTGGCTTGCTTAGCCCGTGCCCGTGCTGCCTCCACAACCTGTTGCTGAGCCTGAGACTGCAGTGTCAGGTCAATCGGATCCAGACGCATCAGCGGCTGACCGCGTTTGACCGCCTGACCGGTATCCACCAGACGTTCAAGGATTTTGCCTTGTACTCTGAAACTGAGATCGCTTTGAATCCGGGCGACCACAACGCCGGTAAAGGCGTGGGTTCGATCTATCGCGCTTACCACGGTTGCAGTCCGCACCAGTGGAGCCTGCGTTCGGGGATCGTCGCGGGTGGAGGGTTCACCGCAGGCCACCAGGGCCAGCGGCAACACGTAAACAGCAAGGGTGGCGGATTTAAGCCTGAGCATAAGTTCCCTTAAAGCGGTAACAGGATAGTTTGCGCATTCTCATTCCTGTGACCAAATAAGTCAATGGTCACAAATGGCTGAATTTTCGTCATGAACAGATCAAGATATGTCACCGTGAAGGGGTTGTTAAAAGGGTCATGGCAGCTGAAGAGGGGTGATATCAGGGGATGAGTGCAGAGAGAGCGGTTCCTGGACGTCTTGCATTTTTTGGACGGCAGGCACAGTGCATTTGTGAATGCTCAGGAGATCGGCATCGGCATAGTTTGCTCCCTTAACGTCAGTGACCCTGATTGACAGGAGGTGACCATTATGTGACTGGGTCACTCATTGTGGATGATGTCAGGCTGATCGATGTTGCTCCAGCATTAGCGGAAAGCAACGTCTGAGTAGCCATTAACGCACACCTGCCACTCTGTAAGGACAGCCCATCGCCGCCGTATCGGCTGCCTGCCGGTACTAATTAAGCCTTATCCGTAAAACCTGCAATATGTGAATGAATAGTAAATTTCTTTGCCAGCGGATATAACATATTGATAACCCCGCATCGCAGAGAAAAATATGGCGCTTTCACACGAGTTAATCATGATCTTTACGACCTATTTTGTCGCGACGGCCAGCCCTGGGCCGAGCAATATGGCGATAATGGGGACAGCGATGAAAAAGGGCAGAGGTGCCGCGCTGGCGCTGGCTGCGGGTGTCGTGAGTGGTTCGATGATCTGGGCGCTGCTCGCAGCCTGCGGTGTGCTGACCGTGCTGACAACCTTTGCTCAACTGCTGATTGCGTTAAAAATTGGCGGCGGAATATATCTGCTCTGGCTGGCGTTTAAAGCCGGTAAATCTGCATTACGCCGCACGGAAGCCGGTGAATTTAAAACCAGCGATACCCGGGTCGCTTATGGCAGCCTGTTCCGTCAGGGTATCCTGATGCATATCGGCAACCCCAAAGCGATTCTGACCTGGGTGGCAATTATGTCATTTGCCCTTAAACCGGATGCGGTCTCCTCGACGTTACCGATGATCATCTGCGGCTGTGCGGCGATCTGTATGGTTGTGTTCGGTGGCTATGCTTTGCTGTTCTCGACAGCTGTAATGAGCGCTTTTTACCGCCGCATTCGTCGCGGGCTGGATGCACTGTTAGCCTGTTGCTTTGCGCTTGCAGGATTGAAACTGGTCTTAAGCCGCAACTAATTACAGCTAATGATGGCGGAACGTCATCCGTTTTGACTCATCACCCGGAACGATCAGGTGATGAGCCGAAGCGGCAGAGGCGATGCAATCCGATAGCCCGCGCACAACCCCGAATCCTGATTCAAAAGGCGAAAAATGAAAGGCTCATGTCTGTGTGAAACCGTTGTTTTTGAGATTTCGGTAACCCCCACGCTCTATTACCGCTGTCACTGTTCTCTGTGCAGAAAGCAGACCGGAACCGGTTATAACCTGGCAACGCTGATAAAAGAGCGTGATTTTGCCTGGATAGCAGGCGAAAGCCAGATCGCGTCGTGGCGTAAACCGACAGGTTATCGCACTGACTTTTGCGTCAGCTGTGGTTCTGCCGTTCCAAACCGATTGCGCGGCCGGCCTTACATCTGGCTTCCGATCGGCTTACTGAATACTCCAGTCGCGATGCACTGCATAGGGGATTATTGTACCGATGACGCCATGCCGTGGGACCATACCCGCTCAGAGACTAATCATGCGGGGCCAGTAACGTCGCTGAATGCACTGCTGACGAGCTTAAAGATTGTTGATTAATCACAGCGGTGTGGGTTACTTATTTTTTAACTTTAAGCCCCAGTATTCTGAACAGGCTTTAATCTCGTGTGGAGAATGAAGCAGAACTTTTGGCAATCTGACCTGGTCGTAAAGCGTCTGATGATACTTACGATTCTGCGGGGCAGTACGGATAATATATTTCAGCATCTCCAGGGTTACGGACTCTCTGCTCATCCCGAGCCCCCCTATTCGCGGTGTCGATGAATAACACCTGCGAATATAACGCAGCAGTGCCACGGTCACTTTTACATCCAGAAGAATCAATCCCGTGGCATGAGTAAAGCGTTCCTCAATGCATTTTGTATAATTCCCCTCCATCACCCAATTTTTCTGACTCACTGCATCTGCATGCAAATGGCGAAATGCTTCCGGTGCTCTGGGAATCCATTGACTATTCGGAAGATGGTAAAGTTGATCAAGATGAACAACAGGTAAATTCGTTTTGCGGGAAATAGCCTCAGCTAAGGTAGATTTACCACTGTTTGAAGGACCCATAATACAAATGCGTGGTCCCAGCGCCTCTAAAGTGAGTGCATTATTCACAATATGCCCTTTTAAATATCCCTGTAAGATTGGGTTTTGATACATTTTAATGCCTTGAATCAGAGATAAAAAAACCTCAAATTCAGGCTAATATACTGAGCAATATCAGTATCTTTCACACTTCTTTAGTGTGAACGTTCTCATCGTTCAGCCATACGTGAATCAGACTGCGTTAGAAAAAATAAAATGAGCACGTAAAATAAAAAACGGCAGTCGAAAGGTTCAGATATCCCCGGTTATGCTACCTATAATCCGGGCAACCAGATCAGCAGCAGTGCCATCGGGATCCCGATCGGGATCATAAATAGTCACGGTAATCCCACAACAGCGAACGTGGCTGAACAGCGTACTGCAGAGATAAATAAGTTTATCAGGGGGTAATCCCGGCGTGCCCGGACAGTCAACTGCAGCCATTTCCCCGCTATCAAGAATATCGATATCCAGATGTATCCAGAAGGATGTCAGAGGAGTGACATCCAGCCGCTTGAAAATCATATTGATCAGTTGGTTATCCGATAATGCTAAAGCGTCAAAGATCGTTATTCTTTGGATATCTGTGTCTGCAATGTCAGGCCATTCATAATCTTCAAGGTGTGACTCACGTTCACCCAGCTGAATAACTGCGCCATCTGCGACCAGCGGCCCATCAATACCTGGCCATTCAGTCAGCAATGCTTCTCCACGTCCGGTTACCAACGCCAGATCCATTCCAGCTGCCGCACCTGGCTTAGACGCGCGAGTCCAGTTACCAGGGTGTCGGAAGTCACTATGCCCGTCAATATGCAGCAGCGCTATTTGCCCTTCGCTTCGCCGGCTTCCCAATAGAGCACCCGGCAATATTGCGCAATCCCCCCCGATAACGACGGGCTTGAGTTTTTGAGTGCGGGCAATTTCAACTTCATCAGCCAGCCTTAAATTAAGATGCCGAAGTTTGTGACCGTTCAGGATGTCAGTTCCTGGTTCACTTTCAGGACTGTAATCAGGGCACCGGAGGGAAATGACTTCATAGGCGGCATAAGTATTTTGAAGCCCGTGCTGCATAAGAACAGCAGGTGCGCGGCGTGTGCCCGGTATATGACCTTCATAAAGTGGGTTGAGGCCCAGATTTGACGGCACAAGAATTATTTTTTTCATCAAATGTCCTGAGTTATTTAAGTCCGGTTGATCACACTAGCCCTGAACGAAGGTTGAGCATAGCCGTATTGTTAACACATTGGTCGCTGACGACTATCCGTTCAATAACGCGCGGCAGAAAAATTACTGAATACCGGGCTGAGGGCGGCGTCTGCATGAACCAAAGAGATTACGTCTTATTAACTGATTACTTCATCGCCCCGAAGCGTCGAGTCTGCAAGCTGACACTCTCATAAACCCGGCTTAAAACAAAAAGCACTGATTACACATTTACAAATTTAAATGTGTAAATATAATGGCGCCTCTTACACATCAGAGGAATTTTTGTCATGCCGTCACTGTTTACCCCCCTGAACCTGGGCGATCTCACGCTTCGTAACCGCATTGTATTGCCGCCACTGACGCGTTGCCGCAGTGAGCAGCCGGGTAATATTCCCGGCGAGTTGATGGTGGAGTATTACCGTCAGCGTGCCAGCGCGGGACTGATGATCACTGAAGGCACCCAGATTGAACCTCGTGGGCAGGGCTATGCATGGACGCCGGGGATCCACAGCGACGCCCAGATCGCGGGCTGGAAAAAGGTCACAGAGGCGGTGCATCAGGAAGGCGCCACGATTTTCTGTCAGCTCTGGCACGTTGGTCGCGTCTCTCACAATGAACTTCAGCCAGGCAAGCAGGCTCCCGTTGCGCCTTCAGCCATCGCCGCCGATAACGTTCGGGTATTCATTAAAACCGGACCAGGCGCGGGGATACTGACCGCACCCAGCGAACCACGGGCACTGACCAACGCGGAAGTCAAAGAGATCGTGGCGCTTTACCGACGCGCGGCGGAAAATGCCAAAGAGGCCGGTTTTGACGGTGTGGAACTGCATTCTGCCAACGGTTATCTGATTAACCAGTTTATTTCGGAGCACACTAACTTCCGCACGGATGAATATGGCGGCTCAGCAGAGAATCGTCTGCGTTTCCTGCGTGAAGTTGTTGAGGCGGTCAGCGCGGTATTTGGCAGCCACCGTGTTGGCGTGCGGTTTGCGCCATTGTTTTCGAGTACTGACGAAGAGCGCGTCTATCTTGGCCTGGTTGAACGCGATCCCCATGCGACCTATATCCGCGCCGCGGAGTTGCTGAATGAGCTGGAAGTTGGCTATCTCTCTATTGCCGAAGCGGACTGGGATAATAGCCCGGATATGCCTGAGAGTTTCCGGGTTGCGCTGCGGGAAACATTCCGTTCTCCGATCATCTATTCTGGTCGCTACACGGCGGAAAAAGCACAGCATATGCTTGATAAAGGCTGGGGCGATCTGGCGGGTTTTGGCCGCTCGTTTATTGCGAATCCCGATTTGCCGGCACGCATTAAAGCAGGTTATCCGCTGAATCCCGTGGATCACGCTTCCCTGTATGGCGGCACTGAGAAAGGCTATACTGACTATCCTGTTTTTCAATCCTGATCTTATGTGAGGCGGCATGTCCCCCGAAAATGCCCTGAAGTTACTGTCCAACCCGACCCGGGTGGCAGTACTAAAGTGGCTTAAAAATCCTGACGAAGCGTTTGCGGGCTATTCTCAGCTCTATCCCTTCGCTCAGTATGGCGTCTGTGCCACCCTCATCCAGGACAAGGCGGGCTTATCACAGCCCGCTACTTCGTTATGCCTGAAAGCCCTGCACAATGCGGGACTGGTCGAAGCCAGCAAAGTCGGGAAGTGGACCTATTATCGCCGCGCTGAACCACGTATTCGTGAAATAACCGACGTGGTGACACAATCGCTGCAGGCGCTTTAGGGCGCCTGCCGTTTCAGCACTTCTCTGTTATCTTATCTGCGAATACTGAGTCTTTGCACTTACAGTAAACGCCTGCACCTATCCCCCGGATTTCTGACTCGTCTTCACGCACGCGGCTTGACGAAGCTGCCCGCTTAACTTACAACTAAAGCCGTCAGGGGAGTCTCGCCAGAGAGACTGAGAGGCTAATAGCGCAGTGCGCGGCTTAGCGACCCTTAGAACCTGACCCAGTTGATACTGGCGTAGGAAGACGGGTATCGCATCCGATACTTGCCGCAGGCGCGCGTTCGCGACGTCTTTGCCTATTCCCTCTGTATCACGGGTCTTCGTTAACCAATAACGAGGCCAAAGTGAAACATCTCATTCTTAATCACTCTCTTCCTCTCCGGTGGGCACCATGAGCCGCTGGTCGGTGCTCGGCAGCGGCGTTGCCGGGCTGTGTGTCGCCACGCTACTACTGGAACGGGGAGAAGCCGTTGAAGTCATTACGCAGCCTGACTGTCGTGCCGCCTCGCACTGGGCGGGGGGCATGCTTGCGCCCTGGTGCGAAGCAGAAAGCTCGCCACACCAGGTCATCGAATGGGGCCAGCACGCTGCCGGATGGTGGGCGAAACGCGTCGACGGCGTGGAGCAGCAGGGCACGCTGGTGGTTGCGCCGCCGCGAGACAGCCGCGAACTGACGCGCTTCGCCAGCATGACGCAGCAGCATCAGTGGGTTGCGCCTGGTGACATCGAACCGGCGCTGGAAAATCGCTTTGCCCGTGGCCTGTTCTTTGCCGCAGAGGCGCATCTTGATCCGCGCAGCGCACTGCAGCAACTGCGCGTCACACTGCACGAGGCGGGCATACCCTTTCACAGCGGCAAACCCGGCGGCAAAATCATCGACTGCCGCGGCATCCACGCTCTTGATCAGCAGCCCGCTCTGCGCGCCGTGCGGGGCGAAATGTTGATCCTGCATACGCATGACGTTCAGCTCTCCCGTCCGGTCCGTTTGCTGCATCCGCGCTTTTCCTGCTATCTGGTGCCGCGTGCCGGAGGCCACTTCATGCTTGGAGCCACCATGGTCGAAAGTCACGACAGCAGCCCGATCAGCGCCAGGGCGATGATGGAGCTGCTGAGCGCGGCTTACAGTCTGCATCCGGCGCTGGCTGAAGCACGGATCGTAGAGAGCGGCACCGGTCTGCGTCCCGCCTACCGCCAGAACCTGCCGGAAGTCCGCTATGAAAATGGGCGCTTCTCGTTAAACGGGCTGTACCGCCACGGCTTTTTACTGGCCCCGATTATGGCTGAGAAACTCATACTGCAACTCACTCAGGAGATGACTCATGCGAGTTCAACTTAATGGATGCACGATTGAAACCAGCGCAACAACGCTGGCGGAACTTATGGCGGAGCAGCAGATCGACCCGCGCACCGTCGCCACCGCACTGAACGGTGAGTTTGTGCCGCGCAGCCGTTATGTCAGCCAGCAGCTTGAAGCGGGCAGCCAGCTGGAAATCCTGTCACCGATGCAGGGAGGTTAACCATGTTCTATCAATTTACTCCGCAATCCCGTTTTCTGCTTGGCACCGCCGGATATCCGTCACCCGACATTCTGCATCAGGCGATCGACGCATCAGGTGCGGAGATTATTACCGTCAGCCTGCGTCGTGAAGGCAGCGAAGGCGGCGCCTTTCGCACGCTGTTGCAGCAGCTCAACAAACGGATTCTGCCGAATACCGCGGGCTGTCATACGGTGAAAGAGGCGGTGACGACGGCACAGATGGCACGTGAACTGTTCGACACGCCGTGGATCAAGCTGGAGGTGATTGGGCATGCCGACACGCTGCAGCCCGATCCCTTTGCGCTGGTTGAAGCCGCCCGGATCCTCTGCGCTGATGGCTTCCAGGTCTTTCCCTACACCACCGAAGATCTGATTGTCGGCGAGAAACTGCTGGAAGCGGGTTGTGAAGTGCTGATGCCCTGGGGCGCACCGATTGGTTCCGGCCAGGGGCTGCGCAATATCGAAGGGCTGCGCGCCATGCGTGCGTGGTTTAAAGATGTGCCGCTGATAATTGATGCGGGCATCGGTGCGCCAGGCCAGGCGGCGCAGGCGATGGAGATGGGTTTTGATGGCGTGCTGCTAAACACCGCGGTGGCGAAAGCACGCGATCCGGTGCGGATGGCGGGTGCCTTTGCCGCCGCGATCCACGGCGGGCATGAGGCGTTTCAGGCGGGATTGATGGAGCAGCGTGACATGGCGTCAGCTTCAACACCCATTTTTGGTCTGGCACAGTTCTGAGGAGCAGCAATGGATCGGTATCAGCGACAGACCATGTTGCCGGAGATTGGTGAAGCGGGGCAACAGCGCCTGAGCGGGGCAAGCGTGCTGGTGGTGGGCGCGGGCGGACTCAGCGCCACACTGCTGCCATTGCTGGCCGGCGCGGGCGTGGGGTTTATTCGGCTTTACGATGGCGATCGGGTTGAGCTGCACAACCTTCACCGGCAGACATTGTTTGGCATTGGGGATGTGGGCCAGCCCAAAGCAATCTGCGCGCAGCGCGCGCTGGCGCAGCGAAATCCTGACTGCCACGTTGAGGCGCATCCCCGGATGTTGAGCGCCAGCCAACTGCCGCAGGCGCTGGAGGGGATCGTTCTGGTGGTGGATGCGGCGGATAACTTCGCCATTACCTATCAACTCTCTGACGCCTGCTCTCCGCGTGGTCTGCCGCTGATCTGCGCCTCGGTACTGGGTCGTAAAGGTTACGTCGGTGGATTCTGCGGCGGTGCGCCCGGTTATCGTGCGCTGTTTCCTCAGTTGCCGATGGCTTCGGGTAACTGCAACACGGCTGGCGTAATGGGGCCTGCGGTAGCAACGCTGGGCGCGATGCAGGCGCAGATGGTGCTGAGCGTATTGCTGAAACTGACGCCATCGCCGCTCGGCTGCATGATCCACTGCGACTTTGTGGACTGGCACGTCAGGCAATTCCGCTTTGATGACGCGCCTGAACCCGACGCGCCGGGCATCCCGTTTATCGATAAGCCGATGCTGAGTGAGGACGATTGCATTGTGGAACTGCGCAGTCCCGACGAAGCACCGGTCAGTGTGGCCGAACGGGTGCTACGCATTTTGCCGCAGCAGATAGCGGCCTGGCAGCCGCCGTCCGATCGGCGCGTGGTGCTGGTGTGTGCCAGTGGCATGCGTGCAGCTCAGGCGGCAGAAAACCTTGCCGCACGGGGGATCAGCTGGCTGGCGCTGATGGCGGCAAACACGCTGTAGCCTGCCGGTCTACACAACCTCGACCAGCTGGAACGTCTCGAAAATCAGCTCCATTTCCTTATGGAAATAGCCTTCACGCTCAAAGTAACGCTGATGCTCCTGGCGCCAGTGGTCGAGGCTGAGATCGCCTTCACCTTCCAGCATCGCCATCTCTGGCGTGACGCGGTCAAAACGCGTCAGGAACAGTCCGGTGGTACGGATCACGCAGACGGGCTGCTTTTCGCCGTTCAGCACAATGCTGTAACCACCTGGCTGCGGCAGTGCTTCCTGCTCCTGCCAGCTCTGCAACGAACCGCAGCTTGCTACCTTCTTTCCGGCAATAATCAGCGTTGCCAGCGCGCTGGCTAATTCCGGGGAATCACCGAATGCATCTGTGAAGGCACCCGGATATTTGTCCTGCAGTTGTTCCAGCGTCATCGACATCCGAAAATCCTCAATAAAATAAGCGCCTGACCGGCATAAATACAGGTCAGCGTCGCTGTTAAGATGATGGTGCAGCAGTGTAGATGCTGCTGATAGCGCTACAGCTTACCCGGCCTGCTCATGGGAAAACAGGCTTAATTTTCAGGAGATTGGGTTTGCGTGCGTGCGGGATTGCAGAGGAGAGATACAGTCTGACGCGGCCAGCTACAGCCGCGCACAATAACTAACGCATCAGGAAGCTCGCCCAGTGTTCAATGTCGTCACCGCTGCTGATGTCGGGTTGCACCAGACCGTTCACCATAAAGGTGGGTGAAACGTGAATACCATTCTGACGGGCATATTTGCAGTGCCATTTAATTGCATTCTGCAGATCGGGCTGATCAAATGCGGCGCTGGCATCCACGCCGCTGTACTCTTTCAGGCGCGCCAGAATCTGGTTCGGCGTTGCATCCCGATTCGGGCCGGTACAGTGATCGGTAAACTCAAACTCTTCGCGATGATCGGCGACGGCCTGCATCACCGTCTTCGCCGCCTCTTTACTGTCGCTGGCGGCGGCAAAGATATAACGCACAATCACGCCGGAATAGAGGTGCCACGGCTGTGATTGCAGGCGAATCTTCAGGGTCATCTTCTCTTCACCCACGTGCGCCAGTAACGCGTCAAATTTATTGAACGCGCGTACCGAAAAAGGGCAGGTGGGTTCCAGAAAGACTTCAAAGATTGCGGGACCGTGGCCCCAGACCAGGACATCAGCATGCTGACTCATCGTAAACTCCTTAAAGATAAACGGAACGGGAAGTGTCCTTACCCTGGCAAATTCGCATCACATCAGCCAGTTAAGAATCAGCCGCAATTGTTACAAAAAACAGCAATCAGCGGCTGACCTGCGCGTAACAGGCGACAGCCAGGGCCATTAATCGTTAGAATTATCGGCTTTGGCATTCTCAACAGCTGGCCCTGCATCGTCACTTGCGAGCAGCTATAGTTATCTGCAGAATTTGCTCGTCCGAATGATGAAGTCATTTCTGCTTTTTGCCTGCTGATCGTCTGCCTGGGACCGATAAGCGTTAGAAGAGGTTGATTTTGTATACCGATCTTACCTGGAAAATTCTCCATCGCGTTATCAACAAGACGATCTCTGACATGCTGGATGAGCAGCAGAGTATTGACGTGTTATCACTGCGCGCACGGCTGCATGAGCTGGCTGAAAAAGAGGAGGATGAGGTCATGGTGCTCTGTTACTGGCAGGCGAGTAAAATTCTGCTTCGACTCCCCACCACCGTGACAGCCAGTCAGTTGATGGTTGCCGCACGTCACGCTTTTCGCACGCCGATGGATCATGATCGGCTTTAAGTTCTACTGACCGGCGACGGGCGAGCCAGACATTCATCTCTGATTAGTTTTGGAGCAGGGATCTGAGCCTCGTAATGATCGTGGCGGGCAATTATTCAGGACGTCCATCCATGACTTTATTGTGATTACTCTCTAAGTATATTCTCATTCTGGAGTCTTTATTTTTTCAATGTAAATAGAATGCGCTACAGAAGTGAATATAATAGCTGATGAGTGCAGTGAAAAGGTCAGTTAATACTTTTCTTAAATTGTCACAGGTTGATCCAGAACAATAAAAGAGGTTGTTATATTGCCTGAAGGGGCAATGGAAACGTCTGTTTATCTTTTATATAGTTATGCGCGGTTAATATGCTGGCAACATAATAAACTCCGGGTTGTTATGTTGGCGCATTTAATAAATGCATATCTATCCATCAGGTGGCTGACCCCAGCCACTTTGTATGTATTGAAAAGAGACAGGTTTGATGAATATCAGAAAACGTATTCTGCCAGTGGCACTGGCTGGACTTATGATTTCCGGATCGGCATTAGCTGCAGCAACTGACGGCCCATCACCGATGAATACTAATCCGGGAGCATCAGCCGGCACTCAGGGTGCAGGTGGCGAAGTGAAATTTACCGGTGAAATTACCGATGTTTCATGTGACGTTTCAACTGCCAGTAAAAAACAGAGCGTTGATTTAGGTAAATGGGCAAAATCCTATTTCGAGAGCCGCACCGAAACCACCCAAACCCCCTTCACTATTTCAGTCAAGGACTGCCCGGCATCGGTTACTAAAGTGGCTGTATTGTTCGATGGCGATAAAGACGCTGGGGATAATACCCTGCTGAAAGTGGCCGATGGAGGCGCTACCGGCGTGGGCATTAAACTTTACGAAGGGGACCGCAGCACGCCGATCGCAATTGGCTCCATCTCTAAAGGGGTCGATAAAATGGTGGAGACCGAAGAGGGCGGTTCTGCTGACCTGATTTTCTATGCCGATTATAAAAGTGATGGTGCTGAAATCGCAGTCGGTCCGGCCAACGCAGTTTCAAACTTCGTGATGGTTTATAACTGATAAATAGCAGGGGCAACCCTGCTTATCCTTCTGAAGATTAATGGCGTAAATGGCTATGTTTAAGGTAATAAGACTTATTTCGCTTTTCTCTGCGTGTATGCTGAGCATGGCTGCTCATGCAGGTGTTGTGATGGGAGGGACGCGTATTATCTTTGTGGAAGGAAAAAAGGAGGCAACGCTTTCGGTCACGAATCAGGATAAAAATATGCCCTATCTGGTGGAGTCGTGGATAGAGAATTTCAATCCAGATAATCATTCCCGGGTGCCGTTTATTGTCACGCCACCGCTTTTTCGTCTCGATGCGGGAAAAGAGAATCTGTTAAGGATTAATTATCTGGGAATGCCGCTGCCGAAAGATCGTGAATCGGTGTTCTGGCTCAATGTGAAATCTATTTCACCCACACCACGCGATAAAAGTAATCAGCTGCAGGTCAATATTAAATCGAAATTCAAGCTCTTTTATCGACCAAAAGAACTGGAGGGAAATCCGGCTGACGCCTGGCAACAACTCTCTTTTCGCCATGAAGGCAGGCAGCTTATTGCGCATAACCCAACCCCTTACTTTGTCTCTTTTTATTCGCTCAGCGTTAATCATCACACCATTCAGGACCCAGGCATGATTGGCCCGGGTGAGGATCGTCAGTGGACCGTCGCCGATTCCGGCGCAGTGACCTGGTCTGCGATTAACGACTACGGCGGCATCACCGAACAACGTACGCGCTAACTGTTTTTTTGATTTGAATCCGGGGCACTAACAGTGAAAGTCACTCCACAGGCTGAGACAGGCAAGAAAAGGCACGCGAAAACGTTTCACGCCTCTCCCTGGCTTGCAGGCGTTCCGGGTCTGATGCTGCTCATGTTCTGCCTGTTGCGTGGTGCCCGCGCGGATGACTACTTTAATCCTGCGGCGCTGGAATTTTCATCCGATCAACATAATGCCACCGATCTCCACTATTTCGCCCGTGAAGGCGGTCAGCAACCCGGTACCTATCATGTCACGCTGTTACTCAACAACCGGGTGATTGATAGCCGCGATGTCACTTTTGTGCAGGGCAGAAACGGGCTGGTTCCGCAACTGACGGTTGCAGAGCTTTCCGCAATGGGCGTCAACGTTGATGGCTTTTCCGCCTTCAGCCGCTTAAAGAACGGTGAGACCATTGACGAGTTGAGTGAATTCATACCCGATGCTGCGGCCGACTTTGATTTCGCGCATCAGCAGTTAAATCTTTCCATTCCTCAGATCGCCCTGAAAATAAAAGATCGCGATTATGTCGATCCTTCGCGCTGGGATGAGGGCGTATCGGCTGCTTTTGTAAACTATAACCTCACCGGAAGCAGCAGTCGTAATGAGAGCGACCGGTGGAATTCAACGCTGCTCAGCCTGCGCAGTGGAGCCAATTTTGGCGCATGGCGACTGCGTAACACCGCCACCTGGCGCTACGATCTGGTCAGCCACTGGCAATCCCAGACCACTTATCTGGAGCGGGATCTTAAGACACTGAAAAGCCAGTTTGGGGTCGGGGATACTTATACCTCTGGCGACGTTTTTGACAGCGTGCAGTTTCGCGGTGTGCAGATCATGTCTGATGACACCATGCTCCCGGAAAGTCAGCGCGGCTTTGCGCCGGTGATACACGGCATCGCCCACAGCAATGCGCGGGTCACGGTGAGTCAGCATGGCTATGTGATTTATGAAACCGTGGTTGCACCGGGCGCATTCGAAATCAAGGATCTCTATCCCACCGCACAGAGCGGTGACCTCGACATCACTATCCATGAAAGCGATGGCTCGGTACGCACCTTCACTCAACCTTACTCTGCAGTGCCTTACATGCTGCGTCAGGGTCATCTGAAATACAGTGTCAGTGGTGGTCGTTACCATTATTCAGGCAGTAACAATCTGCGTTCACCTGAGTTTGTGCAGTCCACGCTGTTTTACGGACTGCCGCATGACTTTACCGCCTTTGGCGGCGTTCAGATGGCGCAGAATTATCACGCTGTAGCGATCGGTCTGGGTAAAAGTCTGGGCGATTTTGGCTCGCTGGGAACCGATGTGACCGTAGCCAAAACCCGTTTACCGGAGGGCCAGAGCAGCAGTGGTCAGTCAGTCCGCGCACAGTATCAGAAAAATTTCGTCTCGACGAATACCACCTTCAGCATGGCAAGCTATCGCTACTCCTCCAGCGGCTTCTATGCCTTCAGCGAAGCCAACGCGATGACCAGCCCGGCAAGCTACGTGGCTAACAAGCGTAGTCGCTCGGAGATTTCGATCTCGCAGGGTATCGGCGACTATGGCAGCCTTAGCGCTTCTGCCTATGTGCAACGCTACTGGCGATCAAATAGTGAAGATCGCACCCTGCATCTGGGTTTTTTCAGCAACTACAAAGCCATTTCCTGGGGCGTTGCCTGGTTTTACACCGACTCGACCAGCGCCCGTAAGGCTGACCGCGCGGTCTCGTTTAATGTCTCTGTTCCCTTCAGCGCGCTGCTGCCAGACAGCTCCGTCAGCTACAGCATGAACTCCAGCAACGATGGGGATGTCTCGCAGCAGGTCAGTCTGTCGGGCAGTGCGTTGCAGGACAACAACCTGTACTACAACCTGCAACAGGGCTATGACAGCCAGGGACAAAATCTGAACAGCAACGGCTCGCTGGACTATCGCGGCAGTCGCGGCAGCGTCAGTGCCGGGGTCAGTCATGATCGCCACAGCTCTCAGTTTAGCTATGGTCTTTCAGGCGGCATCGTCGCGCATGCACACGGCATTACGCTGAGCCAGCCGCTGGGCGATACCTTCGCGATCGTTCGTGTGCCCGATACGGCCGATGTGGGTATTGAGAGCAGCAGCAATGTGGTCACCGATGGTCGCGGCTATGCGATTGTGCCATCTCTCTCGCCCTACCATGAAAATGCTATCGAACTGGCAACTGACACGCTGCCTGACAACGTTGATGTGGAACTGGATGGACAAACGGCCATCCCGACCCGCGGAGCGATTGTGATGGCCGACTACGCCACCCATGTGGGTAACCGGGTGCTGTTCACGCTGACCTGGCAGGATGCCTTCCCGCCATTTGGTGCGGCAGGTCAGATTGCCCGCGCCGCAGAGGGTAAAGAGGGCAGTACGAGCGGCATCGTCGCTGAAAAAGGCGAACTTTATCTGAGTGGGGTACCCGCTCAGGGTGTTATCGAAGTGAAATGGCAGGAAGAGGGGGTGGAGAAAAGCTGCCGCGCGCCGTTCCGCCTGCCTGCCGCCAGCGGCACGAACCCGGTCAGACTGGTCTCGGCCGTTTGCCAGTAATTCACAGGAGTTTAAGATGAAAACAGTTCTGCGTTTAGTGAAAGGGCTCATGCTAATCATCCCGACATTGTGTGCTTTACCTGCACTGGGGCAGGAGTCCTGTCAGGGCATCAGCCAGGTAGTCGTTCAGGTGCATAACGTCAACTATGTGCCGGGCGCAGCTGATGGCACACCCATTTCTGCGCAGATGCCGCTGCAGAGTGCCAATGCCTTTACCTGTAACAAAAACAGTGGCGAGCAGGGCTATAACTACAAAGATATGGGGTTTGAAATTAATGCTGAAGAGTCCGGCTTGCAGACCAATATTGCGGGCGGGCACAATACGCCGATATACCGTGTTCCGGGGGTCGAGAGCATCGGGTTCGCTATTGGTTTCAAGGAGCCGTCTTATTGCGGTGGCGGTTTCGCTGATACCACTGGTAAGGGCAAAACCAGCTCGATCTGTAACTCTCAGACCAGCCCACAGTTCAATTCTGCCCACGACATAACCCTTCAGTCCTATGTGGTGTTCTATAAAATTCCCGGACAGAGATCGCCGCTTAATCCTGGCGATCAACCCGCCTCTGTCGGTGAGGTGAACGTTGGCAATGCCAGCTTAAAGGTCGGGGACAGCGCAGCCAGCAGCCAGCCAATCAATGACAAGCCGCAAATTTTCCTCTCCAGCTTTACCGTGCAGTATGGCAGCTGTTCTGTGGTCACCTCCCAGTCCGCCATTAATGTGGACATGGGAAAAGTGAGTAAGGCGGAATTCAGCGGTATTGGCAGCCGGGCAGGAAGCCAGAAAGGCTTTCAGATTCAGGTGATGTGTGAACACAGTGCCGCCGTAAAAGTCGGCTTCTTTGGTATGGCTACATCAGGCGATAAAGATGCCATCAGCCTGACGCCGCAGAGCAACTCAGCATCCGGCGTGGGCATTGCGCTGACCTATGGACCCGGTCTGCAGGTCCCGGAAGGTCAGCGCGTGCCGCTAAATGTTTCAACCGACCAGTTGCCGGTGCTGACGACGGTCTCTTCTCCCAACCAGGCGGCGTCGATGGCGTTTAACGCGCAATATATTCAGACTGACGGGCAGGTGATGGCGGGAAAAGCGGACGGCACAGTGACGTTCAATCTCGTTTATAATTAACAGGCACAGTCTGTGCATTACCGGCGAATGTCGCGTGATGCTGGCTGTAGGTGTTTCTGCCTGGAACATTGCGTCCGCTCAGCATCGCTGTATGGTGCGTCTCCTGCAGCAATCGTTAAAACCCGCTAACCCCAACCCGCGGTTTTCCCTAATCTCTGTTAAGATTATTCCTCTGCGCCACTTTGCAGGATGCATGTTCGGGAGAAGCTATGTTGTGGATTTGGAATGCCCTGATTGTTCTGGTCACCGTTATCGGCATGGAGATAACGGCGGCGCTGGCGCACAAATATATTATGCATGGCTGGGGATGGGGCTGGCATCTGTCACATCATGAACCCCATAAGGGCTGGTTCGAGGTTAACGACCTCTATGCGGTGGTGTTCGCAGGCCTGTCGATTTTACTTATTTATCTGGGCAGCACGGGCATCTGGCCGTTGCAGTGGATCGGCGCAGGGATGACGCTCTATGGCCTGCTCTATTTTATCGTCCATGACGGTCTGGTCCATCAGCGCTGGCCTTTCCGCTATGTGCCACGCCGGGGTTATCTGCGCCGGCTTTATATGGCACACCGCCTGCATCATGCCGTACGCGGCAAAGAGGACTGTGTTTCGTTTGGTTTTCTCTACGCGCCGCCGCTGTCAAAACTGCAGGCGACGCTCAGGGAACGTCACGGCGTTAAACGGGGCGCTGCCATAGATAAGCCGGGCGCGGAGCAGGATGCGCCATCCGGGAAGTAACCGCCTGACCGGATGCCGCCACCAGCATGACCAGTTTCTCTGGCGTGCTGGTGGACTGACGTTGATCCCACGCCTGTGCACCCGCCTCAACCACTTTCATCCCAATCTTACGATAGACCTGTTTTGCTGTCGCAATGGCCCACGCTGAACGCAGCGGTAAACCGGGTAACCCAGCCGATGCCGATCGATAATAGGGCTCTGCCGTCTCCACCAGCCGGCGGGCAACGCGGCTGAGTGCCTTGCGATTGCGCGGGTCCGCCAGTGTCTCCCGTGTCAGCCCCTCTTCAGCCAGCCACTCTGCGGGCAGATAGCAGCGTCCCGTTTCGGCATCTTCAACGATATCGCGGGCAATATTGGTCAGCTGAAACGCCAGACCGAGATCGCAGGCGCGATCCAGCGTCGCGTTGTCGCGCACGCCCATAATCTGCGCCATCATCAGGCCCACCACGCCCGCCACGTGATAGCAGTAGCGCAGCGTATCATCCAGCGTCTGATAGCGGGTCTCATGGACATCCATCGCAAAGCCTGCCAGATGATCAAAAGCGTAAGCCGGCAGAATATCGTGCGCCATCGCGACCTCCTGAAAGGCGGCAAAGGCAGGCTCATGCATCTGCGATCCGGCGTAGGCCTGGCGGGTTTTCATCTCCAGCTGCGCCAGGCGCTGTTCGGCGGATTGCAGTGACGGCGTATCGTTGCTGAATCCCAGCACCTGATCGTCAATCACATCATCACAGTGACGACACCACGAGTAGAGCATCAGCACACTGCGTCGGGTTTTGGCATCAAACAGTTTTGATGCCGTGGCAAAGCTTTTCGAACCCACTTCCATGGTTTCTACGGCATGATCGAGCAGTGACGGACTATTCAAGCCAGATCCTCCAGCATCAATCCTGCGGTGGCCTTGGCCGAACCAATCACCCCTGGAATGCCCGCGCCAGGATGGGTGCCCGCGCCGACCAGATAGAGATTGTTAATATTTTTATCGCGGTTGTGGGGCCGGAACCAGGCGCTTTGCGTCAGAATCGGCTCGACCGAAAACGCCGAGCCCTGATACGCATTCAGTTCATCGCGGAAATCAAACGGCGTGAACATGCGGTGCGTCACCAGCTGACTGCGCAGGCCCGGCATGTAGTGCTGTTCCAGATAGTCGAAGATGCGATCGCGCAGGCGCGGTCCTTCCACGGCCCAGTCGATATCGGCGGTGCCGAGGTGCGGCACCGGTGCCAGCACGTAATAACTGCCGCAGCCAGCGGGTGCCAGTGACGGATCGGTCACGCAGGGCGCGTGTAGGTAAAGCGAGAAGTCCTCTGCCAGGGCATCTTTGTTAAAGATCTCATCAATCAATTCACGGTAGCGCGGGCCAAAGCAGACCGTATGATGCGCGAGCTGATCGTGATGATGATTCAGACCAAAATAGAGCACAAACAGCGAGTTGCTCATGCGCTTGTTCTGCAGGGATTTTCCCCTGGCCACCGCGGCGGGATGCTGACTCAGCAGTTCACGGTAGGTATGAACCACGTCCGCATTAGAGGCCACCGCGCGGGTCGGGAATACGCGGCCATCTTTCAGGTGCACAGCGGTGATTTTATTTTCCTGCGTCTCCAGCCGGGCAACGCTGGCATTCAGCTCCACTTCGCCGCCCAGATCTTCAAACAGCTTCACCATGCCCTGCACCAGGGCACCCGTGCCGCCACGCGGGAACCAGACGCCCCATTCACGTTCCAGCGCATGAATCAGGGTATAGATTGACGAGGTGGCAAACGGGTTTCCGCCTACCAGCAGCGAATGGAAAGAGAACGCCTGACGCAGATGCTCATCTTCAATATAGCTCGCCACTTTGCTGTAGACGCTGCGCCACGCCTGCAGTTTAGCCAGCTGAGGCGCGGCACGTAGCATGTCGCGGAACGACAGAAACGGCACGGTCCCAAGCTTCAGATAACCTTCCGCAAACACCGCTCGGGAATAGGCCAGAAAGCGACGATAGCCTTCAACGTCGCGCGAATTAAATGCGCTGATCTGCGCCTCCAGCGCGGGCTGATCGTTGTCATAACTGAATACCTTGCCGGACTCCCAGCAGAGGCGATAAAACGGCTTCACCGGCAGGAGTTCGACATAGTCAGAAAGCTTCTTACCTGCGAGGGTGAACAGCTCTTCAATAGCGCTGGGATCGGTAATCACCGTGGGGCCAGCATCAAAGGTAAAGCCCTGATCCTCGTAGACATAAGCGCGGCCGCCAGGCTTGTCACGCTGCTCCAGCAGTCGCGTAGGGATCCCTGACGCCTGAAGGCGAATGGCCAGCGCCAGACCACCAAAGCCTGCACCAATTACTGTCGTTCTGTTCATTGCATCGCCTGTTGACGGTGAGGAGTCATAATAGCCTGTAGCGCAGCCAGTACGGGAACCGGCGGCTTGCCGCTTAAGATGCGCAGCCGATCAGACACAGTGAGTTTTCCCGCATAAAAACGGGCAATCAGACCTTCGGGAAGGCCGTAAAAACGTTGCATAACCTGCCAGCGCTGGTCAGCCGGACCCGCCAGAAACAGCATCCGGTTCAGCATCCGGAAGAAGCGCTGCTGCTGCCAGGTGTGACCCGCAAATTGCGCAATGGTGGCGTGCAGGGTCTCTGAGGTGAACGACTGCATCTGCGCAAGCCGGTCAGCCAGAGCGACCGCCAGCGGCAGCGAGTAGCCGGTGGTGGGATGGAATAACCCGGCACGCAGACCGCTGCAGGGCTGATCGCGTGTCTGCCAGAAAGCGTCCACGTCGCCGGTCAGCGTAATCGGCAACGCACCCTGTTCTTCACGCAATAGCTGTTTTAACTGCCAGCCCTGCTGAGCGGCATAGTCACGGATATTCTGACGGGCACGATCGCCTTCCAGCGTGGCGTTATCAATATAGTGGGTATCTTCAATCAGCAGCGTATCCGCCGAAAAGGGCAGGCTGTAGACAAAGCGATAGCCTGACTGCTGATCCACGGTCGCGTCCATGATGATCGGTGCGGTCAGGCCATGAGGTGAACTGAGCTGCCACTCCTGACCCACAAACGCCTGGAAGCCCATGCGCAGCGCACCATCGGGCTGATAGCCGCGTCCATCGATCACTGCGTCAGTTTCCAGCACCCGGTCATCCGCCAGCGTGACCGAGCGTGAAGCAATGCTCGCCACGCGGGTGTTCAGCAGTAGATCCGGTGCAAACCGGTCGCGGATGACCTGCGCGAAGCGCTCTGCGGTGACACAAAAATAGCCGCTGTTAAGGGAACGGTTTCGTTGCGGAAAGCGCACCTCATAACCGGGCCAGTGGTGAACCACCAGCGGAGCAATCCAGTGAAGCTGCGTGTCAGAGAGATCGTCCGCATGAAACGACCAGGTATGATGCGCGCCAGGCTCACTTTCTGCATCAATCAGCAGAATGCGCAGTGAAGGGCGCTGCTGGCGTAAACGCAGGGCGATTAAGCCATTAGCCAGCCCTGCGCCCACCAGAATCAGATCATACCGCGGCATAATCTCTCCTGGTGATGACCGGTTTGCGGGTCTGCATCGCCTGCTCGACGATATCCGCTGCGAGGGTAGTACCGCCCGCCTGACAGAGCGCAGTGCGCAGCGTTTTCATCTGCTGGCCGTAGCTTTCATCAGCCAGCAGGGTCTGAAGCTGACGGGCCATCGCGTGGCTGGTGGTGAAGCGTGACGCGCGACGTCCGATACCGTGCCAGACCACTCTGGCCGCGACGCCTGGCTGATCAAATGCCAGCGGAATCGCCAGCAGTGGCGTCAGATGGTTAACGGCATCCAGCACGGTATTCATGCCGCCGTGGGTAATCGCCAGATCGGCCTGCGCCAGTGCGGCAGCCTGATCGGCAAAATCGACCACCTGTACATGGCTGGACTGCGCCAGTTTTTCCGCCTGAAACGGTGACAGGCGACCGCAGTGCGCCAGCAGCAACTGCGCGTCGATCTCCTGGCAGGCGCGAACGATGGTTTTAAACAGGCCGTAGCGATGTCCCTGCAGCGTACCGAGTGATGCGAAAATGCGCGGTCTGTCGCCGTGCGGGAAGTAGCGTGGCTGCGACGCGGCAGGCGCTGTTACCGCTGCACGCAGCGGGCCGACCGAATGAAAATGGTCGGGCAACGCCTGGCGGGGGAAATCGAGTTCCGGCATCAGCTGGCTGATCTGCGCCAGGGGTGAAAAGCAGTGATGCAGCTTTTCCCGTGGTGTTAATCCCATCGCATGGGCATTGCGGGCGATAACGCGATCGTGACGGCGCATCAGCCAGTCATAGATCTTTTCACTGGCGCGATAGCGTTCGCGTGCCTGATCGGTGTTTGCATAGTCAAACGGCATCACGGCCAGCGGAAAATCGGGTTCACGGTTAAGTGGCAGCGCACAGGCCACAGAGACGTAGGGCAGGTTCAGAGACTCTGCTGCCAATGCACCGGCTGGCTCCATCTGATCGACGATCACGCCATCAATCGCCAGCGTCTTCATCGCCACCGGCAGTTCACGGCAGAGCATCTCTGTGCTGCGGGCCATCTCATTGATTAACTTAAGCATCGACGGGCCAAGAGGATGCGCCGCCAGCTGCAGGGTATGCGCCAGACTGCCTGCCGGATGCGAGGCGAGACCCAGCGGGAAAAAGCCGATCCTGCTGTCAATCAGTAGTGCGCTGACATCCGTCTGCTGGAGAAAGGTAATCTGGTGTCCGCGTGCGATTAAGGCCTGGCTCAGATGCGTGAGCGCCTGCACATGGCTATAGAAGGGCGGTGCAATGACCGCAAAGTGGCTCATGCAGCATCCTTAACTGACGGCAGCGAGTTTTTTCTCAAACCAGGCCTGAACAAAATGATGAGTGGCATAACCGTCCTGGCAGGCCGAAAGCAGATGCTCGCTGGCACAGCGCAGGTGATCGCGCAGTCGCGTTTCTACCGCCTGAGGCCCCAGCAGATTGACCAGCGTCGATTTCCCGTCATCCTGATGGGCATCTTTGCCGGTATCCGCCATGCCGTCGGTGAGATCGTCCAGCAGCTGAAAGGCCTGACCGAGATTCAGCGAGAAGCGGTGCAGCTGTTCGCGTGCCTCTTTTGGCGTTTCCGCCACAATAGAGGCCATCTGCATAGAGGCGCAGAACAGGGTGCTGGTTTTGTAATGATTGGTCATCAGAATCGCGTCGGCACTGCGTGGCTTGTCGCCTTCTGAAAGATCCTTGAACTGACCCTGAACCAGACCCTGCATGCCGACCGCGTGGGATAGCTCCGCGACCGCATCGGCTCTGGCGGCCGCCGTTAAGCCTTCAGCCATTGCCACCACGCCAAACGCCTTACTCAGCAGCGCCACTGCGGCCAGAATCGCGACATGTTCACCATACTGGCAGTGAATGGTTGGTCGTCCGCGACGCAGCTGCGCATCATCCATGCAGGGCATGTCATCCAGAATCAGGGAGGCGGCGTGCACCATCTCAACCGCGCAGGCGAGATCCAGCAGCCCGGCAGGGGTGGCGCTACAGCCGAGATCGCGCGCGGCCAGCAGCAGCAGCAGCGGGCGAATACGCTTTCCCGGTGCCAGCGCACCCTCGCGCATTGCCGCGCCGACTAAATCACGTTCACTCTCAACTGGTAAAAGCTGATCAAGCCGTTGCTCAATGTCGTTCAACAGGCTGGCTGCATCACTGTGGCTGAAATTGACGTATTGTTCTGCACAGACCGTCATCATGGCTGTCCTTATCTACAGAGGAAGTCACAGCAGGTCGAAATGATTCGATGCCATCTTCAATAATCGTCCCCGACTGCCACAGCATAGTTGGCAGGTTTTCAAAGAACGGCGGGTAAATCCATTACAACTAAGCGTAGCTTACAGCGATAAAAATGTCGGCGAATTCAGCAGCATTCCGCGTTTTGACGCGCCATCCTGACCACTATATTGCCTGAATCAGCCCAGCAATGCGCGCAGCTGATTCATCACGCTGGCGACATCCTCATCTGATAATGCGCCATCTTTAGCGAAGCGCACAATCCCTTCCGGATCAATCACCACGACGGACGCGCTTTCCGGCTGAAGATGCCAGGTATGGGCAGTGACGCCACTGCTGTCGATAATAAATTGCTGCCAGGGTGCCGCTTTTTTGCTGGAGGCGATGCTGCGCACCACAAAAATGGCACTGCCGGGCAGGGCATCGTCGGTATTTACGATGGTGGTAGTCTGGAAGCGGTCACGCGGCAGACTTGCCTGCTGAATGGCCTTGATTAAGGGTGCGCTCTGGTCTTTTGCAGAAAGCCGGCCCGCTACATGAATCACCAGACGCACTTTTCCGGTCAGTGTCTGACTGTTCCAGCGCTGATAATTTATATCGCCCTCATTGAGGAGCATTTCCCCTTTATCGGCAACATAGACGGGCGGGACTGGCTGGCCTGTGGTCAGCGTGTGAGCCGTGGCAAAACCGGAAAACAGCAGAGCAATCATCAATCCATAATGGCGCACGGGTTCCTCACTTCTTTTCGTTTTACGGCAGGCGAGGCGAGCTATCTCATCAGCAGGCAGAAGATTAGTACCACATCTATGTTTCAGATCAATAAAAGCATTAAAGATTTGGGCTGAAAATGCAGGGAATATTTTGTTAACAGGAGGTGGAAAATGAGTACAGCACTGATGACCTTACCTGAGTTTGCCCGCTACATTGGCATCGCTACACCGACGCTGGCGCGTGCCTTTTGCTGCCGTGGATCGCTGGCGGGTGTACCGCTGCCGCAGGCGCTGGATGATGCACCGCTGACACAGCGCCACTGGCTGCGCGACGATGTACGTCAGTTTGATCATGCCTATAAGCGGGTACAGGCGATGCAGCAACGCCATACGCTTTAATCTGTGTGGAACAAAAAGCGCGGGAAACGTCCCGCGCTATGTTATGCAACGTTGTCTGGCCTGACCAGGAAGCAGACCAGATTGGCATCCCTGTCGCCGGTGATCTCCATGCTGCTATCCAGCCCGCTCACCGCATCGCCACGACTGAGTCGCTGATTGCCAATGCGAATAATCCCTTCCAGCACGGTCAGATAAGCCACAAAGCCCGCCATCGAGGGCACGTCCACCGTCTGATTACGCTCCAGCAGCGTATCGTAGATATAGACTTCCTGGCGCAGTTCCAGCGGGGCGTCAGACTCTTCCGGCCCGGCCAGTTCGGTCCAGCCGTTAGTCATGATGCCCTGATCGCGCTCCAGCACCTGAGTCATCGCTTCACCGCCCGGCTGCGAAGGCCGGATAACGGCCTGCAACAGTTCCGCTTCATACAGCGGCACCGACTCTTCGTACTGAACACCCTCACCGGCATTCACCACCATCACCTTTTTCGCAGAGAGCTGGGTACACTCGCCGTTGCTGTCCTGATGCTGCATTGAACCGCGCCACAGGTAGGTGAACACTTCTTCATCCTGATGCTGCTGCATCGGGAGCCGGGCATCCAGTTTCAGCGACATCAGGTCAACCGTGAGCAACGGCCTAAGCGCCTCGCCAGGTCGCTGACGACGAACGGTAAAAGGACCGTACTCAAACAGTTGTTCAGGATTAGCTCGCACAATGTTCATGATTTATTCTCAGATAAAGGAAGGCATAACAACGATCATAGACCTCAGGCGCAGAATGAGAAGCCGGATGATTTGCCCGGCTTCGTCAGTTATTTTGAATAAAAAATCACGCGGGGCGCCATCGGCTTATTTGCCCTGTTCGTCGCTCTCACCCAGGAAGAAATACCAGAGTGGGATCGACAACAGCCCGGTAAAGACCGTGGAGTAGAGCAGGATCATCATCGCCTGGGTGATATACATGGTCAGTGACCAGTGGCTAAAGGGGATCTGATACTGGTCAATCACGCCGCCAATCATCGCATTCGCCATCACTGAAATCACAATCAGCGCCAGCACCGTGACGCTGCGGAGAAAATAGCGCATCTCTTTGCGCTTTCCGGCGAAGCGTGACTGGACGATAGCCAGCGGCGACTGCTTATCTGGCGCAATTTCTTCCCGGATGACCGACGCACGCTGCGCGCTGCGCCAGCGTTGAATATCCAGCAGGATCAGCACAACCAGGCTGATGCCCATAACAGGCAGCGCATAACCCAGCGCCAGCGTCACTATCAGGCTGGTGCCCTGTGCATAGCGCGGCAGTGCAAGCCAGGCGGACAACAGCGTTTGCGAGGGGCTGAGCTGGGGAACCGCCGGGCGGCGAATCCACCACATGCGGTAGCCCAGCACAATCATCGCACAGAGTCCAAAGCCGAACAGGGCCAGAATCAGCTGGTTAGGCAGACCAAACAGTACACCCATATGCGCATCCACGCCCCAGCGGGTCAGTTTCGCCACCAGCGGGAAGCTGGCGAACTCAACGCGGTCGACCACGCTAAAATCAGCCGGATTGATTGAAACCGCATCAACCTGGCTTGGCCAGCTGCGATCAATCTCCGATACGGTCCAGGCCTGTTCTGCTTTCTTAGGCTGACGCAGCTCCAGTTTCGCGGCGTGCAGTCCGGCCTGGCGTGCTGCTGCCAGCGCCTGATCCCAACTGGGATTCGGTTGATTCAGGACCACCGGCGCGGCGGTTCTGGCTGGCATGGTCATGCCGGACATCGTCATGCCGATCATCGCACCGCGATGGTCAGCATGCGGATCGGCGGCTTCGGCGGGCGCGTCACCGTTCAGTGCGGTATTAACCTGCGGCGTTTTCCAGCCAAAGTCGCTGCGCATTTTTTCAATGTTGTTGCCTGCCCACTGTGACCAGGTCAGTCCGGTTACCGAAAAGAAGACCAGCCCGATAGCCAGCAGCAGGCCCAGCGTAACGTGCCAGTGACGCGTTGCCGCAAAACCGCTGCGCACTTTTCTGCGGGTGCGCGGTGGCCGGGTGCCGGACCATAAAACGATCCCGCCCAGCGCGGCGACCCACAGCCAGGAGGCTGCCAGTTCGCTGTAGTTACGGCCAAAATCGCCCAGCAGCAGGCCGCGATGTATCTGATCCAGCCACATGCGCAGCGGCAGCACACCGCTGGTGCCATACACCGTCATATCGCCTTTCACCTGCAGCGTGTAAGGATCGATAAACAGCGATCGCGATTCCGATGGGCCAAGCTGAGGCTCAGCAAACTGCACGCGGGTTGTATCCTGCGGACCCGGCGCGGGACGCACGGCATAGATACGTGCTGATTCACCCGCTCGCGCACGTGCGGCAGCAATCTGGGCTGACAACGGCTGCGCCTGGCCCTGTGCATCGGTAGTCAGGGCATCGTGGTAGATCGCCTGTTCCAGCTGCGGCGTCAGAACATAGAGTGTGCCGGTGAGCGCGGCGACAAAAATAAACGGCGCGATAAACAGGCCGATGTAAAAATGCAGGCGGCGAAAAAGATTAAACAGCGTGCCGCGCGGTGCAGGGATAATTTCCTGAGAAGAGGACATAGCATTCCACACTTTTCAAAAGACAAAGGCGACTGGGTGACGTTGTCACACAATCGAATCAGAAAGCAGTGAGTGTGACGCGAAAGCAGGTGGCGCTCGTGGTCGGTGGAGACGCAACATCCATCGCCACGGGGGCGGATTAATCGCAGAGGGCGGCGGGGCGCGGGTGATCAGGCTCATCCACCAGATGAACGGGATAAACACCCAGAGCATCAGCGGTACATGCATCAATAAATCGCAGTAGCCACAGGCAAAACCATGATCCATCATCATCCCATGGTCCGCCATCGACATCATCTCGCTGTGATGATGCATCATTGGCATCTCTGCGCTCATGGCAGATGCACGTTGCATCGTTTCGTGATGCTCAGCCAGATTTTTTGAAATCATCGGGGCAACAAACAACAGCAGCACGGCCAGTATCGCAATACCGGCAGTGAGTCGATGTCTGAGTGAAGATTTCTGCATGATTTTAACGGACGCAAGGGGTGAAAATTACGGGCGGCAGTGTAACGCGAAGGGGATAAAAGAGTTAAATAAAGTGGCTTCTGTTCCGAAAAATTTCGCACTCTTTGAACGTATTCACTTTAATTCCAGCATCATTTAACTTAGATGTTACCCGTTAAAAACATACAAATAACATTTATGGGTCGGTTGCATTAAACCAAACCCAAAAAGGACTGAAGATGAAAATTGTAATGCTGGATGGTGACACGCTGCCTGTCTCTCTGCCGACCGGGCAACAACAGGCTGACTGGGAGATTCGCGCACAAACACCGGTCAGTGACATTGTGTCTTCGCTTGCGGGCGCGACGGTTGCGATTACCAATAAGGTGCCATTGCGTGCCGATACCCTGGCGCAGCTTCCCGAACTGCGCTTTATCTGTGTTGCGGCGACGGGTTATGACTGTATTGACCTCAACGCGTGCCGTGACCGCGGCATCGTGGTCAGTAATGTTCCTGGTTACTCCACCCAGAGCGTGTCGGAGGCGGTGATCGCCGCCATTTTTGCCCTGCGTCGTCAGATAATGGCTTATGCCGTTAATACCCGCATCGACTGGCCGCAGGCACAGCACTTCTGTCTGCATCGTCAGCCGATAGGGGATATTAGCGGCGCCACGCTGGGTATCGCGGGTAAAGGTGATATCGGTCAGGCGGTTGGCAGATTGGCCCAGGCGCTGGGAATGCAGGTGCAGTACGCGGAGCGTAAAGGCAGCGACAGCGTGCGTGAGGGCTATGTCAGCTTTGAGCAGATGCTTGCCACCAGCGATATTATTTCGCTGCACTGCCCGTTAAGTGACAGTACCCGTCAGTTGATTGACCGTAAGGCGCTGGCGAAAATGAAAAAGCATGCGCTGTTGATTAACACTGCGCGCGGTGGGCTGATTAACGAGGCCGATCTTACGGAGGCATTAAAGCAGGGGCTGATTGGCGGCGCAGCGCTGGATGTCCTGAGCAGCGAACCACCTTCTGCCGATAACCCGCTACTGGCAGATTTGCCCAATCTGCTGCTGACGCCGCACATTGCCTGGGCGAGCCGCAGCGGCGTAGAAAATCTGGTAACTGGCATGATGGCCAATATCGCGGCCTTTATTCAGGGCGAGCCGGTTAATGTGGTGAGCTGAGCGGGGTGGAATGGCTTTTTAAGGCCCGCTATTCGTTGATATCCAGAGCAACCTCGTAGAATTCAGGAAAAGCGTTTTACGGGGTTCAATCATCAGAGTATTCATTTCTTTATTTCCATCCGTACTTTAAACGTTCGTGCGCTACGGGATTTAGCGCCTTTTACTGACTTTATCAGCCGTTGTCAGCGCTTCAGGAACAGAAAGGATTCTGGTCAGTGAAAAAGAACAACAGCACGCCCACGCCTCATGATGCAACATTCCGGCAATTTCTGACTCAGCCGGATATTCCCCGGGATTTTATGGCGCTGCACCTGCCGCCAGAACTGCGCGAATGCTGCGATCTCAGCACATTGAAGCTGGAGTCGGGGTCGTTTGTCGAAGATGACCTTTGGCAGTACTTCAGCGATGTGCTTTACAGTCTTAAAACTACCGCTGGCAATGGATATATCCATGTACTCATTGAGCATCAGTCATCACCTGACAAACATATGGCATTTCGGCTGATGCGCTATGCAGTAGCTGCCATGCAGCGTCATCTTGAAGCTGGGCATAAGAGACTGCCGCTGGTGATACCCATACTGTCTTACGTGGGCAGACGCACTCCCTATCCTTATTCGACCCGGTGGCTGGATGAGTTCGACGACCCGCTGCTGGCGGACAGGCTTTACAGCCACAGTTTTCCGCTGGTCGATGTCACGACGATTCCTGACGATGAGATCATGCAACACCGCAGCATGGCGGCACTGACCCTGTTGCAGAAACATATCCGGCAGCGGGATCTGGCAGAACTGATGGACAGGCTGGTATCCATTTTGATGGCAGGCGATCACTCTTCATCGCAGGTGATATCACTGGTAAACTACATTGTGCAGGCGGGCGAAGTATCAGACGCCAAAACCTTTGTACAGGAGCTGGCACAGCGTGTGCCCCAACACGAGAACGCACTTATGACTATCGCACAACAGCTTGAGCAGATAGGGCTTGAGAAAGGCATTGAGCTGGGCATTGCACAAGGTCGCATCGAAGGCAAAGAGATCGGACTTCAAGAAGGAAGGCAAAGCATGCAACTCAGAATTGCCCGCACTATGCTGACGAGCGGTATGGATCGCAATACCGTCATGCAGATGACCGGTCTTACAGAAGAAGAGCTGGCACAGCTTTCGCACTAAGATTTTTTTGAGCGCTGATTAACGCTGACGATTCAAATCGCCAGCGTACTGCACTGAATATATAAAATCAGCTTGCCGGAATCATGGGAACACCATTGATTTTCATCACGGTGAGCCTGTCATTTGCGCGCTCATAATCAAAATATCGAGCGCCCCAGCTTTTCCGTCAGCAATTCCAGCACAGCGGTGCCCGCCAGCGAATTACCTGCACTGTCCAGCCCGGGTGACCAGACGGCAATGCTCATCTCGCCAGGGATGACGGCAATAATTCCGCCTCCCACGCCTGACTTCGCAGGCATCCCGACCCGCCACGCAAACTCACCTGCGCCGTCATACATCCCGCTGGTGATCATTAGTGCGTTAATCTGCCGTGCCTGACGCGGTGTAATCATCTGGCTGCCATCCAGTGTTTTACCCTGATTAGCCAGATAGACAAAGGTGCGCGCCAGTTCAACGCAGTTCATCGACAGCGAGCAATAGTGGAAATAGGTCTGCATGACGCTGGTGACATCGTTATCGAAATTACCAAACGACTTCATCAGCCAGGCGATCGCGGCGTTGCGGGCAGAATGTTCAAATTCAGAGCGGGCAACGTGGCGATCATAATTGATATCGGGCTGCTGGCTCAGCTGGCGCACAATTTCCAGCATTCGCTGGCGCGGCGCGGTCAGGCGGGTTTCCAGAAGATCACAAATTACCAGCGCCCCGGCATTAATAAACGGATTACGCGGCTTGCCCTGTTCCAGCTCCAGCTGCACCAGGGAATTAAATGGCTGGCCTGATGGCTCTTTGCCCACCCGCTGCCAGATTTCACTGTCGTCATAGCGGGTCAGCGCCACGGTCAGCGATAGCGCTTTGGATATGGACTGAATCGAAAAGCGCGTCTCCGCATCGCCCGCCTGAAAGAGGGTGCCGTCACGCAGGCAAACGGCTATGGCGAGATTGTCGGCCGCGACATCGGCCAGCGCGGGGATATAGTCAGCGACTTTTCCCCTATGGACCAGCGGACGCACCTGATCCAGGACCTCCTGCAACAGAGCATTATTCAGTTCAGACACGCACTTTTCTCCCGTCGGTTTTCGCTGACCGGCAATGCGCTATGCATTTGCGCCCGGTCAGTCATCTGTTATGAGTCGCTGAGCCGCATTTTCAGCTGATGGGTTTTGATTGTGCTGCCAGCGGAGCCAATACCATCTGTAACAGGCTCAGCAGTGCCAGCACGCTGAAGGGCAGCGTCCAGTTACCGCTCTGTTCATGGAGCACGCCAAAAAACAGCGGGCCCAGGGCAGCCAGCGCATAGCCCACACATTGCGCCATGCCTGAAAGTTGTGAGGCCTGACGGTGATGTGTGGCGCGCAGATTAAACAGCGAGAGGCAGAGCACCAGCGAAGCCCCAGCGCCCAGTCCGGCCAGTGTCAGCCAGATCACCGCCCATTGCGGATTAAGCAGCAGTCCTGACATACCAAGGAAAATACCCGAGGAAGCAATGAATGCGGTGAGCCGGGCATCTTTTACCCGCTTCAGCGCAACCATGCAGCCCAGGTTAGCAACGATTGCAACTGCCTGATACCAGAACAGCAGCCAGCCAGCCTGCGCCTGAGTGAAGCCATTATCCTGAGCAAATACGGCAAACCAGTCGATCAGGGTATAAAACGCCAGCGATTGGAGTGCCATTAACAGGGCGATTTGCCAGCCACCAGCTGAGCGCCACACATGACGATGTGCACCCGATTCGTCAGCTGGCGCTAAAGTGGACTGCCGCTGACGTAAAAGCGGCAGCCAGGCGAGCAGCGCAACCAGTCCCGGCAGCGCCCAGACAACCAGTGAGAGTCGCCAGCCCGCCGTTGCGTACTGGCTCAGCGGTACCGCAATGCCGGACGCCAGGCTGGCGGTAATCGACATGGTGGCGGCGTACAGGCCAATGTATCTGGCGGTATGGGCGGTGAAATCGCGCTTAATCAGCGGTGGCAGCAGTACGTTGGCAGCGGCAATGCCTGCGCTCAGCAGCAGCGTTCCGCTCCATAACGCCGCTTCAGCGGGCAGCCAGCGCAACAGTGAACCGGCAGTAATCAGGCACAGTGCGCCCCACAAACTGCGTTCAAGCCCGACCCGATTTCCCAGCCAGGCAGCAGGGGGGGCGAGCAGGGCAAACAGCATCAGTGGAATAAAGTTAAACAGGCCTGCTTCGCTGGCACTGAGGCCAAAAGTCTGGCGAATATCCTGCAGCACCGGGCCGACGGCGGTAATCGGTGCCCGAAGATTCGCTGCGGTGAGCAGCAGGACGAACAAAAAAAAGCTGGCGCTGGAAAACGCAGCGAGGGGTTTAGCTTGCTGTTGTACAGGCATCATTGCAGGGATCATCACATGCAGCAGTGCTGCGGGGGCGTTGGTTGACGTTAACGCTTACGCATCAGAATTGATGTCTGGACGCTACTTTACTGACCGGTCAGCGGCCTGTAAAGCCTTGTTATGTGATGAAATAGCGTAAATGCGATCTCGCCACAGCGATCGTTGTATAGCTGATTAGTGGAACTCGGGCTCAGGGAAGTGACCACAGTCGTTCTGGCTGGGATTAGAGCCGGGCTGGCAGGTCTGCTGCCGGGTTTCGGCCGCGGGAACCGGTTTTTCAGCGTGCCACGGGGCGCTACAGGCACTGAGAAGAGAAACCAGAATCATCACACTGACTACGCGCATATCCGCTCCTTATTAACCTTCATGAGTAAGGTCACGTCGGTGATCGGCGGTTGGCAGGTCAGGGACGTCTTACCTGAGTGTGGTCGCTAAGGGGATATTGTCAATTAAAACAGCGCAAACATTAGCGCCACAGGAAAACTCATCGGCCAGGTGGCACCCACCAGAAAGGCGCTCAGCAGTTTGATGCTCAGCTTATCTTTGGCAATGAAAAAGGTGATCAGCGTCGCGACCAGTGCAACAACGGCATAGAAAATTAGCATACCCTGGTACAGTGTCATTGATATCTCCGCAGCGTCATTATGGTTTTCGCTGCGCATGATGCGGAGTTTTGTGATCCAGATCAAGTGAATCAGGGTTTAGCATCTAAAGAAATTACCGGTCAATGCGGCTGATTTGCTCTCTGACTTCCATGAAGATAACGGGCGATTTCAGGCTGAAAACCGTGCCGGAAAATGCGGGTCGGACCTTTGCTGATGCCGCGATCCTGTCTGAACAACCCCTGGCGAATGATTGCTGACTGACCGTGGCCATGACGTAAAAAAGCCCGCGATGGTGGGCGGGCCTGATATTGAAGTGCATAACGACACAGCGTGCGTGTTTTAACTCTGACGATAGAGCGCCATCACCGCTTCCAGATCCGGCGTGCGTGGGTTGCCGCCGGTGCAGACGTCATCCAGTGCCGCCTGCGCCAGTGCAGGAATATCTGCCTCCTGCAAGCCGACCTCACGCAACGAACGGGGAATGCCCACATCGCGGCAGAGCTGACGAACCGCAGCGACAGCCGCTTCCCGCGCCTGATCCAGCGTCAACGTGTCGACCTGTTTCACACCCATGACGCGAGCGATATCGCGATATTTCTCGCCTGTTGATGGAGCATTCCACGCCATCACCTGTGGCAGCAGAATGGCGTTCGCCACGCCGTGCGGCACGTTATAAAAGGCACCCAGCGGATGCGCCATACCATGGACCAGACCGAGCCCGACATTGGAGAAGCCCATCCCGGCCACATATTGCCCCAGCGCCATCTGTTCAACAGCATCAATATTTCCCGCCACCGATTCGCGCAGCGAGTGGCTGATAATTTCAATGGCTTTGAGGTGCAGCATATCAGTCAGGGGCCAGGCACCGCGCGTAATGTACCCTTCAATCGCGTGAGTTAATGCATCAATACCGGTGGCAGCTTTCAGCGAGGCGGGCATGCTCGCCATCATCTCCGCATCAATAATCGCCACTTTTGGAATGTCATGTGGGTCGACGCAGACAAACTTGCGACGATTCTCTTCGTCGGTAATGACATAGTTAATGGTGACTTCTGCTGCGGTGCCTGCCGTGGTCGGAATGGCGATGATGGGCACGCACGGATGACGGGTTGGGCTGACGCCTTCCAGGCTGCGGACATCTTCGAATTCAGGGTTGTTGTTGATAATGCCGATCGCTTTGCTGGTGTCCTGCGGTGAGCCACCGCCGATGGCGATGAGGTAGTCAGCACCTGATTCCCTGAACACGGCAACGCCCTGCTGCACCACCCGGATAGTCGGATTCGGCACGACCTCATCGTAAACCGCCCAGGCAAGCTGATGTTGTTCCAGCAGGTCAGTGACCCGCTTCAGCGCACCTGCCGCAACCAGCGCTTTGTCAGTGACAATAAGCGCTTTACGCATCCCGCGACGCTGTACCTCTTCAGGCAAATGACGTAATGCGCCAGCACCAAACCAGGCGGTTTCATTCAGAATCATACGTTGGGTCATCAAAACATCCTCTGTTAACAAATGGTTTTCTACGATCCGTGATCCGCTGTGCAGGTTCTGCGCATAACCTCTCAGTTTCAGGTAAGGACATTTGATAAAAATCAATGAATTAGTAAAAAGTGATGCGCGCATTTCATTCAGACACGACTTTCGTCTGATGGGGTTGCGATGAGGGGCGGGGAATTATGCCCATCGTCCGTTGTGTGCAACACTTCTTTATCACAAACCCGTCCGCCCATGAGGAATGAAGACATGACCCGATTCGTAATGAATAAGAAGGATGATCTCGTCGACAGCGCGTTAGATGGCATGATTTACGCCAGTCCCTGGCGTAATCTGGTGCGGCTGCAGGTCGATCCCCACATTCGCATCGTGATGCGCAGAGACTGGAAAAAACAGCAGGTCGCACTGATCTCCGGTGGCGGTTCCGGCCATGAGCCTGCCCATGTCGGCTTCATCGGCAAAGGGATGCTGACGGCGGCCGTCTGTGGCGATGTGTTTGCCTCACCCAGCGTTGATGCGGTTTATAACGCCATCATCAACCTTACCGGGGACGCGGGATGTCTGCTGATTGTGAAAAACTACACCGGCGACCGACTCAACTTTGGGCTGGCGGCTGAAAAGGCCCGCAATGCAGGGTTCAGCGTCAATATGGTGATTGTCGGTGATGATGTGGCTTTACCGGATAATCCTCAGCCACGCGGCGTGGCAGGCACGTTGCTGGTGCATAAAGTGGCAGGCTTTGTCGCCGAGCGGGGTGATGATCTGGCGGCGGTAACCGAGGCCGCAGAGGCCGCCAGTCGAGCTATCGCCACCATGGGGGTCGCGCTTTCCAGCTGTCATCTGCCGGATGAACAGACCGGTCAGCGGGTGCCCGACGGCAGCGTGGAAATGGGGCTGGGGATTCACGGCGAGCCGGGCGTTGACGTCATGCCGACTCAGAACAGCCAGCAGATTGTGCAGCATCTGCTGGAGAAGGTGATGTCTGGTAAGGATCAGCCCTGCGCGCTGCTGGTGAATAATCTTGGCGGAATGTCGGCGCTGGAGATGAGTCTGGTTACACGCGATCTGATTGAGTCGCCGCTCAGCCGGGGAAGCCGTTATCTGATAGGTCCGGCACCGCTGATGACCGCGCTGGACATGAAAGGCTTTTCCGTCACCCGCATGACGCTGACGCCGCTGTTCGAAGCGGCTATCTGCGCCCCGGTCGAAGTAACCGGCTGGGTTCCGGCGGTTGAGATCACATCACTGGAGCCGGTTAACGCAGCCCGGGAGGCGACAGCGCATCCGGTGCAACCCTCCGAAAACCCGGCGGTCGCTGCCTTTGTGAACCGCATCTGTGAAACGCTGATCGCCAGTGAAAGCGAGCTGAATAAACTCGATGCGCAGGTGGGTGACGGGGATACCGGGTCGACCTTTGCTGCTGGTGCGCGTCAGATCCAGCGTGAATGCGCCGATAATCAGCTGCCGCTGAATGTTCTGCCTGACCTGCTCGCGGTAACGGGTGAGCGACTGGCCACGGTTATGGGTGGTTCCAGCGGCGTGTTGATGGCTATCTTCTTCACCGCCGCCGCACAGCACCTGTCGGAAGGAGACGACTTACCGATCGCTTTACAACAGGGTCTGGAAAAAATGAAGCAGTATGGCGGGGCTAAACCGGGCGATCGTACACTGATTGATGCGCTCCAGCCCGCAATTGAGGCGCTGGTGGCGGGCAAATCGCTGGCAGCCGCAGCAGATGCGGCGCAGCACGGCAGTGATGCAACCGCCAGCATGGGAAAAGCAAAGGCGGGCCGATCATCTTATCTCAACAGCGCGAACCTGAATGGCGTGCCCGATCCCGGTGCGGTTGCAGTCGCCAGCGTTTTTGCGGCATTAAAAACGCTTTAGATCAGTTACGGCGCTAAACGCGTCTGTAAAAAGGCCAGTAACTGGCGGTTTACTTCGCTGCGCTGACGGTGCTGCGGATAAACCGCATTCAGGGAGAGCGGTGGCGGCTGGCAGCCATCCAGCACCGTCACCAGTTCCCCCCTTTGCAGGGCTGACTCAACGATAAAAGCGGGTAGCAAGACCAGTCCGAGTCCCGCCAGGGCGGCATCACGCAGCACTTCGCCATTGTTACTTACCATGGGGCCCTGAACCGCCAGCCACTTCGCTTTGCCATTAACCTGCAGTTCCCAGCCATTCTGTCCTTCCCGTCCATAGCGCAGACAGGCGTGTTGCAATAACTCATCCGGATGTTGAGGCGTGCCAGCCCGTTTCAGGTAGTCAGGACTGCAGCAGATCACCCGCTTCAGTTCGCCCAGCGGGCGGGCAATCAGCGTGGAATCGGCCAGGGTGCCAATACGGATTGCCATATCGACGCCTTCGCCAATTACATCAACATAGCGATCCGCCAGCTCAATCTGAAACTGCAGTGCCGGATGATGACTCAGAAATTCCGCAATCAGCGGTGACAGGTGGCTCATGCCAAACGACATCGGCAGATTGATGCGGAAAGTGCCGCGCAGCGTATGCTGCTGCTCCGACACTGCCAGTTCGGCTTCCTGAATCTCATCCAGAATGCGCTGAGCATGTTGCGCAAACAGCAGACCCGCATCCGTCACTGACAGCTTGCGGGTGTTACGTACCAGCAGACGTACGCCTAATGACGCTTCCAGCGCGGCCATGCGGCGGCTGACATACTGTTTCGATAACATCAGCTGCTCAGCGGCTGCAGTGAAGTTACCAGCATGTATCACGGCGATGTAAATCCGGAGATCTTCAATCTGCATAGTGTCCACTTATCGGTGACAGTGACGGGGTTTCAGGCGAAAACTCAGCGGCAGGCGTTAACTTATATCGGGTAATACGTCTCAGGGCAACGCGTCAGCACCCTCAGCCAGCGCGACAGCGATCATAGATTTGCCGTTTCGCAATATTTAAACGGGCGGTCATCCGGGCTAAATGAGTTAAAGCCGTTATAGTAAGCAGGCAGTGATGCAATCCATCCGGAATTAACCTGATAAGGAGTGGCTGGTGAAAAAATTACTCTACGCAACGGTGCTTGCCGTTTTGCCAATAACTACGCTGGCAGCGTCGGTGTTTACGCTGCAATCACAGGACTTCAGCGATAATGCGCTACTGGACAAAAAGTTTGCCGGTGCCAATAAAAGTAATCCTTCCTGCACAGGTGAGAATATTTCTCCCGAGCTTAACTGGTCTGCGATTCCGGCGGGCACCCGTAGTCTGGCTCTGCTGATGACCGATCCGGTCGGGGCCAAAGGACTGGGCGTGACACATATGGTGGCCTATAACATTCCGGCCAGCCGTTCGTCGTTTGCGCAGGGCGCGCTGACAGAGGGCAAGGACTATACCGGCGGAAAAAATACCCCCGGGACACTGCACTATTACGGGCCTTGTCCACCGAAAGGCAGCGGCCTGCATCACTATAACTTTGTGCTGATCGCCACCGATTTGCCGGTGGGCCAGCTGAAGGCGGGGTTAACCCAGGCAGAGCTGGTGGCCCAGCTGAAAGGTCATGCCCTGGGCGCGGCCAGCACGGTTGGCCGCTTCAGCAACGAATAAGCGTTGAGTTTTAAGAGGCAGCGACCTGTAGCCTGCCTCTGTGCGCAGCGGGTCAGTCGCCGCTGAACATCTCACGGATGCGCATTGCGATGTGATCGGTATGGGTCTCCAGCGCGAAGTGACCGCTATCCAGCAGCTCGACCACCGCCTGCGGATTATCGCGCTGCCAGGCCACGGCGCCGGGTGGAATAAAGAAAGGATCGTGTTTGCCCCAGATCACCAGCGTCGGGAGCTGCTGCTGGCGAAAGAATGCCTGAAATTCCGGGTAGCGTTTGAGATTGCTGGCGTAATCAAGGAACAGTGCCTGCTGAATATCTTTGTTTCCGGGACGCTCCATCAGCAGCGTGTCCAGAGTATAACTTTCCGGGGCGATCTGCTGCGGATCGCTGACCCCATGCAGATACTGCCACTTAACCCCTTCGGCTGTCAGGATGGCGTCGCGGATCACCTCACCGTTTTCCTCGCTGGGTTCCGCCCAGTATGCACGAACCGGTGCCCAGGCGTCTCCCAGTCCCTCCAGATAGGCATTACCGTTTTGCGATATCAGTCCGCTGACGCGATCCGGGTAGGCCAGCGCCAGCCGCAGACCTGCGGGAGCGCCATAGTCGAAAACATACATTGCGTAGCGTTTCAGCCCGAGTGCATCGACAAACGCGGTCAGCGTCTGGCCGAGCGCGTCGAAAGTCCATGAATAGTTACGTTCGGCGGGGACGTCAGTAAAACCAAAGCCAGGCAGATCGGGCGCGATGATATGGAATTTACCGGACAGAAGCGGGATGAGATTGCGAAACTGATGAGAAGAGGTGGGAAAACCGTGCAGCAGTAGCAACACCGGCAGTGATGGATCGCCCGCTTCTCGATAGAAAACATTAACGCCGTCGGCCTGCTGATAACGATAAGAAACAGAGTGTGTATTCATAATATTTTCCTGTAACTGGTTAAACAGCATTTATAGGGTTACAAGGGCTTATTATGCAGCGATTATGTAACCTGTCAAATTGATATTTAGTGGTTACATCAGGCTGTCTGTAACTACTAATCTGCTTTTTTATCGGTTACAGTAGCGTCAGAAGATTTCAATAATGAGGGCGACATCATGGCGGAAACGCAATCACACTCCGGCCAGGGGCCGTGGTTTCTGGCCGATCATCCGGCGCTGGATTTTATCAACACCGAGGCTATCGCAGAGGGGCGGCCACACGATTTCTTGCAAAGCGATCAGGATGTTGAAGCCTGGCTGCAACAGGCCGGACTGCTAACCGACGGATCTGCGCCGCAGTATGAGCCGGGCGCGCTGGTGCAGGCCGCACGTCAGTTACGTCAGATTGTTCGTGACGCTGTGCAGCAGCATAAAGCAGGTGAGAATGTGAGTACTGAGGCGCTGAATGTCTGGCTGGGCCAGGCAACGAGTCACCTGCAACTGAGCGGGGAGTCGGGTTCGCTGACTATCCGGCGCGTTTACGCCAGCCAGAACGTAAGGCAGCGGCTGGGACAGGTTGCAGAACAGGCTGCAATGCTGCTCACGCAGGAAGATTTCAGCAGAGTCCGTGCCTGTGAACATCCCGACTGCACCCTGTGGTTTTACGATCGCACCAAAGCGCATCGCCGCCGCTGGTGCAGCATGGCGCTGTGTGGCAATCGGGCGAAAGTCGCCCGTTTCAGGGCAGTAAAATCGGGTGGGTAGAGCGTGCGTCTGCCAGATAAAAAAACACCCTGCAGAGCAGGGTGTCAGAAGTGTTATTTAGCCGCTGTCGTGGCGGGCTTTTGCCGTTTACGCAGCTTATCAATCAGTCGATGGGCTTCCGCTTTGGTTGCTACCGCAGGTGAAGAGCCGGTCAGCGGCTGACGCGCCGTTTCACGTACCGTCAGAATGGTCAGCAGGCCAATCACACCTGCGCCCATCATGTAGTAAGCGGGCATCATGTTGTTTTTGGTGGTATCCACCAGCCACGCGGTAATCAGCGGTGTCGTACCGCCGAACAGCGACACCGACAGGTTAAAGCCGATAGCCAGTGCGCTGTAACGGATATCGGTTGTAAACAGGGCTGGCAGTGTCGAAGGCATGGTGCCGCTGAAGCAGGTGTGCAGCACGCCCAGAATCAGCAGGCCGCCAAATACCGCCCACATGTTACCGGAACCAATCAGCATAAAGCTCGGAATGGCGAGCAGAATCAGGCCTACTGCACCAAAGCCAATCACCGGACGACGACCAATGCGATCGGTCCAGCGCCCCCACAGCAGCGTCAGCGGCATCATCACGAACATCGCCACCATCACCAGCAGCAGACCACTCAGCTCTGGCAGTCCCAGCACGCCGGTGAGGTAACTCGGCATATACGAGGTCAGCATGTAGTTAGAGACGTTGAACAGCAGCACCAGACCGATACATTTCAGCATAGGCGCACGATACTTGCTCAGCATCTGCATCAGCGTCAGGCGCGGTTTGCTCTGCTCCAGCGCTTCCTGCTTTTCCATGTGCTGCTGGAATGCCGGGGTTTCTTCCAGCTTCAGACGGACATAGAGGCCGAACAGACCCAGCGGCGCCGCAATAAAGAACGGCACGCGCCAGCCCCAGGACATCATCGCCTCGTTCGACATCACGGTGGTCATCACCGTGACCAGGCTGGCCCCGAGCAGGTAACCGCCAATGGTACCGAACTCCAGGAAGCTGCCCATAAAGCCACGGCGTTTGTCGGTGGAGTACTCCGCGATAAAGGTCGCTGCACCACCATATTCACCGCCGGTCGAGAAGCCCTGAATCAGGCGCGCGACCAGCAGCAGAATCGGGGCCATAATCCCTATCGACGAATAGGCCGGGATCAGCCCGATGCAGAATGTCCCGATCGACATCATGATCATCGTCATCGCCAGCACTTTCTGGCGGCCGATGCGGTCACCCAGCGGGCCAAACACCAGGCCGCCAATTGGACGCACAAGGAAGGCCGCCGCAAACGTACCAAAGGTAGCAATCAGCTGCACCGCGTTGTTGGCATCCGGGAAAAAGACTTTGCCGATGATGACGGCAAGATAGCTGTATACGCCAAAGTCGAACCATTCCATCGCGTTACCGAGCGCCGCTGCGCCAACTGCGCGCTTCAGCATGTCGTTATCGATGACGGTAATGTCGTCAACAGTCAGCTCTTTGGGCTTCCTGTTCCAGAAATGTTTCTTTGGGTGTTCAGGCGATGTGTTTCTGGTGTCCATATTCTCCTCAGGTACTTCAATGAAGGAGTCTTATAGCTTTCGCAGCCGCAAATAATGTTCAGAAGAAACCGTGGAAATGAAAGCTATAAGAAGCCGAATAATTTTTAAGTGAAGCGGCAGAAACCGCAGCCGGTAAACCTTAGACTACGAATGTAAGGTTTTGCAAGTTTTCAGCCGAAATAACTGGCTTTGCTGACAAAACCAGCACACTGCGCTTACTCATGCCTGCTTACGCTCATAAACATTTGGTCATATTCCGCTTTTATGGCTCAGATGCTGTCTGGCTCTGATTTCATCAGCTACGCCTGGGCTCATTAATCAACATCAGGCTGTCAATACGGTCCAGCGCCTGAAGCAGCTGTTCCGTGCTGGCGGTCAGGCTGATACGGATATAATCCCGCCCGGCGGGGCCAAAGCCGTGACCCGGTGCCACTAGCAGATGACACTCTCTGAGTAACAGGCTGGCGAACTCCTCGCCGGTAAAACCGGGTGGCGCAGGCAGCCAGAGGAAAAAGGTGCCCTGACGAGCGCGCACCGGCCAGTGCATCGCTGCCAGCCTGGCGAGTACCACGCGACGCCGCTGGTGATAAGGATCAGCCAGGCGGTTAAGTTGCTCAGCAGAAAGCGACAAGGCGGTGATAGCGGCATCCTGCACCGCGCCAGACACCGTGCTGTAGCTGTGAGTATGCAGTTTTTTAAAAGCCGCAATCATCGAGGCGTTTCCCACCGCAAAGCCCACTCGCCAGCCTGCCATCAACGCGCTTTTCGACAGGGTGTAAATCTCCACCCCCCAATCTTTAGCATCGGGCTGGGCCAGCAGACTCAGCGGCTGCTCGTCCGGCTCACTGCCCAGCGTAGCGTAGGCGAAGTCATGAATTAGCGGAATATGGTGCTGGCGGGCGAAAGCCAGCGCGTCGGCGAACAGCACGGGCGTCGCCAGTGCGCCGGTGGGATTATGGGGATAGTTGAGCATAACCAGACCGGCGCGCGCGGCAATCTCATCCGGCACCTGAGTAAAATCGGGCAGGAAAGCGTTGCGCGCCTCCAGCGGGATGCCATAAAAATTGGCACCGGCCTGGCGTGCTGCTGAGCGATAGATTGGATAACAGGGATCGGTGGAGATTAACACCTGGCCCGGGTTGAGCAGGGCGCGGGGAAAGCCGTTGACGCCAATGTGTGCGCCCTGAAACAGCGCAACTTCGGTATCGGGATCCAGCATGACCCCATAGTGACGCTGGTAAAAGTCTGCGATAGCCTGACGCAGGGCGGGCTTTCCCCAGAAAGAGGGATATTCATGATTTTCCGGCCTCGCCGCAGCAGCCTGTAAGGAGGCGATGACCGCAGGCGGCGTAGGCTGTCGCGGGCTGCCCGATGAGAGATCGATAAGCGGTAACTGCGATGCATCCAGTTCTGCTGCCTGCTTCTCGAGTAAGCTGAAAAGATTCTCTTCCAGCCCTGCGACCAAATCTGAAGCTGCAAACTCCGCCATAACCGTCCCGCAATAAAGAGTGTGAAGCGGAAAAGAATGACACAGCCGCGTTTCATTTCTTTAGCAGAAATAACGCTGAAGATTGCCGCTATCTGGATATTCAGCCTGTGACTATCGTTAGCATAAATAAGCCAAAGTCGGGGCCGGTTTTGCCTGTTCCTGATTGTAAGGGCTGTGATTAAATCGATTACTCTCACAATAATGAATCAGGAAGCATTATGCGCATTACTTCACGGGGAATTATTTTTTCACTAACGGCTTTTTCGATTTTTATCTCTGCTGCGCAAGCCGCAGACCAGAAAAAAATACGCATTGGTTTTAATCCGGGTCCGTATAAAGAGCAGTTTGAAAAAGGCGTGGCGCCTCTGTTAATTAAGCAGGGTTATACGCTGGAATATAAAGATTTCAGCGATGGCATTCAGGTTAATGATGCTGTGCATCGCGGCACGATTGACGCCAATATCATGCAGCACCCGGTCTATCTGAAGTCGGTTAACGATCGGCTTGGCATCGATAACGTCGGTATTGTGCAGGTGCCGACCCCGCCAATGGGGCTTTATTCTGAACGCGCAAAAACGCTGACGCAGCCTGCGCCAGGCAGCACGGTCTCTGTGCCGAACCAGCCCTCCAATGAGTATCGGGCTGCACTGTTACTTCAGAGCATAGGCTGGCTGAAAATCAGCCCTGAGAGTGATGCCGCAACCTTCTCGCAGAAAAACATTACGGAGAACCCCTACAAAATCGTGCTGAAAGAGATGGATAACGCACAGCAGGTGCGCGCACTGCCTGATGTGGATTATGGTGTCATTCAGGGTAACTTCGCGGTCTCCAGTGGGCTGAAGCTCAATTCCGCGCTGAAACTGGAGGCACCAACCAGCCAGTTTATTAACGTGGTAACGGTAGCGGGTAAAAATAAGCAGGCTCAGTTTGCCCGTGACATTATTGCCGGCTATCACTCGCCGGAATTCAAAGCGTATATCACCAGTAATGCGCAATATGCGGGCTATCTGTTGCCAGACTATTTCAAATGAGTCAGACGGCTATCGCGTTTCACCAGGTCAGCAAAACCTTTGCACGTAACGGGACAGAAGTACAGGCGCTGCAGGATATTAATTTGCGCATCAACCGGGGCGATATTTTTGGCGTTATCGGCACCAGCGGTGCCGGAAAAAGCACGCTGCTGCGCCTGATTAATCATCTGGAAACGCCGACAACCGGCACGGTGGAGGTGCAGGGTGAAGCGTTACAGGGGATCAGCAAAAAGCGGTTAATTGACGTCAAAAAGCAGATTGGGATGATCTTTCAGTACTTTAATCTGCTCAATGCCCGTACCGTATTTCACAACGTGGCCATCCCGCTGATATTGCAGGGGCGGAGTAAAGATTTTATCGCCACCCGCGTGGCGGAACTGCTGGCGTTTGTGAACCTCAGCGACAAAGCCAACAGCTACCCGGACGAACTCTCCGGCGGTCAGAAACAGCGCGTCGGGATTGCCCGTGCGCTGGCAACCAATCCTGCCATTCTGCTGTGCGATGAGGCGACGTCGGCGCTGGATCCTCAGACCACGGTGCAGATTCTGCTGCTGTTACAGGAAATCAATCAGCGTTATGGCATCACCATTGTGCTGATCACCCACGAGATGTCAGTGGTGCAGAAGATCTGCAACCGGATGGCGGTGATGGCGCACGGGCGTATTGTTGAACAGGGCGATGTCCTGACGCTGTTCGCCGAACCGCAGCAGGCGGTGAGCGCCAGCTTTGTGCAGTCGGTCATTCACGATCGCCTGCCACAGCAGACGCTTGAATTGCTCAGCGAGCATCCGGCAGCCGACGCGTTGCGGCTGGAGTTTGTCGGCAGCACGGCACAGCAGCCGGTAATCAATCAGCTGATTCGTAACTATGAGGTGGAGGTGAATATTCTGTTCGCCAGCATGACGGAGGTGCAGCGCACCATTCTGGGTTTCATGATTGTGCAGATCAAAGGTGAACCCGCGCAGCGCGAGGCGGCGATTCAGTTTCTCACCGCGACCGGAGTAAAAATCAGTGATGTCTGAACTCTTTGAAACGGCTGTTACCGGCGATCAGTTCCTGACGGCGATGCAGGACACGCTGATTATGGTGGGGCTGTCGCTGGGCTTTGGTTCGCTGCTGGGGCTGCCGCTGGGCATTATTCTGGTGGTCTGCCGTCCGGGCGGAATACAGCCGCAGCGTCTGGTGCATCAGCTGCTGAACCCCGTCGTGAATATCATCCGTTCGCTGCCGTTCATTATTCTGCTGATCACTATCCTGCCGCTGACGCGCCTGCTGGTGAACACGACGATTGGCACGGCGGGTGCCATTGTGCCGCTGGTGATCTTTATTGCGCCTTATATCTCGCGGCTGGTGGAAAGCGCACTGCTGGAAGTCGACGAAGGCATTCTGGAGTCAGCCAACGCGATGGGGGCTACCACGCTGCAGACTATCTGGTATTTCATGTTACCGGAGGCCGCTTCTTCACTGGTGCTGGCGCTGACCACCGCCACCATCGGACTGCTGGGTGCCACGGCGATGGCGGGCACGGTGGGTGGCGGCGGCATCGGTGACCTCGCCATTACCTACGGTTATCAGCGCTTTGACGCCTTTGCCACGATTTCGACTGCGCTGGTTCTCATTATTATTGTCCAGCTTCTGCAAACCCTGGGGACGCGTATTTCACGCCGTATCCGACGCGAGTAAACCATGAAGAAGAATGATTTAACGGTAATGCACTGGGGCACCTATCACGTCACCACCGACGGCGATACGCTGACGTCGGTCAGGCCGGTGGCGTGGGACCGTAATCCGTCCGCTATCGGTCAGTCGCTGCCGGGCGCGGTGCAGAGTGAAACCCGGGTCAGAAATCCGGCTGTCAGGCTCGGCTATCTGCAGAACAGAAGCGCTTCACGCAGCAGGCGCGGCAAAGAGCCGTTTGTCGAGGTCAGCTGGGAAGTGGCGCTGCAGCTGGTGGCGGACGAGCTGGCGCGGGTGAAAACCGGGCACGGCAATGAAGCGATCTATGCCGGTTCATATGGCTGGTCCAGCGCCGGACGATTCCATCATGCCCAGAGCCAGCTGCACCGCTTCTTTAACCATTACGGCGGCTACACCGCCAGCACCAATACCTACAGCATTGCGGCCGGTGAACGCACGCTGCCGCACATCATCGGTAATCTGGATGAGTTACAACGTCACCATACTCACTGGCCGGTACTGGCGGAGCATTGTGAACTGTTTGTGGCGATTGGCGGATTGCCGCTGCGCAATGCGCAGGTCAATGGCGGTGGGGCTAACGATCATGCGCTGGCCCACTGGCTGACCACACTGCGGCAGAATGGCACCCGATTTATCAACATCAGTCCGGTCAGAAACGATCTCGTCGGGGTGGCCGACGCGGAGTGGCTGGCGATAAAGCCCGGCTCCGATACGGCATTGTTGCTGGCCATCGGGCAGGTATTGATTGCGGAATCCCTGTATGACGCGGCCTTTGTGGCGCGCTATACCGTGGGTTTTGAAACCTACGCGGCTTATCTGCAGGGTGAGCATGACGGTCTCGTCAAAACGCCCGAATGGGCCGCGCCGCTGACCGGGCTGGCAGCCGATCAGATTCGCGGGTTAGCACGACAGATGGCGGCTCACAAAACGATGGTCAATATTGCCTGGTCAGTACAGCGTGCGCGGCAGGGCGAGCAGGCGTTCTGGGCCACCGTCGCCACCACTGCGCTACTGGGGCAGATTGGCACGCCCGGCGGCGGGCTGGGGTTTGGTTACGCCTCAACCAATCTGGCGGGTGCCGCCCGGCGACAGTTCTCCGGGCCCCGGCTGCCTGCCGGCCATAATGCCGTACAGGAGACTATACCGGTGGCGCGTATCGCCGACATGCTGCTTAATCCCGGCGGTCTCTACGCGTTTGACGGCCAGCAGCGAACCTATCCCGATATCCGGCTGGTCTACTGGGCGGGCGGCAACGTCTTCCATCATCATCAGGATATCAACAAGCTCATACGCGCATGGCAGCAGCCAGATACCGTGATTGTGCATGAGCAGTTCTGGACGGCGCAGGCCAGATTTGCCGATATCGTGCTGCCCGCCACCACTTCGCTGGAGCGTGAGGATATCGGCAGCGCCAGCAACGACGGCTTTATTATTGCCATGCCGCAGCATCTGCCGCCGTTTGGGGCGGCAAAATCGGATTACGCCATCTTTGCTGAGCTGGCGCAGCGGCTCGGTTTTGCTGATGTCTTTACTCAGGGGCGCGATGAGCGCCAGTGGCTTGAAGCCATCTACGAAGACTCCCAACCACGCGCAGCGGCGCAGGGTATTGAACTGCCGCCCTTTGAGGCCTTCTGGTCACAGGGCATGGTGGAATATCCCGCGCCTGACACACCGCAGATCCTCCTCAAAGCATTTCGCGATAACCCGGAGTCGGACCCGCTCAGCACGCCATCGGGAAAAATTGAGTTCTTTTCGCAGCGGGTGGCTGACTTTGGCTATGAAGAAGCGCCCGGTTTTGCCTTCTGGTATCCGCCGGAATATCAGGCTCAGCAGCAGGAGAAGCAGCAGTGGCCGTTGCATCTGCTCTCCAGCCAGCCGCGAACCCGGCTACACAGCCAGTACGATCATGGCCGGGTCAGCCGGGCTACCAAAATTGCCGGGCGCGAGCCGCTCTGGATGCACCCTGAGGATGCGGCTGCGCGCGGCATTGAGGAGAACAGCATCGTGAAAGTGTTCAACGAACGCGGCGCGCTGCTGGCGGGCGTGCATCTGACACAGGATATCCTGCCGGGGGTGGTGCAGATGTCGACCGGGGCCTGGTATGACCCGCTCGAACAGCAGGAGGGCAAGCCGCTGGATAAACATGGCAACCCTAATGTGCTGACCCAGGATCGCGGCAGTTCACGACTGGGCCAGGGGTGCAGCGCGCAGACCTGTTTTGTAGAGATTGCGCTTTACCACGAGATCCTGCCTGAAATCACAGCGTGGTCGCCACCGGAATTTGTGATCCCGACCACAGAGTAATCTGCGGGTGGGGACTTAAGGGGCGGTGGGATATTCCCATCCGCCGCATATCCATAGCAGGATTAGTTGGTAGTTAACGCATAACTGAAATGGCAAGGTAAAACGATTCTATGCCAACAGAGTGTTAATCATGAGTGCGTTAACCCCATCAGAATTGCCGGTCATTGATTTCGCATTATTGTCAGGTAATCAACAACAGCAGCGACAGGTTCTGGAAAAATTAAGCCAGGCCGCGCGTGATGTCGGTTTCTTCTACTTAATTAATCACGGTATCGACCGTGAATTACTGGATGAGGTTCAGCGGGTCGCACGGACGTTTTTTGCTCTGCCGCAGGCGGACAAAACGGCGGTCGCCATGGCCAACTCACCGCATTTTCGTGGTTACAACCTGGCGGGCGTGGAAATCACCCGCAGCCAGCCCGACTATCGTGAGCAGTTCGATATTGGCGCAGAGCGCGAAGCGCTGCCCGTCACTGCCGATTCCCCGACCTGGCAACGCATGCAGGGGCCGAACCAGTGGCCTGAAGCCTTGCCTGAATTGCAGACGGTGGTGACCCGCTGGCAGCAGCAGATGACTGCCGTGGCGCTGGAGCTGCTGCGCGCCTTTGCCGAAGCGCTGAACCTGCCACGTAACGCCTTCGATAACCTTTACGGCGACTATCCCAACGAACACATCAAACTGATCCGCTATCCGGGCCGCACCGAGGGTGAATCACGCCAGGGTGTAGGTGCACACAAGGATTCGGGTTTCCTGACCATGCTATTACAGGACGACCAGCCGGGCTTGCAGGTTGAAGTGACGCCGGACAACTGGATCGATGCCTCACCTTTGCCGGGCGCGTTTGTGGTCAACATTGGCGAACTGCTGGAGCTGGCGACCAACGGCTATCTGCGCGCGACGGTACACCGCGTGGTGTCTCCGCAGCAGAACAATGAGCGGTTATCCATCGCATTCTTCCTTGGCGCACAGCTCGACGCCGTCGTGCCAATCTATCAGCTTCCCCCGCAGCTGGCTGAGCTGGCGCAGGGACCGAGCAGCGATCCGCTTAATCCGCTCCTGCGAGAAGTGGGCTGGAATTACCTTAAAGGCCGGCTGCGTTCGCATCCGGAAGTTGCCCAGCGTTTCTATCCCGAACACAACACCCACTAAAAACTACGACTGATAACGATAAGAGATAAATGATGATGATTAAAAAGCGCTTTCTGGTTCTGGCTGGTCTTTCACTGCTGATTGCTCAAAGTTTACAGGCGGCACCGCTGCGCGTGGCGGCCGATCCGCTGCCGCATGCGGAAATCCTTGAGTATGTCAAAACTCTGGATCCGAAACTGGATATCAAAATTGTTGAGCTGAGCGGGGGCGTGAATGCCAATGAACTGCTGGCATCCGGGGATGTCGATGCCAACTACTTCCAGCATCTGCCTTATTTAAAAGATCAGGAGAAAGCGCTGGGAAAAACCTTTGCCGTGGTCGCCAGTGTGCATATTGAGCCGCTGGGGATCTACTCGCGTAAGGTGAAATCGCTGGCAGCGTTGCCAGAGGGCGCAAGCATTGCCGTGCCGAACAACACCACCAACCTGAGCCGCGCACTCTGGCTGTTGCAGGATAAAGGGGTGATTAAACTTAACGCGCAGGGCGAGGCGGGTTCGACGCTGGTGACGCCGAAAGATATCAGTGAAAACCCGAAGAAAATTAAAATTGTTGAGATCGAATCACCGCAGCTGCCACGGTCACTGGATGACGTTGATGCCGCCATTATCAACGGCAACTATGCCCTGGAAGCGGGTCTGAATCCGGCGAAAGATGCGCTGGGGCTGGAGTCCGCGGCGCATAACCCTTACGCCAACCTGCTGGTGACCACGCCTGAACTGGCGAAAGATCCGCGAGTGATTCAGCTGGCGAAAGATCTGCGCTCGCCGCAGGTGGCAGAGTTCATCCGTAAAACCTATCAGGGCTCTGTGATTCCGGTCGTGGACCAGCAGCATGATTAAGCTCAGTCATCTCAGCAAACACTACGCTGGCGCACCTGCGCCAGCGTTAGACGATATCTCTCTGACCATTGAAGAGGGCACCATCTTTGGTATCCTGGGCCGGAGCGGGGCGGGCAAAAGTACGCTGCTGCGCTGCCTGAACCGGCTGGAGAGTCCATCCAACGGGCGGATTGAGATAGATGGTCAGGATCTCGCCACATTGAGCCTGGCGCAGCTGCGTCAGCAGCGCCAGCAGATGGGGATGATCTTCCAGCACTTCAATCTGCTGCATTCCCGTAACGTGCAGGACAATGTCGATCTGGCGCTGGAGATTGCCGGTGTGCCCAGGGCGGAGCGCCGCCAGCGGGTCGCCTCGCTACTGAAACTGGTGGGGCTGGAGTCCTTTGCGGCCGCCTGGCCGTCGCAGCTCTCAGGTGGACAGAAACAGCGCGTCGGCATCGCCCGCGCGCTGGCCGCCCGACCGCGTTATCTGCTGTGCGATGAGGCCACCAGCGCGCTGGACCCCGAAACCACCACCTCGATTCTCGATCTGCTGGCCGATATTCAGCAGCAGCTCAATATCACAGTTGTGTTGATTACCCATGAGATGGCGGTAGTAAAACGTATCTGTGACGGTGCGGCGCTGCTGGAGAATGGCCAGCTGGTCGAGAGCGGCACGCTGAGCCAGATCATGGGACGTGAAGAGGGACGCCTGCGCAAAATGCTGCTGAAGGATGGCGAAGCGGACCGGGCGTTTATTGAAAAATATCAGCGAGAGGCATTAACCCGATGCGTAGCATGAGTAGCGATCGGTTTCAGGAACTGCTGTTGAACGCCACAGGCGAAACGTTATATATGGTGCTGCTGGCGGCACTCTTTACGGTTGCGATAGGTTTACCGGTGGGCGTGCTGCTGTTCCTGACCCGTCCCCAGGGCATTCTGCCTAACCGCGCGATTTCACTGCTGCTCAATGCGCTGGTCAATACCGGGCGCGCGCTGCCGTTTGTGGTGCTGCTGATCGCACTGATTCCTTTTACCCGCCTGCTGGTCGGCACCACGCTCGGCAGTACCGCCGCGATTGTCCCGATTACGCTGGGCGCCTTTCCCTTCTTTGCCCGCATCGTGGAGAACGCGCTGGATGAGGTCGATCGCGGCCGCATTGAGGCGGTAGTCTCAATGGGCGGCACGCTGTGGCATATCGTCAGCCGCGTATTGCTGCCGGAAGCACTCCCTGCGCTGGTGGCGGGCATTACCCTGACTATTGTGATGCTGATTGGCTTCTCGGCGATGGCGGGTGTGGTCGGCGGTGGCGGACTGGGCGATCTGGCGATTCGCTACGGCTATCAGCGCTTCGATAACCAGATCATGGCGGCCACCATTGTGGTGCTGCTGGCGCTGGTGATGCTGATTCAGAAACTTGGTGACCGCCTGGTGCGTTCGCTGGCTTATCGGCGTTAAGGGGCATCGATGTTTCGTGTAATGTCGCCGAAAGGCTACCTGCAACGGCCCGGACTCCGGTCTGAAGTGGGTGAGATTATCCGGCCGCTGGCCTCGCATATTCACATCCTCACGTCGCCGAACGCCTGGCAGGCGGTGAATCCGGCACTGACCATCAGCCTGGAACAGGCAGGTATTCGCTGGCAGCTCGACATGCTGACCGGTGAATGCACCGATGCGGCGATAGCTGCTCTGCAACAGCGGGTGCAGACGCACGGAGCCACCCTGATACTGGCAGTGGGCGGTGGCCGGGTGCTGGACTGTGCCAAAGCGGTCAACGATGCCCTGCCGGATGTGCGGCTGGTCAACTTCGCCACGCTGGCTGCCACCTGCGCGGCCTGGTCTCCGCTGGCAATTATCTATAACGAGCAGGGCGGGCATCTTCGCAGTCAGCCACTTAATGCCATGCCGGAATGGATTCTGGTGGACAGTGAAGTGATTGCCCATAGCGACGTCCGCTACCTGCGATCCGGTATTGTTGACGCGCTGGCAAAATGGTTTGAGTTTGAACCTTATCAGCGACAGACGCGGCACCGGATGGCGCTGGATCTTAAAGTCGCCGCCGCCTGGCAGGCGGTGACGGTGCTGAAACAATGGGGTGAAACGGCGGTGGCCGATAACCTTGCGCAACAGGTGACCCCAGCGCTGGAGAAGGTGATTGAAGCCAATATTGTGCTGGCAGGGCTGGCGAACAGTATTCAGGACGCAATGGCGACGCCCGGCTTTGCCCATGTTATCCATGATCGTCTGACGCACCAGCCGGAACTGCATCACTGGCTGCACGGCGAAAAGGTCGGTTTCAGCCTGCTTATCCAGTCATGGATTGAACAGCAGGGCAAACAGATCGAGCCGGAACTGCTGTCGCTGCTGCGCCTTTTCCACTCGCCCCTGACGCTGCCCGCGGCTATCGACGCCGACACCGTGCGTCAAATCGCGCAGCAAATCCACTTTCCGGCCGCCAGCCTGGCGCATCTTCCCTTTAGGTTCGACCCTCATCAACTGGAGCAGGCTCTGCTGGCGACGGCTGCGTTTAAACCGTAAATGCGGTTGGTCAGAAGAACAGACGTTGCTGCTTGCTAACCTACCAATAGTAACTTACTTTTAGTAGCTTATTGGCTAATCAGGTTAATCAGGTAAGGTGACAACGATGCATGCACTCATAGTGACTTCCCATCCTGACCAGGATGCGCATTCCCACCACGTGGCAGACCAGCTGGCGCAGGGCATAATCTCGACAGGGCACCACACGGTTGAAAAGGCCGATCTGGCGGCAGAAGGGTTTGATCCGCGCTTCACGCTCGATGATCATCGACGTTTCAACGGTCAGGCTATGGCATCGCCCGAAGTGCTGGCGGAACAGCAGCGACTGGACCGCGCCGATGCGCTGGTACTGGTCTATCCGATTTACTGGTGGTCATTCCCGGCACAGCTAAAAGGCTGGATCGACCGGGTGTTTATCCAGGACTGGGCCTTCAGCGAACAGGATGGTCGGGTAATTAAACGCCTTGGCCATCTGCCTGTGCATCTGCTGGCGATTGGCGCGGCGGACACCCGAACCTTTCTGCGGCGCGGCTATTTCACCAGCATGCGTAATCAGATTGAAAACGGCATCTTTGACTATTGCGGTGCGCCGGTGGTGACCAGTGAGCTGTTACTGATCGGCGATGAAGGTTATCCTGAGTCGCACTATCAGCTGGCGCAGGCTCTGGGCCAGCGTCTGTTCGCCCATCAGGAAAAACATGACCGTAGAAAAAACACCCCGTAAGCGTCTGTCACGTGAGGCCCGACGCAGGCAGTTGTCAGACGTCGCGTGGCAGATAATGCAGACGGAAGGCAGCGAGGCGCTGACGCTGGCGCGGGTCGGCGACGCCGCGGGTGTCAGTAAACCGGTGGTGTATGACCATTTCACCACCCGTCATGGGCTGCTGGCGGCGTTGTATGACGATTTTGATCGCCGCCAGAGCGAGCGGATGAATGCGGCGATGGATGCCGCGCCAGTCAGGCTGCAACAAAAAGCGGACGTGCTCGCGGCCTGTTATGTCGATTGTGTGATGACGGAGGGGCGCGAAATCCCCGAACTGCTCTCCGCGCTCAGTACCTCACCGGAACTGGCCGCCGTCAAACGCCATTATCAGCTCGACTTTATTGCCCGCTGTCAGTGCTGGCTTGCGCCTTTTGCTGGCAGTAGCGGTATTGCGGAAGCCGGCATGTGGGGGCTGCTGGGGGGCGCGGATGCCATCGCAGGCGCAGTGGCACGCGGCGATATCAGCAAGCCGGAAGGTCAGCAGGCGATAGCGGCTATGGTGATGGCGCTGGTGGCAGACAGTCTGGCGTCAGAAGTGGATTAGAAAAAAGGCGGCCCGCAGGCCGCCGAATCATTCAACCACAACAGGCGTTGTGTAAGCAGTGGCAACGTACAATGATGATCGTTTAGCCCTTCACCCCGCCCGCGGTTAATCCGCTTACCAGCCAGCGCTGCGCCAGCAGGAAAACCAGGGTGATCGGAATCGCGGACAGCACCGCCGCCGCGGCAAAATCCCCCCACAGGTAGTTCTGCGGATTGAGGTACTGCTGCATCCCCACCGCCAGGGTATAGCTGTTGACGTCGCGCAGCAGCAGCGAGGCGACCGGCACTTCAGTTACCGCGGCGATAAACGCCAGAATAAATACCACCGCCAGAATCGGCACCGACAGCGGCAGCAGCACCAGCCGGAACGCCTGCCACGGCGTTGCGCCATCCAGCGCGGCGGCCTCTTCCAGTGACCCATCGATGGTTTCGAAATAGCCCTTAATCGTCCAGACATGCAGCGCAATGCCGCCCAGATAGGCGAAGATTACCCCTCCGTGGGTATTCAGCCCGATAAAGGGCAGATACTGGCCGAGACGATCAAACAGCGCATAGAGCGCTACCAGCGAAAGCACCGCTGGGAACATCTGGAAAATCAGCATCCCTTTCAGCAGGCTGGCGCGACCGGTAAAGCGCATACGGGTAAACGCATAGGCGCAGGTGGTGGAGAGCGCCACGATGCCCAGCGCGCTGATTGCCGCAATCTTGATCGAGTTCCATAACCACAGCAGCACCGGGAAGGGTGGCGGCGTCACGCGTCCGTCGGCATGTTCAACGCTAAAGCCCAGCGCCAGCCGCCAGTGCTCCCAGGAAATCTGCTCCGGGATCAGGCTGCCGGTGGCAAAGTTACCGGCTCGCAGGGAAATCGCGATCACCATCAGCAGCGGAAACAGAATCGCGGCAATAAATAACAGCAGCAGCAGATGCGTGGTCAGCAGACGCAGCCGTTGCGATTTGGGTTGTACCATAGCCATAACAACTCCTTAGCGCCTGGTCCATCAGGCTATTAATCGAATTTCATCCGCGAGGCTTTCAGGTTAATCACCGCCAGCGCACCCACCAGCAGGAAGATCAGCGTGGCAATGGCGGCCGCCAGACCAAAGTCCTGCCCGCCACCGCCTTCAAAGGCGATACGCCAGGTATAGTTCACCAGCAGGTCGGTATAACCGGCTGGCGTGGTAGTGCCCAGGCGATCCGGCCCGCCGTTGGTCAGCAGTTGCACCAGCACAAAGTTATTAAAGTTAAAGGCAAAGCTGGCAATCATCAGCGGCATCAGTGGCTTCAACAGCAGCGGCAGCGTAATCAGGAAGAAGTTCTGTAGCGGTCCGGCACCGTCCATCGCCGAGGCTTCATAAAGGTCGTCGGGAATGGCTTTCAGCAGCCCCATGCAGAGGATCATCATGTAGGGATAGCCGAGCCAGGTGTTGACGATAATCAGCATGGTGCGCGCCAGCGTCGGATCGCTGAACCAGGCGGGCTTCACGCCAAACAGCGCGCTCAGCATCACGTTGATCTCACCAAAGCTCTGGTTAAACAGCCCCTTGAAAATCAGGATCGAGATAAAGGCCGGCACGGCATAGGGCAGAATCAGCATCACCCGATAGACCGCTTTGCCGCGCAGCGCTTCCCACTGCACCAGACAGGCCAGCACCATGCCCACGGCGACGGTCAGCACCACGGTGATCAACGAGAAGAGCAGCGTCCAGCCAAATATCGCCAGGAACGGCTTCTGAATCCCTTCGTCGGTAAAGACCCGCACGAAGTTTTTCCAGCCGGTATTCACGGTAAAACCAGGACTCAGCGTTTCGTTGTCCCAGTTATTGTCTGCGTTCACCGCCTGATAAAAACCGGTCTGCGGATTAGCGCGGTAACGCGTGCCGCTCTGCTGGTTAATCAGCTCATCCTGCGCGCCAGCCCGATAGAGCGGCTGGGTACCGGAGAACTGGCGCAACGAACTCATCCGCAGCTGACGACCATCCGGCAGCTCGGCGCGGAGCTGGCTCAGCGCCTGACGGTGGGTGGTGATCGCTCGGAACGTCGCCCGTTCGCCTGCAGGTGGCGTGGCAGGCGTCATTTTCAGCGTCTGATCTGCGCCAAATGCAAATGGCGGAGAGACAAAATTGTCTTTGCCATCGTTCAGCACCAGCTGCCAGCGATCGCCCGCCGGGAAGAGTGAAAAATTCACCGCCTCACCCGACTGGAAGGTGCGGCCCAGCAGCACCTGCTGCGCCCGCTCAAAGGTAAGCTGGTTACTGCTGCTGTAGTTGGTAAAGGCGATGGCGATAGTGCAGGCGAGGGGGAATAGCACAAACAGCGCCATGCCTGCGACGCCAGGATAGACATAGCGCCACGCATAGGCGCGACGGTTGGCAAAAATCCACAGTCCGGTCGCGCTGAGGATCAGCGTCAGCAGCGCAAACAGATATTCTCCCTGCGCGTACATCAGCACCAGCAGATAGCCGACCAGCAGACAGCAGAGCCCGATGAGAACGCTTTTCAGCAGCAGACTGCGCGTTTTCGGTTTTCCTGACATGATGCGGTTTTCCTTAACGATCACTCAAGCCGGGTTGCCCCGGCTGCAAAAGGGAGAATTACTTCTTCAGACGGGCCTGGGCATCTTTCAGTGCGGCGTCAACGCTCTGACGTCCGCCCAGCGCGTTCAGGGTCGCGGTGCGCATCGCGTACCAGAAGGCCGCCATCTGCGGGATGTTTGGCATGATGTCGCCCTGTTTCGCGTTGCTCATGGTGGCGGCGATACGCGGATCTTTCTCCAGCGTCTGCTGGTAAGATTTCAGCGCCACGGCACCCAGCGGCTTGTCTTTGTTGACCGTTTCCAGCCCGGAATCGGTCAGCAGATAGTTCTCCAGAAACTCTTTCGCCAGTTCTTTGTTCGGACTGGCGGCGTTGATCCCGGCGCTCAGTACGCCGACAAAGGCTTTAGACGGTTTCCCGTTCAGCGTCGGCAGTTCTGTAACGCCATAGTCGATGCCGCTCTTATCCAGATTGCCCCATGCCCACGGACCATTAATGGTCATGGCGGTCTCGCCCTTGTTGAAGGCGGCTTCGGCAATGGAGTAATCGGTGTCCGCATTCAGCGTTTTGGCTTTAACCTGATCGACCAGGAATTGCATGCCCGCTTTCGCCCCGGCGTTATCGACGCCGACATCCTTCACGTCATAGTGTCCGTCGGTCAGCTTAAAGGCATAAGCCCCGCCCGCAGCCAGCAGCGGCCAGGTGAAGTAGGGCTCCTGCAGGTTAAACATGATGGCGCTTTTGCCTTTGGCGCGCAGTTGCTTGTCGAGCGCGGCCATCTCTTCCCAGGTTTTTGGCGGAGTCGGCAGCAGCTTTTTGTTGTAGATGAGTGACAGCGACTCAACGGAAATCGGATAGCCGATCAGCTTGCCGTCAAAGCGCACCGCATCCCAGGTAAACGGGAAGATCTTCTCGCGGAAGCTGGCATCTGGCGTCACTTCTGCCAGCAGGCCCGACTGCGCATAGCCGCCAAAACGGTCATGCGCCCAGAAGATAATGTCCGGGCCATCGCCGGTCGCTGCGACCTGCGGATACTTCTCTTCCATTTTGTCAGGATGTTCGACCGTGACTTTGATACCTGTCTCCTGCTCAAACTTCTTACCCACTTCGGCAAGGCCGTTATACCCCTTGTCACCGTTGATCCAGATGACCAGTTTACCTTCCTCGATTTTTGCCATCGCGCCTGCTGAAAAGAGCACGGCAGAGAGGGCAGAAAGGGCCAGAATTCGTGCTCCGGTTTTCATCGTCATAAATCCATCCTGTTAGCGGAAGTGGTGAATGCTCTGTCGGCATCATTGTGCGTATCCACACCGGCATCTCATCCTCCCGCGCTCTACGCCCCTGGCGTAATCGCTGTGATCGCACTGGCAAAAAGCGCCTTAAGCGCGAGCTGAAGCGGTAAAAAATCCTGCAGGTCTGCGTCAGCGATCACAAAAAAGCGCGGCACCGCGCGGCCTTCCGCGTCAGCCCGCGTTTCTCCTCCTCCCGCCTCCTCCCCCAGCAGATTGCGTGGCGGCGGAGGATGTGACTCCCTGTTTCCTCTCGCATAGTGAGCCCCGGAACCCGTCTGCCGCCCGGCAGACACGAATGTGCAGCTAAGAGGGAAGGGATCATGGCGAGCGTTGTGCTACGCAATGTCACAAAAGCCTGGGGCGATACGGTGGTGTCGAAAGATATCGATCTCACTATTCGTGAAGGGGAATTTGTTGTTTTCGTTGGCCCGTCGGGCTGTGGCAAATCGACGCTGCTGCGCATGATTGCCGGACTGGAAACCATCACCAGCGGCGAACTGTTAATCGGCGACCGGCGCATGAATGAGGTGCCGCCTGCTGAACGTGGCATCGGCATGGTGTTTCAGTCTTATGCGCTCTATCCCCATCTGTCGGTGGCGGAGAATATGTCTTTCGGCCTGAAGCTGGCCGGGGTGAAAAAAGCGGAGATCCATCAGCGCGTCAATCAGGTCGCTGAGATTCTGCAACTGGCGCACCTGCTCGATCGCCGTCCCAAAGCCCTCTCTGGCGGCCAGCGTCAGCGCGTGGCGATTGGTCGCACGCTGGTGGCGGAGCCGCGCGTCTTTCTGCTCGATGAACCGCTGTCGAATCTCGACGCCGCGCTGCGCGTTCAGATGCGCATTGAGATCTCCCGTCTGCATAAGCGCCTTAAGCGCACCATGATTTACGTCACCCACGATCAGATCGAAGCGATGACGCTGGCTGACAAGATTGTGGTGCTGGATGCCGGGCGCATTGCGCAGATCGGCAGGCCGCTTGAGTTGTATCACTATCCCGCCAACCGCTTTGTCGCCGGGTTTATCGGCTCACCCAAAATGAATTTCCTGCCGGTCAAAGTGACCGCCACCGCCATCGATCAGGTGCAGGTGCGGCTGCCGAATCAGCAGCTGGTCTGGCTGCCGGTGGACAGTGCCGGGGTCCAGGTTGGCAGCAATATGTCACTGGGTATTCGCCCGGAACATCTGCTCTCCAGCGATATCGCCGACGTTACCCTGGAAGGGGAAGTGCAGGTAGTGGAACAGCTGGGGCATGAAACACAGATTCACATCGAGATTCCCGCTATCCGTCAGAACCTGGTCTACCGCCAGGAGGACGTCGTGCTGGTAAAAGAGGGCGCCATCCTCGGTATTGGCCTGCCGCCCGAGCGTTGTCACCTGTTCCGCGAGGACGGGAGCGCGTGCCGCAGGCTGTATCAGGAGCCGGGTGTATAGCCCTGCCAAAAACAATAAAAGCAATGACCTCAGGAGATAGAAAATGTTAACTCTGCGCAAACTTCCCATTGCCGTTGCCGTCGCGGTGGGAACCCTCTCCGCCCCGACGATGGCGGTTGATTTTACCGGTTACGCCCGTTCCGGCATTGGCTGGACCGGCAGCGGTGGCGAGCAGCAATGTTTCCAGACGACCGGCGCTCAAAGTAAGTACCGTCTGGGTAACGAATGTGAAACCTACGCCGAACTGAAATTAGGCCAGGAAGTGTGGAAAGAGGGCGACAAAAGCTTCTATTTCGACACCAACGTGGCTTACTCCGTGGCACAGCAGAATGACTGGGAAGCGACCTCACCCGCCTTCCGCGAAGCCAACGTCAAAGGTAAAAACCTGATCGACGCACTGCCAGGTTCCACCATCTGGGCCGGTAAGCGCTTCTATCAGCGTCACGACGTTCATATGATCGACTTCTACTACTGGGATATCTCCGGTCCGGGCGCGGGTCTGGAAGATGTTGATCTCGGCTTTGGTAAGCTCTCTTTCGCGGCAACCCGTTCGTCTGAAGCCGGCGGCTCTTACACCTTCTCCAGCGATCGTATCCGTGACTTCGCCACCAGCACCGCCAACGACGTGTTTGATGTGCGTCTGGCCGGTCTGGAAACTAACACGGATGGCGTGCTGGAACTGGGTGTCGATTACGGCCGTGCCAATGCCCGTGATGACTACCGTCTTGAAGATGGTGCGTCGAAAGATGGCTGGATGTTCACGGCTGAACATACCCAGAGCATGCTGAAAGGCTACAACAAGTTTGTGCTGCAATACGCAACCGACGCGCTGACCTCGCAGGGCAAAGGCGTGCCGCAGGGCACCAGCCTTAATAACAACGGTGACATGTATCGTATTCTCGATCACGGCGCAATCTCGCTGGCGGAACGCTGGGACCTGATGTACGTCGCCATGTATCAGAACATCGATCTGGACAATAACCGCGGCACCGAGTGGTACACCGTCGGTGTGCGCCCGATGTACAAATGGACGCCGATTATGAGTACGTTGCTGGAGCTGGGCTACGACAACGTGAAATCGCAGCAGGCCGGCGAGCGTAATGGACAGTACAAAGTGACGCTGGCGCAGCAGTGGCAGGCGGGTGACAGCATCTGGTCACGACCGGCGCTGCGTCTGTTCGCAACCTACGCCAAATGGGATGAGAAGTGGGGCTATAGCAAAGACAAAGCCGGCGATCTCACTACCTTCGCCTCTGCTGACTCCACCGGCAACGGCATCCTGACTAACAGCCGTGGCAACAACGACGAAGTCACCTTCGGCGCGCAGATGGAAATCTGGTGGTAAACCTTTTCTGACAGGCGCGGCCTCGCGCCTGAGGGATCTCTTTGGTCGTGGTGTGCCATTGCCTGGTTCACACCGCGACCTGCAATAAGGTACGCATAATGAAAATGAAAAAACTGGCTGCACTCTGCCTGAGTGCGGCGCTGCTGACAGGGCACGCTCTGCCTGCCCTGGCCGATGTTAATCTGGTGCCGCAGGATCTCTCCGCTGCACCCGTCGTGGCTCCTGAAACGTTACAACGCCTGAGCTGGCAGCCTCTGGCGGCCTCTCAGACCCAGACCACTAAACTGGCTAATAGCGGCCAGACGCTGAACGCGCCACACATTGCCGGGCCGGTCGCGGCCTACAGTCTGCCCGCCACGATTGGCGAACTGACGCTGACGCTGAGCAGCCTTGTGGAGAACGGTCAGGTTTTTGCGCCTAACGTGCTGGTGCTGGATGAAAATCTGCGTCCGGCGGCCTGGTTTCCCAGCCGCTACTTTACCTACCAAAAGCCGGGTGTGATGACGGCGGATCGGCTGGAAGGCGTGATGAAACTCACGCCGGCGCTGGGCCAGCAGAAGATTTACCTGCTGGTGTTCACCACCGACAGCGATCTGACACAGACCACCACACTGCTCGATCCGGCCAAAGCCTATGCCCAGGGCACCGGTCATGCCGTACCGGATATCCCCGATCCCGTTGCCAGCCACAGCCGCGAAGGCACCATTAAGCTGAAAATGCAGACCAGTTCCGGCTCCTCGATTCTGGTCGGGCCACTGTTTGGCTCATCCGGGCCAGGCCCGGTCACAGTGGGTAACAGTGCACCGGCGGCAACGGCCTACAGCGCAGCGCCTGCTCCGGCCGCCGCGCCCGAGCCAAAAGCCCGTGCTGAACCCATCATGAGCGACACCGAGCATTACTTTAATCAGAAGATCACCCAGGCAGTGAACAGCGGCAACATCGACAAGGCGCTGAAACTGCTGGATGAAGCCGAGCGGCTGGGTTCCACCTCTGCACGGCAAACCTTTATCAGTAGTGTTAAAGGCAAGGGGTGATGCTGCCCCGACGCTATTGATGTTGTCCCATCTGGTGCGCTCTGGCGCACCTTTTTTTGTTGCGATACGCACCCTTGCCCTGGTGTTGTCTGGCTGAGCAATCTGTATAAAAACGGGTGAGCAAACATAATGCTCTGAAGTTGCGAGTTGTACGTTACTGATGTACATTTCATTATCTGATTTCAGGAGGCTATATGCGTAGTTACACCACCACTGAGGCCCGACAAAACATTGCTGAAGTCATGGACACAGCTACGGCCGGTGAGCCTGTAGAAATAACCCGGCGCGATGGTTCTTCTGCTGTACTTATCAGTCGCGACGATTTTAATGCCTGGCAGGAAGCAAAACTGGATGCCGAATTTGCCGACATTATGGGGCGACATTCACGTACGGTGAAGGCACTGGCTGACCGATGAAATGGGTTAGTGCTCAGGAGGTGATAGCTTTTCATGATCGTCTGCTGGCTGTTCTGCCAGGTATCAAGGGTATGCCAGAACCCCAGAGAGCAGAAGCTATCATTTATAGGGTACAGAACCAGCTCTATTATGAAGGTGTGGAAGATATCTTTGTATTAGCCGCCATCTACCTCATCGCTATATCCCGGGGACGCATTTTTAATGATGGTAATAAGCGAACTGCATTTTTCGTCACGATGGTTTTTTTGAATCGTAACGGCATAGCTATACGTGATGAAGATAATGAACTCGAAGAATTAACGGTATCTGCCGCTACTGGTGATGCTACGACTAAGGTCATTGCTGCTGTATTGCGGCGATTATCGTTTTTGTCTCCGTAAGAGTCATTTTTGTTGTCAGCCCTGCATGTTTGAAATTTTCTCCGCCTAAACGTAATAATCCGGGAGCAGGTTTTCGTCCGTAAATGATGACGACAGGATTTGCTATCAAATGAACTAACCCCGAAAATTTCGGGGTTTGCTCTTTTAATCTTAACTCCAGCCTTAACCCCGCAGCCGCCGCCTGCGGCGAGTCGTTAAATCCCTTAACAACACGTCAGTTTCCGCATCGCTGAACAGTGCCTCAACAGTCACGCTCAGCTTGCGTCGCCAGTTCGGGTATTCGTCGCTGGTGCCGGGAATGTTGACCGGCGCGGCCATATCCAGCCAGTCCTCCGGTTGCAGACCCAGCAGGGCGCTGTGGCTGTCCGCCAGATAGCGCTGCATCGCCCGGTTCAGTGCTTTACTCATCCCGGTGCGGCGTGCATCGCGTCCGGCACGTTTCGGCAGCGCACCGACCCGATGCAGACTGTTCAACAGCGCCTGTTTCGCCCGGAGTCGATCCTGATACAGCCCGGCCAGCACCACTTTGTCGGGATAAAGACCGAGTTGCGCGCCGGTCGTCAGATCGTCACTTTGCCACCAGCCGCGCAGCGTTGGGAGATCGTGCGTGGTGGCGACAGCCATCGCCTGGCGTGGCCAGCTGGCGGGCGGACGAAAACCGGTATCGGAGGTCTGTTCGAACCAGAGCACTTTATAGGAGTAAACACCGCCATCCCGCAGCTTATCGACAATCGCCTCCGGCACGGTGCCAAGGTCTTCGCCAATCACCATGCAGCGATGACGCTGGCTTTCCAGCGCCAGAATCGCCAGCAAATCGTCGATTGGATAGTGCACATAAGCGCCGTGGTCGGCACTTTCTCCCGCCGGGATCCACCACAGCCGCATCAGCGCCATCACATGATCGATACGCAGCGCACCGCAGTGACGCATGCTGGCGCGCAGCAGGCTGATCCACGGCTCCCACGCGCGCTGACGCATCATCTGCGGATCCATGGGCGGCAATCCCCAGTCCTGACCGCGCGGGCCGAGAATATCCGGCGGTGCACCTATGCTGGCCTCCATGCAGTAGAGATCGCGCTCGCTCCACGTCTCTGCGCCACCCTGGGCGACGCCCACCGCCAGATCTCGGTAGAGTCCGATCGGCATCTGCTGCTGCTGGCAACAATTCCAGCAGCTTTCAAACTGCTGTGCGGCCAGCCACTGCAGCCAGAGCCAGAAACGCACCTGATCCTGATGCTGATTTAAAAACGCCTGCACCGCCGGGCTGCCGGGATGCTTTAACGCCTCCGGCCAGATCGGCCAGCCCCAGCGCCCGCTGTCCTGCGCCATCTGATCCGCATGCAGCGCATCAAACAGCGCCTGATGCAGCAGGCTCTCGCCGCCTTCCCTGATAAACGCATTAAACGCCTGCACCTCAGGATCGATGGCGTCACGCTGGGTAAACTGCGGCCACGCGAGGCTCAGCGCCTGAATTTTCAGCCGCGTCACTGCCGCATAATCGACCCATTCGGCTGCGCGAGCCTGCGCCAGCGTCTGCTGCGTCTGCGGCAACTGCCACCAGGCCTGCGCGGCGGCGCTCTGCCGGAAATCGATCACCGCATTCACATCGATGTAAAGCACATTGAGCCAGCGCCGGGACGACGGGCTGTAAGGACTGGCGCTCTCCGGGCTGGAGGGAAACAGCGCATGAACAGGATTAAGGCCGATAAACGCGCCGCCGCGTGCGGACACCTTTGGCAGCATCCGGCGCAGATCGCCAAAGTCGCCAATGCCCCAGTTTTCGGCCGAGCGCAGGGTATAGAGCTGCACGCAGGCTCCCCACAAGGATTCACCCGCCAGCAGTTGAGGGGGTTCATAACAGCGGGCGGGGGCAATAATCACCCGGCATGACCACTGCTGCGCGTCCTGTTGCAGCGTCAGTTGGTGATAGCCTTCGGGCAGCGGCGGCAGATGCAGCGGCTGGGCGGGCTGGCAGCGACCGGAGCTGATCTCACCCGCCTCGCTGATGAGATGCCAGTGGGTATCGTCGCTCAGCTGCGGCGAGAGGCTGAGCGACTCGCCGCTGCGAAAAATTACCGCCGGTGGCAGCGGCGCGCTTAGCGGATGGGAAGGCTGCATCACCGCCAGCAACCGCTGGCGGGTCAGGGTCGGAATCGCCTGTGGCTTGCCGTGTGCATTGATATACTCAGCAGCGATGCCTGCCAGGGAAAATTCATCCAAAACTTTCATGGCGTTCCTTAGCGTTTCGCTTGCCAGATGCGCTGCTGGTAATCGCGGATCGCGCGATCGGAGCTGAACATGCCACAGCGCGCGGTATTGAGGATGGTGGCACGCGTCCAGGCCTCCTGATCGTTCCACAGCAGTTCAACCTGCGCCTGTGCGTCCAGGTAGGGCTGGAAGTCAGCCAGCACCAGATAAGGATCGCCGCCTTCCGGGCCAAGACTGTGCAGCATCGCGTCAAACGCGTGCAGGTCGCCCTGGCTGAAGGTGCCATCTTCCAGCGCCTGTAACACCTGATTGAGCTGTGGATCTTTTTTGCGCCACTGCGCCGGGGCATAGCCATCGGCTTTTAACGCCTTCACCTGTTCCACGGTATGCCCGAAGATAAAGATGTTCTCGCTGCCGACCTGCTCAGCGATCTCAACGTTCGCGCCATCCAGTGTGCCGATGGTCAGCGCACCGTTAAGCGCCAGCTTCATATTACCGGTGCCGGAGGCTTCTTTTCCGGCGGTAGAGATCTGCTCAGAGAGATCGGCGGCGGGAATCAGTCGCTCGGCAACGGAGACGTTGTAATCGGGAATAAACACCACTTTCAGCCGGTCGCCAATACGCGGATCCTGATTGATCACCTCAGCCACTTTGTTGATGACGTAGATGATATTTTTTGCCAGCGCATAGCCCGGCGCGGCTTTGGCACCAAACAGCACCACGCGCGGCGCGCGATTCGCCTGCGGATCGCTGACCAGCGTCTGCCACAGCGCAATGATGTGCAGCAGGCTGAGATGCTGACGTTTGTATTCATGCAGGCGCTTAATCTGCACATCAAACAGCGCGGTAGGGTCGATTTCGATACCGGTGCGGTTTTTGATCCAGCCGACCAGCGCCTGTTTGTTCTGCTGCTTGATGGCGCGATAGTCCGCGCGGAAGGCAGCGTCATCCGCAAAGGCTTCCAGTCCCTGCAGGGCATCAAGATCGTTCAGCCACGGCTTGTTCAGCGTTCGGGTGATCAGCGCACTCAGTGCCGGGTTGCACTGATTAATCCAGCGGCGCGGCGTAATGCCGTTGGTGACGTTATGGAATTTCTCCGGCCACAGCTGGTGATACTCCGGGAAGAGATCCTGCACCACCAGTTTCGAATGCAGCGCTGCCACGCCGTTAACGGCAAAGCCGCTGGTGACGCAGAGATTGGCCATCCGCAGCTGGTTGTTATGCACCAGCGCCAGTTTTGCCCATTTTGCGTCATTGTCCGGCCAGCGCGCCGTGACAGCCGTTTTCAGCTGCGCGTTCAGGGTGTTGATAATCATCATATGGCGCGGCAGCAGGCTGCGCACCAGCCGGACATCCCAGCACTCCAGCGCTTCCGGCATCAGGGTGTGGTTGGTGTAGGCGAAGGTGTGCTGCGTGATCTGCCACGCGCGAGACCAGCTCAGCTGATGCTCGTCCAGCAGCAGCCGCATCAGCTCCGGAATCGCCAGCGTCGGATGGGTGTCGTTCAGCTGGATCACTTCGTAATCGGCCAGGGTTTCAATGCTGCGTCCGGCCAGATGATGGCGACGCAGAATGTCAGCCAGCGCGCAGGCGCACTGGAAATATTGCTGCATCAGACGCAGCTTTTTACCGTTCTGGTGATTGTCGTTGGGGTAGAGCACTTTGGTCAGTTTTTCTGCATCAATGCCCTGTTGTTCCGCGCGCAGAAAGTCACCGTCATTGAAGCGACCCAGATTAAACGGCTGCGCATGTTTCGCCTGCCACAAACGCAGTGGCTGACTGATGCCATTCTCATAACCGACCACCGGCAGATCCCAGGCTTCACCAGTCAGTTCAAACGCCGGCTGCCACTGCGGCTGCCCGCCAATGGTCACCACTTTACCGCCCAGCCCGACCCGCACGTTGAGCGCGGCGTTGTGGTTAAACCACGGATAGCGATCGCGCTGCCAGTCATCCGGGCCTTCAATCTGTGCGCACTGCTCAAAGCGCTGGCGGAACAGTCCGTACTGATAGTTCAGACCGTAGCCCGTCGCAGGCTGACCCACGTTCGCCATGGAATCCAGGAAGCAGGCCGCCAGCCGACCCAGGCCGCCATTGCCCAGCGCCGGATCCGTTTCGTTTTCCAGCACGTCGGTCAGTGAAACGTTCCAGGCCGAGAGCGCGTCGTTAACCGCGTCATACCAGCCCAGGTTCAGCAGGTTGTTGCCGGTCAGGCGACCAATCAGAAACTCCATCGACAGGTAGTTAACATGGCGCAGGTCTGTCGGGACCGGGGGAGCAGGCTGCGCGGCCAGCATATCGGCCAGCGCACCGCTGAGTGCCTGCCACCACTGTGCGTGGGTCATCTCCTGCGCATCGCGCAGGCCAAAACGCTGCCACTGACGGGTCAGGGCCGCGTTGAACTGAGTCGGGTTGAAATCGGGCTGTGTCATGGTTGATGTCCTGTAAAAACAGAAAATGGGTCAATGAGGCGACAGTCTGCCCGGGTGGAAATCATTGCTCATCCTCCTGCAAAGAATTAGGGCAGGAGGATAGGGAGGGTGGAGAGGATGAGGCTAATCCGAAATCGCCGCAGGAGTGTGATTGCGCCCGCTTTTGTAAAGTTTAATTAATGGGTTTGCTTGCATTCATCTGACGAAATGCTGAACCTGTGTAAGGAATAATTACGAAGCGTAAAATAATGATGCGCTCGACAAATGGAGAAACGCGCGCCCATGTTAATACCCGCCAAACTCAGTCGCCCGGTGCGTCTTGAAGGCACCGTGATCCGCGAGAGATTGCTGCAAAAGCTCACCGCTGCCGGTAACTATCGGCTGGTGCTGGTGACCAGTCCGGCGGGCTACGGTAAAACCACACTGGTGTCACAGTGGGCGGCGGGGAAAAGCGATCTGGGCTGGGTTTCTTTAGACGAGGGTGATAATCAGCCAGAGCGCTTCGCCGATTACCTGATCGCGGCACTGCAACAGGCAACACACGGCGGCTGTCCCCGCAGTGAGCTGCTGGCGCAGAAGCGGCAATATGTGAATCTCAACGCGCTGTTTTCCCAGCTGTTTATCGAGCTGGTGGAGTGGCAGCAGCCGCTGTGGCTGATCGTTGATGACTACCATCTGATCACCAATCCGGTTATCCATGACGCGATGCGCTTTTTCCTGCGCCATCAGCCTGAAAATCTGACCCTGATTCTGATGTCTCGTAACCTGCCGCAGCTCGGTATCGCTAATCTGCGGGTGCGGGAGCAGCTGATCGAACTGGGCAGCCAGCAGCTGGCGTTCACCCATCAGGAGGCGCGCCAGTTTTTTGACTGTCGTCTGGCGGCCCCGCTGGAAAGCGAAGAGAGCAGCCGCCTGTGTGATGATGTCGCAGGCTGGGCGACGGCGCTGCAGCTGATTGTACTATCGGCACGCCAGGGAGCCAGTTCGGCGCAGCATTCCGCCCGGCGTCTCTCCGGCATCAATGCCAGCCATCTCGCCGACTATCTGGTTGAAGAGGTGCTGGATAACGTCGATCTGCCGACCCGCCATTTCTTGCTGAAAACCGCGCTGCTGCGCTCAATGAATGATGAACTGATCGCCTGCGTGACCCGCGAAGAGAACGGTCAGATGCGGCTGGAGGAGATCGAACGCCAGGGACTGTTTCTGCAGCGCATGGACGACTCCGGCTGCTGGTTCAGCTACCATCCGCTGTTTGGCAACTTCCTGCGTCAGCGCTGTCAGTGGGAACTGGCGGCAGAGCTGCCTGCGCTGCATCGGGCGGCAGCCGAGAGCTGGATGGCGCAGGGCTTTCCCGGCGAGGCGATTCATCATGCGCTTGCCTCGGGCGACGCTACCATGCTGCGGGACGTGCTGCTGAAGCACGCCTGGACGCTGTTTAATCAGAGCGAGCTGCCGCTGCTGGAGAACTCTTTAAAAGCGCTGCCGTGGGAGATGATGCTCGACAACCCGATGCTGGTGCTATTGCAGGCGTGGCTGATGCAGACTCAGCATCGCTTTTCAGAAGTCGACAGCCTGCTGGCGCGTTTTGAGCAGGCCAGCCACTGCGAGATTGACGCGGCACTGCGCGGTGAATTTAATGCGTTGCGCGCTCAGGTGGCGATCAACGATGGCAAGACCGATGAAGCGGAGCGGCTGGCGAAAGTGGCGCTTGATACCCTGCCAGCCAGCCGTCACTACAGCCGCATTGTGGCAACCTCGGTGCACGGTGAGGTGATGCACTGCAAAGGCGAACTGGACGATTCACTTAAGCTGATGCGGCAGACCGAACAGATGGCGCGTCGCGATGAAGTGTGGCACTACGCGCTCTGGAGCCTGATTCAGCAGAGCGAAATTCTGTTTGCGCAGGGCTTTTTGCAGGCTGCTTATGAGATCCAGAGCCGCGCCTTTGTGCTGGTGGAAGAGCAGCATCTGGCACAGTTCCCGCTGCATGAGTTTCTGCTGCGCATACGTGCCCAGCTGCTCTGGGCCTGGGGACGACTGGAAGAGGCAGAGCAGGCGGCGCGCGAAGGCATCAAGGTGCTGAACGGTTTCCAGCCGCAGCAGCAGATCCAGTGTCTGGGATTGCTGGTGCAGTGCTCGCTGGCGCGCGGCAATCTGGATAACGCCCGCAGCTACCTTAACCGTCTGGAAAACCTGCTGAACAACGGTAACTGGCACAGCGACTGGATTGCTAATGCCGACAAAGTGCGGGTGATCTACTGGCAGATGACAGGCGAAAGCCAGAACGCCCGAGACTGGATGCGGCTGACACCCAAACCCGCCTTCGCCAACAACCATTTTCTGCAGGGGCAGTGGCGTAACATCGCCCGCGCGCAGATTCTGCTGGGCGATGTCAGTCAGGCGGAAGTGGTGCTGGAGGAGCTGAATGAGAACGCCCGCGCCCTGCGCCTGATGAGCGACTTAAACCGTAATCTGCTGCTGCTGAATCAGATCTACTGGCAGACCGACCGCAAGGCGGAGGCGCAGCGCGTGCTGATCGAGGCGCTGAAACTGGCGCGCAGCACCGGCTTTATCAGCCACTTTGTCATTGAAGGCGAGATGATGGCGCAGCAACTGCGGCAGCTGATACAGCTTAATACCCTGAATGAGCTGGACAGCCACCGCGCCCGCCGCATCCTGCTGGAGATCAACAAATATCACCGTCACAAGTTCGCCCATTTCGATGAAGGCTTTGTCAGCCGGTTGCTTAACCATCCTGACGTGCCGGAACTGATCCGCACCAGCCCGCTGACGCAGCGCGAATGGCAGGTGCTGGGGTTAATCTATTCGGGCTACAGCAACGATCAGATTGCCGGTGAGCTGGCGGTGGCGTCTACTACCATCAAAACTCATATCCGCAATCTCTATCAGAAACTGGGCGTGTCACATCGCAGCGAAGCGATGAATCAGGTGCAGTCGCTGCTGAAAATGATGGGGTATGTCTGAGGGTGTTAAGGGGACAGATTAATTGCGGAATATCGCTGGCGCGATAGATTATCAGCATCACGTTTATTCTGACGTCTTTATCCAGTCTGTGCCTTAAAACGAATAGTTGAGCGGATTGCTGCACCAGAAGAGAGACGTAATTATCCACCACAAATAGCCGGTGAAATGCGTTAATCCTCTGCCGGCCGTCGCTGTCAAAAGCCGTTACGGCCGAAGACTATTCCGTGAATAAGCCTGTCTGAAAGTATAAGCAGAATGATCTATAGCTAAGAAAATTCCGTGTGCAAGCGTAACCCGCGCTATGTTAATATTTGTGCGCTTATCCAGCTCTCCTGCCGTGCGTAGTATTACCGGAACGCAGTATGACCGATAAATATCACCTTCATCATGACGTCGATGTGCTGCTACTGGTGCGCCGCATCTGCCAGATCGCCTTAACGCTACTTATTCTGCTGAGTCTTCATCCCTCTGTTGCGCTGGCCGGGATAAAGGATAACAAGGCTAATCGTATCGTCAGCGGCATCATCAGTTTTACCCACTGGCAAAATTTAAATAAGCCGCCTGAATTATGTGTTTTTACTTCAGCACGCCATCTCTCTTTGCCGGAAAACAGCGCCGCTGCAGCAGCGACATTCACCGTGGTCTATCTTGCGGGTGCAGGTGATCTCGCGTCGCATCGCTGCGATGCCCTTTATTTCGGCGATCAGACACCGCAGCAGCAGGTGGACATTATTGAGCAGCTGAAGGGAAGAGCGGTGCTTACCCTGGCAGAGAACAATGCGGAATGCGCTGTGGGTGCCGCTTTTTGCCTGATTTTTCAACCGGACCATACGCACTTCTCCGTTAATCTCGATTCACTTGCCAGAAGCGGTGTCAGAGTGAATCCGGATGTGCTTTTACTCTCCCGCGAGGGAAGTGAATGAAATGAAATTCGATAAACTCAAGCACGATAAATCATCCATCCGCAATAAACTGCGGAAAATAAGCACCATCAATTCGGCGGTGATATTACTGTTGTGCTGGTTGTTGCTGTCATCGACGTCGCTCATTTTTATTAAAAACTATGAGAAATGTAATCTTGATTTAATCGGCTCGACGCTAAGCACCACGCTCACTGCGGCAACCGTATTTGCCGACAGCTACGATGCGCGTAATAAAATTGAACGGTTTGGCAATGAGGGCATGTATGACTCTGCAAAGCTGGTTACCCGCGACAACATCGTTCTGGCCAAGTGGCATGCACAGCGGGAACAGACGGGCTGGTTTTCTCGATTGCTGCGTGAGTGGATTTACCTCAA